>NZ_JAAVBE010000008.1 GCF_014803725.1 Desulfovibrio sp.
CCGGAAGAATCCTAAAAAATAAGATTTTTTGCTGCTTGCAAGGAAGATAAAAATTTTCGCAGGGAGTGTACTCAAGTACTCGACCAAGAAAATTTTTCTCTGACGCAGCAAGCAGCAAAAAGGCTGTTTTTGACGGATAATTTCGGCAGTATCCGCACAGCACACTCGCAAAGCAACAACTCGCAAGTATAATCAAGCCGTTCAGGATAGCCTTTCATCGCCCTTTTTCGCCGCAGGGAGGAATACCGTGGCACGCACCGTTCCCATAGACAAACAGCGCAATATCGGCATCATGGCCCATATTGACGCCGGCAAGACCACCACCACCGAGCGCATCCTCTATTACACCGGCGTCTCGCACAAGATCGGCGAGACCCATGACGGCGAATCCGTCATGGACTGGATGGAGCAGGAGCAGGAGCGCGGCATCACCATCACCTCNGCCGCCACCACCTGCTTCTGGAAGGACTGCCGCATCAACATNATCGACACCCCNGGCCANGTGGACTTCACCATCGAGGTGGAGCGCTCCCTGCGCGTGCTCGACGGCGCGGTNTGCGTGTTCGACGCCGTGGCCGGCGTGGAGCCGCAGTCCGAGACGGTGTGGCGCCAGGCCGACCGCTACCATGTGCCGCGCATCTGCTTCGTCAACAAGATGGACCGCATCGGCGCCAACTTCTTCCGCTGCGTGCAGATGATCCACGANCGCCTGGGCGCCAAGGCCGTGCCGCTNCAGCTGCCCATCGGCGCNGAGGACAAGTTCGAGGGCGTGGTNGACCTCGTGCGCGGCAAGGCCATCTATTACGACAAGAGNACCAAGGGCGCGGANTTCAAGGTCACNGANGTGCCCGCCGACATGCAGGCCCTGTTCGAGGAAAAGCACCACGAGCTCATCGAGGCCGTGGCCGAGGAGGACGAGGCCCTGCTGGAGAAATACCTCGGCGGCGAGACNCTCACCGAGGANGANATCATCTCCTGCATCCGCAANGCCACCATCGCGCGCAACATCGTGCCCGTGCTCTGCGGCTCGGCCTTCCGCAACATGGGCGTNCAGCCGCTGCTCGACGCCGTGGTGGACTACCTGCCCTCGCCNGTNGACATCCCGCCCATGACCGGCCANGTGCCCGGCCATGACGACGAGATCATCGAGTGCTACTGCAGCGACAAGGAGCCNCTGGCCGGCCTNGTGTTCAAGCTCTTNTCCGACCCCTTCATCGGNCANCTCTCCTTCTTCCGCATCTATTCCGGCGTCATCGAGACGGGCATGAGCGCGCTCAACGCCAATACNGGCAAGAAGGANCGCATCGGCCGCATCCTCAAGATGCACGCCAACAAGCGCGAGGACATCAAGTGGGCNGGCGCGGGCGACATCGTGGCCCTNGTGGGNCTNAAGAACGCCTCCACGGGCGACACNCTCTGNGANGANAAGCGCCCGGTCATCCTCGAGTCGCTCAACATCCCCGAGCCGGTCATCGAGGTGGCCATCGAGCCCAAGACCAAGGCCGACCGCGACGCGCTCTCGGCCGCGCTCGCCAAGCTCGCCAAGGAGGANCCCTCCTTCCGCGTCAAGGGCGACGAGGAGACCAACCAGACCCTCATCGCCGGCATGGGCGAGCTGCANCTNGANATCATCGTNGACCGCCTGACGCGCGAGTTCAATGTCAACGCCAATGTGGGCAAGCCGCAGGTGGCCTANCGCGAGACCATCTCCAAGCCCTCCAAGTCGGACATGAAGCACGCCAAGCAGTCCGGCGGCCGCGGCCAGTACGGCNACTGCGTCATCGAGGTGGAGCCGAACCCGGGCAAGGGCTACGANTTCGTNAANTCCATCACCGGCGGCGTCATCCCCAAGGAATACATCCCGGCCATCGACAAGGGCATCCAGGACGCCATGAAGTCCGGCGTGCTCGCGGGCTTCCCGGCNGTGGACCTCAAGGTCAACCTNGTCTTCGGCTCCTACCACGAGGTNGACTCNTCNGAGCAGGCCTTCTACGTGGCGGGCTCCATGGCCATCAAGGACGCCATGAACAAGGCCGCNCCCGTNNTGCTCGANCCCATCATGGANGTGGAGGTGGTGACGCCCGAGGAATACCTNGGCGACGTCATGGGCGACCTCAANGGCCGCCGCGGCCGCGTGCAGAGCATGGAGGCCCGCGCCGGCGGCGCCCAGAGCGTGCGCGCCCAGGTGCCGCTNGCNTCCATGTTCGGCTANGCCACGGANNTGCGCTCGCGCACNCAGGGCCGCGCCACCTTCACCATGCAGTTCGACCANTACGAGCGCGTGCCNCAGGCGCTNGCCGANGANATCCAGAAGGCCCGCNNCTAGACNCGCATNNCGNCTGACCGNGCATANGAAAAAGCCCCCGGCGACGGGGGCTTTTTNNTTCTGNNTAGCTTCGCTCCGNNAGNNCNGTGCGCGCATAATAGTCGTCGATGATNCTTTGCAGGCTGATTTTTGCCAACGCCGCTTCGGCGGCGATTTCGATTTCCGCATAAGCANCGCTCAGCGCGTGTTCTATGGCGCTTCCCACTGCACACGTTGGCTCCGGCCTTTGATGCAGGTTGAGGACGGACTTGTCCCCCTCCACAGCCCGGCAAATATCCAGCAGGGAAATTTCCTGGGCGGGGCGCGCAAGACGGGGGTTTACCCGGCCTTTTTCCGANATCAGCAAGCCGCCCNTGGCGGCAAGCCGCATCAGCTTCCGNATATGGGCCGGATTTGTGTCCATGCTTTGGGCAAGCTCGCAGCTCTTCAGGACCTGCCTCAACTCCGGGGCAGCAGGCCCCCAGATTTCCCGCAATATCTGGATTGCGGCCAGNAGATGGATGGCATCGGCCAACTTGGTGGGATATTTCATGAAAACCCCAAAAATTTTTGAGCCGGAAGTCCTCAATATACATGAAGCCGGGTTANGGTCTAACTTGTAATTATTAAAGTTACAGGATATNGAGATGTCACGCGCACCNTATTTCAAGGAGAGAGCCTGATGAAAATCCAGCAAATCCGAAACGCCACCGTGAAAATTACCTATGGTGGCCATACCTTCCTCATTGACCCGTGGCTTTTGCCCAAGGGGGCATTCGGAACCTTCCGCAACACCCCGTTCCGGACGCTCACGGAAGACCGGGAAGACATCCCCATGCCGCTTGTGGACTTGCCATTCCCCAAGGAAGCCGTCTTGCAGGGGGTGGATGCCTGCATTCTCACCCACTTCCACCCCGACCATATCGACATCAACGCGGCAGGCATTCTCGGCGACTCCCTTCCCAGGGACATGCCCACTTTCGTGCAGCGTCCGGAAGACGCGCACGCATTGTGGGACGAGGGCTTTACCGACCTGACCTCCTTGTACCAGAATACCGCCTACAGGGATGTGGAACTGATAAAAACCAAGTGCCGCCACGGCACTAGGGTGCCCTGCGGGCCAGCCTGCGGCGTGGTGTTCCGCCATCCGTCGGAAAAAACGCTCTATCTCGTCGGCGACACCGTCTGGTATGAGCCTGTATGGAAGACCATCGAGCGCTTTCGGCCGGATGTCCTCATCCTCTACGCCTGCGGCGCGAGCCTGAAATTCTTTGGCCGCCTCATCATGGGGACGGAGGACGTGCTCAAGGTCCACGAGGCCGCGCCACAGGCAAAACTTGTGGTGAGCCACATGGAAAGCGTCGCCCACGCCACGGTGAGCCGGGACGACATGCGCGCCTTCGCGCGGGAAAAGGGCTTTGAGGAAAGCATCTTCATCCCCGCAGACGGGGAAACACTGAACTTCGACTGAAAGGACGCCGGGGAGTGGCCTTGGCCCCTCCCCGGAAAAATTCGGAGGGACGCATGAAAATCGGCCTGATTCGCTGTCTGCAAACGGAAAATGTCTGCCCCGCCGCCAAATGTTTTCAGGCCATGCGTGAGAAAAAAGGGGCCTTCGCCGGCTGCGAAGAAGAAATAGTCGGCGTCAATACTTGCGGCGGATGCCCCGGGAAAAACGCCGCCCAAAGGGCCCGGCACATGGTGCGGCAGGGCGCGGAGGCCATCGTCATCGCGTCCTGCATTACATTGGGGACGCCTCATGAATTTCCGTGCCCCTTCCGCCGCAAGCTCACGGATACTGTCAGGACCGCTGTGGGCGAGGGCATCCGTGTGTTCGACTATTCCCACGACGCCCCCAAAAAGCTGCGCACAGAGGCTTCTGCTGGCGTGGCCGAAAGCGGGGCTGTTTCGGGCAACTGAACAGTGGCTACTGCGGCGCTGCGCCGTTTCGGGCAGCCCTACTCCCCCTTTTTCTCCAGCTTGGCCCAGGTGTCGCGCAGGGTGGCCGTGCGGTTGAACACCGGGAGCTCCTCCGTGCTGTCCTTGTCCTTACAGAAATAGCCCAGGCGCTCGAACTGCACGGTCTTGCCCGGCTCGAGGCGACTGAGCGCGGGCTCCAGCCAGCCCGTTGTCACGGTGAGGGAATCGGGGTTCAGGTTGTCGATGAAAGTCCCGCCGTCCGGGGCCTTGTCCGGGTCGGGCACGGCGAAGAGCTGGTCATAGAGGCGCACTTCGGCCTTGTGGGCGTGCGGCGCCGAGACCCAGTGCAGGGTGCCCTTGACCTTGCGGCCGTCCGGGCTCTGGCCGCCGCGGCTCTCCGGGTCATAGGTGCAGCGCAGCTCGACCACGTTGCCGTTTTCGTCCAGCACGGCCTCGCGGCAGGTTATCAGATAGGCGTGGCGCAGGCGCACCTCGGCCCCCGGCGAGAGGCGGTGGAACTTCTTGGGCGGCTCGAGGCGGAAGTCGTCGCGCTCGATGAAAAGCTCGCGCGTAAAGGGCACCTTGCGGCTGCCGTAGCTCGCGTCCTCGGGGTGCCAGGGCATGTCGAGCTCTTCCACCTTGCCCTCGGGCCAGTTCTCGATGACCACGCGCACCGGGTCGAGCACGGCCATGGCGCGCGGGGCCACGGCGTTGAGCCGTTCGCGCACGCAATGCTCGAGCAGGGAATATTCCACCGTGGAGTCGGCCCTGGCCACGCCGATGCGGGAGCAGAAGTCGCGCAGGGCCTCGGGCGGCACGCCGCGGCGCCTCAGGCCGCTCAGGGTGGGCATGCGCGGGTCGTCCCAGCCGGCCACATGACCCTCGCGCACGAGCTGGATAAGCTTGCGCTTCGACAGGATGGTATAGGTCACATTGAGGCGCGCGAACTCGATCTGCTGCGGATGGTAGACGCCGAGCGCGTCCAGCACCCAGTCATAGAGTTCGCGGTTGTTGACGAATTCCAGCGTGCAGAGCGAATGGGTGATGCCCTCCAGCGAGTCCGACAGGCAATGGGCGTAATCGTACATGGGATAGATGCACCAGGCGTTGCCCGTGCGGTGGTGCGCTTCGTGGCGGATGCGGTAGAGCGTGGGGTCGCGCATGACGAGATTCGGCGCGGCCATGTCGATCTTGGCACGCAGCACCCGCGCCCCGTCCGGGAACTCGCCCGCGCGCATGCGCCGGAACAGGTCGAGATTTTCCTCCACGCTGCGATTTCGCCAGGGGCTCTCCCGGCCCGGCTCGGTGAGCGTGCCGCGAAATTGGCGGATCTCGTCGGCCGAGAGGTCGTCCACATAGGCCTTGCCTCGGCGGATGAGCTCTTCCGCAAACTCGTACAGCCGCTCGAAATAGTCCGAAGCGTAGAACTGCCGGTCGTCCCAGTGGCCGCCGAGCCATTCCACATCCTCGCGGATGGCGGCCACATATTCCGTTTCTTCCTTCACCGGGTTGGTGTCGTCAAAGCGCAGGTTGCACAGGCCCCCGTATTCCCCGGCCACGCCGAAATTGAGGCAGATGGACTTGGCGTGCCCGAGGTGGAGGTAGCCGTTGGGCTCCGGGGGAAAACGCGTATGCACCACGCCCCCGAAGCGCCCGGAGGCCGCGTCCGCCTCGATGCGGGCGCGGATGAAGTCTGTACCGGGCCGGGAGGTGGCCCCGGCCTGCTGCTCCTGGGTCGTGCTCTGCTGCGATTCCATGGGCGCTCCGAAAAAGGTGAGGGCCGCGAAAGTGTCAGCCCGTAACAGAGAAACGTAGCGCAGGCGCCCGCGGCGGTCAAATCCGCCCTTCCCTTCCCGCGCACAGGGGGGCGCCCGATGCCGCATCGCAAAATATCATTCTAACAAGTTGAAATATCAGGATAAATAAAAAAATGCTTGCTTTTTTACGGCGCAATGCGTACATATGACCATTCCGCCCCTCATTTCGCGTTTTCCGCCGGCAGCCGCAAGGGCTGCGGCTTCCCGCACCAGTGCCAGGAGATGTCATGACCCGCAAAGACCGCACCGAAGGCATCTACAGCCGCCGCGAGGTGCTCGACGAGAGCGAGCGCCGCCAGTACTGCCTCATCCAGTTGAAGGACCTTCTCTCTTACGCCTACCGCTATTCCGAAGATGTCAAGAAGCGCTTTGACCGCGCCCAGTTCAACGTCGAGAAGTTCAAGACCCTTTCGGACATCAAGCATATCCCCATCCTGAAGAAGAAGGAGCTCATCTTCCTCCAGTCCATGGGCCCGAGGCTCGGCGGTCTGCTCACCAAGGACATCGGCGAGCTCAAGCGCGTCTTCCTCTCGCCCGGCCCCATCTTCGACCCCGAAGACCGCGGCGAGGACTACTGGGGCTATACCGAGGCCTTCTATTCCGTGGGCTTCCGCCCGGGCGACGCGGTGCAAAACACCTTCAACTACCAGCTCACGCCGGCGGGCCTGATGTTCGAGGAGCCGCTGCGCAACCTGGGCTGCGCGGTCGTCCCGGCCGGCCCCACGGACGCGGCCACCCAGCTTGACATCATGCAGAAACTGCGCGTCTGCGGCTATGTGGGCACGCCGAGCTTCCTCATGCACCTCGCCCAGAAAGCCGAGGAAAAGGGCCTTAACCTGCGCAAGGACCTCTTCCTCGAGGTGGCCTTCGTCACGGGCGAGCGGCTTTCCGAAAAGATGCGCTCGCAGATGGAGAAGAAGTACGACCTCATCATGCGCCAGGGCTACGGCACGGCCGACGTGGGCTGCATCGGCTACGAATGCTTCCACAAGACGGGCCTGCACATCGCCAACCGCTGCTACGTGGAGATCTGCCACCCGGACACGGGCATCCCGCTCAAGGACGGCGAGGTGGGCGAGATCGTGGTCACGGCCTTCAACAAGACCTATCCGCTCATCCGGCTGGCCACCGGCGACCTCTCCTATATCGACCGCGGCCCCTGCGCCTGCGGCCGCACCAGCCCGCGCCTTGGCAGCATCGTGGGCCGCGTGGACACCACGGCGCGCATCATGGGCATGTTCGTCTACCCGCACCAGGTCGAGCAGGTCATGAGCCGCTTCGAGGAGATCAAGCGCTGGCAGATCGAGGTCACCAACCCGGGCGGCATCGACGAAATGACCCTGTTCATCGAAACGAGCGGCTTCAAGCGCGGCGAGGAGCTGCTCCACCAGTTCCGCGAAAAGATCAAGCTCCGCCCCGAGCTCAAGATCCTCGCGCCGGGCAGCCTGCCGCCGCAGATCAGGCCCATCGAGGACAAGCGCCACTGGGACTAGAGAGGCAGATATGAGCAACGACGTCACGCCCGTCATCGACTGGCTCAAGGCGCGGCATGCGGCCATCATGGCCGACGAGGCCGAGGCGCTCGGCCGCCTCAAGGCCGGCGACACAAAAGGCTATAACGAAAAGATGCGCGCCAAGGCCGAAGCCGTGGCCGCGCTCGCCAAGGACGCGGCCCCGGTGCTCGCGGGCCTCCCTGAAGCCCGGCGCGAGCCGATCCTGCGGGGGCTCATGCGCTTTTCGCAAAGCGCGGCCATGGGCCTCAAGCTGGGCTCGGTGTTCTACATGTCGGCCCTGCTCTATCCCGATGACCACAAGCCCGGCGAGCCGGACAATCTCGCCCTGTTCATCGAGGAGCTGGCGGCGGGGAAAGCCAGAAGTTAGTCGGGTAAATTTAAAAAACTCTTTGGCCCTCTGCGGTTTACTCCATATCCCGTCTGGAGCGAAGCGGAAGACGGGTGCTGGTGCCGGAAGAATCCTAAAAAATAAGATTTTTTGCTGCTGGCAAGGAAGATAAAAATTTCCGAAGGGAGTGTACTTAAGTACTCGACCGAGGAAATTTTTCTCTGACGCAGCCAGCAGCAAAAAGGCTGTTTTTGACGGATAATTTCGGCATTAAGTTGGCACGGGCATAGAAGCTGCTCATCATCTCAACTCTACAGCCACGCTAAGGAAACAGCATGCCCATCACGAGATACGGAACGCCCGCCAAGCCCGGCGCCCTGCCCTTCGCCAGGGCCGTCAGCGCCGGCGGCTGGCTCTTCGTGAGCGGTCAGGTGCCGCGCGATGCCGAGGGCGAGATCGTCACCGGCAATATCACCGTCCAGGCCACAGTGGCGCTCGAAAATCTCAAGAGCGCCGTGGAAGCGGCCGGCTATTCGATGCGCGATGTGGTGCGCGTGTCCGTCTGGCTGGACGATACGCGCGACTTCGCGGGCTTCAACAAGGTCTATGCCCGCTATTTCGAGGCCGAGCACGCCCCGGCGCGCGTTTGCGTGCAGGCGCGGATGATGAGCGACATCCGAGTGGAGGTGGACTGCGTGGCCTACCGGGAGCCATAGCAAGGGATTTTCTCCGGCCGGGGGCCACAGGGCCCCCGGCCGCTTTTCTTCAGATCCTGGGCCCCTGCACGCCGAGGCTGTAAAAGTTGCGCCCCGTGCGGGCCGCGCCGTTGAGCAGGGTCGTCCGGATGCTGCCGAGATAATCGGTCTCCGCCTTTTCCTTCAGGGCCCGGGCCTCCAGTTCCGAGGCCTGGGCCTGATTGCGGTAGCCCCAGGCGCGCAGATCCTGGTTATGCGCCGCGTCCTCCCCCTTTTGCCGCGCCGCCAGCGCGTCCAGCTCGCCGCGCTCCGCGGTGTCAAGCACGCGGTCGAGCGCCGCCCCTTCGTCCACGCGCGCCCCCGACGCGCCGGCCTGCGCCCTCTGCGCGCCGATGAGCCGGGCGGCCTCCTGCCGCTTTTTGGCCGCGTTTTCCGCGCCTTCGCGCCGCTCGGCCGCAGCCGCCTCGTCCGCCGCCTGGGCGTTCTGCTCGGCGATGGCGGCCGAGCGCTGCGCGAGTTTTGCCTGATACCGCGCCTGGTCGCGCTGGGCCTGGGCCTGCCGGGCCGCGCCCACCACGCCGGCGGCCGTGCCGGCGAGCGCCATGGCCGCGCTGATGGCCGCGGCCGTTCCCGTGGCTATTGCCATGCTGTGCCTCCCGCTTTTACGAGCCGCTTGTGCCAGATGGTCTCGGTGTGCGTGGCGCCGAGCCGGCGGTACAGCGCTCCACAGGGCCGGGAGGCCGGCGAGCTGTACTGCACGAGGGCCGCGCCCCGCGCTGCCACCGCGGCTTCGGCGCTGCGCAAAAGCGCCAGCGCGTTGAGGCCTCGGCGAAACTCCGGGGCCAGATAGAGGCCGTCCAGCGCGGCCACGGTCTCGCCTTGAAGATGCGGGCAGGGCGCCAGCGTGAGCACCGCATAACCCGCGAGCCGCCCCTCCGGGTCGCGCGCCGTGGTGATGCTGAGCATGCCCAGCCGCTCCAGCGCGGCATAACGCTCCCCGTCCAGCTTATATTCCGCGCCGCCGTGAAGCTCCGCCTCCACCTCGCGCCAGTGCGTGGCCGCGAGCTCCGTGGCCTCACCAAGTACTTCGGCCGCCCCTTCCTGCCGGAACACAAGGCCCGGCGCCGCTTCGTCCTTCATGCCCATTCTCTCCCCCCGCTTCACTGTTCCGCAAAATCCACGTCCAGCATGAGGGCCGTGAGCCGGAAGGGCAGCGGCCTGTCCTGCACGATCCACAGGCTCGCCGCGCCTTCCGGCGAGCCCCCGGGGAAGAACTCCACATCGCCCGAAAAGGGCTCCACCGGGGCACCCCAGGCCTCGGGCAAAAAGGGCAGGTCATGCAGCTCCTCCCGCGTGGGGCCGTACTTGCCGCCCACGCTGCGATAAAGCCGCATGGCGCAGCGGCCAAAGGCGCGCATGCGCCCGAGGCTGCTCCCGTTCTGCATCTCGGCCTCCAGCGGCAGCGGCGAGAGAGCCGACACATAGGGAAGGCCCGCCTGCACCACCCGCGCCGGATAGGGCAGCTCGATGGCGCCCTCCCGCACCACGCAGCCCTCCACCGGGCTCCCGTCGGCGAGCACGGCGAGTTCCCGGCCCTCGAGGTGGCCGAGGCCGGACACCGTGGTTTCGAGGGTCTCGCGGCGCAGGCTGAGGCCGCAATCCACGAAGAAGGCCTCCTCCACGGGCGCGCTGTCGGGCCACTGATCGGCCAGGCGCTCGAGGAACCAGCGCTTCGTGCCGCCCGTTTCCCGCTCGACCACCAGAAAGAGCGTGTCGCCCCCCGCGCCGGGCACCGAGGCCACGGACCACACGCGGCCGTCCGTGACCTGGCGCGACCAGCCCCAGATGTCGTGCTCCTTCATATAGGTGAGCGCCAGCAAAAGGCCGTCGTCGCGCACGGCCCAGATGGTGGAGCCGGGGCTCTGCTGGTAGGCCCACTGGCGCAAGAAATGCCCCTCGAAGAGATGCGGCGCGAGGATGGAGAGGTCATTGCCGGCGTAGCCGTCTTTCTCAAGCGAATAGAAGAGGTCGCGCACCCGGCTGCCATGCCGCTGCACATGGAGGATGGAATTGCCGATGATGATGGGCGAAAGCCCGGCGCTCCCCCAGTAGGACTGGGCCGTGATGCTCACGTTGCTGGCCGTGATGGCGCCGCCGTCGCCGCCCGTGGCCTTGTATTCGCTCCCCGAGGTGCCGAGCAGCAGGTCGCCGAAGCTCGCCGCCCAGGTGATGGCGTCGATGGCGCCGGAGGCGATCTGGTATTCCACGGGGTCGTCGTCCTGGAGCGGGCGCGACTTGCGGAAATTCTCGAAATCGCCGCTGCGCGACATGTAGAAGGCCTGCGGCGCGCGCGGCGTGGCAGCGAGCACCATGCGCTGCTGGTGAAAGGCCACCACGGCCGGATTGTTGCCGCCGGCGAAGGGCGCCCAGTCCTCCAGCGGCGTGTCGGCGGTGTCGGCCTCGTAGTTCTGGTCCGAGAAGCTCGTGCCCCGGGCCACGCCGATGAAGCCGTAATAGCCAGCTTCCTCCCGGTAGACATTGTATTCGGCAGCGCCGGCCACGGGCTGCCAGGAGAGGGTCACGGAATTGCCCTGCACCCAGTCCGACGGATGGCGCGCGCCCGTGACCGCCACCGCCGGTGACGGCAGGGACTGGCGGCCGTCGGCGTCCACGGCCGCCACCTTGTAGCGCAGGGTGAACGTGTCGCCTGTGCCGGAAAAGGTCCCCGTGGGCGTGCCCGGCGCGGGCAAGGTGGTGTTGAAGGCCACCCTGACGAGGCTCCAGGCGAAGGGATGGGCGGCGCCCGCGGACGCGGCATCGCTGCGCACCACCTTGTGCAGCGGATGCTTCGGATGCGCGAGATAGACCACATCCCCCACCTGGGCGTGGCTGATGCCGTGCAGGTCAGCCGCGGCATAGGGCGTCGTGAGCGTGGGGAGGCCGGGCACGAGGCCGTCCCCGTCCGCTATCTGCAACGTGCGCTCGCCGAAGACGAGCAGGAAGTTCTGGCCCGCCTCGGCGCTGAAACTGAAGGGCAACAACACCGCGGGGCCGGCCAGTTCCGCGAGGAAGCGCGTGCCCGGGCGCCGCGCCGCGTCGCCATGCAGCCCGGGCAGCATGTTCTCGAGCGCGGCCAGCGAATTGCGGTAGCGCGCAAGGTCATAGCGCGCGAAAAGCGTGGGCGCAATCTCGCCGCCGGTGAAGTTTTGCAGGGCTACGCGCATGGGGCGTCACTCTCCTCCCGCGCTTCGTCGGGCGACACCCCGCCGCACGCAGGCTGCGCGGGCCACGGTGTCAGCTCGCCGCCACCGTCCCAGGGGGCACCGGCCTGCGCGGGCAAATCGCGCAGGGCCTGGCGGTAGCCGATGACCGCCACCCGCTGCTCGTCCGTGAGCGGATAATCCGGCGCCACGAGGTAGTCGGTGGTAGCGAGCTTGGCATCCCGCGCGCCGCGCAACAGGGCAAAGCGCTCGGCCTCGGTATCCGGGTCCGCAAGCCATGCCGCCCGCGCTTCCGCCGCCTTCTCCGCGCAGATTTCCAGCCACGCCACTTCGGAAATCATCCCCTCGGCGAGCTTCGCTTCCGCGTCCTCTTCGCGCCACACCGAGCCCATCCCGGTCTCGGGGTCGTAGAGGTTGACGGTCATGGGCGCGGCGGCCGCGCGTGGTGTCATGCGCCGGGCCACAAACGTGGCAGGCGCAGGAGCTTGCCCATTGTCCTTGGCGCGGTTCCAGAAACGAAGACGGATTGCCCCTTGGGCGCCTTTACCAGCATATGATACACCATTGTTCCAGGCCCCACACCCGCCAGCTCCAAAAAACTTCCCTGCGTTCTCGGCGGCCGACCCAGAGCTCACGCCACCACCAAGACCGGCGCCAGATGCATGGTAAGAGCCTGCCTGATTTATTACCGAGCCCTCACCGGCGCGAAAAGCTGTTTGGCTGTTGTGCTGCGTGTCATTTTCTAGCATCGTCCCCGGGTAGGTTGGCGTCATGTCCTCGAACACGCCCGGAGCGAAAGTCGTCTGGCCGCCTGCGGTGTTGACGCCAGACCCGGGACTCGTGATGGGATTGCCGCCGGCGCCCACAGTGA
>NZ_JAAVBE010000009.1 GCF_014803725.1 Desulfovibrio sp.
CTAGATAGTGTCGTCATTTCTCTTTTAATTTATGTAGCTTTCTGCTATCCTTTTCCAAAAGGAGGTAGACATGGAAACTGCACATCGTCGCCACGATATATCTGACAAGGTTTGGGAGCTTTTGGAGCCGCCTCTTCCTGGGCGGGAAGGAACTCGAGGCGTTACGGCACGAGATAATCGAAATTTTCTCAATGCAGTTTTTTGGATCCTTCGAACAGGTGCACCATGGCGAGATTTGCCGCCTGACTATGGAGACTGGAAAAATACCCATCGCCGTTTTTGCCGATGGAGAGATAGTGGGGTTTGGGAAAGGCTCCTCGAAATTCTTGTATCCGACCCAGATTTTGAATGGCTCATGATTGATGCTAGCCACATCAAAGTTCACCCGCACGCTGCAGGAGCACGGGGTGGCAATCAGGACATGGGGCACACACAAGGGGGCTCAACTCCAAGATACATCTGGCCGTGGATGCGCATGGTATGCCGGTCAGAATATTTATTACAGCAGGTCCCGTTGCAGATTGTTCGCAGGCTTGCAGGCTTATCGAGGGAATAGATGCCGAGAGCCTTTTGGCGGATAAGGGATATGATAGCGATGCGCTGGTCGAGTCGCTCCAACAGGCCGGAGTAAATCCTGTCATCCCGCCTCGTAAAAGCCGAAAATGTCTACGTCCTTACGATAAATATCTTTATCGACTTCGGCACCTTATTGAAAATGCCTTTTTGGAACTGAAGCGCTGGCGAGGTATCACCACACGATATGCAAAAAACACGGCCTCATTTCTGGCTGCCGTGCATATCAGATGCATAGCCATTTGGGCTAAAATTAAATGACGACACTATCTAGGCTTCTTCCACTGGCGTTCCCGCGCGGGCGGCTGCATCAGGCCCCGGGCACGGGACACGCCCCAACTTTCCGGGAACCGCATGTACGACGACACCCCCACCGACGACGAACTCGCCCGCGAGGGCAGGTCTTCAACATTCAGAAATATTCCGTCCATGACGGGCCCGGCATCCGCACCCTGGTCTTTTTGAAGGGCTGCGCGCTGCGCTGCCGCTGGTGCAGCAATCCCGAATCTCAGCACCACCACCCCGAGCTCGCGTGGAACGCGGGCCGCTGCATCGGCCTTTCCAAAGTGCGGCCACTGCATCGAGGTCTGCCCGCACGGCGCACTCACCCCGGGCGACGACAAGCCGAAGCTCGACCGCTCCCGCTGCGGCGATTGCGACATGCCCTGCGCCCGCGCCTGACCCTCGCAGGGGCTCATCGTCTACGGCCAGAAGCGCACCGTGGGCGACGTGCTCGACCGCGTGGAGCAGGACATGGCCTTTTACGCCCGCTCGGGCGGCGGCATGACGCTCTCGGGCGGCGAGCCGCTGCTGCAGAAGGACTTTGCCGTGGCCCTGCTCAAAAACGGCCGCAAGCGCCGCATGAAAACGGCCGTGGAGACCTGCGGCATGGTGCCGGAAGAAAATATCCGCGAAGCGGCCCCGCATCTCAATTTCGCGCTCTTCGACCTCAAGCATCTCGACCGCGAGATGCACAAGGCGCACATCGGCGCGCACAATGACCGTATCCTCGCCAATTTCCGCATATTGGTGGAAGAGTTTCCGGAGCTCCCCATCCTCGCGCGCACGCCCATCATCCCCGGCTTCAACGACAATGCGGACGCCATCGCCCAGATCGCCGAATTCATCCGGCCCTTCGAGCGCGTCCGCTACGAGCTTCTGCCCTATCACCGGCTCGGCACGCAGAAATACCAGTTCCTGCACCGCGAGCCGCCCATGGGCGACGTGACGCTGGACAAGTCGGTCATGAGCACGCTGCAGAAAGCCGTCCGCGGCATCATCGGCGATCGCCTCCAGGTGCCGCACTGATCCGGGCGCCCCGGGCGCCGCATGGGAGGGACGGCCTGTGGCCAGGAACACGCCCCCGCTCTTCAGTCACTACGCGCGCCAGATACTGGACGCGCTGCCGGACGGCGTGTTCATTTCCGACGCCAGCGGCCAGACGCTCTACATCAACCGCACCTATGAGGAAGTGACCGGCATCCGCCTCGAGCATGTGGAAGGCAAGAATGTGCGCCTGCTCGTGAAGGAGGGCATCTTCGACCATGTGCTCAACCCCGAGATCGTCAAGACCGGCAAGCCCGCCACCCACGCGCAGACCCTGAAAAACGGCATGCGCCTGGTGCTGTCGGGCTTCCCGGTTTTTGACGCCAATGGCGATGTCTGCCTGGTCGTGACCTTCGCGCGCGACATCACCCTGCTCTCCAACCTCCAGGAGCGCGTGGCCGAGCAGCACCAGCTCATCGACCACATGAAGGACCAGCTCGTGCACATGAGCCACGGCGGCAGCGCCGAGGAGCCGGTCTTCCAGAGCGCGGAGATGCTCGAGACCATCACCAGGGCGCGCTGCTTCGCCGCCTAGGACGCCACGGTGCTCGTGCTCGGCGAGACCGGGGTCGGCAAGGATGTCATGGGCCGCATGCTCCACAACCTGAGCAACCGCAAGGACAAGATCTTCCTCAAGGTGGATTGCGGCGGCATCTCGGAATCGCTCATCGAGTCCGAGCTCTTCGGCTACCAGCCCGGGGCCTTCACCGGCGCCTCCAGCAAGGGCAAGGCCGGCTATTTCGAGATAGCCGACGGCGGCACCATCTTCCTGGACGAGATCGGCGAGCTGCCGCTCACCATGCAGACCCGGCTCTTGCGCGTGCTCCAGGATGGCGAGATCGTGCGCATCGGCTCGTCCATCCCGCGCAAGATCGACGCGCGCGTCATCGCGGCCACCAACCGCGACCTCGCCCGCTGCGTGGAGGAGGGCACCTTCCGGCGCGACCTCTACTACCGCCTCAACGTGGCCTCGGTGCGCATCCCGCCCCTCAGGGAGCGGCCGGACGACATCGCGCCGCTGGCGCAGCACTTTTTGCGCATGTATTGCAGCAAGTACCACAAGGTGCTGGCCTTCATGGACATCACGCTCGACCTGTTGCGCACCCACCCTTGGCCCGGCAATGTGCGCGAATTGCAGAACATGGTGCACACCCTCGCCATCACGCTGCCCGGCCCCCTCATCGCCCCGGCCGACCTGCCCTTCCATATGGGCGCCAAGGAAAATATCGCCTCCGTCTACCCGGACATCTTCACCACAGAGCGCCCCCTCAAGGACATCACGGCCGACATGGAGCGCGACTTCCTCACCAAGGCCGTGGAGGTGCACGGCTCCATCCAGAAAGTCGCCAAGATGTTCAACGTGAGCCGCACCACCATCTTCCGCAAGCTCAGGCAGCCCGCCGTCGGGGCGGAGTAGAGGAGCGCGCGGATTCCCCCTTTCTTCCACGCCGTCGCCGCTCACACGAGGGGAGGAAATTTCGCTTCCTTTTTTCCGGGCGGCATATTAATTTCCCCAAAGTCGTCCTGTGCCCGTCGTTTTTTACCGGGGCCGGAGAGGCCCCTTTTTGCGGAGAATCTCATGCTGAAAAAACTCCTGCTCTCTTGCTGCGCCCTGCTGCTGGCGGCGAATACCGTGCCGGCCGAGGACAAGATCGACCCGGCCACCTATATCTGCGCGGAACTCATCGCCGCCACGACTTCCGGCGAGCCGCCGCTCTTCGAGGGCCTGCAGATCGACGGCTATGCCGCGGCCAAGGCCGGCGCGCCCGTGGCCGACCCGGCCCTGCTCCAGCCGCTGCTGCTCGAGGTGTACGACACCTGCCAGGCCGCGCCGGCGGACAAGGTGCTCCCCCACTGGGAAAAGGCCCGCAAGCAGAAGGTCGCGGCCAGCGACGGCCCCTGGCGCGCGGACAAGACCACCTGCAAGGACTATGCGGCCAACGAGGAGGACGGCAGCGGCTTCGTCATCTGGCTGGACGGCTACCAGCGCGGCAAGAGCGGCGCCCCGGCCTCGGCGCTGGAAAGCAACGAGAGCCTCGATACCTTTCTCGAAGCCTGCAAGAAGCAGCCGGACGCCCTCATGCTCGACGTGCTCGCCGAGAGCGTGAAAAAGTAGCTTCGGCGTGGGCTTTTTCCGCCAGCCTGTTGTGCCCTGCGGGAGCTGCCGGCCCTGCATCTCCCGGCCCACCGCTCCGCGCGGGGCGCGTCCCTGTCCGCCGCCCCGCCATGCCTGAGGCCGGCCCCCGCGTGCCCGCCCTCATGGTGCAGGGCACCTGCTCGGACGCGGGCAAGAGCCTCATCGCCGCCGCCTTCTGCCGCCTGTTCGCACGCCGGGGCCTCAAGGTCGCGCCGTTCAAGGCCCAGAACATGGCGCTCAATTCCTTCGTCACCCTGAAAGGGGAAGAAATGGGCCGCGCCCAGGCGCTCCAGGCCGCGGCCTGCGGCCTCGAGCCGGACGCGCGCATGAATCCCGTCCTGCTCAAGCCCGTAAGCGACCAGGGCTCGCAGGTCATCGTGCTCGGGAGCCCGGTGGGCATGATGCGCGTGCGCGAATACATGGCCTACAAGCGCAAGGCCTGGCGCGCCGTGTGCCGCGCCTGGGCGGAGCTGGCCACCGGCTGCGACCTCATGGTGCTGGAGGGCGCGGGCAGCCCGGCGGAGATCAACCTGCGCAGGCATGACATCGTGAACATGCGCATGGCCGCCCATGCGGGCGCCAAGGTGCTGCTCGTGGCGGACATCGACCGCGGCGGCGCCTTCGCGGCGCTTGCCGGCACCATGGCCCTGCTCGGCCGGGCTGACCGCGCCCATGTGGCCGGCTTTGCGCTCAACCGCTTCCGGGGGGACGCGAGCCTGCTCGCGCCGGCCATGGAGGCCGTGAGCCGGCGTACGCGCCGGCCCTTTTTCGGCGTCGTCCCCATGATCCCGGGCCTGCGCCTCCCGGAGGAGGACTCGGTGAGCTTCAAGCTCGGCAGGAGCCCGGGCATGGGAACAGGGCGCGAGCCCGCGGCGCCCGGCCTTCTGGATGTGGCCCTCATCGACTTGCCGCATATCAGCAATGTGACCGATTGCGACGCCCTGCGCGCCGAGCCGGGCCTGCGCCTGCGCGCCGTGCGCCGCCCCGAAGAACTGGGGCAGCCGCAGCTCGTCATCCTGCCCGGCAGCCGCAACAGCATGGCGGACATGGCCTTTTTGCGCGCCTCCGGCCTTGCGGACGCCCTGCGGGCGCACGCCCTGGACTGCCTTGAGGCGGGGCGCGGGGCCGTGGTGGGTATCTGCGGGGGTCTGCAACTTTTGGGCGAGCGCATCGACGACCCGCTGGGGCTGGAAGCCGGGAAGAGCGGGGAAAGGGCTGTGGCCGGCCTCGGCCTCTTGCCGCTAACGACCGAACTTGCGCCGGGCAAGACCTTGAGGCGCACGGAAGGCACGGCCCTCCCGGCGCTTGCCGGTGAGGCGCTGCCCGTGACCGGCTATGAGATCCACCATGGCGTGAGCGAGAGCCGCGGCGCGCAGGTTATCATGCGGGACGGGGAAGGGGCGCCGCTCGGCTGGGGCCGGCTGGATGCGGGCCACACCGCGCGCATCTGGGGCACGTACCTGCACGGCGTGTTTGACAGTGACAGCTTCCGGCACGCCCTGCTTAGGCGCCTGCGCCGGGAGGCGGGCCTTGCGCCCGTGGCCGGCGCCACCTGGGACCTGGGGCCGGAGCTCGACCGCGTGGCGGATGTGGTGGCCGCCAGCCTCGACCTGGCGGCCATCGACAGGCTGCTCGGGCTGTGAGGCGCTGTCAGTCCCTCTTTTCTTCTTGCCGAAGCAGCACAAAGAGGCGGCTGGCAAGGCCTTCCATGACGCGGGCCGGGGCCACGCCGAAACGCAGCATTTCCTGCGCCTCGTCGAGCCAGCGGCCGCAAAGGGCCGCGCGGGGGGCGTCAGCCAAGGGCACCAGCGCCGCCGCGAGCGGAGCGTCTGAAGCGGCCGGAGCGCCCCCGGCAAGCACCTGGATGAGCGCCTTCTGGCAACTGAGGAGCAGGCCGGCCGCCTGCGCCGCGTCAAGGCCGCCGCGGGCCGCGGCTTTTTCGAGAAAGCCCCGCCCGGTGCGCAAAAAGTCCGCGAGGGCCGTTTCCCAGGCGGCGAGCCCGGCATCGGAGGCCGTTGTTTCTGACCATGGCAGGGTGAGGCAGAAGGAGCGGGAGACGAGGGTGGGCAGCAATTGCTCGCGCTGCGGGGACAGAAGCACAAAAACGGTATGCGCGCTCGGCTCTTCCAGCGCCTTCAGCAGTGCATTGGCCGCCTCGTCGCGGGCGGGCGAAAGCCCCATGAGCAGAACCACGCGGCGCCCCGGGCCGTGGGGCGCGTCGCGCAGGCGGCTCTTGAGCTCGCGGGCGCGGCGCATGTTGAAGGCCATCACCGGGCCCGGGTTTTCCTCGTCCTCGCGGTTGCCGATGCGGCCGTCATAGGCGAGCACGTCAAGGTGCTCCCCGGCTTCTATCTGCATGCAGGCCGGGCAGGTGAGGCACGGTGTCGCCGGCTCGCCGCGCCCTGCGGCGGCGAGGGCCTGCGGGCAGTTGTTGGCGCAGGCCCAGTAGCGGCCCAGCCCCAGGCGCCCGGCTTCGCTCCCGCCCTCGAGCAGCAGGGTCTGCGGCGGCGCCAGCGCAAGGCGGTCGAGCACGCCGCGCAGCCGGGCGAAGTCCTCGCCGGCGATGGCCGCGAATGGGCTGTCAGCCGTGTCAGCCATGATAGCCGGAAGTCCCGCGCGCCCGGCCCTCAGCGCAGGATGGTCTGCTCGCGGCCCGGTCCCACGGAGACGATGGAGACGCGCGCACCGGCCAGCTCCTCCAGCCGCTCCACATAGGCGCGCACCGTATCCGGGAGCTCGTCGAAGGTGCGGCAGCCGGAAATGTCTTCCTCAAAGCCGGGCATTTCCTCATAAATGGGCGTCACGCGGGCGAGCGCGCCTTCCTCCTGCGGCAGGTATTCGAGGGTCTTGCCGTCCAGTTCATAGGCCACGCAGATCTTGAGCACGGGCAGGTTCTGGAGCACGTCCAGCTTGGTGAGCGCCAAGTCGGTGATGCCGTTGAGGCGCACGCTCTCGCGCGCCACCACCGCGTCGAACCAGCCGCAGCGCCGCGGCCGGCCCGTGGTGGCCCCGAACTCGTGGCCATTGGTGCGCAGGTAGCTGCCGGCATCGTCCAGAAGCTCGGTGGGGAAGGGGCCGGAGCCCACGCGCGTGGTGTAGGCCTTGATGACGCCCACCACGCGGTCGAGGGCCGAGGGCGCCACGCCGCTCCCCGCAGCCGCATTGCCGGCCACCGTGTTGGAAGAGGTCACGAAGGGATAGGTGCCGTGGTCGATGTCGAGATGGATGCCCTGCGCGCCCTCGAAGAGCACGTCCTCCCCGGCTTCCATGGCGGCGTGGAGCCGGGCGTCCGTGTCCTGCACATAGGGCAGCAGCCGCGGGGCCAGGGCCAGCAGCTCGTCGCTCACCGCTTCCGCGTCCAGCGGCTCGAACTTGTAGAGCTCGGTGAGGAGGATGTTCTTTTCCAAAAGGGCGTGGCGCACCTTGGCGCGCACGAGCTCCGGGTCGGCCAGGTCGGCCGCGCGCATCCCCACCCGCGCCGCCTTGTCCTCGTAGCAGGGGCCGATGCCCCGGCCCGTGGTGCCGATCTTGTGGCCCGCGCGCTTGGCCTCGCGCGCCTTGTCGAGGCTCTTGTGGTAGGGCAGGATGAGGTGCGCCTTCTTGCTCACGCCGAGGCGCGCCGGCGAAACGTCGATGCCGCGGGCGGCCAGCTCGTCGAGCTCGTGGAGGAAGACCCCTGGGTCGAGGACCACGCCATTGCCGATGAGGCAAAGCGCGCCCGGGTGGAGGATACCCGAGGGCACGAGGTGAAGGATGGTCTCCTCGCCGTCCACCTTGATGGTGTGGCCGGCGTTGTTGCCGCCCTGGAAGCGCACGATGACCTGGCTTTCGGCGCTGAGCATGTCCACGATCTTGCCCTTGCCCTCGTCGCCCCACTGCGCGCCGATGATCACTGTATTGGCCATGATGCCTTCTCCTCTGGAGCGGATGTATTTCTGGCTTTGTTCGAGTTTGGGGCGAGCCTGTGGAGTGGCGGTGCATCTGTGGCCGCCCAAGACATGCCGCGCGCCGCCGGAATTTTAACCCTAGAGAGATGGCTGGGGCAAGTCAAGGGCGGACGCGGGCCCGCGAGGCGCCCCCAATGCCGGCGAGGCATTTTCAGGACGCGAAAACGCCCCTTCCCCCGCCAGGCGGGAGAAGGGGCGTTGCGTCATTCAGCGGATGGGCGTCCCGCCACTAGCCCCAGAGCACGAGCCCGGTCTCGAGCGGCGAGGACAGGCCCTTGTGCACGGGCATGATCCTGATGCCGTAGCGGTAGGCGCCGTTGCGGCGCGGGATATAGGTGGCCGAATAGGTGATGCCGTTGCCATTGGCGCGCGGCTCCAGCCTCAGCACATCCGGCCGGTCGCGGAAGTTGCCGTTGGCAAAGGTGCGGCCGATGACGAGCTGCGCCAGGATCTCCTCGGGCTTCATCTCGCCCGGGTTGAGGCGCAGGCGCACGTTGACCGGCTCGCCGCAGAGCATGGTGTTGCCGTCCGCGCCGCTCAGGATGATCTCTTCCATCTTCACGGTGCCGAAGCGCACGGGCAGGTCCTTCTTCCACTCGGCCACTTCGCGGCAGAGCTCCCAGTTGTCCTCGGCCAGCTCGTCGCGGCGCGCCGCGGCCGGGCAGTAGGCCTCGTGCACATAGTCGCGGACCATGCGGTTGCTGCTGTACATGGCGGTCAGGCTCTTGAGCGAGCGCTTGGACATGGTGATCCACCGGCCCGGGAGCCCCTGGTTGTTGTAGTCATGATAGAGTGGCAGCACATGGTGCTCGAGCAGGGTGTAAAGGGCCTCGGCGTCGGAGTAGTCGTTCTGGTCGTCCGTGGGCAGTTCCAGCGTGACGACCGGGCCGATGGTCCAGCCGTTTTCGCGGTTGTAGCCCTCGCACCACCAGCCGTCGGAGATGCTCAGGTTGATACCGCCGTTGACCGGGAGCTTCATGCCGCTGGTGCCCGAGGCCTCATGCGGCCGGCGCGGCGTGTTGAGCCACACGTCGCAGCCCTGCGAGAGCAGGCGCGAGACCGCGAGGCTGTAATCCTCCATAAAGAAGATCTTGCCGAGGAAGCGCTCGTCCCGGCTCATTTTGATGACTTCCTGGAGGATGTTGATGCCCGCCTCGTCCGCCGGGTGCGACTTGCCGGCGAAGACAAAGGCCACCGGGCGCTCGGGATCGTTGATGATCCGGGCGAGGCGGTCCGGGTCGGCAAAGAGCAGGGTGGCGCGCTTGTAGGGCGCGAAACGCCGCGCGAAGCCGATGAGGAGCGTCCCCGGCTTGAGGGCGCTCTCCATGAGGGCGCGCTCGGCGCGGTTCAGGCGGAACTTCTCCGCGTAGCCCGGGATGCTTGCGCGCAGGGCGTCGAGCAGTTCTTCCTTCTGGGTCATGCGCGCGGCCCAGTAGGTGTCGTCCGGGATGGCGTCCACCTTGGCCCACACCGGGTCGTCGGGCTCGGCCTGGAGCCAGCCTTCGCCGAGGTACTGATTGAGCAGCTCGTGCATCTGCGTGCCCACATAGGAAGGCGTGTGGATGCCGTTGGTCACATAGGTGATGGGCGTTTCGGCGAGCGGCAGGCTCTTCCAGAGCTTGTTCCACATGTGCCTGGAGACCTCGCCGTGCAGCCGGCTCACGCCGTTGGCCCAGGAAGAGAAGCGAAGCGCCAGCACGGTCATCTCGAAGTTGTGGGCATTGCCGCCCTCGATCTGGCCGAGCTGGACGAACTGGCCCCAGTCAAGGCCGAGCTTGCTGGCGAAGTGGGTGAAATAGCGGCTCATGAGGTCGATGGAGAAGGCCTCGTTGCCCGCCGGGACAGGCGTGTGCGTGGTGAACACCGTATTCGAGCGCACGCGCACCGTGGACACGTCGTAGCTCATGCCCTGGCCCATGCACTCGAGCAGGCGCTCGATGACGAGGAAGGCCGAATGCCCCTCGTTCATGTGGTAGACATGCGGCTCGAGCCCGAGGGTGCGGATGAGGCGGATGCCGCCCATGCCGAGGAGCATTTCCTGGAGCAGGCGGATCTCGCGGTTGGCCTCATAGAGGCGGTCGGTGATCTTACGGTCCTCCTCGCTGTTGCGGGTGGTGTCCGTGTCCATGAGGTAAAGGGTGACGCGGCCGACCTTCATCTGCCAGATGCGCGCGTAGAGGATGCGGCCGGGCAGCTCCAGCTGCACATAGAGCGGCGCGTTGTTGGCGTCGGTCACCATGCTCACGGGCAGCTGCGAGAAGTTGTTGAGCGGATAGACGGCGACCTGGCGGCCGTTTTCGTCGATCTCCTGCTTGAAGTAGCCGTTCTTGTAGAGCAGGCCGATGCCGAAGAGCGGCACGGCCATGTCCGAGGCGCTCTTCAGGTGGTCGCCCGAGAGCACGCCGAGGCCGCCCGAATAGATGGGCACGGACTCGGTGATGCCGTACTCGGTGGAGAAGTAGGCTACCGGGTGCTTGACGTTGACATGCTCGTCGAGGTCGCGCAGGGGCTCGGCCATGTAGGCGTCGAACTCGGCCATGACCTCGGTGTAGAGGCGCATGTATTCCTCATTGGCGAGCAGGCTCTCGAGGCGCTCGTTGTCCGCCTGGCCCAGCACCTGAATGGGATTGTGGCACTTGTCCCACATCTGCGGGTTCAGGCTCATGAAGAGCGCCCTAGCCTTGTCATGCCAGCACCACCAGAGATTGTTGGAGAGCTCGCGCAGCCGCGCAAGCTGGGGCGGCAGCTCGGCCACGGCGAGGATGGGCCTAAGGAAGGGCGTCACAGAGGAGGAGGCCTGCAACACGCGGTTCATGCCCTCGCGGGCCTCGCTCTCCTGCTCGGTGCGGGCCGTGGATTTTTCCAGCGCGATGCGGAAGGCCTCGAGATAGTTGGCGAAGAAGTGGCTCCAGGAGGTGAGCTCGGCCACGTCGCGCGCGCTTTTGCGCAGCTCGGCGAGGGTGTCCGGGGCCATGGTGGCGGCCTTGAGCACATAGGTGTGCAGCATTTCCGCGCTCTGGTCGAAGTTCATGCCGCGCCTCGGCATGACGGCCACGCCGCTCTTTTCGTCATTGCCCTTCTGGGCGTTGCGCGCCCACATGCCGAAGCCGGAAAGGTCGGTGGTGAGGGTGGGCACGGCCCAGGCCGCGCATTCCTGCGGGGTGTAGCCCCAGGGTTCGTACCAGGAGGGGAAGAAGCCCATGTCGCAGGCCGAGATGACATCCTCATACTGCATGTTGAGGAAGCCGTCGTGCCCGTCCAGCATGGCCGGCACGAAGATGACCTTGACGTGGCTGTCCGGCTGGTTGTTGAGCCCCAGGCGCCGGCAGGCGTTGATGATGGGGTCCTGCGGGGCGTTCCAGGCGTGGTGCGTGCAGATGAAGGGCAGGCCGTTGTCCGTGGCGTTGGGGTCGCCCGAGACCGCGGCCTGGTTGACCCCGGTGTGGCCGCCCATGACGAGGCAGAGCGCCAGGATGGAGGCGTCCGTGCCGCGCAGGTTCTTGTCCGCGCGGGCCAGCGCGTCGAGGAAGATGTCGATGCCCTTGTTGTGCATCTCGTAGCGCCCGGAGATGGCGAAAATGCGCGTGTTCGGCGCAAGCTCGGTGCGGAGGAAGCGGCCCGCCGCTTCCATCACCTTGGCGCGGTGGGCCGCGGGCACCTTGCGGTCTTTGGTGAAGTCCGGGATGACGCGCATGTCGAGGCCGTTCACGGTGATGACATCGGGCGAGCGGCCGAGGAAGACCGTGGACTCCTCGCCGGTGATGGGGCTCACCGTGGTGAAGGCGTCGGCCTCGCGCGCGGACGCGCTCTCCATGGACCATTTGGCCGTGATGTTCTGGGCCGCGGCCTCCTGCGCGGGGTTGATGCTGCGCAGGTTGGAGTAGATGTCGCGCCCGGTGCCGGCGAGCGCGCGGCCGAGCATGGTGGCGTGCGTGGTGAACACCGTGCCGATGGCCGGCGCGTTGCGCTTGAGGCTCAAAAGGCCCGCGCCGCACATCCATTCATGGAAGAGCGCCACGGAGCGGCCCTTGGTGGGTGCAACGAGGCATTCGTGGATGGCCGCGATGACCTCGCCGCAGGCCGTGGCGAACATGACGGGCTCCACATAGTCCCAGCCGCCGGAGAGGGAATCCACGCCGAAATTCTTCCACAGGTCGAAGAGCAGCTGGTTGCTGCCGTAACGCTGGTCGAAGTTGACGAGGATGGCCTTGGGCCGGCCGGGGATGTTCCAGCGGCCGAGGCTGCACTTGAGGTTGCGCGCCGCGAGCGCCGGGCGGATGGAATCCCAGATGTGCTCGTCCGTTTCCTCAAAACCCGCGTTGTGCTGGAGCTGTGGCCCGAGGAGGAAGTAATCCTCGCCGAAGGTGTCCACAGCCTGGAGGGCCTTGCTGCTCACCACGGAGTAGATGCCCCCGACCTTGTTGCAGACCTCCCAGCTCACCTCGAACAGGGTCACGGGAGCGTTATGGAATTCCATGTCTTCTCCTTTGGGCGCCGGCGGCACGGTGCCGGGCGGCGGCAGGCAGTTGTCATTAACGTAAGGCTGAACCGTGGCGGTTTTTGCCCCCACGGTTCAGCGGCGTCCAGCCTTCGGGGCCTGTTTCAGGCCTTCTTTTCCCCGGACTTTTTGGCCGGGGTGGAATTCTTCGTGCCCCTGGCGGCGCCGGAGGCCCCCATGGCTCTGGCCGGGGCCTTTTTGGGCGCGGCCTTCTTTGCGGATGCCGCCTTGGGGGCCGCGGGTTTCCTGGCTGCGGGTTTTTTGTCAGCTGCGGCCTTTTCCTTTTCCGGGGCGGCCTTGGCCTTTGCCTCCGCCTTTCCTCCGGCCTTTTTCGCTTCGCCCTTGGCGGGGGTGACCTTGCGGGCCATCTTTTCCACGTCCTCCACCAGTTCCTTTTCCGCTTCCGCCGCCGACACGCGCATCTCAAGGTCCGAGAGCACGTTCATGTACGTGATATAGGCGTCATACGGGCTCGGGAAGGGATTGGGCCTGTCCGGCGCATGGGCCGTGAACCACTTGGTGGACATATAATGGAAGTGGTCGGAGCTTTGCAAGCGCTCAAAATCCCGCGTGATGTCGGGCGCGCCGAGCGCGTGCACGCGATCCGTCATCTTGTAGAGGGTGTGGATGGCGTCCTTCTGCATGTCGTTGCCGAGCCATGCCGTGAGGTCCCGGCCCTCGTAGTCCCAGCTCATGAAGTCGGGCACATCCAGCTCGCCCACGCTGGGGAGCTTTTTCACGGCCTCGGCGGGCGTTGCGAAGTGGAAGTCCTTGTTGGCGAGGATGCGGTCGGGGAGCGCCTCCATGAAGGCGAATATGCCGGAGTCCCGCGTGTTGCGCAGGCCGAACACATGGTAATCGTTGAAGATGTTGATAACTTCCGCATCGCCCGCCAGGCTGTGGATCCAGCCGGCGTACTTCTCCGCGGTGAGCGGCCACTGGTCCCACGACTGGTCGCTGAAGCGGCGGCCGAGGTCCGTGGAGAGGCGGATATTGCGCAGGAAGAGACGCACGTCGGGGGCGCCCACGGGGCTGTAGAGATAGTTGGGGCTGCGCCAGCCGAGCACATGGTCCGCGCCTTCGGCCATCACCGCCTTGTAGCCGAGTTCGCCGAGCGCCACGCCCATGGCGTTGTTATAGACGAGTTCCGCATTGCGGTAGGTGACGGGCTTCTTGCCGAAGAGGCGCTTGATGCGTTTGGCGTGGTCCTCCACCTGGCGCACGAATTCCGGCTTGGAATAGAGGAAGGCGAAGCTGTGCGGCGCGGTCTCGCAGGCGAATTCCACGCTGCCCGTGGCGGCCAGCGCCTGGAAGCTCTCCAAAACCTCGGGCGCGTACTGCTCGAACTGGTCGAGCGCCGTCCCGGAAATGGAGAAGCAGACCTTGAAGTCCTTCCCGAAGCGGCGGATGAGCTTGAGGAGAAGGTCGTTCATGGGCAGGTAGCAGACGCGCGCGGTGTAGAGGAGGATGTCGCAGTTCTTGTCATCGTCCTCGTAGACGGAGTTCTGGCCCATGTCAAAGACCGTGTAGCGCCGCAGCCTGTACGGTTCGTGCACTTCGTAGCAAAGGCAGAGAGCTGGCATCAGTTTTCCCCTGTAACGTTGCGGTAAATTTGCAGAAGCTGTTCCGCCGCATTGCCCCAGCGGATGGATTTCATTTCTTCGCGGCAGTTCTTGACAAGCTCCTCGGCGAGGCTCGGGTAGCGCAGCACCGCGCAGATCTTGTCGGCCATGTCGCGCGTGTCCCAGAAGTCGGCCTTGAGCGCGTGCTCCAGCACCTCGGAGACGCCGGACTGCCGCGAGAGCAGCACCGGCACGTCGTAGAGCATGGCCTCCAGCGGGGTGATGCCGAAGGGCTCGGACACCGAGGGCATGACATAGAGGTCGCTCAGGGCGAACATGCGGTCCACCTGCTCGCCGCGCAAGAAGCCCGCGAAGTGGAAGCGGCTGCCGATGCGCAGCTGCCCTGCCCGGCGCACGAGGCGCGGCAGCATGTCGCCGCTGCCGGCCATGAAGAAGCGCACGTTGGGGATCTTCTCGAGCACGAGGCGCGCGGCCTCCATGAAGTATTCCGGCCCTTTCTGGAAGGTGATGCGCCCGAGGAAGAGCACGCGCTTCTCGTGGCGGATGCGCGGCGGGATCTCGTAGCGCTTCGCCACGTCGCGGCGCTCCACCGCGTTGTAGACCACCTTGACCTTTTCCGGGGGCACGCCGTAGCGCTGGATGACCATGTTGCGCGTGAGCTGGCTCACGGCCACCACCACGTCCGCGGCCAACAGGCCGGCGCGCTCGATGCCCGCCACCGTCTCATTGATGTTCTCGCCGCTGCGGTCATATTCCGTGGCGTGGATGTGCACCACGAGCGGCTTGCCCGTGAGCGCCTTGGCGAGGATGCCCGCGGGATAGGTCATCCAGTCATGGGCGTGGATGACATCGAAATCCTCGCGCAGGGCAATGGCCCCGCCGAGGCGCCCGTAACGGTAGACCTCGGTCATGAGCTCGGGCCCGTAGCCGCCCTTGAGCTTCCAGGTGAAGGCCGGCCCCGCGTGGGTCCTGACCACCTCGCCGCCCGGCGAGGACTCGCTCGACAGGTTCTTCAGGGCCTCGCGGTAGCTCTCCGGGGTGAGGTAGGGCATGAGCGGGCTGTCCACCTCGAGATAGCGGATGTTGGACCGCCAGATCTCCTGCCCGGCCCAGGCCATGCGTTCCTGCATGTCCTGGGTGATGAGCGTGCCCGAGGCCGACTCCAGCTTGAGGAAGTCCGTGGCCGCGTCCTCCACATGGGGCAGCACGAAGATGACCTGGACGCCGAGCTGCGCCAGCGCGTGCGTCATGCCGTAACAGGCCGTGCCGAGCCCGCCGCTGATATACGGCGGAAACTCCCAGCCGAACATGAGGACTCGCATCAGGCATCCCCCTTCTTCTTGGCGCGCTTGCCGGACTTGGCTGCGGCCGGCGCGGGTGCCGGGGATTCGTCTTCGAGAATCATGGTCACGCGGCACACGCCCGCGGTATCGCCGGAGACGGGATTGGCGAGGCGGTGCGCGATCTTGTGCTCCCAGGCGTCATAGACGCCGGGCGCGGCGCGCTTGAGGCGGATGAGCATCCTCAGGCACTCGGCCACGCTCCAGGCCTGGGCGATGGTGCCGTTGGGCCGGGCTGGCGGCGAGGCGTCGAAGATCTCGGAGATGCTGCCGAGGCCCGCGTCCATGAGGTGATCGGAAAAGAGCGGCGTCACGCGGTCGAGCAGGGCTTTCGCCGCGCCGTCCGTATCCCAGGCCACGCGCAGAAGGCCGTCCGTGTACTGGCCGAGCAGCCAGGGCCAGATGGTGCCCTGGTGGTAGGCGGCGTCGCGCTCGGCCGGGCCGCCCTCGTACTTGCCCTTGTAGGCCGGGTCGGACGGGGCCAGCGTGCGTACGCCATAGGGCGTGAGCAGGCGGTTGCGCACGCATTCCATCACCTGCGGCCGGTACTGCTCCTCCAAAATGGGATGCGGCAGCGAGACCGCGAGGATCTGGTTCGGCCGGATGCTCTGGTCGAGCATGCCGTCGCGCCACACATCGCCGAGATAGCCGCCGTCGCGCGCCACCCAGAAATGCTCAAAAAAGCTTTGCCGCATGGGTTTCAGGTCGCCCATGCGCCAGTCCGGCTCGTCGAATTTCTTGGCGAGGTGGTCCACGAAGACGAGGGTGTTGTACCACAGGGCGTTGAGCTCGACCGGGCTTCCGTGGCGCGGGGTCACGGGCTTGCCGTCGCTCATGGCGTCCATCCAGGTGAGCTGGGTGTGGCCGTTGCCCGCGTGGATGAGGCCATTCTCGTCCACATAGATGTCATTGCCCGGGCCCTTGCGGTAGCCCTCGACGATCTCCTTCAGGGCCTTCCAGGCGTGCTCGCGCACCCAGGCGTAGCCGTCGGGGTTTTCCTGCAGGTAGCACTGCACGGCGAAGGCGTACCACAGGGCCGCGTCCGCCGCGTTGTAGGCGTGCTCCCCCTGATGGGCGAACATGTTGGGCACGAGGCCGTTTTTCATGGAAGCCGGCACCTGGGCGAGCACATCGAGCCCGAACTGGGTGCGCCCGCCGTAGAAGGCAAGGCCGGGCAGCGCGATGAGCGTGTCGCGGCCCCAGGCGTCGAACCAGTGGTAGCCCGCGATGACCGCCGCATCGCCCGCCGGGTTTTTCACGCAGAACTGGGCGCCCATTTTTTCGAGGTGCCCGATGAGGCCGTGCACCTTCTTGTGCACGGCCATGCGCGGCTCGCTCTCGGCCTGCCATGCGGCCTCGAGGTCGGCCGCGCCGCCCCCCTTGGCCGCGGGCATCTCCTCGGTGCCCACGGCGAGGTAGACGCTCCCGCCCTCGGGCAGCGGCGGCAGCGGGATGTCCATGACGCCGGGCTGGAAGAGGTCTTCCTTTTCGGGGAAGCCGCGCTCCCGCTCCTGAAAATACACCACATTGTAGAACCAGTCCGGCTGCGGCGTGAACACCGAGGCGCTGCCGGCCTGGATGTAGAGCGCGGGCATGCCCTCATACGGCGCGATGGAAAAGCCGCCGGGCGCCGCGTCCGTGTGGGGGCTGATGGCGCCGTTGGCGCTCGTCAGCTCGTGGAAGCCGCGATAGGCGAGCAGCGGCCTCAAGCGCAGCGAGAGCCGGGGGAGCCGGCCGTGGTTCTTTTCCGGCCCCTGCAAGGTCCAGCGGAAAAGCACGCGGTTTTGCCCGCGCACGAGCAGCACCTCGCGGGTGAGGCGCACGTCGCCCACGCGATAGGTGAACTGCGGCCACGGGTCCAGCGTGAATTTTTCGAGGTACTGGTGCCCCGTGGGATGCAGCACGCCCGGGTGCTGGCGCGTGGAGATGGGAAATTCCTTGGCACCGCCGGTGAGGGACTCCTCCATGGCGGAGAGCAGCACCTGCCGCCCGTCGGGCGTGGCGACCACGAGCAGCCCGTGGTATTTGCGGGTATTGCAGTAGAGGATGCTGCTGCTGGCATAGCCGCCCAGACCGTTGGTGAGCAGCCATTCCTTGCGGAGGGCCCTGCGCGTATTCTGGCAGGCGGCCTTGTCAAAACTGAACCGCATACGGCCTCCTGAAGTGGAGGTTGGAAGGAAGCCGGGCTGTGCTGCGGAAGCGAAAATGAACGAAAACGAGAGGGCAGCGCATGACCCGATCGCTCGGCCGCGGCGCACGGGCCGCCGGCCCGGCGGGGGAGGCTTTCTTGCGGGCAGGGGCCTGAAGCCGGCCGCCCGTGGCGCATTCCTCCGCCGCCTTGCGCCAAGTGTAGAAAATTTTTTTGGGCCTGTCGAGATTTTGCGGCGCCGCGGCGCGGTATCACCGGCGCCGGCCCACAGCCGGCCGGCAGGGAGCCCGGCGGGCGAAAAAGGGTGTAAAAGCGGCCGTTTGAAGGGGCTTGACGCTCTGCCCACGCGCCGGGGGGCGCCCCGCGGGCGCCCGGGGCCATGAACATTTTTTCCCAAACCCCGCCAGGGTGGGCGCCCTCTGGCGCCCGGGGCTGGCGCCGGCCGGTTGTTAAGTGCGGACTTTTGCTGTATCAGGAAGCATCCGGGAGTGCCGTGCAAGGGCGGCAGCGGGGCGGCGCGCCCCGCGTCAGGTACTGGCCGGAAAGGAGCGCGAGAATGCACGAAGCCACTGCCCCGAAAGCGGGGGGTCACGAGCCACGCCTGCTGGAGGAAGAACTGCTGCGGCTGGCCCTGCCGCCCCTCGCGGACACAGTCTTTTTGGAACTGGGCTGCGCGGAGGGCTTTTATTGCGGTTTCGCCTGGTTTGAGGGCGCCCGCGAGGTCCTTGGCGTAGACGCGGACGAGAAGGCCCTTGCACAGGCCCGCGCGCGTTTTCCGCACTGCCCGTTCAGCGGGCTCGCCGGCAATCTGGCCAGGATCCTCACCCGGCGCGGCGCCTTCGATGTCATCCTCTGTTCCTCGCTGCCGTCCTCGATGGAAGTGGCCGCCATCCTCCCCCTGCTCATGGCCGCGCTCGCGCGCAAGGGCACCCTGGTGCTGAAAACGGCCGTGGAAGAGACCGCGGGGGCGCCCGCGGTGACGCTCGCCGATGCCGCGCACCGCACCGGGGCGCAGCTCCCGGCGGAACCGGGGCTGGCCGCAGCCCTCGAGGCCTATGTGTACAAGGATATGGGCGAGAGCGTGTTCACGGACGCCAAGGGCCGCAAGAAGCATATCCTCCATGTGAGAAACAGGGCGCCCTATGCCGTTCTTCTGATGGGAGACTCGGCCTCGGGGAAGAGCACGGTGGCCCGCAAGCTGTTTGCGGGGCTGCCCGTCATCCACGGCGATCCGCTGCTCGCGCAACTTGTCGCGTTGCCCCCCGGGAGCCTTGCGGAAAGCTATCCCCTGCTTGATGCTCTTTGCTCCGGCGGCCAGAGCACCATGAGCGGTGGCGGCATCATGATCCAGATTTTCAACTCGGCCGCGGGCAAGCAGTATGCCCGGCTGGTGGCGGAAATCGCCGGCGGCAGGGACTTTGTTTACGAGGGCGTCATCCACAGAAATTTCCAGCATGTCTTCCGAAAACAGCTCGAGATGCTGGGCTACGCGGTGCTGACGCTGGACACGCCCGCGCCGGAGATCGCCCCCAGAGACCTTTTTCGTCAGGCCCGGGAGGAGGCGCGGAAGTACCGCCTTTTTCTGGAAAGTTCAGTCATATGATACAGTTGATAGACCTTCCTTCATTCCGTCTGGAGCGAAGCGGAAGACGGGTGCTGGTGCCGGAAGAATCCTAAAAAATAAGATTTTTTGGGGCTGGCAAGGAAGATAAAAATTTCCGAAGGGAGTGTACTTAAGTACTCGACCGAGGAAATTTTTCTCTGACGCAGCCAGCACTAAAAAGGCTGTTTTTGACGGATAATTTCGGCATTACAGTTGCAGCATAGGCACACCACCAACTCAAAAGTATAACAAAGCCTTCTGGAAAGCCGCGCCGCCCGCGCTGGCGCCCCTGCCCCTACCACGCCCCCGCAAAAAACAGGACGTGCCCGCCCCCGGCGTCTTGCCGGAAGCGGGCACGCGCAACTGTGCCGCGGGTACGCCGGGCCTAGAAGCCCTTTTCCTTCATCAGGCAGATGAGGTCGCAGACGCGGTTGGAATAACCCCATTCGTTGTCATACCAGGCCACGGCCTTGATGAGGGTGCCGTTCTGGATGGTGGTGTAGGAGGCCTCCACGATGGACGAGGCCGGGTTGCCCTTGAAGTCCATGGAGACCAGGGCCTTGTCATTGTATTCCATGATGCCCTTGAGATAGGTCTCGGTAGCTTCCTTGAGCTTGGCGAGCACCTCCTCGGTGGTGGTGGGCTTTTTCAGGATGCCCGAGAAGTCCACCACGGAGACCGTGGGCGTGGGCACGCGCAGGGAATAGCCGCTGAACTTGCCCTTGAGCTGGGGGATGACCTTGGCCACGGCCTGGGCGGCGCCGGTGGACGTGGGGATGATGTTGCACGCGGCGGCGCGGGCGCGGCGCAGGTCCTTGTGGGCCATGTCGAGGATGCGCTGGTCGTTGGTGTAGGAGTGGATGGTCACCATGTTGCCGAGCTCGATGCCGAACTCNTTTTCCAGCACNAGCGCCACCGGNGCNAGGCAGTTGGTGGTGCAGGAGGCGTTGGACACGATGTTGTGCTTCTTGGGGTCATACATGTCCTGGTTGACGCCCATGACGATGGTGATGTCCTCTTCCTTGGCGGGCGCGGTGATGATGACCTTNTTGGCGCCGTTNTCAAGGTGCACGGCGGCCTGGGTGGCCGTGCGGAAGATGCCGGTGCTCTCCACCACGATGTCCACGCCGTATTCGCCCCAGTTGGTCTGCTTGGGGTCGCGCTCGGAGAAGCAGTGGATNTTCCAGTCGCCCACGGTNACGGTGTCGTTGTCGATCTTGTAGTCGAGATTGACGNGGCCGTANACCGAGTCGTACTCGGCGAGGTGGAAATAGGTGTTCACGTCGAAGAGGTCGTTGATGGCGACCACTTCNACCTTGTCNCGGTAGCTCTGGTGCAGGGCGCGGAACACCTGGCGGCCGATGCGGCCGAAGCCGTTGATGCCGACTTTCACTTTGCTCATGGCAGATACCTCGTTGGGCTGAAATATGGGGTGCGGGACGGACTAGTCCTCGTAGACGGAATAGGCGTGCTTGCTCATCAGCTCNTAGTTGTTGCGCAGNGCCTCGTGCAGGCGCGCGTTCTCGATGGCNACGGCNGAGATGGCGGCCACGGCCTCCATGAANGTCTCCTCGTCGGGGGTGAACTCGCGCTCNACGTCGGANTANACGCGCATNAGGCCGATGGCCTTGCCGTCGGCCATNAGCGGCACGGAAAGCACGGAAACGAGGCCNTCCGCCTTNGCCGACTCGGGATACTGGAAGCGGCCGTCGGCGGCGGCGTCCTTCAGGTGGATGNTCTTGCCGGCNAGCACTTCGCCGTCCATGCCGCTGCGNTTGACCTCAACAGGNCCCTTGCGCATGTAGTTGGCCGAAAGGCCCCAGGCGGCGCTGGGCAGAAGGAAGCGGCCCGTGCTGTCGAGCAGGCGGATGGTGCTCGCCTTGCAGCCCATGGTCTTGGCGGTCTGCTCGGTGATNTTGTGGAGCACTTCCTTGGGTTCCAGGCTGGANTTGATGACCAGCGCAACGTCCCTAAGGGCGCGGAAATAGTCCTGAGCCATGGTATCCTCCTCGTTTTGTGTCACAAGAGGGAATGANAAGAGCCGCGCGAAGGNCACNGCGTCCGCGCGGGCGTATCCTCAACAACNGGTCGGGGACAGTATGCCCCANTTTTCACAGAGANGCAATCGGTGANGCGCCCCTCCCGGCGCTTGCCAGCCGNNNGNTTCGCGCCTATGCTCGACACATGCCGGNTGCGCCGGCGACACGGCCGCGCGGGGNGCCACCNCGCNGGCCATCACCCGAGGCGGAGGACACCATGCCCACACCCATTTTGCGCAAGGAGCGCCTGATCCCCGGCAAGACGAGCAAGCTNGTGCTCCACGCGCCCGANATCGCGGCCAAGGCCCGGCCGGGCCATTTCGTCATGCTCCGCATGAGCCCCGAGGGCGAACGCATCCCGCTCACCATCGCNGANACNGACNCNNCNCGCGGCGAGATCACCATCGTTTATCTNGTGCTCGGCAAGTCCACGGCCCTCCTNGAGGCGCTNNNGGCNGGCGACAGCATCCTCGATGTCTGCGGGCCGCTGGGGCGNCCCACNAAAATNGNGAAGGTCGGCACNGTCATCTGCGTGGGCGGCGGCACGGGCATCGCGGCCATGCACCACATCGCCAAGGGCCACGCCCGCGCGGGCAATCATGTGGTGGCGGTCATCGGCGCGCGCGAGAAGTCNCTTTTGCTCTTTGAAAAGGAGCTCATGGGNTTCGTGAACGAGCTTGTCGTCTGTACGGACGACGGCAGCTACGGCCGCAAGGGCCTNGTCACNGANCCCCTCAAGGAGCGCCTNNNGGCCGGNGGCGTGGGCGAGGTGGTGGCCGTGGGGCCNGTGCCCATGATGGNCGCCGTGGCCGANGTGACGCGGCCCTTCGGCGTNGCCACCACCGTGAGCCTCAACCCCATCATGGTGGACGGCATCGGCATGTGCGGCGCCTGCCGCGTGAGCGTGGGCGGCAAGACGAAGTTCGCCTGCGTGGACGGGCCGGAATTTGACGGGCACCANGTGGATTTCCCCGAGCTTCGGCGCAGGCTGGCGGCCTTCCGCGAGCAGGAGGCCGAATCCTATGACCGCTACAGGAAGGAGCAGCCCCATGGCAACTGAATCTTCCGCCAAAAAAGTCGCCCCGCGCGTGGAAATGCCCTGCCAGCCCCCGGCGGAGCGGCGNCATAATTTTAAGGAAGTGGCCCTCGGCTACAATGGCGACATGGCCGCCACCGAGGCCTCGCGCTGCCTCCAGTGCAAACGGCCCACCTGCGTCAAGGGCTGCCCNGTGGANGTGCCCATCCGNGANTTCATCCGCGAGGTGGCGGCCGGCAATGTGGAGCGCGCCTACGAGATCATCCGCACGGCCAACAGCCTGCCCGCGGTNTGCGGCCGCGTGTGNCCNCAGGANNACCAGTGCGAGGGCAAGTGCATNNTNAAGGCCAAGGGCGAGNCCATCGCCATNGGCCGNCTNGAGCGCTTCGTGGCCGACACGCACCTCGCCGCCTGCGCCGCCGCGCCNGANTCCTGCCCGGCCGAGACGAGNGAAAGCCACGCCAANGGNCGNGTGGCCTGTATCGGCTCNGGGCCGGCCTCGCTCACCTGCGCGGGCATCTGCGCCGCGGCCGGNCTTGAGGTGGACGTGTACGANGCCCTGCACGAGGCGGGCGGNGTGCTCGTCTACGGCATNCCGGCCTTCCGNCTGCCCAAGGANGTGGTCGCCGCGGANATCGCNGGCCTGCGNGAGCTCGGCGTGCGCTTCCACCTCAACCATGTGGGCGGNCGCACCGTGGACGTGGCNGAACTTCGCAAGAGCCACGACGCGGTNTTCATCGGCGTGGGCGCGGGGCTGCCCATCTTCCTTGGCGTGCCCGGCGAGAACCTTGTGGGCGTGTTCTCGGCCAACGAGTATTTGACGCGCATCAATCTCGGCCGCGGCTACGACTTCCCCGAGCACGACACNCCGCCCTTCCCNGGNANGCANGTGACCGTNTTCGGCGCGGGCAANGTGGCCATGGACGCGGCGCGCACGGCCCTGCGCATGGGNGCGGAAAGCGTGCACATCGTCTANCGCCGCACCCGCGCGGAAATGCCNGCCCGCGCCGAGGAGATCGAGCACGCGGCCGAGGAGGGCGTNNAGTTCGCGCTGCTCTCCGCGCCGCTGCGCTTCAACGGCGACGATGCAGNTGCGNCTCAAGTCCGTGACCCTGCANAAGATGGAGCTCGGCGAGCCCGANGCCTCGGGGCGNCGNCGNCCGGTGCCCGTGGAAGGCGCGGTGGAGGANCTNGAGACNGACCTCGCCATCGTGGCCCTGGGCACGCGCTCCAACCCCATCCTNCTGGACGCCACGCCCGACCTCGCGCGNACCGAGCGCGGCTACATNNAGGCNGANCCGGAAACGGGCGAGACCTCCATCCCCAATGTGTTCGCCGGCGGCGACATCGTNACNGGCGCGGCCACGGTCATCCTCGCCATGGGCGCNGGNCGCAAGGCNGCGCAGGAGATCGTGCGCCGGCTCGGGGNNGGCANGTAAGCGGAACATGATNACGGCNGACCTGCANACCCATACGCGCTATTCNCACGGCGCGGACANNNCGGAGGACATGTACGCGGCGGCNGCGGCGGCCGGGCTTGAGGTCATCGGCTTCAGCGAGCATTCGCCAAGGCCCGAGGGCTTCACCTACCGCCGCGAATACCGCGACCAGCTCAAGGCCCACCTCCCGGACTATTTCCGGGAGGTGCGCGCCCTGCGCGACAACGCGAAGCCCGGTCAGCCCCGCGCCCTGCTCGCCATGGAAATGGACTGGCTCGACGGTGAGGAGGGCTTCATCCGCAAGGCCTGCAAAGCCGCGGATTTCGACTACCTCATCGGCAGCGTCCACTTTCTCGGGCACTGGGGCTTTGACGACGGCGACGAGCCATGGCGCGACGCGGATGCGGAGCAGTGCGACGCCTGGTATGCGGCCTATTTCACGGCCTGGGAGGCCATGCTCGCCTCCGGGCTCTTCCAGATAGCCGCGCATCCCGACCTCATCAAGATCTTCTCGGTGGAGCGCTTCCGCGCGTGGCTCGACCGGCCGGAGAGCCGGGCGCAAGTGCGCCGGGCGCTCACGGCCCTGGCCGATACGGGCATGGCCATGGAGGTCTCCTCGGCGGGACTGCGCAAGGCCTGCCGCGAGATCTATCCCGCGCCGCCCATCATGGAGCTTGCCGCGGGGCTCGGCATCCCCGTGACCTTCGCCTCGGACGCCCACAGCGTGCGCGATGTGGCCCGCGATTTCGACCGCCTGGCTGCCTACGCCCGGCGCTTCGGCTACACGCAGCAGGCGCTTTTCGAGGGCGGCCGCCGGAGCCTCGTCCCGTTTTGAGCGCCATGCAGCAAGAGGGACTTCTCGTCAGCATCGAGGGGGTGACCTGTTTCCTCCCCGGCGACCCGGAGCGGAAGCATCCCGTGCTGCGAGATATTTGCTGGCAGGTCACGGCCGGCGGCCATTGCGCGCTCTTCGGGCCCAACGGCGCGGGCAAGTCGAGCCTGCTGCGCCTCGCGGGGGGCGAGCTCTGGCCGGCGGCCGGCCGCATCCTCTGGCGCGGTGCCGAGGCTATGGAGACCTCGCCCATCGCGGGCCGCAGCCTGTGCGCGCTCGTCTCCCCCGCCGTGCAGGAAGTGTGGCAGCGCCGCGCCCCCTACATGACCGGCCTGGAATACATCATGGGCGCCATCGCCGGCGCCGAGTTCGGCGTTGCGGAAGAGGCCTGCGAAGCCCGCGCCTGCGCTGCCGCTGAAAGCCTCGGCTGCGCGGAACTCCTCCCCCGGCTGCTCCCCGAGCTCTCGCAGGGCCAGCTCCGCCTCGTGCTTCTGGCCGCGGCGCTGGCACGCGAGCCGGCCCTCTTGCTGCTGGACGAATGCCTGGACGGGCTGGACTTGGGGCACAGGCGCCGCTTCACCGAGGCGCTCGAAGCCTATGCTGAGCGCGGCACGGTCATCATGGCCTCGCATAGGCCCGAGACTGTGCCGTCGTGGTGCCGAGGCCGCGCGTGGCTGGAGGCGGGGCGCCTTTTCCACGAGGAGCCGGTGCGGCCGGCGCCGGCAGAAAGGCCCGTCGTTTCGCGCCCGGCTGCCGCAGGTGCCGCCGCCCCGCCGCTAATCCAGCTCTCCGGGGTCTCGGTGTATATCGACCGGCACAAGGTGTTGCACGACATCGACTGGACCCTGCGCCGGGGCGAGCACTGGCGCCTCACGGGCGCCAACGGCTCGGGCAAGTCCACCCTGCTGCGGCTGCTCGCCGGGGACGAGTTTGCCGCGGCCGGCGGCACGCTCAGGCGCTTTTTGCCCTCCCTCGGGCGCGAGGCCGAGACCCTTGAGGAGGTGCGCCGCGGCGTGCGCCTCGTCTCCGATCTCTCCCAGGCGCTCTACGGCTATCCGCTCACCGGGCTCGAGCTCGTGTGCTCGGGCCTTGACAACAGCATCGGCGTCTACCGCGGGTTCAGCGCCGAAGAGCAGGCCGAGGCCAGGCGCCTCGTGGAGCTGTTTTTCCCCGAAGGCGAGGGCGCCCGCGTGGCGGCGGCCTCCATCCGCCGCCTTTCCACCGGGCAGCTTCGGCGGCTCTTTCTCGCGCGCGCCCTCATGGGCGGCCCGGACGTGCTCCTGCTGGACGAACCCTGTTCCGGTCTGGACGAGGCGGCGAGGGAGCGTTATCTTTCTTCCCTGGAGCGCCTGGCCGCGTCCGGCACCGGGCCCGCGCTCGTCTTCGTTTCCCATGAGGCGGGGGACGCCCCGGCCTGCTGCGCCCGTGAGGCGCGGCTTGACGCCGGGCGCCTTGCCATCCTGGCCTGAACGCGGGCCTGATCCTTCCCGCCCTTCCTTTTCAGTACCGGCGCGCCCCCGGCGGCGCGCTTCGGGGTTTGCCATGTATGATCCCGCATCCCGCCGCGCGGCGGATTTCATTGACCGGCAGGAAGCGGCCGTTTCCGTGGCCGAGGCCGACCGGCTCGCCAGGGATCGCGCCGCCGTGGCCGCCATCCTCGACAAGGCCGCCGAGGGCAAGGGCCTCTCCCACCGCGAGGCGTCTGTCCTCATGGCCGCGGACGACCCGGAAACCACTGAGGCCATGTTCGACCTGGCGGCCCGCATCAAGCAGCGCTTCTACGGCAACCGCATCGTGCTCTTCGCGCCGCTCTATCTCTCCAACTATTGCATCAACGGCTGTGTCTACTGCCCCTATCACCGCACAAACAGCCACATGCCGCGCAAGAAGCTCACGCAGGAGGAGATCGTGCGCGAGGTGACGGCCCTGCAGGACATGGGCCACAAGCGCCTCGCCGTGGAGGCGGGCGAGCACCCGAAAGAGAATCCGCTCGACTACATCATTGAGTCCATCCGCACCATTTACGGCATCCATCACCGCAACGGCGCCATCCGCCGCGTCAACGTCAACATCGCGGCCACCACGGTGGAGGACTACCGCCGCCTGCGCGCCGCCGAGATCGGCACCTACATCCTTTTTCAGGAGACCTACGACCCCGCGGCCTACGCGCTTTTGCATCCCACGGGCCCCAAGCACGATTACGCCTGGCACACCGAGGCCATGGACCGCGCCATGGAGGGCGGCATCGACGATGTGGGCCTGGGCGTGCTCTTCGGCCTCGGCTCCTGGCGCGAGGAATTCGCGTCGCTGCTCATGCACGCCGAGCACCTCGAGGCCGTGCACGGCGTGGGCCCGCACACCATCAGCGTGCCGCGCGTGCGTCGCGCCGACGGCATCGACCCCGGCGATTTCGCCCATGGCATCGACGACGCCACCTTCGCCCGCATCTGCGCCTGCATCCGGCTGGCGGTGCCCTATACGGGCATGATCATCTCCACCCGCGAGAGCCGCGCCGTGCGCGAGCAGGTTTTGGGCCTCGGCGTCTCGCAGATCAGCGGGGCCTCGCGCACCAGCGTGGGCGGCTATGCCACGCCCGAGGCCGAGGAGGAAAATTCACGCCAATTCGACGTGAGCGACGACCGCACCTTGGACGAGGTGGTGCACTGGCTCATGGGCATGGGCCATATCCCGAGCTTCTGCACGGCCTGCTACCGCGAGGGCCGCACCGGCGACCGCTTCATGAGCCTGTGCAAGAGCGGGCAGATCCAGAACTGCTGCCATCCCAACGCCCTGCTCACGCTCAAGGAATATCTGGAGGATTACGCGAGCCCGGCCACGCGCGAGCGCGGCGAGGTCCTTATCAGGAAGGAGCTCGCCCATGTGGAAAGCCCGCATGTGCGCGCCATCGCAGAGAAGCGCCTTGCCGAGATTGCCGGGGGCAGGCGGGATTTCCGCTTCTAGCGGGCGCCCCGTACAGAACTTTGACCCGCCAAAAGGCGGCGCCGGCCGGGGGCGCCGCCCGCGGCCATGTATGGCGGGCGCGCCGGGGCGGTCGCAGCCGCCGAACCCGGCAAAGATTTTGAACTTTCCCCCGGGCGGCTTGACTTTGGGGATATTTTGGAAGAACACATTTCCACCCCGGCGAGTTCCGGCCCCGGGAGAATCCCGCATGCGCCCTTAGCATGCCAAGGCAGCGTCCAAGCGAGGCGAACGAAGCATGTCCAAGGTTATGGATGCCGTACTGGGTCTCTTTTCCAATGATCTTGCCATTGACCTCGGCACGGCCAATACCTGTGTCTATGTGAAGGGGCACGGCATCGTGCTGCGCGAGCCCTCGGTGGTGGCCGTCAAGAAAGACGCGCGCGGCAACAACATGGTCCTCGCCGTGGGGCAGGATGCCAAGCGCATGCTCGGCCGCACGCCCGGCAATATCTGGGCCATCCGCCCCATGAAGGACGGCGTCATCGCCGACTTCGAGGTCACGGAGGCCATGCTCCGGCACTTCATCGCCAAGGTGCACAATTCCAGGCGCATGGTGCGCCCGCGCATCATGATCTGCGTGCCCACGGGCATCACCCAGGTGGAGAAGCGCGCCGTCAAGGAGTCGGCCCAGTCCGCCGGCGCGCGCGAGGTCTACCTCATCGAGGAGCCCATGGCCGCGGCCATCGGCGCGGACCTCCCCATTCAGGAGCCCACGTCCAACATGGTGGTGGACATCGGCGGCGGCACCACCGAGGTGGCCGTCATCTCCCTTTCCGGCATCGTGTATTCGCGCTCGGTGCGCGTGGGCGGCGACAAGATGGACGAAGCCATCATGACCCACGTCAAGCGCAAGTACAACATGCTCATCGGCGAATCCTCGGCTGAGGAGATCAAGATCAAGATCGCCTCGGCCTACCCGCAGGACCCGGAGCAGCAGATCGAGGTCAAGGGCCGCGACCTTGTGACCGGCATCCCGCAGAACATCATCATCACCTCCGAGGAGGTGCGCAAGGCCATTTCCGAACAGGTGGACAGCATCGTCCAGGCCGTGCGCATCGCCCTCGAGCAGACCCCGCCCGAGCTCGCCGCCGATATTGTCGACCGCGGCATCGTGCTCACCGGCGGCGGCGCCCTGCTCAAGGGGCTGGACCAGCTCTTGCGCGAGGAGACCTCGCTCCCCATCACCGTGGTGGACGACCCGCTCTCCACCGTGGTCGTGGGCACGGGCAAGACGCTGGACAATCTCCACATCCTCAAGGAAGTCTGCATCGATTGAGCGGCCGCGCGCATGGCTGCGGCGCCCCCGCGCTCCGGGGCAGGCGCCGCCGGGGGTAGGCTTTTGTGAACCTGCGGCGCATCCTTATTCTCGCGGGCGTTCTGCTCATCCTGTTTCTGGGGATGTATTCCTGGAACCAGCGCACCCATGCTCTTGACGACCTTGCGGCCTCCGTGGGCCTCGAGGTGGGCGGCGCGGTGCTCCGCCCCCTGCGCGCCGTTGAGGACGTGTTTTCCGGCTTCTGGGACCGCTATTTCGACCTTGTGGACGTGCGCGGCGAAAACCTGCGCCTCAAGGCCCGCGTGGACGAGCTGGAATCACGCCTGCTCGCCAGCGGCGAGGACCTGGCCGAGCTTCGCCGCCTGCGTGAGCTCGTGCAGCTGCCCGTGGACGTGAGCTGGCGCCCTCTGGGCGCGCGCGTGCTCGCCGGCAGGCTTGGCCCCAATGCCGTGCTCGACAGCATCACCATCAGCCGCGGTTACGCCACGGGCGGGCGCCCCGGCACGCCCCTCGTGACGCACCTGGGCCTCGTGGGCCGGGTGCTCAAGGCAAGCCCGCACGCCTCAACGGCCCTGCTCATCACCGACCCGGGGAGCCGCGTGGCCGTGTTCGGGCAGGAGAGCCGCGCCCCCGGCATCCTCATGGGCAAGGGCAAGGGCCGCGAGCTCGAGGTCAACTTCGTCCAGCGCGACGCCAGCGTGAAAAACGGCGAAATACTGGTGACTTCCGGTCTCGACGGCAAGTATCCCAAGGGCTTGCCCGTTGCGCGCGTGGTGAGCGTGGCCCCCTCGGACTATACACAGTTCATGGCCGTGGCCGCGGTTCCGCTGGTGGATTTGCAGCATCTGGAGGAGGTGCTCCTGCTGGAGCCGAGCGGCATCGCGCCGCCGCCCGAGGAGCCGGAAGGACCGCCGCCAATCTTTGTGGGGCCGCCCGAGCCCGAGGGCCTGCGCCCCTTGCGCGCGCAGGCGAGGGCGGCGCAAGCCCAGGCCCCCGCACCGCCGGCGCCCGCGCCACAACCTGCCACGACGCAGGCGCCCCCAGCGCCGGCGCGCCAGC
>NZ_JAAVBE010000010.1 GCF_014803725.1 Desulfovibrio sp.
GATGTCAAACCCAGGTAAGGTTCTTCGCGTTGCATCGAATTAAACCACATACTCCACCGCTTGTGCGGGCCCCCGTCAATTTCTTTGAGTTTCAGCCTTGCGACCGTACTCCCCAGGCGGGATGCTTATCGCGTTAGCTTCGACACCGAGGATCGCTCCCCGACATCTAGCATCCATCGTTTACGGCGTGGACTACCAGGGTATCTAATCCTGTTTGCTCCCCACGCTTTCGCACCTCAGCGTCAATTCCGGGCCAGGTGGCCGCCTTCGCCACTGGTGTTCCTCCAGATATCTACGGATTTCACTCCTACACCTGGAATTCCGCCACCCTCTCCCGGATTCAAGTCCCGCAGTATCAAAGGCAATTCCACGGTTGAGCCGTGGGCTTTCACCTCTGACTTACGAAACAGCCTACGTGCGCTTTACGCCCAGTAATTCCGATTAACGCTTGCGCCCTCCGTATTACCGCGGCTGCTGGCACGGAGTTAGCCGGCGCTTCCTTTGAAGGTACCGTCAACGCACAGCTGATTGGCACTGTACGCTTTCTTCCCTTCTGACAGAGGTTTACGACCCGAAGGCCTCCATCCCTCACGCGGCGTCGCTGCGTCAGACTTTCGTCCATTGCGCAATATTCCCCACTGCTGCCTCCCGTAGGAGTCTGGACCGTGTTTCAGTTCCAGTGTGGCCGATCATCCTCTTAGATCGGCTACCCATCGTTGCCTTGGTGAGCCGTTACCTCACCAACAAGCTAATGGGACGCGGACTCATCCCTCTGCGATAGCTTGCAAGCAGAGGCCATCTTTCCTCCCCAAATCAAAATGGGGAGCGTACCCGGTATTAGCTGCCGTTTCCAGCAGTTATCCCGGTCAGAGGGGCAGATTATCCACGCGTTACTCACCCGTACGCCACTCTACTCGGGAGCCGAAGCTCCCTTTCGCGTTCGACTTGCATGTGTTAAGCACGCCGCCAGCGTTCAATCTGAGCCAGAATCAAACTCTCCAGTTTGAATCTTTCGCCAGATCCCTCACAGTTGCCCGTAAGGAACCGGAATCTCAAAGAACTTTCCTTCCCGCTCGCTATTCACTTGTCAATGAACCACCGCCGCCTTTCAGCGGCGCGACGCGTTATATGCGTCCGATTCCCGCCCTTGTCAAGAGGCCTCGCGAAAACTTTTTTCGCCTGCCCCGTTTCTCGGCGCGGAGGGGTAAAGTAGCAACGCCCCCCGGGATTGTCAACAGGTTTTTTCAAAAAAAATTTTGCCCGCTGGCGTTTGCCCTTCCACCTTCAGGCTGGAGCGCAGCGACAGCCGGTGGCTGCGACCGGATGGCGGCGCGAAGCGCCGTGCCCGTTGGCGAGCAAAGCGAGCCCTACGGGCATCGACAGCAGCGATGGTGCCGGAAGGATCCTCCGCCGTTACTCCTCCTCCCGGCTGCCGCGCCAGAGGCGCAAGGCCAGGGCCACGGCCGCGCCGCCGAAGATGCTGGCCCAGGGCCAGAGCCAGCGCCACGCCTGCGGCAGCGGCCACGCGCCGCCAAAGCTCGGCGGCAGGATGAGCAAAAGGATGGTCGCCATGGCGCCCAGCGCCGCGGCCGTGGCATACCACGACTGTTCCACGAAGCGGGCCGTATCGCCCAGGGCCGTGTCGCGCACGAAGCCCGGCGCGAGCCCTGAGAGCAGCCCCAGCGCCAGCGCGCCCGTGGCCCCGATCTCGCGCAGGGCGCAGAACACGCCCAGCGAGGTGGCGAGGAAAAGCCCCAGACTGTCCAGCCAGAAAAAGAGGCCGCGCCCGCCGAGTGCGCCGGAAGCGTCGGTGCGCTTGCGCGCCAGCGCCGCGGCCCCGGCGGCCGCCAGCGCCCCGAGCAGCGCCCCGGCCAGTGCGGGCCCGGGGAGCTCCCCCAGGACGAGGCGCGTGCCCGCGGCCCCGTGGAGCAGGGTCTCACGCGTGAGCCCGGCCATGAGCCCGCAAAAACAGCCCAGCACCACGGCCCCGGTGAAGTGCGCGCCGAAGCCGCGCGCCCGCCACGCGGCGGCAGCGGCCAGGAGCACGGCGCAGGCCGCGTCCAGCAGTTCCACTAGAAGGGCCGTGGCCTCGGTCACTTGGCGAGGCCCACAGCCCGGCGCTCGCGGATGACGGTCACGCGGATCTGCCCCGGATAGGTGAGGTTTTTCTCGATCTTCTCGGCAATGTCCTTGCAGAGCAGGTAGGTGGCGTCGTCGTCCACGCTGTCCGCGTCCACCATGACGCGCACCTCGCGCCCGGCCTGGATGGCATAGGCCTTGGTGACGCCCTCGAAGCTGGTGGCGATGCCCTCCAGATCCTCCAGGCGCTTGACGTAATTCTCCAGAAGTTCCTTGCGCGCGCCCGGCCTCGCGCCGGAGATGGAGTCCGCCGCCTGCACGAGCACGGCGAGCGCCGTGGAGGGGCGCTGATCCTCGTGGTGGGCCGCAATGGCGTGCACGATGTCCGGGCTCTCGTTGTACTTCTTGGCGATGTCCGCGCCGATAAGGGCGTGCGGGCCCTCGACCTCGTGGTCCACGGCCTTGCCGATGTCGTGCAAAAGGCCCGCGCGCTTGGCCTTGCGCACATCCATGCCGAGCTCAGCGGCCAGCATGCCGCAGAGCGCCGAGACCTCCAGCGAGTGCTGGAGCACGTTCTGCGTGAAGGAGGTACGGTAGCGCAACTGGCCCAAAAGGCGCACGATCTCGGGGTGGATGCCGTGCACGCCCGCGTCGAAGGTGGCCTGTTCGCCCACCTCGCGCACCTGCACGTCGAGCTCCTGCTGGCACTTCTGGACCACATCCTCGATGCGGGCCGGATGGATGCGGCCGTCCTGGATGAGGCGCTCGAGCGCCATGCGCGCCACCTGGCGCCTGAGCGGGCTGTAGGCCGAGAGGATGACCGTCTCCGGCGTGTCGTCGATGATGAGGTCAACGCCGGTGGCGGCCTCAAGCGCGCGGATATTGCGGCCCTCCCGGCCGATGATGCGGCCCTTCATGTCCTCACTCGGCAGGGTCACGGCGGTGACGGTCTGCTCGTTCACATAGTCGCCGGCATAGCGCTGGATGACATTGCAGAGGATGTCCTTGGCCTTGCGGTCGGCGGTCTCGCGGGCCTGGGTCTCGATTTGGCGGATCATCTTGGCGGATTCGTGGCGCGTGCGCGCCTCGATGTCGGCAAGCAGGCGCGCCCGGGCCTCGTCAGGCGTGAGGCCGGCGATCTCGGAAAGGCGGCGCTCCTGCTCGCTGATGCGCTCCTGCAAAAAGGTTTCGGATTCGGAGAGCTCGCGCTCCTTGCGGGCCAGTTCCTTCTCGGCCGAGAGCAGGTCGAGCTCGCGGGCCGCTGCCTTTTCCAGCTTTTCCTCGAGGCGGCCGCCCATTTCGTCCAGTTTGCGCTCGCGCTGCTTGACATCGCGCTCCCGCTCGCGGAACTCGTTTTCCAGTTCGCGCTTCTGGTTGAAAAGATCGTCCTGGCCCTGGAGCAGGAGTTCCTTTTTCTGGGCCTGTGCCTCCTTGCGGGCCTCTTCCACGATACGCCGCGCGAGCTCGTCGGCGTCGCCGACGCGCTTGGCCGCGAGATAGCGCTGCACGAGCATGCCGGCCAGGCAACCGGCCAGCACGGCCCCGCAAAGCGCCGCGATGATGATTGGATCCATTGAAACCAGCCTCGCTTCGGTTCGGCGCCCGGGGCGCCGAAGGGACGGCGCCAAAATGCGCCGCACATCATGCCGGGGCGGCAAGCCCTTGCGGCCAAGGCCGGATGCGAACGGAAGCGCGTGTGAAGCCGGGCCGGAACCGGCCCGACAGAATGCCGTCATGCCCCGGGATGCGGGGCCGGCGCCGCCCACGGCGAAACGCCGGGCGGCACGGCACGAAAAACCAGCGCCGGGCGCCGGGATGCGCCGCTATCTGGCCTGGTTTTCCGGGGGCGCGGCAGGGCCGGCACCCCCGAAAGGAAATCCCGCGAACGTTCAAGAACCCCAGAGAACCGTGTCGCGCCTGCGGTGCAGAACCTGGTTTCCCAGGTCGGGCATCCGTATGCGGCCGTCAGGCTTCCCGCCCAAGGCGGGCTTGCACACGGGCCGCAGAGACCGACGCCCTTTTGCATATGCTTGTCAGGTTAGCGCCGAGGCGCAAATCACGCGGACTCCAGGGAAAATGTCTGCTCCTTGTGCGGGCCGTGGGGAGGATGCTGCGCCCCCGCGGCCGCCGCCTATTCTTCGGAATTCTCTATCCGTGCAAGAAGCGCGGCAATGCGCCGCCGCGCGTCATTCTGCGTTTTCTTCAACTGCAACAGTTCATCCGCCAGGCCTAGGGCCAGAAAGGTAAGCAGTATCTCCCTGCTCTGGCCGCCCTGGGACCTCGTTTTTCCGCGCGCAAACCGTTCTTCCACCAGCCGGGCCGCTTCGCGGGCGCGCTCCATGTCGGCCCCGGCCCGGAAGGCGATGTCAACGCCAAGAACGGTAAGGTTGATGTTGGTATCACTCACAAATAGCCTACTCGACGCTGTCATGCTCCTGGATCTTGCGCAGCAGGGCGTCGATGCGCTGGAGCGCCTCGGCGCGCCGCCCTTCCTCGCGGGCGAGGGATTCATGCAGCCTGCGGTTTTCTTCTTCCAGCCCGGACGATTCCACGCCCTGGGCGGAAAGCTCGGCGCGCAGGTGCGCATTCTCGGCCCGCAGACGATCCAGCCGGGCCAGGAGTTCGGCGACGCGCGCCTCAAGCTGTTCCAGAAGTTCCATGGCTTCCACACTAGCACCGGCACGCCCGTCTTGCAAGGCGCTTCTCCCGCGGGGCGGATTTTGCGCAAGGCCGGGCGGAAGGGGGGCCTGCGGGCCTTGCGCAAGTGCGGGTAAATCTTATATAGAAAGAGCAGGCAGGGGCTTTCCGGCGCGGACCAGCGGGCGCGCGCATGCCCCCAACGGCCCGAGGCATGGCCGCCACCCGGCGGCGCATGCGCCGAGGCCCTTTCTTCCACCATCCCGGAGGCTTTCCATGGCACCCTTCCCCAATACCATCGCCCAAGGCCGCGTCTCGAGCGTGGCTTCCGTCTATATGCGCCACGTCTACCAGTGGATGACCGCGGGCCTCGCCGTCACCACGGTGGTGGCCTACGGCGTGGCCGGCACCCCGGTCATCCGCGACGCCATCCTCGGCAACAGCCTGGTCATGATTTTGCTCGTGCTCGCGCAGTTCGGCCTCGTCATCGGGCTGTCCGCGGCCATCACCAAGCTCTCTGCCGGCGCGGCCACGGGGCTTTTCCTGCTCTATTCGGCGCTCACCGGGGCCATGCTCTCGTCCATTTTCGTGGTCTATCCCATCGCGTCCATCGGCACGGCCTTCCTCGTGACCACCGGCACCTTCCTCGCCATGTCGATCTACGGCACCGTGACCAAGCGCGACCTCACGGGCTTCGGGAACTTCCTGTTCATGGGCCTCATCGGCATCCTCATCGCCATGGTGGTGAACTTCTTTTTGAAGAGCACCATGATGAACTTCATCGTGAGCTGCCTCGGGGTGCTCATCTTCACCGGCCTCACCGCCTATGACACCCAGAAGCTGCGCCGCTTCGGCGAGGGCGCGCCCCTTGAGGACGGCACGGCCGTCCGCCGCGGGGCCATCCTGGGCGCGCTGACCCTCTATCTCGACTTCATCAACATCTTCCTCATGCTGCTCCAGCTTTTCGGCGGCAACCGCGACTAGCCGGCGCCAAAAACCACAGGGAACGCAGGGGCAAAGGGCTCGCCTTTTGCCCCTGTTTTCTATTTCCACGTCATGAAAAAACCCAAGAAACAACGTACTGACAGGCGCGCCGGCGCCGTGCCGGCCGGCGACGACCTGCTGGCCATCTTCGCCCGGCAGGCGCGCCCCCTGCGCCTGGACGCGCTTTTGCGGGCCGCGCGCGTGCCGCGCCAGGGCAAGCGGCAGCTCGAGACGGAACTCGCCGCGCTGGCCCGCGAGGGGCGCCTCGTGCGCCTCGCCGGCGGCCTGTGGACGCGGCCCGAAAGCCTGCGCCAGGTCACGGGCCGCTACCGCGCCCTGCGCGACGGCGGCGGCTTCGTGACGCCCGTGCGCGAGGACGGCGCGGCGGCCGGCCCCGAGCTCTTCATCCATCCTGTCCAGCGCGGCGGCGCATGGCACGGCGACCTCGTGCGCGCGGTGGCGATGCCCGGCAGAGAGGGACGCGGCCACGGCGTTTCGCGCGCGCCCGAAGGCCGCGTGACCCACATCCTCGAGCGGGCGAACAAGGAAGTGCCGGTGCATCTGGTGCGCCGCACCGGGGCGACGCTCTTCTGCCGCCCGGCTGACAGCCGCATCCCGGTGAATTTCAGCGTTTCGCTGCCCGAAGACGGGGCGCCGGGCCTGCCCCAAGGGGGGCGCCTGGAGGCGGGGACGCTCCTGCTCGTCACCCCCGAGGCGGAACTGGCCTCGGACCTCTGGAGCGCGCGTCTCGCGGGCGCCTATGGCCGCGAGGACGATGTGGCCGTGCAGGAGGAGCTTGTCAAGCTCAATCACGAGGCGCCGCGCGAATTTCCGCCGGCCGTGCTCGCCGAGGCCGCGAATCTTCCCGCCGGGCCGACGCCCGAGGACATGGCCGGGCGCGAGGACATGCGCCCGCTCCCGCTCGTGACAATCGACGGCGCGGACGCGCGCGACTTCGACGACGCCGTGCATGTGGAAAAACGCGGCAAGGGCTGGCTTTTGCGCGTGGCCATCGCCGATGTGAGCCACTATGTGCGGCCCGGGCGCGGCCAGCCGGGAGGGCCAGGCGCCCTTGACGCCGAGGCGCTGGCCCGCGGCAATTCCTGGTATTTTCCGCGCTCGGTGGAGCCCATGCTGCCGCCCGCGCTCTCCAACGGCCTGTGCAGCCTGAAGCCTGGGGAAGACCGGCTCGCCATGCTGGTGGAGCTGCCGCTGGACGAAAAGGGGCGCCCGGGCGAGGCGCGCTTCGCGCCGGTGATCATGCGCTCGGCCGCGCGCCTTACGTATGATGCGGTGCGCGACGCCGTGCTCGACCGGGACGAGGCGGCGCGGCGCGCCATCCGCGAACAGCCCCGCGGCGAAGCGGTGCTCGCCATGCTGGACGAGGCCTTTGCCCTGTACCGCGTGTTGCGGGAGGCGCGCAGGGCGCGGGGCAGCCTCGATTTCGACCTGCCCGAGGCCCGCTACCAGTTCGGGCCGGACGGCCGCGTGACCGGCGTGGGCGTGGCCGAGCGCCATGACGCGCACCGGCTCATCGAGGAATTCATGATCGCGGCCAACGAGGCCGTGGCCCGCTGGCTCGGCGCCCGCGGCACGCCGGAATTTCTCTACCGCGTCCACCCCGAGCCGGACGCGGAGCGGCTGGAAGCGCTGTTCACCACCCTTGAGGCCACGGCGCTGGAGAGCCTGCCGCCGCGCCTTCGCGTGAACGGCAAGCCGGACGCCGCGGCCCTGCGCGAAATACTGGGCCGCGCCCAGGGCACGCCGCAGGAATATGTGGTCAACCGCCTCTGCCTGCGGGCCCTCCCCCAGGCCCGCTACCAGCCGGAGAATGTGGGCCATTTCGGGCTGGCCTCCACCGACTATTGCCACTTCACCTCGCCCATCCGGCGTTATGCCGACCTGCTCGTGCACCGGGCGCTCAAGGCGGCGCTGGGCAAGCCCTGCGGCGAGATCCCGGCCGGGCAGCGCCTTTTGCGCATCGGCGACCAGTTGAACCGCCGCGAACGCGCGGCCATGGAGTGCGAGCGCGAAATGGCGCGGCGCCTCGCCTGCCTCTCCCTCGCCGGCCGCGAGGGCGAGCAGCTTTCCGGCGTCATCAGCGGCGTCACGCCCTTCGGCATCTTCGTGGAGCTCGACGGCATGCCTGTGGAGGGCATGATCCGCCTCGAAGACCTCACGGACGACTGGTACGTGTATGACCAGGACCGCCTCTCCCTCACGGGCGAGCGCCTGGGCCGCGTCTGGAAGCTGGGCGACCCGGTGAAGGTGCGCCTTGAGGAAGTGGACATGGGCCGGCTCGAGATCCGCCTGGTGCCGCTGGAACTGCCCGCGGCGGGCAAGGCCCCGCGCAAGGGAGGCCCGGCGGCCGGCAAGGGCCGCCCCGTACCCGGCAAGAACCAGCGGGACGGCCGGCGCCCGGGTACGGGCAAAGGCCGGAAGCGGGAAGGCCCGGCGCCCGGGGGGCGGAAATCCCGTTCCGGCAGCGGCGCCAGCGGGCAGGGGAAAAGGCCGGGCACGCCCGACACCCCGGGCCGGCGCGGACAGCCCGGGCGGGACGGCAAGCCCCCCCGCCGCGAGCGGCCCCGCACCTCAGCGGGGCGGCCCCGCCGCGGGGACAAGGCCCGCTGATGCCCCTGCTCACCGCCCGCCAGCGCATGGGCGCGGCCGCGCTCATCCTCGCGGCCAGCGCCGTGCTCTCGCGCCTCATGGGCCTTGTGCGCGACAAGGTCATCTCGTGGCAGTTCGGCGCGGGCGGCGAGGCCGACCTCTATTTCGCGGCCTTCGTGGTGCCGGACATCATCAATTATCTTTTGGCCGGCGGCTTCATGTCCATCACCATCATCCCGCTCCTGGCGGCGCGCTTCCGCGAGGACGAGGACGACGCCTGGCGCTTTTTCTCCTGCGTGTTTTTCTGGATGCTCGTATCCTCGCTGGCGCTCACCGGCGCGGGCATGATCTGGGCCGAGCAGCTCGCGCGGCTCACCGCCCCGGGCTTCAGCCCCGAGGCCTTGGGGCGCCTCGCCTTCTTCATGCGCATCATCCTGCCGGCGCAGGTGTTCTTTCTCGCCGGGGCCTGCTTCACCGCGCTTTTGCTGCTCAGGCGGCAGTTCAGCGTGCCCTCGCTCACGCCGCTCATCTATAATGGCGCCATCATCGCCATGGGCCTGCTCTTGCCGCTGGTGCCGGGGGCGGGTGTCCTCTTCTGCAAGGGCGGCCATATGGGAATGACCGGGTACTGTGTGGGCGTGACCCTGGGCGCCGGGCTCGGGGCTTTCCTGCTGCCCTTCCAGGCCGCGCGGGCCGGGGGGCTGCGCCTTACCTTCGTGTGGCGGCATCCCCTGCTCTTCCGCTTCTTGCTTATCGCGCTGCCGCTCATGCTCGGGCAGACCGTGGTCATGCTCGACGAGCAGTTTTTGCGCGTCTTCGGAAGCCTCGTGGGCGACGGCGCCGTGAGCCTGCTCAACTATGGCCGGCGCATCGCGCAGGTGCCCGTGGGCCTCGTGGGGCAGGCCGCGGCCGTGGCGTCCTATCCCTTTCTCGTGCGCCTTCTGGCCGACGGCGAGGACGAACGCTTCGCCGCGACGCTGCGCACCGCCCTTGCCGCGAGCCTCGGCCTCATCATCCCCTGCGCGCTCTGGATGATGGCGGCATCGTGGCCCATCCTCGGCATCATCTTCCAGGGCGGGCGCTTCGGCCCCGGGGAGACCTTGGCGGCGCTGCCGCTGACGAGGCTCATGCTCGCACCGGCGCCCTTCTGGATCTTTTACATGGTGCTCGTGCGCGCCTATTACGCCCACGGCGACACCCTCACCCCGGCGCTCACGGGCACGGTGCTGACCATCGTGTGCATCCCGCTCTACTATTTCCTCGCCGTGCCGCTGGGCGCCTGGGCCGTGGCCGCGCTCTCCGGCCTTGGCGTCAGCGCCTATGTGGTCTGGCTCATCCTCATCTGGGCGCGGCGCCATGGCTGGGCGGCCTTTGCGGGCCTTGGGCCGCTCACGGCGCGCTGCCTCGCCTGCTCCGTCCCGGCCGCGGGCGTGGCCTGGCTTGCGGCCGACGCCACGCTCGCGCGGCTGCCGCTGGCGCCCTTTTTCGCCGCCTGCGCGGCGCTCATGGCGAGCGGCGCGGCCTTCGCGCTGGTGGCGGTGCCGCTGGCGCGCCTNGTNGCNCCNGANCTNCTCGANATGGCGGCNNGGCCCNTNCGGNAGCGCCTGGCCCGNNANAAAGNCNGGNCCNNNNCGNNCGCNGACGCTTGCCAAAACGNCAAAGATNCATGAGAATCCCNGCATCGCACCAACGCCGGGCANGGCGCCCGGCANCGGCTTCGCCACTTTTTTCCGGGAGGACCCTCCATGAAAAAATGTCTCGTCCTGCTCGCCCTTGCCCTGCTGCTGNCCCCGGCCCTNGNNTNNGCCGCCGACTGGAAACCCACGGGCGACGTGAACGTCATCGTGGCCTACAAGGCCGGCTCCGGCACGGACACGGGCGCGCGCCTGCTCGCCTCCGAGGCGGAGAAGCATGTGGGCAAGACCCTCGTCATCAACAACCTGCCCGGCGCCGACGGCAAGATCGGCTGGACCCAGCTCGTGAACGCCAAGCCCGACGGCCAGACCATCGGCTTCATCAACCTGCCCACCTTCACCACGCTCGCCACCATGCCCGACTCCACCTTCAGCGTGGCCGACGTGGTGCCCATCGCCAACCATCTTTCCGAGACCGGCGTGGTGGTGGTCAAGGCCGACAGCCCGTGGAAGAGCCTCAAGGACCTCGTGGAGGCCTGCAAGGCCAAGCCCACCTACCGCGCCTCCACCAACGGCGTGGAAGCCTCCAACCACACCGCGGCCCAGCTGCTCGCCAAGAGCGCGGGCTTTGACTACAAGGCCATCCCCTACGGCGGCACGGCCGACCAGCTCCTGGCCCTGCGCCAGGGCGAGGTGGACTTCTCCTGCGCCAAGGTGGCCGACGTGGCCCAGCTCATCAAGGGCGACAAGCCCGAGCTGCGCGTGCTCGGCGTGTTCTCCGAAAAGCGCCTGCCCGAGATGCCCGACGTGCCCACCCTGGGCGAGCAGGGCTACTATGACAAGTGGTACGGCGCGGCGCGCGGCCTCGTGGCCCCCAAGGGCACGCCCCCGGAAATCATCGAGTTCTATGTGGACGCCTTCCGCAAGACCATGGAAGACCCGGAAAACATCGCCGCCCATGAAAAGGCCGGCATGACCATCGACTTCAAGGACAACAAGGCCTACGCGGACCTCATCGCCGACCAGGAGAAGTTCTGCAAGGACGTGGTCTCGAACCTCTACAAGTAGCCTTTNNANNNAGCCCTGCCAAAAGGCCCGGACGGAACNCCGNTCCCGNCCGGGCCGGCGGCTTTCGCCAGCGCCCAAACCNGGGAGCCAGCATGACCCGCTCCGACATCGGCGTGGTGGCCATCATCTACGCCACCTGCCTGCTCTTTCTTGTGATGACCCTCAAGCTCAAGGCCGCGGCCCAGGTCTACCCGCTCTGCCTCATCGCCGGGCTCGCCGGGCTGAACACGCTCTATCTCGCCACGCGCCTCTGGCGGCTCTTCACCGGCCGNCCGGCCATCGAGGAGGCCGGCATCCCCGCGCCCGNGCCCGAAAAGCCCGGCCTCGTCAACGACCTGCCCGAGATTTTCAAGGGCTTTCTCGCCGGGCAGTTCTTCTTCGTGGTCATCGCCTCGGTGGCCTATCTCGCGCTCATGCACTATGTGGGCTTTTACCCGGCCGGGCTCATCTACATGGTGGCGGTCATGTGGCGGCTCAAGGTGCCGCCGCTGCATATGGCNATCACGCTGGCGGTGCTCGGCATCCTCATTTACTCGGTGTTCACGCTCTTTCTCAAGGTGCCGCTGCCGCGCGGCATCCTGTTCGGCTAGCCGCGGCCCGATTTTCGCCACGCCCCACCTCACATAAGGACGACGCATGGACACTCTGGCGCTCATGGGCACGGGCTTCCTGCAAGCCTTAAGCCCGCTCAACCTCCTGCTCATGGCCGCGGCCACGGCCGTGGGCGTGACCATCGGCTGCCTGCCCGGCCTTTCCGCCGCCATGGGCGTGGCCCTGCTTTTGCCCGTGACCTTCGGCATGGACCCGGCCACGGGCCTCATCATCCTCGGCGGCATCTACTGCGGCGCCATTTTCGGCGGCTCCATCAGCGCCATCCTCATCCACACGCCGGGCACGCCGGCCTCGGCGGCCACGGCCATCGAGGGCTACCAGCTCACCCTGCGCGGCCAGGCGGCCAAGGCGCTCACCGTGGCCTGCTTCGCCTCCTTCTGCGGCGGCCTTTTGAGCTGCATCTCGCTCTATTTCTTCGCGCCGCCGCTGGCGCAGCTCGCCATGAAGTTCAAGAGCCCGGAATATTTCTGGCTCTCGCTTTTCGGGCTGACCATCATCGCGGGCGTGTCGTCCAAGTCCATGATCAAGGGCCTCATGAGCGGCGTGCTCGGCCTGCTCATCTCCACCGTGGGCATGGACCCCATGGAGGGCGTGCCGCGCTTCATGTTCGGCCAGAGCACGCTCTACAACGGCGTGGACGTGACCTGCGCGCTCATCGGCCTCTTTTCCATGTCGCAGGTGCTCATCCTGGCGGAAAAGCGCATCCAGGCGAGGCCCGCGGCCGCCAAGTTCAAGGACCGCTTCAGCCTCACCGGGGCCGAGGTGAAGAAGATCTCGCCGACCATCATCCGCTCGTGGATCATCGGCAATATCGTGGGCATCCTGCCNGGCGCCGGCGCGTCCATCGCCTGCTTCATCGGCTATAACGAGGCGCGCCGCTTCTCCAAGAACAAGCAGGAGTTCGGCAAGGGCTCCATCGAGGGCGTGGCCGGCTCCGAAGCNGCCAACAACGCGGTCACGGGCGGCTCGCTCATTCCCATGCTCACNNTNGGCATCCCGGGCGAGTCGGTGACGGCCGTGCTCATGGGCGGNCTCATNATNCACGGCCTCCAGCCCGGGCCCGAGCTCTTCANCACCTATGCGGGCATGACCTACACCTTTTTCGCGGGCTTCGTGCTCGTGCAGTTCTTCATGCTCGGCATCGGCATGCTCGGCTGCAAGGGCTTCGCCAATATCGCNCGCCTNTCGGACGCCATCCTCATCCCNTCCATCTTCCTGCTCTGCGTGGTGGGCTCCTACGCCATCCACAACAANGTGGTNGAGGTGGCCATCATGCTCATTTTNGGNGGCGTGGGCTACCTCGTGCGCAAGTTCGACATGAACGCCACGGCCATCGTGCTCGGGCTCATNCTCGGNCCCATCGGCGAGCGNGGNCTNNGGCGCTCGCTCATGCTGAGCGACGGCGACCCGTCCATCCTCTTTTCCACGCCGCTCTGCTGGGCGCTCATCGCGCTCTGCGTNNTCGGCCTGCTCTCGCCCATCTTCATGAACCGCATGGAGCGCANGCTCAGGGAAAAGCACGGCGCGGCCTAGNCAAGAANNCGNCNGNACAACAGAAAAGCCGCGGCGGCCCCCGGNAANGGAGTNNGCCGCGGCTTGATTNNTGTNNCGNGGNNNGGCGNGNNCTAGGCCTGCGNNTCCGTGGCNGTGGTGTCCACCCGGCCCATGAGCTCGGAGTTCAGCAGGTAAAGGCCCTTGGGGTCGGAGGCATAGAGATCGTACTTGGCGATGAGGTCGCTCGTGTTCTTCTCCTCCTCGCCCTGCTCGGCGATGAACCAGTCGAGGAACTGGCAGGTGCGATAGTCGTCGACCTCGCGCGCTTCGCGGTAGATGGTGTTGATGAGCGAGGTGACGTACTTCTCGTGCTTGAGCGCGGCGTCCAGCGGCTCCTTGTGATTGTTGAACTCAGCGTCGGGGGCGTCGATAGTGCCGAGCTTCACCTTTTCGTTGTTGTCCTGAAGGTATTTCAGGAATTTCATGGCGTGCTGCTGCTCTTCCCGCGCCTGCACCTCGAACCAGTGGCCGAAGCCGTCCAGGCTCACCTCATGGTAGTAGTTGGAAAAGGCGAGGTAGAGATAGGCGGAGTAAAATTCCTTGGTGACCTGTTCGCGGATCAGGTCGGCGACTTTCTTGTCCATGGGGGTTCTCCTTTGGCGCAGGTATCTGCGTTTTTTGCAGGCTTTGTTATATACCAGCGAGTTGGCGGCGTGCCTGTGAAGCTGGAGTAATGCCGAAATTATCCGTCAAAAACAGCCTTTTTGCCGCCGGCTGCGTCAGAAAAAAATTTCCTCGGTCGAGTACTTAAGTACACTCCCTTCGGAAATTTTTGTCTTCCTTGCCGGCAGCAAAAAATCTTATTTTTTAGGATTCTTCCGGCGCCAGCACCCGTCTTTCGCTTCGCTCCAGACGGGAATAAGGAAGGCGACCAACTGCAATGTATAACATAACCCTTTTGCATCCTTCGTCAAACTCAGCATCCGCGCCGGCCGCAGGGGAGCGGACAGCGTGGACGCAGCATAGGGCCAAGCGGCCGTCTTGACAAGTGCGCCGGGGAGGCCCGGGGCGCGAAAGCCACGCTCAGAGGCTCTTGCCCAAATCGTAGGCCGCGCGCGGATAGGGCGTATTGCTCACCGAGCCCTCCACCCACACGCCGGGCGCGATGACGCGGCCCGCATCCTGCCAGCCGAGATAGTCGAGCAAAACGTCATAATGCGCGGCAATGGGCGCGGCCTGCTCCGCCGCCGTGTTGGCGTAGGTCATGAGCAGGGCGGCCTTCTTGGGCACGTGGATCTGCCCGTTGATGGCGTAGAAGCGGTCGATGACCGCCTTGAGCTGCGCGGAGATGCCGAAATAATACATGGGTGTGGCAAAGACCACCATGTCCGCCGGGACGATGTGCTCGCGCACGATCCCGAAATCGTCCTGGAAGATGCAGGGGCCGTCCATGCCGCAGGAATTGCAGGCGATACAGGGGTGCACCTCGCTTTGCGCCGCGTCAAAGCGCGTGACGCTGTGCCCGGCCTCTGTGGCGCCCTCGATGAAGCGGCTCGCCAGATGGTTGGAATTGCCGTTCTTCCGGGGGCTGCCCGTGAGCACCAGTATCTTCATGGCCTTGTCCTTTGCTTCCGCCTCCGCCCCGGAGGGCGCGCCGAGCGGCGCCGTGACGCCCGCCAGCGCGCCCAGGGCCAGCGGGCCGGCTGTCTTTAAAAAATCGCGCCTGTCCATGCCTTCCCCCGCCTAGAGTTCCAGTTCCTGACGGATGCGCTTGAGCTCCGCCGGGATGTCGATGCCCTGCGGGCATTTGGGGAGGCAGAGGCCGCAGTCGTTGCAGGCCCCGGGCTTGTCGCCGCGCTGCACGGGCGACATGGAGTAGTTGACGAGCCGGTGCGCCCGCGCCTTGTCGCCGTCGGCCTTGTACTGGTTGTAGACCATGTTGAAGAGGTAGCCGATGGCCACGTTCTGCGGGCAGGGGATGCAGTTGTAGCAGCCCGTGCAGGGGATGGCCCCGGGCGCCGCGCGATAGGCCCGCGCCGCGCGCCCGATGACCGCCCGCTCCTCCGCGTCCAGCATGCCCGGCGCCGAGCGGCCGGCATAGGCGAGGTTGTCGCGCACATTGTCCATGGAGGACATGCCGCTCACCACCACGCTCACCTCGGGCTTGTTCCAGAGATAGTCAAAGGCCCACTCCACGGGGTGACGCCTGTGGGGCGCCTTGTCGAGCTCGGCCTGGACCCGCGCCGGCGGCTTCACGAGAAAGCCGTTGCGCAAAGGCTCCATGATGGACACGCCCATGCCGTTGGCGGCCGCGTAGTTGAGGCCCACGAGCCCGGCCTCGTGCTCGGTGTCGAGATAGTTCTGCTGGATGAGGCAGAAATCCCACGGCGCGGCGTCCACCACGCGCTTGAAGAGCGGCACCCCGTCATGGAAGGAAAAGCCCGCGAAGCGGATCTTGCCCTGTGCCTTCAGGTCCTGCATCTTCTCGCCGAGGCGATAGGGCACCACCTTGTCCTTCCAGCCGCGGTGCATGATCATGTGGATGTGGTAGAAGTCGATGACATCCGAGTTGAGGCGGCGGCGCGACTCGTCGAAGAATTTGTGGAAGTCCTCGGGCCGCTCCATGATCCACCACGGAGACTTGGAAGTCAGCCACACGCGGTCCCGGTAGCCATCCGCCAGCGCCTTGCCGGTGACGGCCTCGCTCTGGCCGCCCAGGTAGACATAGCCCGTGTCCACATAGTTGAGGCCGTGGTCGATGGCGTGGCGGAGCATGGGGATGGTTTTGGCCTCGTCCACGGTCTTGCGGTCTTCGAGCATGGGCAGGCGCAACATGCCGAAGCCCAGCGCGGACACGCCCACGCCGGTGAGCCCGTGCGGGCGGTAGCGCATGTCCGGGTGCCAGTTGCGGATATTGGCCGGGTCCTGGGCCGCGGCCCAGGCAGGGGAAAGACCCGCGACAGAGGCCAGGGCCGGTGCCGCCGCGAGGGCCGCGCCGCCCTTGAGAAAGGTACGCCTGTCCATGAAGTCTCCCTGGTGCAATTATCGACGGACCTGGCCCGCATCCTCCGGCAGGGCCGCATTGACCGCGGCGAGGCCGTTGAGCGTGCGCGGGAAGCCGATAAGCGGCAACATCACCGCGAGCGCGTCCACGAGGTTCTGCTTCGTGTTGCCCACGCTCACGTTGGCGCCGGCATGCGCCTTGGCCTGCGGGTCGCAGCCGCCCAGTGCCACGATGGCGCTGAAGGTAATGAGCTCGCGCATCTTGAGGTCCAGCACCTTGCGGGTATAGAGGTCGCCGAAGCAATAGGCGCTCAGATAATTGGCCACGATGGCCTTCTGCCCGGCCGGCGCGTTCTCGCGCATGGCGTCGATGCCCTTGGCCCCAAAGATCTGGCGCTGCACCGCAAGGCCGTCGGCAAGGCGCGTCGCTTCATCGACCGTGGCCTCGGGCGGCAGCGGCAGCGTGGCCCCGTGCTTTGTGAGCACCGGGTTCACCACGCGAAGGGCCGCCTCCACCCGCGGGAAGCCCACATAGGCCGCGCACTGGTAAAGCGCCTCGCGGATATCCGCCGCGCTTGCGCCCACGCGCAGGGCCGCCTCGGCCTGCGCCGAAAGCGCCTCAAGGCCCTGGCTCGCCGTGAGCGCGGCCAGCGTCACCAGCGCGGCCTGGCGGTCGGTGAGGGTGCCCTCGTTAAGGATCTCGCCATAAACGAGGCGGTCGCGCATGGACGCGAGCTCCGGGTCGGTGTCCGCCAGCGGGGCCGGCGCGCCGCCCTGCCATTTCTGCCGGTTCTTTTCCGCTGCCTGCACCCTGTCCATGCTGCTCCCTCCTGCATCCTTGTCCGCCGCCGCGGCCGGCCCCGCCATGCCGAGCCACACAAGCGCGGCCAGCGCCAGCACCGCGCCAAGGCGCGCCGCCTTTCCTGCTTTTCCGAACATGCCTTTCATCAGCGTCCCTCCCCGAGGCCCAGTTGCTTCAGCCATTCGGCCAGTTCGCGCTCCGAGACGCCCGCGTTGAGGCGCCTGCCCGCGAGCCAGCGGCCGCCGGGGCAGAGCTTTGCCAAAATGGCCCCGCTCTCCCCGAGCGGGCTGCCGCCGGAAGTGGCGAAGGGAATCAGGGTCTTGCCGCTGAAGTCGGCCGCCTGCACAAAGGTCTCGATGATGCGCGGCGCCTGGTACCACCAGATGGGGAAGCCCACAAAGATGGCGTCGTAGGGCGCCATATCCGGCAGTTCCCCGGCGATGGCCGGGCGCGAGGCCGCGTCCGCCATTTCGAGGCTTGAGCGGCTTTTCTTGTCATGCCAGTTGAGGTCGGCCGCGGTGTAGGGCACCGCGGGCGTGATGGCGTAGAGGTCAGCGCCGGCGGCCTCGGCGAGCGCATGCGCCACGCGCGCGGTGGTGCCGGTGGCGGAAAAGTAGGCGACGAGTATTTTGTTCAACGCAGGCTCCTTTGGAAGCAGGGTTGATGCTGTCGTGCTGCTCTTAATGCCGAAATTATCCGTCAAAAACAGCTTTTTCGGCGCTGGCTGCGTCAGAGAAAAATTTCCTCGGTCGAGTACTTAAGTACACTCCCTTCGGAAATTTTTATCTTCCTTGCCAGCGCCGAAAAATCTTATTTTTTAGGATTCTTCC
>NZ_JAAVBE010000011.1 GCF_014803725.1 Desulfovibrio sp.
CTTTGGGACACCACGGGCTTCACCCTTTTGCCCGACAAGTACCGCGCGGGCTACTACAGCGAGATCGACATGATGGTCTGGGCGAAGAAGTTCTATGGCGACGACTTCGCGGCCTACCTCAACGCCAACTTCGACCCGCTGGACGTGGTGGTGCGGCTCGCGCAGGAGGATGCGGTGGTGCTCCTGAACGGCGACGGCTTTGACGGGCCCAAGTGGTCGGTGCGCGTGTCGCTCGCCAACCTCAACAAGACCGCCTACCTCAAGATCGGCAAGTTCATCCGCAAGACGCTGGAGGAATACCACACCCTCTACCAGAACTCCAAGAAGTAGGCGTTTTCGGTAAGAGAAGTGAAAAGGAGGCGGGCCTTGCGGGGTCCGCCTCCTTTTTTGCAAGATTATTGGGGATGTGGGGCGGAAGAGGAAAAAAATCAGACACTATCGGTTACAGGTCTTCCATAAATCCGTCTGGAGCGAAGCGGAAGACGGGTGCTGGTGCCGGAAGGATCCTAAAAAATAAGATTTTTAGGTTCCGGCGAGGAAGAAAAACAATTTCCGAAGGGAGTGTACTTAAGTACTCGACCGAGGAAATTTTTTTCTGACGAAGCCGGAACCTAAAAGGCTGTTTTTGACGGATACTTTCGGCGTTACCCGTGCAAGCACAGGCAGTGCGCTACCACCAAAGCGTACCAAGGTCACGCACAAGCAAAGCAAGCACAAGGCGCCCTACAGCGCCCCGCCCTCCTCCACGGGCACGAGGCGCCAGAGCCCCTCAGGGCACACGGCCGCGCAGATGCCGCAGCCAATGCANCGGNNNCNCTNCACGGTNAGCGGCCCGGGCGCGTCCGCGCNCCCGNTNCGCCGNCGNACGGCCGCCTGNGGGCAGGCGCGCACNCAGGCCCAGCANNGGCGGCATTCCCCGGCCGCCGCGNCCCACACGGGGGCGCGAAGGCGNCCGGCGCCCGTGGCGACGAGGCCGTCCACCTCGCCGCTGTCCTGCAGCNCNTCGCCGAAGAGNCCGCCCTCCGGCCACGCGCGGGCGCGGAACCGCGCCANNGCTTCCCGGCTGTCGTGCGNNGCGCNNNTGCCCGCACNCTCGCTCNCGGCGCGTCGGGCACGATCTTGCGCCAGTCGCGCCACNGGCAAAGCTCNTCCANCAGGTCAGGNCGCTCCACGGCNNNGAGAAAGCCGGGCATGCCGGCGCCAAGCCAGGCGGTATCTTCNNCGTCCAGCGGCAAGGCGCGCACGCCCGGGGGCAGNTCCGGGCAGGCGCCNCGCACATAGACCACGCCGCCCACCATGCCCACGCAGGGCCGCTCGCCCANGGGGGCGCCTTCNGCNCCCGCGGCNGCCGGNCCGAGCCCGCACACCACGGCGCGGCCCCCGCCCATGAACTCGAAGGCGAAGCTNCCCACCGTGCCCAAAACCCAGAGCTCNGGCGGNTCGTGCCGCGGGTCGTGCTTCATGAGCGAGCCCGTGCGCGTGCCNGCCCTGCCNGCNACAAAGATGGCGCCCGCGGCCGCGCAATGGCCCGTGGTGTCNCCGGNGTCGCCGAGCACGGTGATGCGNCCGCCCGAGTTGAGCCAGCCCACGTCGGCCGGCGCGGGCCCGCGCACGGTGATTTCCGTGCCNGGGAGNGCCATGGAGCCNACNCGCTGGCCNGGGTTCACGATCNCGAAGCGCAGGGGNCGGCCCTCGGCGTTCCAGAGNGGNCCCCCGATGTCNTGCTGGCCCGNNGCCTCGATGNNAAANTCCGTCTCGCCNGCCTCCACNGCGCTTTTGATGCGCAGCAGNAGNTCGCGGGTGGACATGCGCTCGTGGCCCTCGACCGTTGAAATGAAGAGCATGCTGTCCTCCCGCTCCTAGCAGGCGTAGGCGATGCCGAGCCTGTCCGCCACGTCCNTGCGCGTGGCNACCAGCGCGTCGGCCCGGCCCACGGGGAGCGCGCTGTTGCCCACCGGCGCCAGCAGCTTGCGCAGCTCCGCGTCAAAGGCGCGCATGTAGTCCACGATGGCCTGCGCGCCCGCNTCCACATCNAGGCGNCGCACGAGGCGNGGGTCCTGCGTGCAGATGCCCACCGGGCANCGGNCGGTGTTGCAGGCGTTGCAGCGNCCGTGCTCGTTGCCCACGCAGCCGAGCAACTGGAGCAGCAGGCGCCCGAGCACCACGCCGTCCGCGCCGAGGCAGACGAGCTTGAAGGCGTCCGCCGCGGCGTCGCCGTTCATGCCAATGCCGCCNCCNGCCCAGAGCGGGATNCGCCCNTGNAGNCCNTGNCCGGCCGCCGCGCGGTAGCAGTCNCGCACCACCGAGACCACCGGGTGCCCGGTGTGCTCCAGCGAGACGGAATAGGCCGCGCCCGTGCCGCCGAGCATGCCGTCNAGGAAGAAGCCGCCGCAAATGTGNTACGGGTCGCGCAANAGGTTGTTATANACCGCCACCGAGGTGGCCGAGGCCGCGCACTTGACCGCCACGGGCACGCGGAAGCCGAAGGCCGCGTTCATGGAGAGGTGCATCTTCTGCACCGCCTCCTCGATGGANTACAGGCCCTGNTGGTTGGGCGGCGAATGCAGGGTGGCCCCGGGCACGCCGCGNATGGCCTGGATNTGCGGCGCCACCTTGGCNGCNGGNANNAGNCCGCCGTCGCCCGGCTTGGCGCCCTGCCCCACCTTGATGAGCACGGCCGCNGGGTCGGCCTTCATGCGNGGCAGGCTCTCGATGATGCGGTTCCAGCCGAAGTGGCCNGAGGCGATCTGGAGGATGAAATACNTGAGCCGCNCGGATTCCANAANGCGCGTGGGCACGCCGCCCTCGCCCGAGGACATGCGCACGGGAAGATGGCACTCCTCNTTGAGCCACGCCACGGCCAGCGCCAGCGCCTCCCANGCGCGCGTGGAGAGCGCGCCGATGCTCATGTCGCTGAAGATGACGGGATAGATCCAGCGCACGGGCGGCGTCTCGCCGGCGAGCACGAGGCGCCCGTCCTCCACCNNNANGGGCAGCTCCCCGGGCCGCAGGAGGCGCCCNANGGGCGAGCGCAGCTCAAAGGTGTGGCGCTCCGAATCGAGCGCCGGGTCGGTCATCTGGCTGATACGCCCGATGACCACGGCGTCCAGCGTGCGCTCGCGCGGCGGCGCCTCCACCACGCTGCGGCCGCCGCGCCCGCCGCGGCGCGCGGGCTCGCCGTGGGTGCGGGAGAGCACGGCCCAGCGGTTGTCGGGGTTGCGCACGGGCCGGATGGCCCCGGCCGGGCACACCTTTTCGCACATGCCGCAGCCCGTGCAGGCGTGGGCCGCATCGGCCTTCTGGACGATGACCGGGCGCCCGCCGTAGCCTGCCTCCTTGCGCGCTTCCCGCTCGGCCGCGCTGGCACCGCGCGGGGGCAGTTTCGCCTCGATGGCCCCGAAGGTACAGGCCGCCGTGCAGGCCCCGCAGAGCACGCAGCGGCCCGCATCGTGCCGCACGAGCCAGGGCAGGTCATTGACGGTGACGGAGACGGCCTGCGCGGCCATCTCCCCTCCCGGGGCCTTGCGCTTCACTGGAGCCATCGCTGCAGCTCCAGGCCATTGTCCACCACCACGAGCTCGCGCTCGCCGGGATAGATGTCCTTTTCCTTGTCGCGCGCGGGCACTATGGCGTTGAGCCCGCACACTTCCGAGGCCATGGCCACCATGTCGCCGTCGCTTCCGATGACCAGCGGGCGCAGTTTCTTGGCGTCGCAGCAGGCGAGCATCTTGCCGTCCGGCAAAAGCCCGATGATGGCGTTGGGGCCGTTGATCTCAAGCTGCGCCAGCGACTCCCGGATGAGCCCCAGCACCTCGCCGTCCTCCCGGCTGGCGGCCTCGGCCGCGGGGAGCGGCGTGAGCACATGCTTGTAATAGGTGAGCGGCCAGCCGAGCTCGCGGTGCACATAGTGCAGGGTGTAGAGCAGGCACTGCGAGTCGGACTCGAAGCCCGTGTAGCCCCGGTGCAGCGATTGCTGAAACTCCCGGTTGCGCGTGAAGAGGGTGTTCTCGCCGTTGGCGCAGAGCGTGTGCCCCTGCAAAAAGAAGGGATGCGCCGCATAGCGCACGATGCCGTAATTGGTGTTCTGCCGGCACTGGGCCACGATGTTGCGCGCCACAAGGCGCCCGTCGTCGTCCCACAGGCGGAAATAGGCCGCGATGTCCGCCGGGTCGCCGATTTCCTTCAGGGTGAGCACGTCCGGCCAGAAGGAATACACATAGCCCGCGTCGTGCTCCTCGAGCAGGCGGCGCAGGGCGAGGCGCGTGTCGAGCAGCAGCTCCTCGCGGTCTTTCTGGCCGCGGTAGCGGTAGACCTCGGGCCAGTCATAATTGCTGAACACATAGCGCGGCATGGCCGCCATGTTCAGCCCGGCGCGATTGTCCACCTCGGGCACCCACTGGGCGAGCTGCACGAAGCCCAGGGCCGCCATGTGGTCGGCGACGAGCCGAAGCCCCTCGGGCGTTGTGGCCAGCGAGAGCAGGGGCGTCTCCTTGTAATGGCTAAAGGCGCCCTCGAGATCCTGCATGACGAGCGCGAAGCCGGAATTGTCGTGCCCCTCCTGCTGGGGGAGCATGAGCCTCAATGCCAGCGAAGGCGGCACGGCCTCCCGGCACTTGATGGAGCCTATCCTGCACATGACGAATCCTCCCTCCCGCACCGGCGCATGAAAGTATCCCTGCGGAGCATGGCCGCCCGGGATGCTTTCATGCGCGCGTCTTGGCAAGCAAACCCGCGCGGGTTTTCTTTCTTTGGACTGGGCTTTGTCATACCGGCGAGTTGGTGGTGCGCCTGTGCTGCACGGGTGACGCCGAAATTATCCGTCAAAAACAGCCTTTTCACTGCTGGCTGCGTCAGAGAAAAATTTCCTCGGTCGAGTACTTGAGTACACTCCCTTCGGAAATTTTTATCTTCCTTGCCAGCAGTGAAAAATCTTATTTTTTAGGATTCTTCCGGCACCAGCACCCGTCTTCCGCTGCGCTCCAGACGGAATTAAGGAATATTCTGTCAACTGCCTGGTATAGCATACCCTTTGCCTTCCCTGCGCCCTAGTGCACCCAGAGCAGTTCCGCATACTTGGGCAGCGGCCACTCGCTGTCGTCCACAAGGCGCTCCAGCGCGTCGGCATGTGCGCGGCACTCGCCCATCACCGGCAGCACGGCGTCGCGCACGGCCCGGGCCTGGGCCAGCGCCCCCTCCGCCTGCGCCGTGGCGGCCAGGGCGGCTTCCAGGGTGCCCACCTGGTCCTGGAGCGCGTCCGCATGCGTGCGCAGGCTCTCAAGCTGCGCCTCCTCCATGGGGCACTTGCCGCCGCCCATGGCCTCGCGCGTCCTGATGAGCACTTCCGCGGCCTTCGCCTGCGCCTTGCGCGCCGCCGGGAGGATCTGGCTGCGCACCATGTCCGCCAAAATCTGGCCCTCGATGCGCACGGTCTTGGCGTAGTTCTCCAGCAGGATCTCCTGCCGGGCCTCGACCTCGCGCTCGGTGAGCACGCCGGGGCGCACGAAGACCTCCATCACCTCGGGGTCGGTGTAGTGCGCAAGCGCGTCCACGGTGTTGGCGTGGTTGGGCAGCCCGCGGCGGGCGGCCTCCACGGGCCATTCCGCCGAATAGCCGTTGCCGTTGAACACCACGGGCAGGTGCTCGCGGAAGAGGCGCGGCAACAGCTCCTGCAGGGCCTGGGTGAGGTCCTTGCCGTCGGCCAGCGACGCCTCGAGCTCGGTGGCGATGTCGTCCAGCGCGCAGGCGACCGCCGCGTTGAGCGCGATGTTCACCGGCGCCACGGACTGCGAGGAGCCCACGGCGCGGAACTCGAACTTGTTGCCCGTGAAGGCGAAGGGGCTCGTGCGGTTGCGGTCAGAGAGGTCGCAGGGCAAGGGCGGCAGGGTGGAGACGCCCACCTCCATCACCGGCGCGCGCTCGGCCGCGGCGTGGCCGCCGCTGATGATGTTCTCGAGCACTTCCGTCAGCTGTTCGCCGAGATAGACCGAGAGGATGGCCGGCGGCGCCTCGTTGGCGCCGAGGCGGTGGTCGTTGCCCGCGCCGATGGCGCCGAGCCTGAGGGCCGTGGCGTGCTTGTGCACCGCGCGCAGCACCGCGGCGAGGAACACAAGGAACTGGGCATTGTCCTGCGGGGTGGAGCCGGGGTTGAGCAGGTTCTGGCCGTCCGAATCGCAGAGCGACCAGTTGTTGTGCTTGCCGCTGCCGTTGACGCCGGCGAAGGGCTTTTCATGGAGCAGGCAGACGAAGCCGTGGCGCCCGGCGAGGTGGCGCATCATGTTCATGGTGAGCATGTTGTGGTCGCAGGCGAGGTTGGCGTCCTCATAGACCGGGGCGATCTCGAACTGCCCGGGCGCGACCTCGTTGTGCCGCGTCTTGGCCGGGATGCCCAGGGCGAGCAGCCCGTTTTCCAGGTCCTGCATGAAGCTCATGACCCGGGCCGGGATGGCGCCGAAATAGTGGTCTTCCATCTCCTGGCCCTTGGGCGACGGCGCGCCGGCGAGGGTGCGCCCGGCGAGCATGAGGTCGGGCCGAAGCGCCGCGAGATTCTTGTCCACCAAAAAGTATTCCTGCTCCGGGCCCACCATGGGGCGCACGCCCGTGGCCGAAGTGTTGCCGAACAGGCGCAGCACGCGCAGGGCCTGCTTCGAGAGCGCGTCGATGGAGCGCATGAGCGGGATCTTGCGGTCCAGCGCCTCGCCCGAATAGGAATAGAAGAAGGTGGGGATATGCAGGGTGGCGCCGTAGGGGCCGTCGATGATGAAAGCCGGCGACATGGGATCCCACGCGGTGTAGCCGCGCGCCTCGAAGGTGGAGCGGATGCCGCCGGAGGGGAAGGAGGAGGCGTCCGGCTCGCCGCTGATGAGCATCTTGCCCGAAAATTCGCTGATGCCGTGGCCGCCGGCCGCAGGCGAGAGAAAGGCGTCGTGCTTTTCGGCGGTCAGGCCCGTCATGGGCTGGAACCAGTGCGTATAGTGGGTGGCGCCGCGCTCGATGGCCCAGTCCTTCATGGCGTTGGCGACCACATCGGCGATGGCCGGGTCGAGGCGGCTGCCCTCGCGCACGGTCTTTTCAAGCTTACGGTACACGTCGCGCGGCAGGCGGCGGCGCATGGTGTCGAGGCCGAAGACATCGCGGCCGAACAGGGCGTCGGCGTCGCGGGGGGCGGCGCTTTCAGGAGTGACGGGGGGCGTGGCATGGGCGCGGGCAACAGCCTCGCTGCGGGGAGAAGCCATGGGAAAACTCCTTTGCAAGGGATGGGTGCGGCCGGCCGCAGGGCGCGGGCGGCCAGGGGGGTGGCCCCCGCGCAAGACGACAGCCGGCCGGCACAAGACCCCTTGGGGCATAAAGCATGCCAGCGGCGGCGGAAGGCTCCCCTGAAGTGCTAACAAGATGGTTTTCCAGAAGAAATTTCTCTTCTGCCGAAAGTTCCCGCGCGAATATCCCCTGCGTGCGGCACCATGCGGAGAAAAAAAACGACAAAAATGTCGTTTATTGCTTCGCCTGCGGCTTAAAAGACGGGGACACAAGGAAGAGTCAGAAAAAAATCTCCATAAATCCATGGAGATAGAGGAATCACAGCCGAAATATACTTTTTGGTCGTTTTTTGGGATTCAGAGCCGGAAACAGAGCCCCCACAGCCGCCCAGAAGGCGCCCAGCGGCGCCCCGGAAAAGCCCGCAAAAAATCGACAAAAATGTGGAATCTTGCTGCGGCACGGGCCGGAAAGGTGTTGCGGATGGATGTACGGCAGGCGCGCGGGCATGGGCGACTCGTTCAGGAATGCGGCCGCTTGCCCTCCCGGAAGGTCTTGTAGGTGAGGCCGTATTTTTTCAGGCGCAGGGCCATGACCCGCTCGGTGAGGCCGAGCGCGGCCGCGGCCTTGCCCATGTGCCCGGCGCAGGCGGCAAGCGCCTCCACGATGCTTGCGCGCTCCACCTCTTCCAGGCGCTCGGCAAGGCTCCCCGCCGGAGGAGGCGCAGCCGGCCGCCCTCCAGCGGACGCGAGCGCGGCGCCCCCGTGCAAGGCCGGCGGCAAATGCTGCGGCAAGACCACGCGTTCGGGCCCCAGCAGGAGAGCGGCGCGCTCCATGACGTTTTGCAGCTCGCGCACATTGCCGGGCCACGCGTAGCGCTGGAGCATGTCCATCACGGCGAGCGAAAGGTGCGCGGGCCCGCGCCCGCCGCCGGCAAAGCGGCCGAGAAAATGCGCGGCCAAGGGCAGGATGTCCTCCTGCCGCTCCCTGAGCGGGGGCAGACAGAGCGGAAAGACATTGAGGCGGTAAAAGAGGTCGAGGCGGAAGGCGCCGGCCTCCGCCATCCGCTCGAGGTCGCGGTTGGTGGCCGTGATGATGCGCACATCCGCCCGCAGGGTCTCCATGCCGCCCAGGCGCTCGAAGGCCCGCTCCTGGAGCACGCGCAGGAGCTTGGCCTGAGTGGCCGGCGCGAGCTCGCCCACCTCGTCCAGAAAGAGCGTGCCGCCGGCGGCCAGCTCGAAGCGGCCCTTGCGCGTCTGGGCCGCGCCCGTGAAGGCACCGCGCTCGTGGCCGAAAAGCTCGCTCTCCATGAGGCTTTCGGGCAGCGCCGCGCAATTGAGCGACACAAAGGGTCCTCCCGCGCGCGGGCTCGCCGCGTGGATGGCCCGGGCGGCCAGCTCCTTCCCGGTGCCGGATTCGCCCTGCAGCAGTACCGTGGCCGGCGAAGGCCCCACCTGGGCTATCTGGGCATAGACCGCGTGCATGGCCTCGGAATTGCCCACAAAACCGGCCGGGCGCCCGCGGGGCGGCGCGGCCTCGGCCATGCGGTCCTGGCTTTCCAGCGCCGTATGCGCGAGCAAGGCGGCGATGACCTGCAACAGGTGGAGTTCGTCTTCCAGCGTGCCCGCATCCGTGCTGTGCTGGTCCACCGAGAGGGCGCCCACCACCTGGTCATGCAGCCGGATGGGCACGCAGAGGAAGGACACCCTTTCGCGCGTGAGGTCGCGCGAGCGCGTCCTGTTGAGAAAAAGCGGCTCGGAGCCCGCGTCGCAGACGCACATGGCGCGGCCGCTGGCGATAACGCGGCCCGTGACCCCCTCCCCCTGGAGGTAGCGTCCGCGGCGCCGCTCCGCCGGGTTGAGGCCAAAGGCGGCGCTCGTGCGGATCTCGCCGCTCTTGGGGTCAACGAGCGTGACCATGGCGTGGATGATGGGCAAATGCTCCGCCATGAGCGCCAGCGCGCGCTCGAGGCTCTGCGCCACATCGCCCGCGCTGTTGACAAGCGTTGTCAGCTCGCGCAGGAGCGCAAGCTGCGAGGCGGGCGCGAGCGGGGCTCCGGCAGGGGCGGCAAGGGGCTTGGGCATGCGGCAGGCTATCGCAGGCGAAGGCCGCAGGCAAGGGAGGCGCATGGGGGAGGAACGCGGGATTTTACCGTCCGGCGGAGGGGTCGGCCGGGCCATAGTCCACGCGGGCCAGGGCGAGGCCCTGCGGGGGCGCGGTGGGCGCGGGCACGGCCGCGCGCTCGCAGGCGGCGAGCATGGCGGGCACCGCCTCGGGCGCGAGCTTGCCCCGGCCGCAGGCCGCGAGGATGCCGGCCATGTTGCGCACCATCTGCTTGAGGAAGCCGTTGGCCGTCACGGTGAGCCGCAGAAGCGGCGCATGCGGGGGATAAAATTCCTGCGGGGGCTGCGCGTCCAGCGTGGCGGCGAAGATGCGGCGCACGCTGCCGCGCGTCTCCGAGCCGGCATTGCGCAGCGAGGCGAAATCCCGCTCGCCCACGAATGACGGCAGCGCCGCGCGCATGCGGCCTTCGTCCAGCGGGCCGCAGGCCCAGACAAAGGGCGCGAGCGCCGGCGGCACGAAGCGGCCCTCGCGCCAGAACTGGTAGACATAGGTCTTGGCAACGGCATCGCGGCGGGCGTCGAAATCCGGGGGCGCCGCCTCGGCGGCGAGCACGCGCACGGAAGGCGGAAGAACCGCGTTCAGGCCGTGGCGCCAGTCAAAACCGGGGCGCCCGGTCCTGCCCGGCTTCTCGGGCACATCGCAATGGGCGACCTGCCCGTGCGCATGGACGCCGGCATCCGTGCGGCCCGAGCCGAACACGCGCACGGGGCGCCCCGCCAGCCGCCCGAGCGCCGCCTCCAGCGTGCCCTGCACGGTGGGCGGGGGCTGGGGCTTTTCCTGTATCTGCCAGCCGCTGAATCCCGTCCCGTCATAGGCCAGTAGCAGCTTGAGGCGCATTATTCAGGCATCCGCATGCGGGTGATCATTTCCGTGAACTTGGCCGTCTTGGCGGGATTGGTGTAGGTCAGGATCTCGCCGGACTGCTTGGGCGCCATGCCCGAGAGGATGCGCACGGCCACGCGCTCGTCCATGTTCTCCAGCGCCTGTGCGGCCATGCGCGGCTTCATGTTGCCGTACATGAGGATGAGGTTCTTGACCTTCTTGTCCTCCAGCTCGCGGGCCTCGCGGATCATGTCCTTCATCTTGCCTTCGGCGCTCTGGAGGTCCTTGAGGCGCTGGTCCATCTGCTGGCGCAGCATGAGGATGTCCTGCTGCTGGCGCGCCAGGTCCTGCGCCTGGGCGTTGGGGTCGACGGGCGCGGCCTTGGGCGTGACCTGCGGGGCCGGGGCCGGCCAGGTGGCCGAGGGGTCTGTCTGCGGCAGGGCCGGCATGGAGGCATTCCCCATGCCGCGCGAGGGCAGCTCGCCGGCGCGCGGCGGGAGGGGAGCGCCGTCCGCGCCCTGGCCGCGGGGGATATTGGCCGGGATGGGCGCGGCGCCCGGGAGCGCCGTGGGGCCGCCGAGGGAGCTGGGGCTGCCGCCCATGGGCGCCAGCTGCTCGGCCGGCGCAAAGGACGACGCGCCCCGCGTGGAAGGCGGCGTGGCCGGCACCGGCATGTCCAGCGCGGCGGCATGCGCCTCGCGGGCGCTGCCAAGGCCGGGAATGGGCAGCGAGGTCAGGCCGAGAAGGTTCCAGAGGCTTGCGCCCTCGCCGTCATCCGGCTGAGGCGCCGCGGCCTGCGGCGCGGGGATGCCGGCCGGCACCAGCGGCGAGCCGAGCGGGGGCGGCGTGGGGAGTTCCGGCCCGTTGAGGGCTGTTTCCGCCACATTCGGGGCGGCAAAGCCGGCCCCGGAAAGGCCGCCGGCGATGACCGGCGCGGGAAGGCCGTTCACCCCTGCGCCGGCATGGGGGCGCGGGCGCGCGGCCGCGGCGAGCTCCGCCGCCGCCGAACCCTGCGGCTGCGGCTCGTCAAGCCCGGCGAGGGCCGGGACCTGCGCCGGGACGGGCGCCTGAGCGACCTCCGGCAGGGGGGCCGCGGTCGGCGCTTCGGGGGCGGTAGGAGCGGCCGGGGCCGCAGGCTGGGCGCCCTGTTGGGCGAGCAGCGCGGCCTCGAGGCGGCGGGAGGTCTCCTCGGCGTCCGGGGCTTCGGCCTGGGAACGGGAGTCATGCTGCGCCACATCGCGCGGCGAGCTGCCGCCGCCGAGCCAGTGCGGCAGGGGCACGTCAAAAAAGGCGAGGCCCAGCGCCGCCACCTTGAGGCAGCACAACACCGCGAGGATGCGGACGAGCCTAGAAAGCCGAAGCTTTGTAGCGGAGTGTCGAGATTTCGTCATTGAAATGCTGCTCCTGCTGCCGTTCCGCGTGGAGGTATTGGGCCTTCTGCCGTTCCTTGAGCTTTTCCAGCAACTTGCGTTCCATGGCGCGTTCCGCGAGATGCGCCCGCGCCTCTTCCGCCACCTGCTGCTGCATCCGCAACTGGAGCTCCGCCTGCCTGGCGTCGCCGGCAAGCCCCTTGAGATATTGTTCGTGCAGCCAGCGCTCGCCGCTCTGGAGCAGGCCGCCAGCGCGGGACTTTTCCTCCGCGGCCGCCATTTCGGCGCGGATGGCGTCAAGATGCTCCTGCGCCTGCCTCAGCTTGTGTTCGGCATCGGCGAGGCGCACCTTGGCCTCTTCCTCCAGCTGGGCCCGGTAGTCCAGCACTTTCTGCATCTTGAAGCGAAACGGCATCTGCCCTGGCCCTCCCGTGCGCGGCGCTCATGCTCCTCAGGCACATTGCAAGGAGCGCGCCACCCGCGGGCGTCAACGCCCTGTCACGCCGGCATGAGCCCGGCCGCGTGGTTCACGGGACCGCAGCCCTTGCCGGGCGCATAGGACGCCCGGAGCGCGCGGTTGAGATAGCGCTGCGCCCCGGCCACGGCAGCCTCCAGCGGCAGGCCCTTGCCGAGGCCCGACGCGATGGCCGCCGAAAGCGTGCAGCCCGTGCCGTGGTTGTTGGTGGTGTCCACGCGGGCCTGCGGCAGGTGCTTGGGCTCCTCTCCGGGCCGGCAGAGCACATCCGTGACCACAACGCTGCTCTCCATGTGGCCGCCCTTGATGAGCACGGCCTTCGGCCCCATGGCGAGCAGCTTCTCCCCGGCGGCCGCGGCGTCCTCCAGGGAGGCGATCTTCATGCCCGTAAGCATCTCCGCCTCGGGCCGGTTGGGCGTGAGCAGGTCGCAGCCGGGCAGCATCTCCTCGCAGAGGGCCGTTACGGCGTCCTCCTCCAAAAGACGGCTGCCGCTCTGGCTCACCGAGACGGGGTCCACCACCAGCGGGAAGTCGCGGCGCCGCAGGATGGGCGCCACGGCGCGGATGATGCCCGCGGAAAAGAGCATGCCCGTCTTGGCCGCCGCCACGGGAAAGCCCTCGAGCACGGTGGTGAGCTCCAAGGCCACGAAGTCCGGCTCGGGCGCGGAAATGCCGGTCACGCCGAGGCCGTTCTGCGCGGTAAGTGCGGTGATGACGCTCATGCCGTAGCAGCCGAGGCCCATGATGGTCTTGAGGTCGGCCTGGATGCCGGCGCCGCCGCCGGAATCGGAGCCGGCCACGGTGAGGATGTTGGGGGGGGCGACGGTCATGCGAACTCCCGCGCAGCGCTGGTGGACGGTACAGCAAGGGGGAGCAGGGCCCGAAAGCCCCGCTCCCCGGAAGTGAGCCCCGGGCGCCGCCAGGGCGCCCAAGGCAGGTCTAGCAGTTGACGGGCGCGCCAGCCACGGGCTTGCGGCCGAGCATCATGAAGGCCACGAAGGCCACGATGGCCGCGATCACACCGACGATATTGGAGATGTCGATGGAGATGGCGAAGCCCATGGTGGGTTCGTAGCAGATGTAGGACACGCACACCGCGGTCATGAATACGGCCGGCACGGTGCAGAGCCAGTGGCAGCGGTCACGCCGCATGAGGTAGGCAGCGCCCGCCCAGAGCATGATGGTGGCGAGCGTCTGGTTGGCCCAGCCGAAGTAACGCCAGATGATGGTGAAGTCCACCTGCGAGAGGAAGATGCCCACGAGGAACATGGGCACGGCCAGGTACAGACGCGGGGCGATGCCCTTCTGCGAGTAGTTGAAGGCTTCGGCGATGGTCAGGCGCGCGGCGCGGAAGGCCGTGTCGCCCGAGGTGATGGGCAGCACCACCACGCCGAGGATGGCGAGCACGCCGCCGATGGAACCCATGAGCGCCATGGAGGATTCCGTCACCACGTTGCCCGGGCCGCCCGCGGCGATGGCCGCCTGCAGGGCCTCGGGGCCGTGGTAGAAGCTCATGCCCACGGTGGCCCACACGAGGCCGATGAAGCCCTCGGCCACCATGCTGCCGTAGAACACGGGCTTGCCGAGCTTTTCATTGGCCATGCAGCGGGCCATGAGCGGCGACTGCGTGGCGTGGAAGCCGGAGAGCGCGCCGCAGGCGATGGTGATGAACACCAGCGGGAAGATGGGCGCGCCCTTGGGGTTCTGGTTGGCCCACACCGCGGAATTGTAGAACTCCATCGTGCCGTTGGCGCTTTCGACGAACATCATCACGGTCATGCCCACGGCCATGATGATGAGGATAGCGCCGAACACCGGGTAGAAGTTGCCGATGATCTTGTCGATGGGCATGATGGTGGCGATGAAGTAGTAGGCGAAGATCACGCAGACCCAGAAGGTCAGGTTGAAGGTCGCGGGCGTGAGCTTGGCGAGCAGGCCGGCCGGGGCGGCCACGAAGACCACGCCCACGAGCACGAGCAGCACCACGGCGAAGACGCGCATGATCTGCTTGGCGATGTTGCCGAGATTGTAGCCCACGATGGCGGGCACGTTGGCGCCGTTATAGCGCACGGAGAGCATGCCGGCCATGAAGTCGTGCACGGCGCCCGCGAAGATGGTGCCGATGACGATCCACACCAGGGCCGAGGGGCCCCACACCGCGCCGAGGATGGGGCCGAAGACCGGGCCCACGCCGGCGATGTTCAGAAGCTGCACGAGCCAGACTTTCCATGTGGGCATTTCCACATAGTCCACGCCGTCGGCCATGGTCTTGGCCGGGGTCGGCCGCTCGGGCTGCGCGCCGAACACTTTCGACACGATGCCGCCATAGACGATGTAGCCCACGATGAGGCACACCGTCGCAAGAATGAAATACATGGAATTGGACATGTTCCAACCCTCCTGGATGGACACCCGAAAAGGACGCCGTGAGCGCGGGAACCCCATTTCCCGCATATCCTAGAGCTTCATTATGAAGGTTCGGAATCGCTGTCAATAAGGGGAGGCGAAAAAAATGGACGCCCCCGCAAGGGGGCGCCCGGAAAGGAAAAAACCGCGCTGACAGTTGCGCGAAAGACGCGCTTTCGCCTGGGCTCAGACGAGGGCCGCGCGCCCGAGCTCCGCCGCCGCCAGGTTGACCCCCTGTATCTTGGCCGGGAGATGCGTGCGGATGGCGGCGGTGAGGTCGTCAAAGCTGACCGGCAGAAGCCCCGAGGCGCAGGCCGCCCCGAGGAGCGCCGTGCCGCCGCTCTGCACCGAGCCCGCCTCGCGCCCGAGACTGCGGCAGGGCAAAAACCAGGCATGCGCCGCCACGGCGTCCACCTCGCGGCGGATGCGCTCGATGCCGGGATAGACCGACTGGCCGAGGGCCACGCTCAGGGGCGCCAAGGGGTCACTGCTCGAAAACACCGCGCCGCCCTCCCGGAGGTAGGGGAGGCCGCGCAAGGTCTCCAGCGGCTCGAAGCCGAGCAGCACGTCGGCCTCGCCGTAGTCCACGCGGGGGGAGCGCCAGCCGCCGAGCAAGAGGGCCGACTCCACAACGCCCCCGCGCTGGGCCATGCCGTGCACTTCGCCGCCCACAGCCTCGATGCCCGCGTCCAGCGCGGCCCGCGCGAGCAAATTGGTGGCGGTCAGGGTACCCTGCCCGCCCACGCCCACAAAATAGATGCGCAGCCGCGCGTCGCGTGTTGCTGTTGTCATGGCGTTGTGTACTTCCGAGTTTGTGGTGCGCTTGTGCTGCATCTGTAATGCCGAAATTATCCGTCAAAAACAGCCTTTTCGCATTCTTCCGGCACGAGCACCCGTCTTTCGCTTCGCTCCAGACGGTATTAAGGAAGATTCCTCAACTGTGGTCTATATCATCACTTTTTTTCGAATTTCTGCTGTCAGGCCCGGTTGCGCGCGCGGAACACGCCCGGCGCCGCCTGGAGGCAGATCATGCAGCCCGTGCACAGGCTTTCGTCCACGGATACCTCGTCGCCGTTGCGGCAAAAGGCCGGGCAGGCCAGTTCCTCAAGGCAGCGCAAGGCCTCCGGGCCCTGGCGCACGGCCTCGGCCACGCGGGGCTTGCCCTTGCCGAGCTTGCGCCGGGCATAGAGCACGCACGGCTCCTCGGCGATGAGCACCCGCACTCCGGAGAGCGCGCCCAGCTCCTCGAAGGCAGCCTTGAGCGCGGCCAGGTTGGAGCCGCGCACCTTGCGCACCTGCTCCACGCCCAGCGCGCGCACGATGGGCTCGATGTCCAGATGCGCCGCATGCTCGCCGAGCACGTGCTGCGCCATGCCGGGATTGGGCTGGTGCCCGGTCATGGCCGTGGTGCCGTTGTCGAGGATGACCACAAGGATGTCATGCCGGTTGAAGACCGCGTTGGCGAGGCCGGTCATGCCGGAATGGAAGAAGGTGGAATCGCCGATGAAGCCCACCACCGGCGCGCCCGTGGCACGGGCATAGCCGCTGCCCGCTGAAATGGAGGAGCCCATGCAGACGAGGAAATCCGCCGTGCGCAGGGGCGGCAGAAGGCCCAGTGTATAACAGCCGATGTCGCTGGAATAGATGGCCGCATCGCCGAAGGCCTTGCGCGCCGCATAGTAGACCGCGCGATGCGCGCAGCCGGGGCAGAGGTTCGGCGGCCGGCCGGGCAGGGGCTCGCAGCCGCAGTCCGCGCCGCGCGCTCCGGCCGGGGCTTTCCGCTCGGGCAGGCCGAACCAGCGCGCGAGCCGCCGGCGCACGAGATCGAGGGAAAATTCGCCAAAGCCCGTGAGCCCGTCGTCCTTGCCGGCGATGCTCACGCCAAGGCCGCGCTCCTGCGCGAGGGCGCGCACGTCGCGCTCGAGCAGGTCCGCGCCTTCCTCCAGCACCAGCACCTCGTCGCAGTCGGCGAGAAAGGCGGTGATGAGCTCTTCGGGGAGCGGCCAGGTCATGCCCAGTTCGAGCACGGCGGTTTCGCCTTCAAGGCCGTCGGTATGGAGCGCGTCCGCCAGATAGTTGCGCGCAGGCCCGCTCACGATGATACCGCGCCGGGGGCCCTTCACTCCCGCGGCTGCCGCGCGCACCGTATTGAACGGGCTTGTTTCGGCCACCGCGCGCGCCGCTTCCATCTGCGCGTCCAGCGCGCGGTGCCGGCGCAGGGCCACGGCGGGCACGGGCACATAGCGGGTGGGCTCGCGCTGCATGGGCGCGTGCTCCACGCTCTCGGGGAGCTTCCCCAGGGTCACGGGCCCGCGCAAATGGCTCACGCGCGTGGTGGTGCGCAGCATGACCGGCTGCTCCAGCTCCCGCGCGAGGCGGAAAGCGGCCACGGTCATGTCCCTGGCCTCCTCGGCCGAGGCCGGCTCGAAACAGGGCACATGCGCCGCGCGGGCATAGCTGCGGTTGTCCTGCTCGTTCTGGCTGGAGTGGCAGCCCGGGTCATCGGCGCTCAGGAGCACGAGGCCACCGGGAAGGCCCACATAGGCCGCGGTGAAGAGCGGGTCAGCCGCCACGTTGAGGCCCACGTGCTTCATGGTCACGAGGCATTGCGCCCCGCCGAGGGCCGCGCCCGCGCCGACCTCCAGCGCCACCTTCTCGTTGGTGGCGTATTCCACGCCGAAGCCGGGCGCATCGCCGGCCGCGAGGATCTTTTCCCGCAGGCGGCTGAAGGTGTCCGGCACTTCGGAGGACGGCGTGCCCGGATAGCAGGTGACGAGATGGACGCCCGCCTCCAGCGCGCCGCGCACGATGGCCTCGTTGCCCAGGAGCAGGTGACGCTCGCCAGGGGCGTCGCGCAGGAGTGGATCCACGGCAGTCTCCGGCCGGCGCATGCGCCGGGATGATGTTGCGCTTGTTGGAGCGTTCTGTTGTCCACTTGAGCGTATGGAGGGGTATTGCCACTCCACTGCTGCTCGCATAATGCCGAAATTATCCGTCAAAAACAGCCTTGCTTCAGCCGTTGCGACGCAGGAAGCTACGGATGAAGACAGCAGTTAGTTACCGCGCGGGCCAGTCAACGATGCCACTGTCGCTATCCGTAAGGCTCGCAAGCTCGCAAACGGCTAGCGCTTTGCTGCTGGCTGCGTCAGAGAAAAATTTTCTTGGTCGAGTACTTAAGTACACTCCCTGCGAAAATTTTTATCTTCCTTGCCAGCAGCAAAAAATCTCATTTTTTAGGATTCTTCCGGCACCATCGCTGCTGTCGATGCCCGTAGGACTCGCTATGCTCGCCAACGGGCACGGCGCTTCGCGCCGCCACCCGGTCGCAGCCCCCCGTCTTCCGCTTCGCTCCAGACGGGATATGGAATCCTCAACGCCAGTACAACAAGCCTTCGCGAAGACGAGAGCTAGGTACGCCCCTTACTGGGCCTTGCCGAGCTCCGCGGCCAGCGCGTTGGCGCGGGAGCGGAAATAGGCCGCTTCGGGCGTCTTCACCTCTTCCGCAAGGCCAAGATAGGTCTTGTAGGCGAGCTCGGTCTTGCCGGCGCGCGAGGCCGCCTCGGCGAGCATCTGGCGAAGCTGCAAGGAGCGGCGCGACTCGGGGAGCTTGGCCTCCAGCTCCTGCAGGAGCGCCAGCGCCTGGACGTTCTCGTTCTGCATGAGCAGGCTCCCCACGCTGCCGAGGGCCGCGGTGAGGCCGAGGGCGCCGTCGCCGTCGAGCTTGGCCGCCTTGGCGTAAGCGTCCGCCGCGAGGATGGGGTCGCCGTTTTCCTGGGCGCTCTGGCCGAGGCTCATGTAGATGAAGAGCTTGGTGCTCTCCGGGGCGCCTTCCGCCAGTTTGGAGAGCGCGGCGTCGCGGTCCTTGCCTTTGAGCTGGGCGTTGATGCGCGCGAGCTCCTGGCGCGCCTCCTCCTGCTTGCCGTGGTGGTACCAGTTCCACACCGCCATACCGCCGAGGGCCAGCAAAAGGGCGAGCACCACGCCGGCGATGGCGCTGGCGTAGCGCGTGATGAACTGGAGGAGCGGGGCGTTTTCCGCGCTCACCTCGGCCTGGATGTCACGCAGGAAGGGGGAGGCCGACTCGTCTTGATTCTTTTGCGGATTCATGTATCTAACCTCCGGGAGGGGCGCGGGCGTCCGCGTTGCGGGCCGCTTGGGCCCGGCCGGAAGCCCCGGTCACATTTCTTAATTATACGCCACAACCGCGCGTCTTGTCAAAGCAAAAGCCCCCGCTTTCCCTGCCTGGCCGAGCGCGCGTTGCCGGAGGGCCAGATGGGCTGGACTGCGGAAGATACCCTTCAGGTGGAAGAGCTCGGCCGGCGTGCGCGCGCCGCCTCGCGCCATATGGCCGCGGCCGGGCCCGCGGCGAAGAACCGCTTCCTCGCCCGCGTGGCGGAATTGCTCGCCGAACGCGAGGGCGCCCTGCTCGCCGCCAACGCCGAGGACGTGGCCGCGGCCCGCGCCGCCGGACTGGACGCGCCGCGCCTTGACCGGCTCACCCTCACCCCGGCCATCCTCGCCGACATGCGCGCCGCCTGCCTCTCTGTGGCCGGCATGCCCGACCCCGTGGGCGTCACCGAGCACCAGTGGCAGCGGCCCAACGGCCTGCTCGTTGGCCGCATGCGCGTGCCGCTCGGCGTCATCGCCATGATCTACGAGGCGCGGCCCAATGTGACGGTGGACGCCGCCATCCTCTGCGCCAAGGCGGGCAATGCCGTCATCCTGCGCGGCGGCAGCGAGGCTGTGCGCTCCAACCGGGCGCTCGCCGGCGTGCTGCGCGAAGCCCTTGCGGACGCCGGACTCCCGGCCGACGCCGTGCAGCTCGTCGCCACCACGGACCGCGCCGCCGTGACCGCGCTCTGCAAGCTCGACGCGTATATCGATGTCATCATCCCCCGCGGCGGCGAGGGCCTGGTGCGGGCCGTGAGCGAGGCGGCCACCATGCCCGTGCTCAAGCACGACAAGGGCGTGTGCCATATGTATGTGGACGCCGGCGCCGACCTTGAAATGGCCCTTGGTCTCGTGGAAAACGGCAAGACGCAGCGCCCCGGCGTGTGCAATGCCCTGGAGTGTCTGCTCGTGCACCGCGACGAGGCCGCGGCCTTCCTGCCCATGGTGGCCCGGAGCCTCGGGGGCGCCGGCGTGGAGTTCAGGGCCGACCAGGCCTCGCTGCCGCTGCTCGGGCCAACGGCGAAGCCGCAACAGCCCGAAGACCTGGGCCACGAATTTCACGCCCTCGTCCTCGCCGTCTGCGTGGTGGACGACATGGACGCGGCGCTCGCCCACATCGCGGCCTACGGCTCCAACCACAGCGAGGTCATCTGCACGCGCGACTACGGCCGGGCGCGGCGCTTCCTGCGCGAGGCCGACGCCTCCATGGTGGCGGTGAACGCCTCCACGCGCTTCAACGACGGCGCCCAGCTCGGCCTCGGCGCGGAGATCGGCATCTCCACCTCCAAGCTCCACGCCTACGGGCCCATGGGCGTCATCGAGCTGACGACCACCAAGTTCGTCGTGCTCGGGAACGGCCAGACGCGCCAATGACGGTTGCCCCGGGTCGCGCCGCAGGGGGGCGCCTGCTCTACGGCGGCACCTTCGATCCGCCCCACCGGCGGCATCTGGAAGTGGCCGCAGCGGCCCTGCGCCTGCTGGAGGGGCGCGTGGACGGCGCGGACTTTATCCCGAGCGCCCGGCCACCGCACAAGCCGGGCCGGGGCGTGCTGCCCTTCGCCCTGCGCTGCGCCCTGGTGGAGGCGGCGCTCGCGGAAAACGGCGACCGGCGCCTGCGCTGCAACCGCATGGAAGGCGAGCGCCAGGGGCCGTCCTACACCTGGGACACGCTGGCCGCCTTCCGCGCCGCGCAGCCCGGGGTGAGGCCGTATTTTTTGCTCGGCGGCGAGGATTACGCGCTGTTGCCCACCTGGCGGCACGGGCTCGCGCTGCCGCACCTGTGCAGCCTCGTGGTTGCGCCGCGCGGCGATGTGGCCGACGCCGCGGCCTTCCGGGCCGTGACGCGCGAGAACTGGCCGGACGCGCGGGAGCTTGCGCCCCTGCGTTCGGGCGTGGACGCTGCCCCGCGCATGGAGCTCCCGGGCGGGGGGGTGGCGGTGCTGCTGCCGCTGGCGCCCGAAGCCGTGAGCTCTTCGGAAGTCCGGGCCGCGTGGCTCGCGGGGCGCGCCCCGGAGGGCCTCGCGCCCGGGGTTTTGCAGATTCTGGATCAACACCGGGAGGCCGTCGCCGCCGCCTGGCAAGAGGAGCGCTGACATGCTCAAGGTCGCCCCCAAGGAACTCCGCGAAAATATCGCCCGCGCCAACGGCTACCTCCGCCGCAACGAGGTCACGCGCGCCCTCACGGCCATGAGCGCGGCCTTGCGCCAATATTCCGGGGTGCAGCTCATGCGCGGCCCCCGCGCGGAAATGGATATCCAGATCTGCGAATTCCTCAACGCCCTCACCCACCACCAGGCCATGCAGACCCTGCTCGACCCCACGCGCAGCGGCAAGCCCCGGCCCATCCCCTACCAGCAGGGCAAGGAGGCGGCGCTCGCCACCGTGCTCGAGGGACTGGCGCGCATCATGATCAACGAGGCCGAGGAGAAGATCCGCCAGGAGGCCGATGCGCGCCTCGAGCGCAAGAAGACCCTCATCGAGACCGGCGTGCAACTGCTCAACGAGGGCCAGTACGCCAAGGGCCGCGCCTTTTTGAAGCGCGTGGCCGAGGAGTTCAGCGAGGAGGAGGGCATCCGCGTCCAGCTCGGGCAGATTTTCGCAGCCGCGGGCCAGCTTGCGGAAGCCGCGGAAATGTATGAGGAATCCATGCAGGTCGAGCCCCGGGCCTCGGCGGCCTACACCGGCGCCGTGAACGCCTGGACGGAGCTGCGCGAATACGAGCGCGCCGAGAAGGTCTACATGGCCATTTTGCGCACCTTCGGCGGCCACCCCAACACCTTCGGCAAGATGGCGAAAATGTACTGGGACTGGCGCAAGCGCGACAAGGCCGAAGAACTCGCGCTGCGCGCGCTCCAGGGCGACCCCAACCAGCCCGAGGCCAACGAGGTGATGCAGGCGCTTTCCGCCCGGCGCTGAGCCGGGCCTTCGGGCGCCGGCCTTCATGCCCAAATCCCTGTTTTCCGGCATTGCGGAGCCACAACGCGGGAGGCCCCATGGATCTTGATGCACTCGCCGCCAAAAATGCGCCCACCGCCTGCAAGGGCATCCTGCTGGCCGTCGGCATGAGCGGTTCGGTGATTTTCGGCGTGGCTATCGGCTCGCCGGCCATGTCGCCCTTTGCCGCCTTCGGCGCCATGGTCGGCATGCAGATGGCCCCGCGCCACGGCGTCGTCGCGCGGGTGTGCGGCGCGCTCGCCGGCGCCCTCTTCCTGCTGCTCGCCGCCTCGCTGAGCGAGGCCGTGGGTGCCTATCCGCTGCTGGCGCTCCTCCTGCTCTTCATCCTGAGCTGGCTCGCGGCTCTGCCCGCCAAGGAGCTCGCCTATCTCGGCTTCGTGGCCAAGTTCGCGGCCACCGCAGTTTTGCTGAGCTTTTTTGACTTCACCCCGTCGCTCGCCATGGGCCTGTACTTTTGCGGGGGCATCCTCCTCGGGCTGCTCCTGAGCCTTGCGAACATGGCCTTTGAACAGGAGAACCAAAAGAGCCCCCTCGACCAGGTGCGCGCCCTGCTGCATGGGGACATCAATAACCCCTGGCTGAGCCTCACCATTCCCGTCACGGTGGTCATCTCCTCGCTCATCGCCGAGAACCTTGCCTACTCCAATCCCGCCTGGGTGGGCCTGACGGTCATCTTCGTCGCCAATTCCGAGGATTCGCTGGAGCTGAAACGGCTCTTTGACCGCGTGGCCGGCACCATAGCCGGCACCGGCCTCGCGTACCTGCTGCTGATCTCTATCCACCTCCCCCTGCAACTGGCGCTGGTGGTGGGGGTACTCGCGTTTTTCATCCCCTTCGCGTTGAAGCATTACAGCATCTTCAGCCTGCTCATCACCTGCATCGTGCTCGTGCTCATCGACATCTCCATGCTGGGCCACGGCGGCGACATGCGGCTCTTGCTGTGGCGCTGCCTGGACACCATCCTCGGCTGCGTGTGCGTGCTCGCCGCCAACCTGATCCTCAAGGTGATATACTGGCGCCGAAAACGCTCCGGCAAAAACGCTTCGCCCCCGGACAAGGCCAAAGCCGCATAGCCCCTACAGCGCCTGACGCTCTTTTCTGGCGCCCCGGTCCCGGATTAAAAAACAGCGGCCAGCCATTTACGGCTGACCGCCTGATTTCCTTGGCGCGCCCGGCGCGATTCGAACGCACGGCCTTTGGCTCCGGAGGCCAACGCTCTATCCGGCTGAGCTACGGGCGCGGGAGGTTCTTGGTATGCCGAAAGCGGGCCCCTGTCAAGCGCAGGCCGCAGGTCGCACCGGGCTGCCCGGCGCCCCGGCATTGCGCGGAACGCGCTTTTGTGGAACAAGGAAGCAGGGCGCAAGCCCGGACTTTTTCCGCAAAGAGGTGGGGCGCCGACCATGCGCAAGATACTTGTGGGCGTAAGCGGGGCGAGCGGCATGCCGCTCGCGCTCCGGCTGCTCGGGCATCTTTCCGCCATGCCGGATGTGGAGCTCTCCTGCATCGTCTCGGACGGCGCGGCCGCGGTGCTCAATGCCGAATGCGGGCTTGCGCCGGACGCCCTCGCCCGCCATGCCCGCCATGCGTACCAGGCGGACGACCTCGGCGCCGGGCCGGCCAGCGGCTCGTGGTGGCACGGCGGGGGCGCGCCCGCGGCCATGCTCGTGGTGCCGTGCTCCATGGGCACGCTCGGGGCGCTGGCTTCGGGCGCCACGCGCAACCTGCTCCAGCGGGCGGCGGACGCGGCCCTGAAAGAGAGCCTGCGCCTCGTGCTCGTGACGCGCGAAAGCCCGCTTTCGGCCATCCACCTGCGCAACATGCTCAGCTTACGCGAGGCCGGGGCCGTCATCATGCCCTTCTCGCCCGGCTTCTACCTGCGCCCGCCAAGCCTTGACGCCATGCTCGACCAGTTTTGCGGCCGCATCCTCGACCAGGCCGGCATCGCCCACGACCTCGGCCGCTGGGCGCCCGAAATGGCGCCACCCGCCGGAAGCTCCATCACCAGCCAAGGAGACCAGTCATGAGCACCATCACCTGGTACGGCCATTCGGCCTTCAAGATCGCCTGCGGCGACGCCTCCTGCGTCATCGACCCCTTTTTCGCGCCGCGCTGGGGGCAAGATCCCGCCGAGGTGGGCAAGCCCGACATGGTGCTCGTGACGCATGACCACGGCGACCATGTGGGCGACGCCGTCGCCATCTGCAAGAAAACGGGCGCCATGCTCGGCTGCGTGGTAGGCACGGCCGCGAAGCTTGCCGACGCCGGCGTGCCCGAGGCGCAGGTCATGAACGGCATCGGCTTCAACATCGGCGGCACGCTGACGGTGAAGGGCATTTCCGTCACCATGACCCAGGCCTTCCATTCCAGCGATTCGAGCGTGCCGGTGGGCTATATCCTGCGCATGCCCGACGGCCTTGTCATCTACCACGCGGGCGACACGGGCATTTTCTCAAGCATGGAGCTTCTGGGACGCCTCTACGGCATCCATGTGGCGCTGGTGCCCATGGGCGGGGTGTTCACCATGGACGCGGCGCAGGCGGCGCACGCCTGCCGGCTCATCGGCTGCGCGGCGGCGGTGCCCATGCACTGGGGCACCTTCCCGGTGCTCGCGCAAAATGTGGAGGGCTTCCGCAAGGCGCTTTCCGGCGCCTGCCCGGGCTGCTCCTGCGTGGAGCTGGCCCCGGGCAAGGCGCAGGAATTCACGCTCACTCAAAACGGCTTGCGCTGGTGATCATCACCGAGTCGGCGGGCACGTTCTCGTGGATGCCCACGGTCCTGGTCTTGACCTTGGCGATCTTGTCCACCACGTCCATGCCGTCCGTGACCTTGCCGAAGACGCAGTAGCCCCAGCCGTCGATGGTGGGCGCGCGGAAGTCCAGGAAGTCGTTGTCCACGAGGTTGATGAAGAACTGCGCCGAGGCGCTGTGCGGGTCGCTGGTGCGGGCCATGGACACGGAGCCGCGCTCGTTCTTGAGGCCGTTGTCGGCCTCGTTGGGGATGGGCTCGTGGGTGGGCTTCTCGCGCATGCGCGCGTCCATGCCGCCGCCCTGGATCATGAAGCCCGGGATGACGCGGTGGAAGATGGTGTTGTTGTAAAAGCCCTCGTCCACATACATGAGGAAATTCTCCACCGTGCGCGGGGCCTTGTCGGGATAGAGCTCGATGAGGATGTCGCCCTCGGTGGTCTCGAGCAGGACGACGGGATTTTTCTTGTCTGCCATTGCTGACTCCCTGCTGCGCCGGGATTTGGCGGCGGATGGATCCCGCGCCGGGCGCGCGGCTCGACTATAGGCGCACATGCCCCGCTTGACAATGGCGGCGGGCCCGCACGGAGTGAGGATGAGAAAAGGGGGCGCCGGGGGCGCAAGGACCGCAAGGCCGCTTCTGCCGGGCATGGAGCCCCCGCTGCGCGACCCCGAGCGCCACGCGGCCGAGCTCTCGCCCCTGCTTTGCGCCTGGTTCGCGGCGACGCGCCGCGACCTCCCCTGGCGGGTGAACTACACGCCCTATGAGGTCTGGATCTCGGAGATCATGCTCCAGCAGACCCAGATGGACCGCGCGGTGGACTATTTCCGGCGCTGGATGGAACAGCTCCCGGACGTGGCGGCCCTCGCCGCGGCATCGGAAGAGACGGTGCTTCGCCTCTGGGAGGGCCTTGGCTACTATTCCCGCGCCCGCAACCTCATGGCCGCGGCCCGGCGCGTCATGGAAGAGCACGGCGGCGCCTTCCCGGAGCGGGAGGAGCAGATACGCGCCCTGCCCGGCATCGGCCCCTACACGGCCGCGGCCGTGGCGAGCATCGCCTTCGGCCAGCCCGTGGCCTGTGTGGACGCCAATGTGGAGCGGGTGCTCGCCCGCCTTTTTGATGTGCAAACGCCGGTACGCCGCGAGCCGGCGGCCTCGTTCATCCGCCAGTGGGCGCAACGCCTCGTGCCTGAGGATGCCGCGCGGGAGCATAACCAGGCCATGATGGAGCTCGGCGCGCTCGTCTGCCGCAAGGTGCCGCGCTGCCCCGCCTGCCCGTGGGGGGCCTATTGCCGGGCGCGGCAGCGAGGCGTGGCGGGCGAGCGCCCGGTGAAGGACGATGGCCCGGGCATGACCGCCCTCACCACTGTGGCGGGCATCCTCACGGCGCGGGGCCGCATCCTCGTGCACCGGCGCCCGGCGCGCGGCGTGTGGGCCGGGCTGTGGGAATTCCCCGGGGGCGCCGTGCCGGAGGGTGAGGAACCGGGTGCCACCCTGCTGCGCCATCTGCGGGAGGGCTGCGGCCTTGGGGCGCAACTTCTCGAGGGCGGCGGCCACATCGTGCACACGCGCACGCGCTACCGCATCACCCTGCACTGGCGCCGGCTCCGGCTCCCCGACGATGCGGCGCCCTCTCCCCCGCCCCTGCCGGACGACGCCTGGCGCTGGGTGACAGCCGAAGAGCTGGCCGACCTGCCCCTGCCCGCGCCGCACCGCAAGGTCGCCGGCCTCGCCCTGGCCCAGTGATTTTGGAGGGCGAGTTCAGGCTGTGGCGCCCTCGGCCACGGCTAGCCGGATGCGGCACACCCCGCAGAGCTCCCCGGAAGAGGTGGGCGAGCCGCAGCGAACGCAGGGCGCGAGCCCGGCGCCCGTATCCTCCTCCTGGCGGCTGAAGGCCGCCTTGCCGCGCGCGAGAAAGCCCTGGTAAAAATCCAGCTTGCGGCCGGGCATGGCCGCCTCCAGCCTTTGCAAAACGCCCTTGAGCGTGGTGAAGCTGGCGCCGGGGCTGTAGGGGCAGGGCGCGTGGTGGTGCTCGATACCCATCAAAAAGGCGTAGTTGGCGGTCTCGAATTCCGTGAGCCGCCAGAGCGGCTTGACCTTGCGCGCGAAGCCGGGCTGGGCCGGCAAAAGCGGCCCCTGGTCGGAGAGATAGGCCGTGTCCCAACGCAAGGTATTGCTGAAAAGCCGCGCCACCTCGTCGTCGAGGTTGTGGCCGGTGGCGATGGCGTCGAAACCGCCGTCCAGCGCCGCGCGGTTGAACACATGGCGCTTCACCTTGCCGCACACCGAGCACACGGGCCGGCGCAGCCGCTCCTTCACGAGAGGTATGGCGAGCCCTTCGGCCGTGAGGTCCACGATGCGCAACTTGAGGCCGTGCGCCTGGCAAAAGCGCTCCACCACGGCGCGGGCCACATCGGATGAGCCGGGGATGGCGAGATCCACGAAGAGCCCGGTCACGTCATAGCCCTGGCGCGAAAGCTCCAGCATGAGGGCCAGCGAGTCCTTGCCGCCGGAGAGCGCCACGAGGATGCGCTCGTCGCGAGTAAAGAGCGGCTCGCCGTGGCGGCCGTCCGGCCCGGGCGCGCCCTTGATGCCGCGCTCCACCTGGCGGGCGAAGAAGTCCTTGTAGCACTCGGGACAGAAGGCCGCGTTATGGCTTTTGAGGGCCACCTGCGCCGTGGCCTTGCAGATCTTGCACTTCATAATTTCCCTGCTGTTGGGGTGTCGCCCGCATCTTTCCGCAGGCGACGGCGATTTTCAAGGTTTTTCGGCGCAAGCCCGGCGCCCTTGACAGGGCGGCCGCCGGCGGATACCCAAACAAGGATGCGGCAGCGGCCCCCGCACCCCCGGCACGCGCCGGCGCCCCCGCGAAAGTCCGTGTTGCCGCGCCCCAACCCAGCGACGGAGAATCCCCATGAGCACCCTTATCGTCATCGTCTATCCCGATGAACTCCAGGCCGAGCAGGTCCGGCTCGATTTCATCAAGATGCAGAAAGAATACCTCGTCAGCCTCGAGGACGCGGTCATCGCCGTGAAAAAGCCCGACGGCAAGGTCAAGCTGCACCAGATGTACAATCTCACCCTGGGCGGCGCCATGAGCGGCGGCCTGTGGGGCACCCTCATCGGCCTCATCTTCCTCAACCCGCTGCTCGGCCTCGTGGTGGGCGCGGGCGCCGGCGCCGTGGCCGGGGCGCTCAGCGACGTGGGCATCAACGACGACTTCATGAAGCAGCTCGCCTCCACGCTCACGCCCGGCTCTTCCGCGCTCTTCGTGCTGGTGGATTCCGCCATCACCGACAAGGTGCGCGACGCGCTGGCCGGCACGGGCGGCAAGATCATCCAGACCTCGCTCTCCACGCCCGACCAGGAAAAGCTCCAGCAGGCCCTGGACGAAGCCAAAAAGCAGATCGCCGCGGCCCAGCCCGAGCAGAAGTAAGCCCAGCGGCCGCGCGTCCGTGCGGCCATCCCCCATCCCGCCTTAAAACGAATATCCCCGGAGGGCGAACCCTCCGGGGATATGTGGTCTGCACCCCGAACTCGGGGAGCCTCAACCAGATCGGCCGCTAGCCGATGAGCTGCATGGCCATCTGCGGCATGCTGTTGGCCTGCGAGAGCATGGCCACCGCCGACTGGGTGAGGATCTGGTTGCGGACGAACTGCGTCATTTCCGTGGCCACGTCCACGTCGGAAATGCGGGATTCCGCAGCCTGCAGGTTTTCGGCCTGAGTCGTGAGGTTGGTGATGGTGTTCTCCAACCGGTTCTGGAGCGCGCCAAGGTGAGCGCGGATCTTGTCCTTGGACACGATGGCGTTGTTGATGCCCACGAGGGCCTTCTGGGCCGCTTCCTGCGTGGAGACCGTGCGGGCGTCGGACTTCTCGTCGAAGGCCGTCGCCTGGTTGCCCACACCCAGGGCCGACGCGGTGCTCGTGCCGATCTGGATGTAGTAGTAGTCTTCCGCGGAGTCGTTGGCCGAGCCGAAGTGGACCTTCAGCTTGCCGGTGGACGCGAGGCCGCTTTCGTCGCCGCCCTTGCCCACGTGCGTGTCACTGGACAGATTGCCATCCAGGAGCTTGATGTTGTTGAAGTCCGTGGAGTTGGCGATTCGGGTGATTTCCGAAGCCATGGCCTGGTACTCGGACTCGATCATCAGACGCTGGGTGGAATCGTAGGTACCCGTGGCCGCCTGTTCCGCCAGTTCCTTCATGCGCACGAGCTTTTCATCGATGACGCCCAGGGCACCGTCCGCCGTCTGGAGGAGGGAAATGGCGTCATTGGCGTTGCGCACGCCCTGATTCAGAGCCGCGATATCCGAGCGCATGAGCTCGCGGATGGCGAGGCCGGCCGCGTCATCGGCGGCGCTGTTCACGCGCAGGCCGGAGGACAGGCGCTGGGTCGAGGTCTGAAGGTTGCCGTAGTGGCTGGTAAGGGTGTTGGCGACATTGCTGGCCATCTGATTGTGATTGATGTACATGACATTCCTCCATGAATGTGCTTGCTGCCCGGCGGCGCACTGTGCACGCCCGCGTCCCTGCGGACTACCGCCGTACGATGCCTGCTCCTGCAGGGTTATCGTTGTCTCTGCTGTCCGCCCCGTTCCGGCCTTGCCGGTGGGGCGGCTGCCCCCGCCAGGGGGTCTCCCCCCGTCCCCGGCTCGTGGTGCCGGGGGTGGCAAAATCTGCCTGAATCAACCTGCGCCCTGTTTTAAGCATGATCCGTGCCAGTTTTCACACCCGGGCGCCGGGGCCTGTCGTCAGCGCGGATCGCCTGCCCGCGCCTTCCCTTTTTTGCCGGTAACGGCCAGGGAAGCGCGGACGCGGCAATCCTTTTTGTGCATATGCCATGCCGGAAAAGGACGGCAAAAATGGCCGGCCCCCGCTGCCCCCCCGGGCAGGCGGCGCCGGCATCGGTTTTTTGACGCCGCTGCCAGGGCGTCCGGCGTGGGCCCGGAAAAGTTTTCAACAGGCCATTGACGCACGGGCATTGATGTCTACCATCTATTCACAGGCTTTCCACAGGAGCCTGTGAAGATCGACTGCCATCCTTTCCCACGCCTCCTCCGGGACGGCCGCATGACGGCCGCTGGCCCCGGCGCGGTACATGGGGCCGCGCCGGGGCCTTTTTGCGCGCAAAAAAGGCTCGCGTCCAGAAGCTGCCGCGGCCCCCCTTATCAGGTATTAAAAAAGAAAAGCCCCCGGCTTTCACCGCGGGCCTTTCTTTCTCCCCCAGGGGCTCCCGGAAGGGAAGCCCCCCTTCTCCCAATCTCTAGCCGATGAGCTGCATGGCCATCTGCTGCATGCTGTTGGCCTGCGAGAGCATGGCCACGGCCGACTGCGTGAGGATCTGGTTGCGCACGAACTGCGTCATTTCCGTGGCGACGTCCACATCGGAGATGCGCGACTCGGCGGCCTGAAGATTCTCGGCCTGGGTCGTCAGGTTGGAGATGGTGTTCTCCAGCCGGTTCTGCAGCGCGCCCAGGTGGGCCCGGATCTTGTCCTTGGAAATGATGGCGTTGTTGATGCCGGCGAGGGCCTTCTGCGCCGCCTCCTGGGTGGAGATGGTGTAGGCCGCGCCCTCGGGGTCGGAGGCATTGCCCACGCCCAGCGCCGAGGCCGTGCTGTCGCCGATCTTGATGTAGTAGTAGTCTTCGGCCGAATCGTTGCCCGCGCCGAAGTGGATCTTCAGCTTGCCGGTGGACTCGAGTCCGCTGTCGCCCCCGCCGGAGCCCTCGTGCACGTCGCTGGAGAGGCCGCCGTTGAGCAGCTTGATGTTGTTGAAGTCCGTGGCGTTGGCGATTCGGGTGATTTCCGAAGCCATGGCCTGGTATTCGGACTCGATCATCAGGCGCTGGGTGGAGTCGTAGGTGCCGGTGGCGGCCTGCTCGGCCAGCTCCTTCATGCGGATGAGCTTTTCGTCGATGATGCCGAGGGCGCCGTCCGCCGTCTGGATGAGGGAAATGGCGTCATTGGCGTTGCGCACGCCCTGTTGCAGGGATGCGATGTCCGCCCGCATGAGTTCGCGGATGGCGAGGCCCGCCGCGTCGTCGGCCGCGCTGTTGATCTTGAGGCCCGAAGACAGGCGCTGGGTCGAGGTCTGGAGATTGCTGTAATGGGATGCCAGATTGTTGCCGACGTTGCTCGCCATCAGATTGTGATTGATATACATACATTCCTCCCTGAATGCTGTACGTCACAGGCGGTGCACCATGCAGACGCGTCCCTGCGTCCTTCCGCCTCAAAGAGCATATCGGCGCCCCGGGGCAAAGGATTAGGGCGGGGAGGAAATTTTTTCCTACTGGCAACATATTGTTTTTTCAGGGAAAAATACTTTGCGGCCGAGAAAGACGGCAAAAATTTCCGGCCACGGCGAGAGCTCAGTCCCAGGAGTCGGCCAGCGCGCGCTCTTTTTGCGAGAGCAGCGCATACCAGCGGCGGCGCATTTCCATGAAGCAGTTGATGCGCAGCTCGTCACCGGGCCAGGGCCTCTTCACCTCCCAGGGCTTGGGGCCGTGGAAGTGCACGATATGCGCGGTGTCGAGGCAGTCGGCCTGATAAGGCGGGCGGTTCCAGCGGTCTTCCAGCCTTGTGATGCGCTTGCCGAAAAAATAGTTGAGCAGGGACTGGTCGAGATTGCCCGCGGCCTCCACATTGGCCCTGGAGAAGGCCAGAAGGTGCCCCACGAGGTCGCGCCGGCGCAGACGATCGAGGTTGAACAGCGTGACCGCGCTCGAAAAGGTCCAGATGGGAAAGGGCAGGCGCACGGTATAGTGCCGGTCATGGAAGTCATAGCCGAGCTGTTCGTGCTCGTTGTAGAAGGGCGCGGTGGCCTCGCGCGCCATGCCGAGATAGGCGGGCACGGGCGCCGCGAAGAGCGCGTCCAGCGGCCGAAGGAAGAAGGTGTCCGAATCGCAGTAGAGCACCGCCGGGTCGTCGGCGAGGTCCGGCACCAGCGCGAGCTCCAGCCGGAGCAGGCAGCCGATGACAGGATGCGTGGAGCGCGGCATGGTCTCTTTGTTCAGGAGCGGCCGGTAACGGGCCAGCGGGATGCGCTCGGCGTTGACCTCGGCGAGCACATGGGCGTCGTCGCCGCCATAGACGCAGAGCAGGGGCGCGTCGTCGCCGTGCAGGGCGCGCAGGGAGCGCACCGCAGCCTTGAGCAGCAGCAGGTAACGCGGATTGTCGTCGATGCAGAAGACTGTTTTCATGGCGTTTTGGCGGGGCGCCGCCAAATGGCCACGCGCCCTGCCCGAATCTATCAGCCCGTCGCGCCCCCGGCAAGCGCCCTGCCCTTGCGCGGCGTCGCGGCGCCGCATATACTTCGCCCATGCGAAACACAACGATGTTCCGGCCCGGGCGCCCTTGCGCGGCCCTCGCCCTGGCGCTCCTCCTCGGCGGCCTCCCCGCCTGCGGCCCCAAGGAGATCGGCCAGGGCAGCTCGCAGGAAAGCACGGGCGCCGGCGGCGGCGCGCCCGCCGCCGAGCTCATGCGCTATCCCATGACCGGGGCCAATGTAAGGGAGCGCATGCTCTATCTGCACAACCGGCCCGATGTCATGCAGCAGGTGCAGGACTGGCGCCTGCAGAGCTATCAGCGCATGATGGGCGCCCAGCCCTCGCCGGAAGACCCGGCCTATCGCGCCGTCCCCAAGCAGCGCAGCCCCTTCAGGCAATAGGATGGACCCGGTCACCCATGCCGCCAGCGGGGCCGTGGCCCTGCTCGCCCTGCCCCGGCGCCCGCTCACGGCCTGGGCCGTGCCCTTGGCCGCGCTCGTCACGGCCTCGCCCGACCTGGACGTGCTCTTCTGCCACACGCCGCTGGAATTTTTGCTCCTCCATCGCGGCATCAGCCATTCCTTCGCGGGCATGCCTTTTTTCGCCCTTGCGCTCGCGCTCTGCTGCTGGCCGCTCTGGCGCGCCGCCACGCCGGGCCGCTGGAGCTTCGGCCGCGTCTGGCTGCTCTGCTGCGGGCTTTTGCTGCTCCACATCTGGCTCGATGTGGTCACCACCTACGGCACCATGGTCTTTTTGCCCTTCTCCCATTACCGGGTGCGCCTCAACAGCGTCTACATCATCGACCTCCTGCTCACCGTGCCCCTGCTCTGGGCGGTGTGGCGCTGGCGGGCGCGGCGCGGGCTCATCCTGCTGACGCTGGCCTGGATGTTCGTCTATCCCGGCGGCGGCATCGGCATCAACGCCTGGCACACGGCCCAGTGCCGCGAGCGCTTTCAGGAAGAAGGCCGGCCCGTGAGCCGCCTGCATGTGCTGCCCGACGCCTTCGCGCCCCTGTTCTGGCGCGTCATCTTTGAGGAGGGCGATACGGTCCGCTCGCAGAGCCTCGACGCCCTGGGCCGGCCGCGCGCCCCTGAAGACAGCTATCCCGCCACGCCGCTCTCCTTGGTGGATGCCATGTCGCGGCAGTCCGTGGCTTGCGAGACGTATTTCCAGTTCGCCATGCTGCCTGTGATGGATGCCCTGCGCCCGGAGGACGCGCCGCCCTTAATTAAGGATGGGGCCCACAAGGGCGCCCTGTTCTATGACCTGCGCTTCGGCAGCGGCCTTGCCTTCGTGCGCCGGCTGCTCGCCATGCGCCCCAATGCGGACATTCCCTTCCAGCTCATGGTGGAGCTGGCCCCGGGGGCCGTGGAGGCGCCCCCCGCCGCCAGCGCGCCCCCGCGCCTCGAGGAGCTTCGCCTGCGCTTTTCGGACAGCGGCCGCGATTCGCACTGGCATGCGCCCGTGGCCCCCACGCCGCCCAGCTTCTGGCAATGGCTCGTGGGCCTGCGCTGAACCTGACCGCACACTGGAGAGACCCGAGCCCATGCCCGCCGCCCTCACCCTGCCTTTCCCCGCCCCCGCCACACCGGGAGGCAACCCGTGCTGAGCCCGCGCATCGACCCCGTGGCCATTTCGCTGGGGCCGCTCCAGCTCCACTGGTATGGCCTCATGTATCTCGTGGGCTTTGTGGTGGGCTGGCTGCTCGGCCGCTGGCGCGCGCGGCGCCCCGGCTCCGGCTGGACGCCCGCGGACGTGGACGACCTGCTCACCTGCGTCATGCTCGGCGTCATCGTGGGCGGGCGCCTCGGCTACGCGCTCTTTTACGATCTCGGCTCCTTCCTCAAGGACCCGCTGGAGATCTTCCGCATCTGGCACGGGGGCATGTCCTTCCACGGCGGTCTCCTGGGCGCGGTGGCCGCCTTTTGCTGGTTCGCGCACAGCCGCAAGCGCAGCTTCCTCCAGGTGTCGGACTTCGTGGCGCCGCTCGTGCCGCAGGCGCTCTTTTTCGGCCGGCTCGGCAACTTCATCAATGGCGAGCTCTGGGGCAAGGTGAGCGACGTGCCCTGGGCCATGGTCTTCCCCGGGGCCGGGCCCTGGCCGCGCCACCCCTCGCAGCTCTACGAGGCCCTGCTGGAGGGGCTGGTGCTCTTCGTGGCGCTGTGGGTCTATTCCTCAAAGCCGCGCAAGCCCGGCGCGGTCTCCGGCTTTTTCGCCCTGGGCTACGGCATCGCCCGCTTCCTCGTGGAGTTCGTGCGCGTGCCCGACGCACACCTGGGCTACCTCGCCTTCGGCTGGCTCACCATGGGGCAGCTGCTCTGCCTGCCGCTCATGGCCGCGGGCCTGTGGCTCATGCTGCGGCCGGTGCGCCCGGCCAAACGTTGACAAGGGCCGCTTCGGCCTTAACTCCCCCCACAGAAACCAACGCCCGGGAGGTATCCATGAGCGAAACCGTACTTTGCGCCGTGCCGTCCGAAGCCCCGGGGGGCCTCGACGCCGCGCCCAGCGCCCATTTCGGCCATTGCGCCGCCTATACCATCGCCAAGGTGGAAAACGGCCAGATCAGCGATGTGAAAGTCATGCCCAACAACGGCCATGAGCACGGAAGCTGCATCGAGCCGGTCAACGATCTCGCCAGGGCCGGTGTCACGGCGTTGCTCGCCGGCGGCATGGGCATGCGCCCGCTCAACGCCATGCACGCCGCGGGCATCAAGGTCTACCACGCCACGGGCTTCGCCACTGTGGCCGATGCCCTCAAGGCCTTTGCCGCGGGCAGCCTCAAGACCTTCGGCGAAGAACAGCTCTGCAAGGGCTGCGGCGGCCATCACCACTAGGCCACGAATCTCCTGCCTGCCCCCACATGCCAAAAGCCCCGGATGGTCACGTCAGCCGGGGCTTTTTGACTGTCAGCGATACTTTCAGCGCTGCCCGTCCGTCGGTGGCGGGGCCTGGCGCGCCGCTGCCGCCGCCTGCTCGCGGGCGGCCCTTTCCTGCGCCGCGCGCTGTTCCGCCGCCTCGGCCACCTGCGCGGGCACGATGGTCTTGCCGATGGGGCAGAGCGCCAGCGCCGCGAGCTTCACATGCTGCCACGCGAAGGGGATGCCGATGATGGTCACGGCGCAGGCCGCGGCCCAGGCGAGGTGCGCGAGGGCGATCCACACGCCGGCGAGCACGAACCAGATGACATTGCCCACCATGCCCCAGAAGCCGGTGCCCACGTCCGGCTGGCCGGTGAGCACCTCGCGCGAGACGGGCATCTTGCCAAACGGGCAGAACGCGAACTTGCCGATGACGAAACAGGCCCGCCCCCACGGGATGCCGATGATGGAAATGAAGCAGAGCACGCCCACGAGCCACCAGGCGAGGCCCATCACGAGCCCGCCCAGGAGGAACCAAAGGACATTGCCGAGAAAATTCAAGACGTGCATGAGCCTATCCTGTGCGCTGACGGCGCTTGCGCCGCTTCAGGCGCGCGCGTCGGCGTCGCCCTCAAACTCCACCACCACCTGCTCGCCCTCCTCTCCTTCGGGGCCGCGGCTGCGCCGGGCGATCTCGCCTATCTGCCACGCGGGCAGATAGGCCCGGATGCGGCTCACCGCCTCCTCGGCCTGGGCCTGCGGCAGGATGAGCACGAAGCCGATGCCGCAGTTGAAGATCTGGAGCATTTCCGGCCAGCCGAGCCCCCCGGTCTCCTTGAGCCAGCTGAAGACCGGCGGCATCTGCCAGCTCCCGAAGCGGATGCGCGCCTCCACCTGGCCGGGCAGGATGCGCGGGATATTGTCGTAAAAGCCGCCGCCCGTGATATGCGCCATGCCCTTGATGTTCATGTCGCGCAGAAGCGGCCGCACGGCCTCCACATAGATGGTCGTCGGCGCGAGGAAGACCTCGGCCACGGTCTTGCCGTCCGCGCCGGGCAGCGGGTCGTCCGGCCCAAGGCCCGATTCGGCGAGGATCTTGCGCGCGAGCGAATAGCCATTGGAATGCAGCCCGGACGAGGCCACGCCCACCACCGCGTCGCCCACCTGGGTGCCGGAGCCGTCCACGAGCTTCGCATTGTCCACGAGGCCTACGCAAAAGCCGGCGAGGTCGTATTCGCCGGGGGCGTACATGCCCGGCATCTCGGCGGTCTCCCCGCCCAGAAGGGCGCAGCCGGCCTGGCGGCAGCCCTCGGCCACGCCGCCCACCACGGCCGCGGCCGTGTCCACGTCGAGCTTGCCGGTGGCGAAATAATCGAGGAAGAACAGCGGCGCCGCGCCCTGCACGAGGATGTCGTTGGCGCTCATGGCCACGAGGTCGATGCCCACGGTGTCGTGTTTGTTCCAGGCGAAGGCGAGTTTGAGCTTGGTACCCACGCCGTCCGTGGAGGCCACGAGCACGGGGTCGGCCATGCCCGCGAGGTCGGGACGGAAGAGGCCCCCGAAGCCGCCGATGTCCGCGAGCACGCCCCGCGTCTGCGTGGAGGCCACCAGCCCCCTGATGCGGCGCACCAGGGCATTGCCCGCCTCGATGTCAACTCCGGCGGCAGTATAGGCACGCGCGCGGTCACTGGACATGGTTTCCTCCTTGCTCTCTACTGTGTAGCAGAATTTGCCCCGAAGCCCAAGCGGCTTTTTCACCGGGGGTGCCAAGCCTTTTTCATGGACCGCCGCAAACGCCCCTGCTATACTCAAAGCATGAAGACTCCCCCTCGCGCCCGCAAGGGCGCACGCCGCGCGGGCGTGGTCCTGCTCGCGCTCCTTTTCGTGATGGCGGCCAGCCTGGGCGCGGCGTCCGGCGCTTACGCCGCAGAGGCTGCCCGGGAGGTGCCTGCACAGCCCCAGACCTCCACGCAGCAGGCTACGGCGGCTGCGCCGGCCGCGCAAAACGCGCAGAACAGCCAGGACGGCGCCATCGTCATCAGCAACGACGCCCCGGGCTATAACGGCTATGCCGGCACCTGGCGCGACCCGGAAACGGGCGACATCGTCACCTCGGTCATCGCGCCGCGCCGCCCGCAGGAACAGACGCAGCAGCCGCCCATCTATGTGGCGCCCCAGATCGACCCCAACTGGCCGGCCAACGGCTACGGCAATTCCGGCTGGCCTACTGGCTGGAACGGCGGCGCGACTGGCGGCTGGAACGGCGGCAACCATGGGTGGAATGGCGGCTGGAGCAACGGCGGAAATTACGGCGGCCAGCCCGGCTGGGGCCAGTCGTGGCGCCCCGGGCAAAACCCGCCCCCTCCCGGCCCGATTCCCCCCGGCGCAATGGCTCCGGGCATGGGAAGGCCGCCCTCGGCCATGGTACCCCCGGCCGGGCCTTTGCCGCCGCCCCCGCAGTCAGGCCAGCCCGGCGTCCGTCCGCCGCAGCAACCCGACAAGCCCGGCCCCGGCGGCCTGCCCCTGCCCGACATGCAGCCGGGCATGCAGCCGCCGCAAGGGAGCGGCCAGCCCGGCGCCGTGCTTCCTCCCGCCAACGGGCCGCAGGGCAACGGACAGCAGGGCAACTGGCAGGGGCCGCCGCCTAACTGGCGCCCCCAGAATTGGCAGCAGGGTTGGCAGCCCTCCAACTGGCAGCCCCATTGGCAACAACCCGCGGGCCAGTCCGGCGCCTGGCGCCCGTGGGGGCCGGCCGGGGCCGGGAGCGGCGTCAAGGCCTGGACACCGGGCCAGCCGCCCCACGGCGACTGGCAGCCCCTGAGCTGGAGCCCCGGCCCCGCAGGGGCCGCGAGCGCATGGAATCCGTGGCAGCCGTACGGCCCGCGACATCCTTATATGATGGGGGGCGCCATGATGGGTTCCATGATGGGCGGCATGCGGCCGGGCATGCGCTGGCCGGGGCGCTTCGCGGCCATGCCGCAGCTTCCGCCCAATATCACCCGCCATCTTGGGCCCGTGGTGCCGCTCGGCCAGCGCGGAGGACCCCGCTAGTGCGCGCCATGCTCTGGACACCGGACGCCGAGGCCGCGGACGCGAGCGTCAACTGCTCCCTCTGCGCGCATGCCTGCCATATCAAAGAGGGCACCCACGGCCGCTGCGGCGTGCGCGTCAACCGGCGCGGCGAGCTCATCACCCTTGTGGGCGACGTGGTCACGTCCGTGGCGCTGGATCCGGTGGAAAAAAAGCCGCTCTACCACTTCCTCCCGGGCAGCAAGACCTTTTCCGTGGGCAGCGCGGGCTGCAACTTCCACTGCCGCTTCTGCCAGAACCACCAGATCGCCCATGTGCGCCCGGCGAGCACCATCTCCGGCCGCCGCGCCACGCCCGACACCCTCGCGCGCCTCGCCGCGCAGCAGGCGCCGAGCATGGCCTTCACCTACAACGAGCCCACGGTCTTTTTCGAGCAGATCTACGAGACCGCCGGCCTCGCCCAGGCGCGGGGGCTCAAGGTCATCCTCGTGAGCAACGGCTTCATGGGGGCCGACCTGCTCCAGTCGCTCAACCGGCGCGTCAACGCGGCCAATATCGACCTCAAGGCCTTTTCGGACGACTTTTACCACAAGTTCTGCGGCGGCCGCCTCCAGCCCGTGCTCGACAATCTCAAGGCCATAAAAAAGCTCGGCTGGTGGCTCGAGATCACGACCCTCGTCATCCCGGGCTGCAACGACAACCCGGACGAACTGCGCGCCATGGCCCGCTTCATCCGCGACGAGCTCGGGCCCGACACGCCCTGGCACCTCTCGGGCTTCCACGGGGCGGCCATGATGGCGGCGCATCCCGCGACCCCGGCCTTCCAGCTCGAAGACCTCTGGCACATGGGCCGCGAGGAGGGCCTGAACTACGTCTATATCGGCAATGTGCAAAGCCTGCTCGGCGCCTCCACTGTCTGCCCGTCCTGCGGGAGCGTGGTCATCGAGCGGCGCGGCTACCGCACGCGGCCGGGCAAGGAACCGGGCGTCTGCCCCTCCTGCAAGACCGTCCTCCCTGGGGTGTGGCGGTGATCCTCGTCTATACCGGCGACGGCAAGGGCAAGACCAGCGCCTGCGCGGGCCAGGCCCTGCGGGCGCTCGGGCAGGGCATGAGGGTGGCCTTCGGCCAGTTCATGAAGCGGGACTGCGGCGCCGGCGAGCAGGTCATGCTCCGGCGCCTGCTCGGGCCGAGGTTCCGGCCCGGGGGCCTGGGCTTTCTGCGCCATGAGGAGGAACGCCCCGCCCACCGCGCAGCCGCGGGGGAACTGATGGCCTGGGCGCGGGAACAGGCGGCCGAGGTGGACATGCTCGTCCTCGACGAAGCGCTGTACGCGCTCGGGGCCGGCATCCTCACCCGGGGGGAGCTCGCGCCGCTGCTTGCGGGCGCGCACGGGGAAGGCCGGCATCTTGTGCTCTCCGGCCGGGGCCTGCCGGAATGGCTCGCGGAGGAGGCCGACCTCGTGACGGAAATGCGGGAACGCAAACACCCGTGGCGCAAGGGCATTCCCGCCGCCCGGGGCATCGAGTTCTAGCCGTGCGCCGCCCCGCCCTTTCCGCCTGCCGCGCCCGGCGCCCGCGCGCCCTCCCGGCCCGCGACATTGCCGAGGCGGCGCTCACGGTCTATGTGGCCGGCTCCTTCAAGCACAAGCACGGCGTGCGCCTCCTGGGCCGGGAGCTGCGGGCCTTGGGCTGCCGCATCCTCGACTGGACGGAAAAGGCGGCGCCGCCCCCGGGCCTCACCCCGCAGGAACGGCGCGCGTGGATGGATACGGACAGGGCCGGCGGCTCGGTGTTCGCCTTCTGCCGCGACGCCTGCCTCACTGCCGACCTCGTCATCTATTACGGCGCCTCAGGGCAGGACGCCGGCGTGGAGGTGGGCCTCGCGGCCGCGGCCGGCGTGCCGGTACTCGGCATCCGCGGGCCGCTGGAGGCGCCGGGCCTCATGCTCCACGGCGCGGGCACGGCCTGGGTGGACAGCGTGGAGGAGGCCCTGGAGCTTACCGCACGCCTCGTGCAACTGCTCAGCGAACCCGCGGCGGCGCTGCCCCGGCGCCGCGGCCCCCTGCGCCGCCTCGCCGAGGCCCTGCTGGCGCGGCGGGGGCCCGCTGTGGACATCATCCCCGGCCGGGAATAAAATCCGCTTGGCGCGGGTGTTCCGCGCCCTCATGCACCATCAAATCCCCGAGGGTCAAGAATATGCCCGAATGTCTGAAATCCGAGGAATTCCGGCGCAGGGTCATGCTGGCCGTGCTGATCGGCGTCATCATCGGCATCATCGGCGCCATCGTCAAATTTGGCTGGGAAGTGCCCTTCCCGCCGCGCACGCCGCTGCGCGACGCCACCAACCCGCCGCAGGAGCTGTTGCAGCAGCTGGGCTTCTCGTACCAGTTCACCCACATGACCTATATGTTCAGCGACACCCCGAGGCCGATCGTAAGCTTTGTGGTGCATTTCGCGTTTTCCATCGGCATCGGCATCATTTACGCGGTGATCGCCGAGTACAAGCCCATCATCAAGCTCTGGCAGGGCGTGGCCTTCGGTATCCTCGTGTGGTTCGTCTTTCATGTGGTGCTCATGCCGCTCATGGGCACGGTGCCCGCGCCGTGGGACCAGCCCTTTGACGAGCATTTCTCGGAATTTTTCGGACACGCCTTCTGGATGTGGGTGATGGAACTCTGCCGGCGCGATTTGCGCAACCGCATGACCCACGAGATCGAGCCGCCGGTGCCGCGTATCTTCTAGGGCGCCTTTCCCACCGCCACCACTTCGAGCCTTAAAGAAAAGCAGGCCCGGGAAGTTGTTGCGACAGCTTCCCGGGCTTCATTCCTTAATAACCAGTGTCAGCGCTAGGTGCTCGGGAGTTCGCGCTCCTCAACGGGGGCGCCCCCGCCGGAAGTGCCCTGGGAGCCGGAAGGCTGCGTCGCCGGCGCTGTTTGCGGCAGCATGAGATAACTCGTCACCGAGGTCACGCCCTTGACGCGGCGGGCCACCCGGATGGCGAGCTGCTTTTCCGCGTCGTCCTGCACCACGCCCAACAGCACCACGCGGCCGGCATTGACCTCGGTGTCGATGCGCGTGGAGGAGAGGCCCTTGGTGCCGATGAGGTCGGCGCGCAGGCTCGTGGCGAGGGCCACGTTGCCGGTGTCGCTCTTGGCGGGGGTGAACCAGTGCGGCGTGACCGAGCGCGGCTTGTAGCTTCTGGCGATGCTCACGGCCTTGGCCTGCATGTTCTTCGGCACCTCGCCCACCAAAAAGACATTGCCGTAGAAGCAGTAGACCGACACGGCCCATCCGCCGGTGAAGTCCGCCTGCATGAGCGCGGTCTTGATGCTGGTGGCCATGGCCTTGTCGTCGGCCATGGTGTCCATGAGGCGCTTGTCGTCATAGATGCCGTAGGCGCAGCCCTGGACGAGGGCGCAGACGAGGAGCAGCGCGGCCAAAAAGGCGGCGCGCACAGACGGGACAAAGGCAGCTTGGGGCATGGCGATCCTCCAAGAATTTTAGGCCGTTATACTTTTTCCACCATGGTTGAGGGTCTTCCACTTTCCGTCTGGAGCGCAGCGACAGACGGTGGCTGGTGCCGGAAGAATCCTAAAAAATAAGATTTTTTGGTTCCGACGCGCTAGCCGTTGGCGAGCTTGCGAGCCTTACGGATAGCGACCGCGGTTCCGTTGACTGGCTGACGCGGTAACTAACTGCTGTCTCCATCCGTAGCTTCCTTCGTCGCAACGGCTGGAGCAAGGAAGATAAAAATTTCCGAAGGGAGTGTACTTAAGTACTCGACCGAGGAAATTTTTCTCTGACGCAGTCGGAACCAAAAAGGCTGTTTTTGACGGATAATTTCGGCGTCATACAGGAGGCCGTGACAAAGGGCCGATGTTCGCATACGCGCCATTCGGGCGGCATGCCGCCTCACTCCGCCTCGCGGCGGATGCGGGCGCCCACGGCGCCCAGCTTGTCCTCGATGCGCTCGTAGCCTCGGTCGAGATGATAGATGCGGCGCACTTCCGTCACGCCCTGCGCCGCCAGCCCGGCCAGCACCAGGGACGCGCTGGCCCGAAGGTCCGAGGCCATGACCGGGGCGCCGGCAAGGTCCGCGCCCCCGCGCACCATGGCCGTATGCCCCGACACCCGGATACTCGCGCCCATGCGCATAAGCTCCTGCACATGCATGAAGCGGTTCTCGAAAATGCTTTCCTCCACCACGCCCGCGCCCTGGGCCACGCACATGAGGGCCATGATCTGCGCCTGCATGTCGGTGGGGAAGCCGGGATAGGGCTGCGTCTTCACGTCCACGCAGCTGAGGCGGCCCGCGCTTCTGGCGCGCACGCCGCCCGGCTCGGGCTCCACCTCCATGCCCATGTCGCGCAGCTTGAGGATGACGGCCTCGAGCTCCGCATAAGGGCAGCCGCGCACATGGAGGTCGCCCCCGGTGATGCCCGCGGCCACGAGGAAGGTGCCGGCCTCGATGCGGTCGGGCATGACGGTATAGTCCGCGCCGTAGAGCGCGGGCACGCCCTGGATGCGGATGACGCCGGTGCCGTGGCCCTCGATCTGCGCGCCGCAGGCGATGAGGAATTCGGCGAGGTCGACAACTTCGGGCTCGCGCGCGGCGTTTTCGAGTATGGTCTCGCCCTCGGCGAGGCTCGCGGCCATGAGCAGGTTTTCCGTGCCGCCCACGGTGGGCATGTCGAAGGTGATGCGCGCGCCGGCAAGGCCCTCGCACTCGCCCACGATGTAGCCCTCCTCGAGCTCGAAGGTGGCGCCCATGAGCTCCAGCGCCTTGAGGTGCTGGTCCACGGGCCTGGCGCCGATGGCGCAGCCGCCCGGGAGCGCCACCCGCGCCCTGCCGATGCGCGCGAGCAGGGGCCCGAGGCAGAGCACCGAGGCGCGCATGGTGCGCACGAGGTCGTAGGGGGCTTCGGGCAAAAGCTCGCCCGGGGTGACAAAAACCTCGTCGTCCTCGCGCCGGCAGGCGCAGCCGAGGCGCCCGAGAAGGTCGAGGGTGGTGTCGATGTCGCGCAGGCGCGGCACATTGCGGAACGTGGACGTGCCGTCCACGAGGATGGACGCGAAGAGGATGGGCAGGGCCGCGTTCTTGGAGCCGCTGACGCTGATGGCGCCGGCGAGCGGCACACCGCCCTCGATGACGAGCTTGTCCATAGGCCTCCCGCCTGGTGCGCGGGCTGGCGCGCCCGCAGGGATGGATGGCGCACTCTAGGCCAGTTTCTAAAAAAAATCCAGAGTCGGCCGCGGCGTGGGGCTGCTTCTTATGGGAGGGGGGAGCGGGGAATGGGGCCTGTGCAAATCCGCGCCCTGCCGGGGAAAAAGGGCTTGCCAAAAGCCGGCCCCCTGTGTATGAAGGATGCCTTGCGGCGGAAGTAGCTCAGTTGGTAGAGCACCTGGTTGTGGCCCAGGTGGCCGTGGGTTCAAGTCCCATCTTTCGCCCCAGAAATTTCGCGCCAGAAAAAGCCCGCCGGAACCTTCGGCGGGCTTTCGGCGTTTTTGGAGTCCGGGGCGCCCGCGCCCCTGCCGATGCTGAGCCGCCGCGGCTGGACATCGGCCCCGGATTCTACTAAGAACAGGGCGCCGGCGCGGGCCTCCCCGCGCGGCATCCACCGCATCGGAGCGTGGCGCAGTCTGGTAGCGCACCTGCTTTGGGAGCAGGGGGTCGAAGGTTCAAATCCTTTCGCTCCGACCACGAATCCCTCCCCCGGCCTGGCCGGGGTTTTTCGTTTCCCGGCCGCCCGCGCCTGCCGCCTCTCCGGCCCTTCCCGGGCGCCCGTCAAAAATCCGCTCCCGGGTGCCACCCTTCCCCGGGCGTCCCGCCGAAAATCGCCTCTATCTATTTGAAAATGCATGGCTTTTCAGAGATGGAACAGTGCTTGCTAATGAAGGGCACACAGCAAAGTCATGCCGGCAGATGCCGGGCCATGCGGGAGGCGTCATGAAATCCATGTTCAACAGTCAGATCGGCCTGGTGGGCCGCGTGATGGACATGCAGCTCCAGCGGCAGAATGTCATCATGAGCAATCTTGCCAACATCGAGACGCCCAACTACAAGCCGCGCGAGATCGCCTTCGAGAAAGAGCTGCAGAGCGCCCTCGGGCTGGATATGCGCGGCCGCATGAGCATCACGAGCCAGGGCCACATGCCCGCGGCCTTCAACCCGGACAATTTCGGGCCCGAATGGTCCAAGCAGTTCAAGCCGCGCCAGATCCACGGCGAGGACCGCGTGCACCTGGACAAGGAAATGGCCAAGCACGCCAAGAACCAGCTCCAGTACACGGCGCTNACCCAGGTNATGGCCAAGANCTTCGAGNGCCTNNCCNCGGTCATCCAGGACGGCAAGCAGGTCTAGCCAGCGCNNNGGGCCGCCANTTTCGGGCNGGAATTTTTGGGAGAGAGTTATGGATTTTCTNACCGCCATGGACATCAGCGCCTCNGGNCTCACCGCGGACCGCACGCGCATCAATACCATCGCCATGAACCTGGCCAACGCCAAGACCACGCGCACCCCNCACGGCGGCCCCTACCGCCGGCGNACCGTGGTGCAGGTGGCCACCGACGTGGACGACCCNTTNTCCGTNCACATGCGCTCCGCGCTGGACCGCGAGCTCAAGGGCGTGCGCATCCTCGGCGTNACNCAGGACAAGCGNCCCCTCAAGCAGGTGTATGAGCCCGGCCACCCGGACGCCAACGCCGAGGGCTATGTNTCCTACCCGGACATCAACGTGGTGGAGGAAATGGCCAACCTCATGACCGCGCAGCGCAACTACGAGGCCAANGTCACCACNGTCGAGGCCATCAAGGGCATGTTCAACAAGGCCCTCGAGATCGGCAAGGCNTAACGGATNTTTGACAGNNCACGAAGGACACACGGAGCAGNNAATGAGCATNCAGGCAGCNGGCATGNGGGCNTATACNGANGCGCTNCAGCANTTCAACAAGGTGGACAGCTCCCTCAAGCAGGGNCAGGCNGTCGGCAAGCAGACGCTCTTCTCGCGCACNCTCGACCAGTCCCTTNTGCGCGACCGCGTGGACAAGCCCGAGAACTTCGGCGCNCAGGCGGACTTCATCCGCTANCCCGANCAGNAGCANNTNCCGGTNACGCCGCAGAACAGCTTCACCAACACGGTGACNAGCTCGCTCAACCGCGTCAACGAACTCCAGAACGCCAAGGACCAGGCCATCGACGACTTCGCCTCCGGCCGCAGCCAGAACGTGCACGAGCTCATGATCTCCATGCAGAAGTCGAGCATGGCCATGAAGCTCACGAGCGCGGTGCGCGGCAAGGTGCTCGAGGCCTACAAGGAAATTTCGCGNATGCAGTTCTAGNCCCCCTCNCNGGGCTGCATNCTCCCTCNAAAAGCCNGTCTCCGCGTNTGTCCCGCGGGGACTGGCTTTTTGCGTCANNTTTTTGAATACGAGTNNGAAAAACTCCTTCCTAACNGCAAAATATCCTTGATGAAAACNCNCTGGCACGGCCTTTGCTAATCCCCTCGCATCANACGATTGCGCCAGAGGGGCGCAAGGAATGAGGGGAATCGCCATGCCGACGTTCATCACCAATCTCGTTGACAATCTCAAGGGCNTCTGGGCCCGGCTGAACATGATCCAGCGCGTCGCCGTCGCNGGCGGCGCCGTGGCCCTGGTGGCCTGCGCCATCGGNCTCTCGCTCTGGGCNGGGCGGGTGGAGTACAAGGTGCTCTACTCNAANCTNGGNCCCGAGGACGCNANNNCCGTGGTCAAGGCGCTNCAGGCCGACAAGACGCCCTACCAGCTCGCNGACAACGGCACCACCATCCTCGTGCCGCAGGACGTGGTCTATGACCAGCGCATCAAGATCGCCGGCGAAGGCGGCCTNGTGGGCCAGGGCATCGGCTTCGAGATCTTCGACAAGGTCAAGGTCGGCCAGACGGATTTNGTGCAGAAAATCAACTANACCCGCGCGCTNCAGGGCGAGCTCTCGCGCACCATCAGCGAGTTCCCCAGCGTGGAGAGCGCGCGCGTGCACCTCGTCATCCCCAAGCGCAGCCTCTTNGTGGAGGAGCGNCAGGACCCGTCCGCCTCGGTGGTGCTCAAGCTCAANNNNCCGAGCNNNAAGCCGGACCAGAAAGANATCCAGGCCATCCTCAACATGGTGGTCATGGCGGTGGAAGGCCTTGACAAGAACCANGTCTCCATCACCGACAACGGCGGCAAGGTGCTNTACGAGCCCGANGAGGACACNCTNGCNGGCATCAGCNCCACCCAGATGGAGCACCGCCTTTCCGTGCAGCGCAACCTNGAGCGCCGCATCGAGGANCTNCTNCAGCCCATCTTCGGCCCCGGCCGCGTCATCGCCAAGGTCAACGCGGACATGGACTTCAGCCAGAAGACCATCCGCCGCGANATCTANGACCCNGAAAAAACCGTGGTCCGCAGCGAGCAGCGCAGCGAGGANAGCCAGCAGGGCCAGGCCAANCTCGAGGCCGGCGCGCCNGACGCCAACTTCCGCGGCGACGGCATCACGGGCTCCGTCTCCAACCAGAACGGCACCCGCGAGACCCGCACCACCAACTACGANATCAACAAGGAAGAGCACCAGATCATCGCCAATGTGGGAGATTTGCGCCGCCTGACGGTTGCGGTTATCATTGATGGGTCGTATGAAAAGAGCGAGGGCGCGTGGAACTTCGTGCCCCGCAAGCCTGAGGAACTGGACCGCGTGCGCCAGCTCGTGTCCAACGCGGTGGGCCTGAACACGGGCCGTGGCGACTCCCTCGAAGTGAGCTCGGCCCCGTTCAACGATTCCGAGCCGCCCCACGAGCCCAACTTCGCCGAGGTGCTGGCCGACTATGCCGAGCGCCTGGGCAAGCCCCTGCTCAACGCGCTGCTTGCCTTCCTCTTCCTCATGCTGGTGGTGCGGCCCGTGGTGCTGGCCCTCATCCGGCCCAAGGTCGAGGCCGGCGAGATGGTCGAAGGGCTCGAGGGCCTGCCCTCCGCCGAGGAGCAGCTCGCGCTCTACGAAGCCCTCGAGGAAGCGGCCAAGGCCGACGAGGAAGAGCCGGAAGCCATTGAAGAGGAAGATGACGAGCTCGTCTTCAAGGATATCGAAGCCCTCAAGGCGCACATCTTCACCCTCTCCGACAATCACATGGAGCAGGTGGTGAGCCTGGTGCGCGGCTGGATGCAGAACGATGAAGCAAGAGCCTAAAGCCAGGGCATTGTCGGCCGGCAAGGGCGGGGGCACCCCCGCCCTTGCCGACATCCGCGCCATACGGCTCGCACAGAAGGCAACGAACCAGCGGGTGGAGGAGCTGAAGCTCCGCCTGTTCCGCATGACAGAGCAGCACATGGACCAGGCGGTGAGCCTGATCCGCCGCTGGCTCAAGGACGGGGAGCGCTAGGCGCTCCCTTTCGGCACAGAGAATCACAGGACAGGGGAGGCTCTGCTTACATCGGTGATGACCCTTCCAGATTCCGTCTGGAGCGAAGCGGAAGACGGATGCTAGTGCCGGAAGAATCCTAAAAAATAAGATTTTTCGGGGCTTGCAAGGAAGATAAAAATTTTCGACGGGAGTGTACTCAAGTACTCGACCGAGAAAATTTTTCTCTGACGCAGCAAGCACCGAAAAGGCTGTTTTTGACGGAGACTTGCGGCATTGAGAAAGCGGCAGGAATCAGCCGCGCGCATCATCGGCACCTGTACAGCAAAGCCATCGGGAAAGGAGTCACGAACATCATGGAACTGACCGGCCAGCAGCGCATCGCGGTCCTCCTGCTCGCCATGGGCGACAAGTTCACCGCCGACGTCTTCAAGCGCATGGAGCGCCAGGAGATCGCCGACGTTTCCAAGGCCATCGTGGAGCTCGGGCCCGTGCCGCGCGAAACCGTGGAGGAAGTGCTGCGCAACTTCCACGAATCCCTGGTGGACGGCGTGGACATGATCTCCGGCGGCAGCGATACGGCCAAGCGCCTCCTTGTCCGCAACCTCGACCCCGAGACCGCCAAGTACGTCATGGACACGCTGGCGCTGGACACCGGGCCGGCCCCCTTCCGCGACCTCGAGCAGGTGAGCCCGCGCCTGCTCTCCCAGATCCTGCGCAACGAGCACCCGCAGACGCTGGCGCTCATCATGGGCCACCTCCACCCGGACCAGGCAGCCAATCTTCTGACAAGCCTGCCCGCGGGCGTGCGCGCCGAGGTGCTCACGCGCCTTGCCAAGCTCGAGTCCGTGCCGGAAGAAATGCTCATGGAGGTGGACAAGGTGCTCACGAGCCAGCTCATCGCCATGGGCGGCAAGGAGGGCAAGAAGGTGGGCGGCGTGCAGTCCGTGGCCGAGATCCTCAACGCCGTGGACCGCGCCACCGAGGAGGAGGTCCTTTCGGAGATCGAGGAGGAATCCGCCCAGATGGCCGAGGACATCCGCAACCTCATGTTCGTCTTCGAGGACTGCAAGAACATCGACGACAAGGGCGTGCGCGAGCTGCTCAAGGAAGTCTCCAACGAGGTGCTGACCCTGGCCCTGCGCGGCGCCAGCGAGGACTTGCGCGAAAAGTTCTTCAAGAACATGTCCGAGCGCGCGGGCAACATGATCCGCGAGGAACTGGAATTCATGGGTCCCACCAAGATTTCGGACGTGGAAGCCGCGCAGCAGAGCATCGTCAAGGTGGTGCGCCGCCTGGAGGCGGAAAACAAGGTGGTGGTCAGCCGGGGCGGCGGCGATGTGTTCGTCTAGGTCCCGGAAACGTGCGGGCGCTGCCCCTCCGCGCCCGGAACAGAAAGCCTTTTTGCCCCTGCCGGGCGCGTTTCGCGCCTGCGGCAAAAAGGCTTTTTTGCGTGACGGGCAAAACGGCAAAGCGGGGCGCAACTCCGCCCTCGCGGCATAAACTTCGGCACGGGTAGCGGGCATGGCCTCCGAGCAATTGCGGAAAAAATGGGGCACCATCTTCATGGGCGAGCGCGAGGCCACGGTGGACCAGCTCGACGCCATGCAGGAGCCCATGCGCCGCGAAAAGCTCAAGCAGGAGCAGGAAGCCGACTACATGGAGCGCGTGCGCGCCCGCGCCGCCGAACGCGCCAAGGAGATTCTGGGCGCGGCCTACGCCGAGCGCCTGAAGGTGCTGGACGAGGCCAGGGCCGAAACCGACGCCCTGAAGCGCGAGACCGCCGCCAAGTGCGCGGCCGTCAAGGCCGAGGCCGAGGCCCTGCGCAAGGAGGCCCAGGCCGAGCTCGCCCGCGCCCAGGCCGAGCGCGAGGCCGCCGTGCGTGTGCGCGAGGCCGCCCACGGCGAGGGCTACCAGGCCGGCATGGACCAGGCTGGGCAGGAATTGCGCGAATTCCGCGCCGAGCTCGGGCAATCCCTGGGCGCCCTGCTCCGGGCTATCGCCGGGCAGCGGGCCGACCTCGCGGCCGCGTGGCGCGAGGAGCTTGTGGAGCTCACGCAGGAGGCCGTGGCCGCGGGCACGGGCCATGTGCTCAGCGAGGACCACGCCAAGCTGCTCCGCGCGCTGGTGCTCAAGGCCGTGGGCCTGCTTGAGGACCGCGCCACCATCGTGGTGCGCGTCAACCCGGCCGACGAGGCCGCGGTGGGCGACATGTTCGCGGCCGCGCGCGAGCGCGCCCCGGAGCTCGTGCAGTGGATCGTCAACGGCGACGAGCGCATGGAGCCCGGGGGGCTGGTGGCCGAGAGCGGCAGCGGCAGCGTGGACTGTCGGCGCGAGCATTTCCGCGAAATGGTGGATTCCATCCTCTCGCACCTGACGCTGCCCGAACGCGAAGGCGAGGCCGAGGCGGACGAGGCCATCGACACCCTTGTGGAGCACGAGACCGCGCGCATGGCCGAGCTGGCCCCGCCGCCGGAGCCGGCCCTCGAGCCTGCTCCTGCACCCGCAACCGATGCGGCGCCCGTGGAGGGCATGCCGGAACAGGCGGAAGACGCTGCGGCCGGGCAAGCTCCCGGGGCGCAGCCCGCACCGCCCCAGGCGCCCCCGCAGCAGGCTGCGCCCACCACACCGCCGCCGGAGCCGGAACTGCCGCCGGATTTGGCGCCCGACCTCCTGGAAGACGGGGAGGTCGACCTCTCCAGCCTGCCGCCCGACGACATCGACATGGGCGCGCCGGAGGCCGCAGCCGCCTTTGAACCCGCGGCGGCGCCGCAGGCACCCGGCGCCGAACTTCCGGCGGAAGGCGAAGACGACGGGCTCGCGTGGCTGCCCCCCCTCGGGGACCCGGGCGCGGACGGCCCCGGGGCTCCTGCTGCTGCCGCCGAAAAGCTCGATCCGAGCCTCGCGGAGCTGGAAGAAGAGCTTTTCCCGCTGGACGCGCCCGAAGCCGCGGCCCCTGCCGGGGGCGGCGTCCCCGCGCCCGGCGTGTCCCCGGAAGACCTCCTGCCCCCGGACTTGGCCCAGGGCCTGCAACAGGACGAGCGGGACGAAGTGCTGGCTCACGGGGGCTTCCTGCCAGGCAATTGATTGAGGCCGGCCCGGGCGCCCCGCGTCTCTCCTCACCTCATCCTTTCCCACGGATGCCGCCATGAAACTCGACCCCCGCGCCTGCCGCCGGCTCCTGCATGAGGCCAACCCCATCCGCCTGTTCGGCAAGGTCAACAAGGTGGTGGGCCTGGTGGCCGAGGGCAGCGGCCTGCGCGCGCCGCTCGGCGCGGTCTGCCACATGCTGCCCGAGGGCGGCGCCGAGGGCGTGGCCGCCGAGGTGGTGGGCTTCCGCGACGGCAACCTGCTCTTCATGCCCTATGGCGACATGCGCGGCATCCGCCCCGGAAGCCTTATACGGAATACGAGCATGCCGCCGGTCTTTCCCGTGGGGCCGGACCTCCTCGGGCGCGCCTTCGACGCCTTCGGCACGCCGCTGGACGCCGGGCCGCCCGTGAGCGCCGAGCTCTCGGGCTCGCCGCTGCCCCCGGGCGAGCAGGACAAGGCCGATTACGAACGCCAGATGGAGCTCCAGGCGCCGCACACGCCCGAATGGGCGGTCAAGGCGCGCCAGCTCTGGCAGCCGGAGCTCGCCCAGCTCTACACCGACCCGCCGAGCCCGCTACAGCGGCCGCGCATCACCGACATGCTCGACGTGGGCGTGCGCTCCATCAACAGCCTCATCACCCTGGGCAAGGGCCAGCGCGTGGGCATCATGGCCGGTTCCGGCGTGGGCAAGTCCACCCTCATGGGCATGATGGCCCGCTACACCAAGGCGGATGTCAACGTCATCGCGCTCATCGGCGAACGCGGCCGCGAGGTGGTGGAATTCATGGAGCGCGACCTCGGCCCCTCGGGCATGGCGCGCTCGGTGCTCGTCATCGCCACGTCCGACCAGTCGCCGCTGGTGCGCATGCGCGCGGCATACGCGGCCACGGCCGTGGCCGAATACTTCCGTGACAAGGGCATGGACGTTTTGCTCATGATGGACTCGGTGACGCGCTTCGCCATGGCCGCGCGCGAGGTGGGCCTCGCCGTGGGCGAGCCGCCCACCACCAAGGGCTACACGCCTTCGGTGTTCGCGCAGCTGCCCAAGCTGCTCGAGCGCGCCGGCCGCTCGTCAACGGGAACCATCACGGGCATTTATACCGTGCTTGTGGATGGCGACGACTTCAACGAGCCCATCGCCGACGCCGTGCGCTCCATCCTCGACGGGCACATCGTGCTCACCCGCGACCTCGCCGACCAGGGGCACTTCCCGGCCATCGACGTGCTCCGCTCCATCAGCCGCCTGAGGTCGGACATCTGCCCGCGCGAGGACGTGGTGGCCGGCCGCATCGTGACCCGGCGCATGAGCACCTTCCGCCGCGTGGAAGACATGGTGAATATCGGCGCCTACGCCAAGGGCAGCAACCCGGAGATCGACGAGGCCATCTCGGCCATGCCGGCCATCAACGCCTTCCTCTGCCAAGAGGTGGGCGACCCGCAGAACCTGGAGCAATCCATGGCGCAACTGCGCGAGCTCGCCGGGATGAGCGGAAGCCCGCAACAGGGCATGCCCCGGCAGGCCCCGCAGGGCGCGCCGCAGGTGGCGCGGCGCTGACAGGCGGTGGGTTGACAACGAAAAGCCCGGGCGCATATTTTTTGCGCCCGCATTCATGCGCAACATCTCCAACCCCGCCGGTATCCCCATGAGCCCGCTCCTTAGAGAGAGAGAGAGAGAGAGAGAGAGAGAGAGAGAGAGAGAGAGAGAGTAACAGGCTGTTCGTGGCCGCCGGAGAGCTGTAAGTGATCTTCAGCTCTCCCGAGTTTGTCCTTCTCTTTCTGCCCGCAACCGTGCTGCTCTACTACGCGCTTTTGCGCGGGGGATATGCGCGGTTCATCGGCTTCTTCCTCTTTTCAGCATCGCTCGTCTACTACGCCTGGTGGCGGCCGGAAAACCTTCTTGTCATCCTGGCCTCCATCATTTTCAACTATGCCTTCGGGCAGGCCCTCGGGCGTCTCGACAGATGGCGCAAGGCGGTCTTCATCCTTGGCGTGGCGGCCAACCTGGCGGCACTGGGCTTCTATAAATACACCGATTTCGCCCTGCGAACCCTGAACTCCCTGCTCGCCACCGACCTGCCCATGCAGGGCATCATCCTGCCCCTCGGCATCAGCTTCTTCACCTTCCAGCAGGTCGCCTATCTTTCCGACATCTTCATGCGCAAGCATGACCCGGCACGCGAACACTTTCTGGACTATTGCTGTTTTGTCTGCTTCTTTCCCCAGCTGGTAGCCGGCCCCATCGTGCACCATCAGGAAATGATGCCCCAGTTCCACGACGCCAAAAACCAAGAAATCAACTGGGAAAACATCTTTAATGGCATAGTGCTCTTCAGCATCGGTCTCGCCAAAAAGGTGCTCATAGCCGACAACCTTTCGCCGCTGGTCAAGTACTGCTTCGAGACCAGCCCTTCGCTGACGTTTGCCGAGGCCGCCTTGGGGAGTACCTGCTACACGCTCCAGCTCTATTTCGATTTTTCCGCATACAGCGATATGGCGGTGGGAGCGGCGCTGCTTTTCAATATCCGGCTACCGTGGAACTTCGATTCCCCGTACAAGGCGCTGGACATCCAGGATTTCTGGCGCCGCTGGCACATCACGCTCTCCCGCTGGCTCAGGGACTATCTCTATATCCCCCTCGGCGGCAACAGGAAAGGCAAGCGACGCACCCTCGGCAACCTTGTCATGACCTTCCTCCTGGGCGGCCTCTGGCACGGCGCGGCCTGGACCTTTGTCATCTGGGGCGCCCTGCACGGTATCGCCCTGGCCGTGCACAGGCTCTGGCGCGATGCCGGCTTGCGGCTGCCGCGCCTGCTCGGGTGGTTCCTCACCTTTGTTTTCGTAAGCCTCGCCTGGGTGGTGTTTCGCGCGCCGGACATGCAGAGCCTGCGCAGATTTGCGAAGGGTTTTCTCGGCCTGAACGGTTTTTCGTTCAGCGCACCGTTTCAGCGCGGGCTGTCCGCCACCGTGCCCGGGGCAGAGTTCACCCCCCTCTTTGTGTTTGTCGCGTGCGCGCTCTGCATGGCCCTGCTCTTTCCCAACAGCGCCGCGATCCTGCGCTGGCGGCCGCAAAAAAAGCTCTATCTCGCGGCCGCGCTTTCCGTTGTCGCCCTCATCAGCATCTTCATGCCTGAATCCACCCCGGAATTCATCTACAGCAAATTTTAGGGGAAATAGTCTATATGGAAGGCACGAATTATAAGGGGTTGGTCAAGAAGTATTTTCTCTTGGTGCTCCCTACATGCCTCATTGTGATTTTGATTTTTATCATAGTACTTTATATCGTAGATCCGCTCCAGATATTCCATCGCGCAAAGGATGAAAACCGTCCGTTGGACGACAATATGCGCGCTCAGGCGGCGGGAATCCTCAACACCTTTGATATCGACTCCATCATTCTCGGTTCATCCATGCTGGCTAACACTTCAGCGTCCGAAGCTTCAGCAAAACTGGGCGGAAAATTTTTTAATATTTCATTTAATTGTGCAGACTACATAGAGCGTAGCGTGATATTAAATAAAGCTCTACGTAAAAAAATAAAAAATGTCATTTACTCATTGGATAATATCTATATTAATAATATTCAAGACAATAAGAATCTTCAAAAATATCTTTATGATGAAAATATTCTCAACGATTTTAAATATTATGCAACTCTTAAAAATATCCTAAGGCTCTTCCGGATTGATGACTGGCTGATAAAGGATGATCACGATCGTCCGTGTGCTTGGTTTAATAGGCCTGATATAAAAAGCCATTTCGGAGGCATCGAGAATTGGGTGGCACACAAGGATGATTCTTCAATCAGGGACTTTATACATCACTTGCCCAGTACCGCGGAGGTCTTCAATACCGTCAGCCGGCATGAATCTCGTGACCAGGCTAGAGAAAAACTAGCAAAAGACTATATTGAAAAAAATATTCTTGAAGTCATCTGGAATCATCCTAATACAAACTTTTATTTTATTTTTCCTCCTTATCAAAGATCTATATATGCAAATATGCGAAGGTTTGCACCAAAGGATTTTTTTCTGCATCAGGAGATTATCCGCTATATGGTAGAGAAGACCGAAGGCAACAAAAATATCCATATCTATGGTTTTGAAGACCAGGACTTTCTGGACGATATCGCGAATTATACAGACCCGGTTCATCACCACCAGAAATTCAACAGCATGTTCCTCGACGCCATCGCCGGGGGCCACCACGAGCTGACCCCGGAAAATGTGGAAGGCTACCTGAAGCGCTGCGAGCAGAAGGCCTGGGACTACGACATCCCGGCGCTCAATGACGAGGTGCAACGCCTGCTTGGGGCTGCTGTAAAAAAAGGCGACGGCTAGGACGCCACGGCGCGGAAATTGCGGTTCAGCCACTCGGCGATGGCGGGCACGCCGTCCTCGTCGGCCCGGAACCAGGTGTTGGGGTGGCGGCTCACCACCTTGCGCCAGGCAAGGAAGCGGCAGCCGAAGCTCGTCACGCCCTCGGCGTCCGGCTTGGGCAGGCTGCGCACAATGACGCCGCGCACGAAGAGGGGATTGGGCTCGCCGCTCTTGCCGAAGTCGCCCTTGAGCAGCAGCGGGTCGTACAGCGAGGAGTGCGAAAGCGGGCACGAGGCCAGCACGTCGAGGCGCATGCCCGAGGCCGAGAGCTCGCCGAGCTCGCATTCCCCGTTCTCCAGCGGCGTCCACGCGAGCTCGGGCAGTGCCTCCGGGGCGCCGCCCCCAAGGCGCCCGTACCAGATGCCGAAGCCTTCGGCGTTCTCCCGCTCGAGGTTGACGCGCTTGCTGAAGCGCCGCTGGTGATGATCCAGCGATTCGGGCAGCGGAAAGACGAGATAGACCGAATTGAGCGGCCCGTTGTAGATGCGGGCGAGCTTCGTCAGGAAGTGGCAGGTCACGCGCTTGCCGTCGTCCATGACCACGAAGTAGCCTCTGACCTCCGAGCCCCAGATGATGGGATGCTCGGCCAGCTGCTCGAGCTCGGCCCGGATGACGAAGTGCCCGTTCTTGATCATGATGCAGGGCGCGGCAAAACGCGAGACCTCGCACTTGTCCAGCAAAAAGACAAGGTGGATGGGCACGTCCTGGGAGCGCGCCAGGGTGAAGCAGCGCACGGTCTGTTCGAGCGCTTCCTGTTTCGGGTCGGGCATGGGCACCTCGCTGCCTGTGAGCCTTGAAGCATACCCAAAGCCGCCCCGCAAGGCAATCGGGCGGTTTTCATTGCGTATTTGCCCGGCGGCTGCTAGAGTGGAGGCGATAGTACAGGCAGAGGCACCAATCGCCGGCCCGCCCGGGCCCCGCCATGCCGGCGGGCGAAGCGGGCAGCCGGCGCGGTTCGGCCGCGTCCGCGGCCGGCCCTTTCGGCATATCCCGGATGTGCGCATGCGCGGCCGCGCCGTGCGCCCGCGGCATTCGGCGCGCCCGATGCGCAAACCGCGCACCGGCACCACCGCAGGAGCGAGGAGGCTCTATGGCAAGCCAGGCATTGATCAAGGACTTTGAAGAGCTGCTCGGCAAGGACAACGTGTTCACTTCCGAGGCCGACCGGCAGAGTTATTCCTTCGACTCGGCCGTGCTCCCCTCGGTGACGCCCGCCATGGTGCTCAGGCCCACCACCACGGAGCAGCTGGGCGAGTGCGTGAAAAAACTTTACGAGGCCGGCGTGCCCATGACCGTGCGCGGCGCGGGCACCAATCTCTCCGGCGGCACCATCCCCGACAGCGTGGACTCGGCCGTCATCCTGACCACGGCCTTGAACCGCATCCTTGAGATCAATTCCAACGACCTCTACGCCGTGGTGGAGCCCGGCGTCGTCACGGCCCAGTTCGCCGCCGAAGTGGCGAAAAAGGGCCTCTTCTACCCGCCGGATCCGGGCTCGCAGACGGTTTCCACCATCGGCGGCAACATCGCCGAAAACGCGGGCGGCCTGCGCGGCCTCAAGTACGGCGTCACCAAGGACTACCTCATGGGCATCGAGTTCTACGATTCCACGGGGGCGCTCGTGCGCTCGGGCTCGCGCACGGTGAAATGCGTGACCGGCTACAACCTGCCCGGGCTCATGATCCAGTCCGAGGGCACGCTCGGCATCATNTCCCAGGCNGTGATGAAGCTCATNCCNCCGCCGCAGGCCTCGCAGGCGNTNATGGCCGTGTTNGCCGACATGCAGGACGCGGCCGAGGCCGTGGCCGGCATCATNGCCGCCCANATCCTNCCCTGTACGCTGGAATTTCTNGACAACAACACCATCNTCCGCGTGGANGACTTCACNCATGCNGGNCTNCCGCGCGAGGCCGGCGCCATCCTGCTCATCGAGGTGGACGGCCATCCNGCCCAGGTGGCNGACGACGCCGCCGCNGTNGANAANGTCCTCAAGGCCAACCGCGCCACGGCCGTGCATGTGCCCAAGGACGCCGAGGAAAAGANCCGCCTCTGGGAGGCCCGCCGCCANGCGCTNCCCGTGCTCGCCCGCTGCCGGCCCACCACCGTGCTCGAGGACGCCACGGTGCCGCGCTCGCAGATCCCGGCCATGATGAAGGCCGTCAACGANATCGCNGCCAAGCACAAGGTGGAGGTCGGCACCTTCGGCCACGCCGGCGACGGCAACCTGCACCCCACCTTCCTCTGCGACAAGCGCGACAAGGANGAGTTCTCGCGCGTGGANGCNGCCGTGGACGAAATGTTCGACGTGGCCATCNNNCTNCAGGGCACGCTCTCGGGCGAGCACGGCATCGGCACGGCCAAGGCCAAGTGGCTGGAAAAGGAGACCGGGCGCGGCGCCATCGAGTATTCGCGCAGGCTNAGGCANGCCCTNGACCCCAAGNGNCTGCTCAATCCCACGAAAATGGTGGAGATCTAGCCCATGGAAAACAATCTGCANAAGTTGGCCCAGCGCCTCATGGCGCTGGACGACAANATCACNGCCTGNATGCGCTGCGGCATGTGCCAGGCGGTCTGNCCCATGTTCGGCGCNTCCGGGCAGGAGGCCGANGTGGCCCGGGGCAAGCTCTTCCTCATCAACAACCTCGCGCACATGCTCCTNGACGACCCCGAGGCGCTNGCCGACAAGCTNGGCCGCTGCCTGCTCTGCGGCTCCTGCCAGGCCGCNTGCCCNCCNGGCGTNGAGATCATGGCCATCTTCCGGGAGGCGCGCGAGGTNGTNTANACCTATCTNGGCCTGAACCCNNTCAAGAAGCTCGTGTTCCGCACCCTGCTCGCCAAGCCNGGNCTCTTCAACTTCGCCATGCGCGTGGGCGCGCCCATGCAGGGCNTGCTCTTCCACAAGACGGGCGANGTGCAGGGCACGGTNTGCGCGCCCATGTTCAACTTCNTNNTGGGCGACCGCCACATCNGGCCNCTGGCNAANAAGCCGCTGCACGCCATCNNCGGCGCNCTNGACGAGCCGCGCCCNGCCGGCGGCATCAAGGTGGCCTTCTTCCCCGGCTGCCTCGGCGACAAGATGTATGTGGANATGGGCGAGGCCTGCCTCAAGGTGCTGAAGCANCACAAGGTNGCGGTCTACATGCCCNCGGAATTCGCCTGCTGCGGCATCCCGGCGGTCTCCTCCGGCGACGCCAAGGGCATGGAGAAGGAGCTCAAGGCCAANCTCGCCATCCTTGCCAAGGGCGATTTCGACTATATCCTTACNCCGTGCGCCTCNTGCACCTCCACCATCAAGGAGCTCTGGCCCGANTACGCCANGCGCCTCGGCCCCNCGGAAGCNAAGCTCGCCGAGGANNTNGCGCAGAAGGCCATGGANATCAANGTGTTCATCGTGGACGTGCTCGGCGTGACNCCGGCGGCGCAGCCCANGGGNGGNGCCACNGANGTCACCTATCACGANTCCTGCCACCTCAAGAAGTCCCTCGGNGTNAGCCGCGAGCCGCGCATGGTGGTGGAGGCCAACCCGGCCTANAANATGAAGGAGATGAACGAGGCCGACCGCTGCTGCGGCTGCGGCGGCTCCTTCAACCTNTTCCACTACGACTATTCGCGCNAGATNGGCCAGCGCAAGCGCGACAACGTGGTGGCCTCGGGCGCCAAGATCGTGAGCGCGGGCTGNCCGGCCTGCATGATGCAGCTCGAGGACGTGCTCTCGCANAACAAGGACGACATCAAGGTCAAGCANACGGTGGANCTCTACGCCGAAAGCCTNGACTGAGNCNNCTNNCCCGCAACNNANACCAAGGACGGCGCGGCCCTNNNNGGGCCGCGNCCGCGTNCAAANNCNGCAAAGGAGCAAGATATGCCCCCTGTGAACCCGGAACTGGTCGAGGCNTTCAGCGCCAAGGCCGCCCTGGTCAANGCCGTGGTGCAGGAGCTGCCCACNATGGCNGCGGCNCTGCAATATGTGGTGGATGTNTGCGCGAGCAAGGCNCCNGCCGANCTGCTCGCNGACGAGCCGGGCACGGAAAAGGGCCCGCTCGGCCCCAACAAGTGCCCCACCCGCGTCCAGCGCGTGGTGGCCGCCCCCGGCCTTGACNAGGCGGACTTCGCCGAGCTCNANAAAGCCTGCCAGGAAAAGGGCTTCCTCTGCCTGCGCGAGGGCCTGCGCGGCTATCTCGCCGGCATCGACGTGGGCCTGTCCCAGGCCGTGCTCGGCGTGGCCGCCAGCGGCACCTGCATGCTCGACACGGATAACGAGGACGTGCGCCTCGCGGGCATGATCTCCGAGGTGAACGTGGTGCTCCTGCGCAAGTCGGAGATCTATCCCGATCTCCCCTCCATCGCCGGCCAGCTGCGCGAGCGCATGAACGACCACAAGGACGGCGCCGGCACCTTCACCACCTTTGTCACCGGCCCGAGCCGCACCGCCGACATCGAGCGCGTGGCCGCAGTGGGCGTTCACGGCCCGCTGGAACTGCACATCATCCTTCTGGAGGAAGGCCATGCATAAAGCGCCGTCCACCCTTTCCGACTACCGCAAACAGATCGACGAGGCCCTGGGCGACGAGTTCCTGCGCCGCACCCTCGACACCTTCGCCGTGGCCTACAAGGCCAACCGCGAGGCCGTGTTCAAGGACGTGGACGAGCGCAGACTCATCGAGGAGATCGCCGCCGCCAAGGACGACGCCTGTCAGCACATGGAGGAACTCTACGAGGAGTTCAGGAAGAACGCCGAGAAGCTCGGCGTGCATGTGCACCGCGCGGCCGACGCCGAGGAGGCCAACCGCATCATCGTGGGCATCGCCAAGAAGAACCACGTCAAGCGCGTGGTCAAGTCCAAGTCCATGACCGCCGAGGAGATCCAGCTCAACCCCGCGCTGGAGAAGGAAGGCATCATCGTGGACGAGACAGACCTCGGCGAGTGGATCATCCAGCTGCGCCACGAGGGCCCCTCGCACATGGTCATGCCGGCCATCCACCTCTCCCGCTACCAGGTGGCCGACAACTTCGAGAAGGAGACCGGCGAGAAGCAGGAGGCCGAGGACGTCCAGAAGCTCGTCAAGGTGGCGCGCGTCCAGCTTCGGCGCAAGTTCATCGCCGCGGACATGGGCGTTTCGGGCTGTAACTTCGCCATCGCCGAAAACGGCGCCATCTCCACGGTCACCAACGAGGGCAATGCCCGCATGGTGGAGACGCTGGCGCCCATCCATGTGGCCGTGGCCGGCCTCGACAAGCTGGTGCCCACGCTGGACGTGGCCCTCACCGCCCTGCAGGTGCTGCCGCGCAACGCCACGGCCCAGCGCCTCACGGCCTATGTGAGCCTTATCTCCGGCTGCGTGCCCTGTGCCGTGGGCCCGGACGGCCGCAAGGAACTGCATGTGGTGTTCCTCGACAACGGCCGCACCGAAATCGCCAAAGACCCGCTCTTCTCGCAGATCTTCCGCTGCGTGCGCTGCGGCGCCTGCGCCAACGTGTGCCCGGTGTTCCGCCTCGTGGGCGGCCACAAGATGGGGTACATCTACATCGGCGCCATCGGTCTCATCCTCACCTACTTCTTCCACGGCAAGGACAAGGCCAAGGTGCTCTGCCAGAACTGCGTGGGCTGCGAATCCTGCGCCAATGTGTGCGCCGGCGGCATCGACCTGCCGCGCCTCATCCGCGATATCCGCGCGCGCTGTTCCGAGGAGCAGGGCAGCGGCGCCCAGGCGGCCCTGCTCGCCTCGGTGATGAAGAACCGCAAGCTCTTCCAGACCCTCCTGCGCTTCGCCAGCAAGGCCCAGAAGCCCTTTACCGGCGGCACGCAGTTCCAGCGGCATCTGCCCAACATGTTCTTAGGCAAGCACGGCTTCAAGGCCCTGCCCGCGCTGGCGCCCAAGGCCTTCCGCGACAAGTGGGAGTCCATCCGGCCGCGCGTGCAGAAGCCGGTCATGAAGGTCGCCATCTTCGGCGGCTGCGCGCAGGACTTCATTTATCCCGAGCAGCTTGAGGCGGCGGTGAAGATCATGGGCGCCAAGAACGTGGCCGTGGACTTCCCCATGGAGCAGACCTGCTGCGGCCTGCCCGTGGAGATGATGGGCGAGCGCAAGACCTCGACGGAAATCGCGAAGCAGAACATCGGCGCCTTCGACCCCAAGGACTATGACTATATCGTCACGCTCTGCGCGAGCTGCGCCTCGCACCTGAAGCATGTCTATCCCAAGCTGCTGGAGAACGATCCCGAGCGCTACGAGGCCCAGGCCTTCGCGGACAAGATCATCGACTTCAGCTCCTTCGTGCGCGACAAGCTGGGCCTCAAGCCCGAGGACTTCGAGAAGAGCGGCGAGAAAGTGACCTACCACGCCTCGTGCCACCTCTGCCGCGGCCTCAAGGTCAAGGAGGCTCCGCGCGAGCTCATCGCGGACGCGGCCGAATATGTGCCCTGCGAGGAGGAAGAGGTCTGCTGCGGCTTCGGCGGCACCTATTCCATGAAGTTCCCGGAGATCTCGGGCCAGCTCATGGACAACAAGCTGAAGCACATCGCGGAGACCGGGGCCGAGCGCCTCGTGGTGGACTGCCCCGGCTGCGTCATGCAAATCAAGGGCGGCGCGGAAAAGAAGGGCCAGAAGATCAAGGTGCAGCACATCGCCGAGCTCGTGGCCGAAAACCTCAAGAAGGACTAGCCACGCCCGCACGGGCGACCGGCTCACCGGGGCGCGCTTCCGCAAGGGGGTGCGCCCTTTTTGCGCTTCGCCTTCCACAATGTAAAGGCAGCAGAGCCACACCACCGCCCCGCACGCGCAACACGGACATCCGCACAAGGGTCCGCCGCGCCTGCCTTGACACAACGGGCTTTTGGTTCAATACTGCCGTCGCTTCCGGGGCTGGCCCGCAACAAGAGTCTCGCGGCCGGCAAAATGCCCGTTTGCCGGCAGGCCGCAACCTTTTTCCTGTTCAAGGGGGGAACCATGGGCGCTTCGGCAATGAATATCGTCTACTCCATCATCGCCATCGGCATCGGCGCCACCTGCGGCGCCACTTCGCGCTGGCTGCTCGGCCTCGGGCTCAACGCCCTCTATCCCGCCATCCCGCCAGGAACGGTTGCCGCCAATTTCTTGGGCGCCTATATCATCGGCCTCGTTTCCAGCATTTTCGCGGCCTGCAACATCACGTCCTCCAACTATCTGCACCTGATGATCATCACGGGCTTTTTGGGCGCGCTCACCACGTTCTCCACGTTTACGGATGAAATGGGCACCCTGATCCGCCATCACGATTACTGGACGGCGGTCGGCGGCATCGCGCTCCATGTCTGCGGCTCGCTCATCCTGTTCTTCCTCGGCATCGCCACCTTCATGCTGTTCCACCACGCCGAGTGACGCGAGAGAAACGTTTTACTGCGGCTGCATGGCCCCACAAGCTCCATATTAGGAGGGAACCATGGCTAAATACAAAGTGACCGGAAAGGTCAGCAAGCCTGAACTGGGCGCCGCCGGCACCGTGACCGCCTCCAAGATCGTCGACGCGGCCTCGGAGAGCGAAGCCATCTCCAAGGCGAAGGCGAAGTGGCAGGGCGTGTATGACTACATCATCAAGGACGGCAACGACATCCTCGAGATAAAGGTCGCCGCCATCTAGGGCATTCCCCGTAAGCTGCTCCACAAACCCCGGCCGCGGCCGCAGCAAGACCCGCGCCTCCGGTGCCTCGAATAACGGCATCGGAGGCGCCTCTTTTTTGGCGCGTATCCCGGCATGCCACCTCTGGGCCGCCTACTGCCCGGACAACTGCCCGGGCGGTCGCGTGACGGGACTTTGTGAAAAAAATTGCCTGCATGCGGACCGGGAAAAGTGCCCGGCGCCCCTTGCGCATTGCCGTACCTTTACGCTATCCATAAAGCACTGGAGATTATTTCTGACATCGGCCCGCGAACCCACGCGGCGCCCTCACCTTCGCCGGCGCTGGCGCGAAGGGGCGGGGCCCGCAGCCTTCCAGCAGGTTCTTCGGGCTCGGTGCCGCAAACCGGGTCCCGAGGGAGGTTTTCATGTCAATCGGATTTCTGGCCTTGCTGGCGATCATCCCCATTGTGGTCGCCCTCATCCTGATGGTGGGCATGCGCTGGCCCGCCACCCGGGCCATGCCCTTCGCATGGGGCGCCTGTGTCGTCTGCGCCATCTTCGGCTGGGATATTTCCATCCTCCGCCTCATGGCGCTCTCCATCCAGGGCGTGATCATCGCCATCGGCGTTTTGATCATCGTCTTCGGCGCCATCCTCATCCTCTACACGCTTGAGAAAAGCGGCGGCATGGAGACCATCCAGTACGGCATGCAGAACGTGAGCCGTGACCGCCGCGTGCAGGCCATCATCATCGGCTTCCTGTTCGCGGCCTTCATCGAGGGCGCGGCCGGCTTCGGCACGCCGGCGGCCCTGGCGGCGCCGCTCCTGCTCGGCCTGGGCTTCCCGGCCATGGCCGCGGCCGTCGTCTGCCTCGTGTTCAACAGCGTTCCCGTCTCCTTCGGCGCTGTGGGCACGCCTATCCTCGTGGGCTTCGGCCTGCTCAAAGAAAAGATCGCGGCCCTTGTGGGCGCGGACCCGAACCTGCCCTTCACCGGCTTTGACGGCTTCGCCAAGCTTGTGGGCGAGTGGGCCACCCTCATGCACGGGCCCATGGCCATCATCCTCACCATCTTCATGCTCGGCTTCATGACCCGCTTCTGGGGCCCCGAGCGCTCTTGGGCGGCCGGCTTCCGCGCGTGGAAGTTCTGCGTGTTCGCGGCCATCTGCTTCCTCGTGCCCTACATGGCCTGCGCCTGGACCCTCGGGCCGGAATTCCCGGCCATGCTCGGCGGCCTCATCGGCCTCGCCGTGGTGGTGTGGGGCGCCAAGCAGGGCATCTGCGTGCCCAAGGACGTGTGGGGCTTCGGCGATCCTTCCAAGTGGGAGGCTTCCTGGTCCGGCACGGCCAGCCAGAACACGAGCACCGAGTTCAAGGCCCACATGAGCCAGTTCCAGGCGTGGCTGCCCTATGTGATCATCTGCTTCCTGCTCGTCATCTCCCGCATCCCCGAACTGGGTATCAAGGGCTGGATGACCGCGCAGAAGATCACCTTCAACAATATCCTGGGCTTTGCCGACATCAGCGAGAGCATCACTTACCTCTATCTCCCCGGCACCTTCTTCATCTTCGTGGCCCTGCTCACCATCTGGCTGCACAAGATGCCCGCCCCGGCGGTCAAGGCCGCGTGGAGCGAGAGCTTCCAGAAGATGAAGTCGCCCACCATCGCGCTGTGCTTCGCCGTGGCGCTCGTCGCCATCTTCCGCGGCTCGGCCGTGAACCCGCTGGGCGCGCCCTCCATGCCGCTGGCCCTCGCCGAGACCGTGGGCGCCGCCGCCGGCGCCATCTGGCCCCTGCTCGCGGCCTTCGTGGGCGGCCTCGGCGCCTTCATCACCGGCTCGGCCACCATCTCGGACCTCATGTTCGGCGAGTTCCAGTGGGATATGGCCACCATGCTCACCCTGCCCCGCTCCATCATCGAAGCGGCGCAGACCGTGGGCGGCGCCATGGGCAACATGATCTGCATCCACAACATCGTGGCCGCCTGCGCCGTGGTGGGCCTCTCCGGCCGCGAGGGCGAGGTCATGCGCAAGACCTTCTGGCCCTTCCTGCTCTACGGCTGCGTGGTCGGCATCATCTGCTGGGTCCTGGTTGCGGCCAATCCCGGCGCGTTCTAGGAGCTTCAGCGGGGCTTTTCGCCCCAAACATTGCAAAGGCGCACGGCTTTCGGGCCGTGCGCCTTTTTTGGCAGGCCACCTGTTTCGGCCTTTGGCGCCATTTGCGCGGCCGGCCCGAAAAATCCTTTACAGCGGGCGGCGATGGGCCTAGTCTACAGGCGTCCCGGCTGATCGGGGCACAAAGCCCGTATGGGAGAATAAAAATGAAAAAACTGCTTTTTGCCGCAGCGGCCCTCTGCGCCTTCGGCTTCATCGGCTCCGCCCAGGCTGCCGACACCAAAACCCCCGGCCCCTATGACCTTCCCCTCGTGGGCGAATATGTCAATGACGCCGGCTGGCTCGTGATCGCCCCGGCCGCCAAGGGCGAAAACGCCAACTACAATGTGGGCCTGCAGGACAAGTCCGGCAAGTGCAGCCTCGAGATCGTGGCCGGCACTTGGCAGGTCTCCGAGCAGAAAAGCCCGATCAGCCGTACGCTGCACCCCAAGGCCATTGTGGCCGTGCAGGCTCAGGACTATCCCAACTTCGCCCTCTGGCCTGAAGACGAAAAGATCCGCCTGGCCGACGACGCCCTGCCGCTGGACAAGCTCGATCCCGCCTGCGCCGTGTTCAAGGGCAACATGGTCTTTACCCGCAAGTGACCATCCGCGCATGAGCGCTCAAGGCCGCGGCCCGCACTCTGGGGGCTGCGGCCTTTTTTTGCGCGCAAAAAAGCCTCCGGCCTGGCGGGAGGCTTTTGCGTTGCCAAAAGAACGGCGCGGCCCCGGGCGTTCCGGGGCGGCGGTACGGCCGGGCGCTTCCGGCCTCTAGCCGCGCGAGGCGGCGAGCGCCGGGATACGCCGCCAGTACCACTCGCTCACCAGGGTCTCGTCATCCGGGCTCCATTCGCCGCATTCCTCAAAATGGCGCAACACATCGCGCTCCAGCGGGCTGGTCTGGGCGCCGCGGGCGCACTGGCGCAGGCGGAACAGGATGACCATACATTCAAAAAGGCTGAAGCAATCCTCTTCGCTGGTGAAGCCCTTTTTCAAAAGGCCTGTGAATTCGCGGTAAAAAGGATTGTCCTCGGGCACACAGCGGTCAAAATCTTCTGCATGTTCGATGAGATAGCGCAGGCTGCGACAAAACAGCACCTGGCGCGGGTCGGTCGAGGCATGCGCGATACGGGCGGCATAGAGCTTTTCCAGGTCGTGACGGTAGGCGGAAAGAGGCATAGGGCACCCCGAATATGTGTAAAGAAATACCTCTTCATAAATATTATAGGAAACGGTTTCTTTTATCAAATAATAAATAGGGGCGCGCCTGATATACTCCCACTTCACCGCACGCCCTGGCGGCCGCCCGGGATTTTTCTCGACCTTTGCCCCGGGCTTTGGCATGCTGCCTCAAGGCGCCGGCCTTCACGGGGCTTATGGCGCGGCCGGGAAGCGACACATGCTCTATGTCATAGAAAATCTCCTCAAACGCCGCCAGCGCGAGCAGGGCTATCGCCTGCTCATCAAGAGCCTGCACATCCCGCGCGGGGCGCGCCTCGCCATCACGGGCCCCAGCGGCTGCGGCAAGAGCACCACGCTCGACCTGCTCGGCCTGGCGCTCAGGCCCGACTCTGCCGCGCGCTTCACCTTCGCCCCGAATCCCGCTGCTGCGCCGCTGGATGTGACGGCCCTCTGGGACCACGAGCGCCATGACGCCATGGCCGCCCTGCGCCTTGCGCACATGGGCTATGTGCTCCAGTCGGGCGAGCTTTTGCCCTTCCTCACCGTGGGCGAAAACATGACGCTCACGGCACGGCTCGGCGGCATGGCGGACGCCGAGGCCGAAGCCCGCGCCCGCGGCCTCGCCGAAGCCCTGGGCGTGGCCCATCTCACGGGCGCCATGCCGGCCACGCTTTCCGTGGGCGAGCGTCAGCGCGCGGCCATCGTGCGCGCGCTCACCCCCGGGCCGCAGCTCATCCTCGCGGACGAACCCACGGCCGCGCTCGACCCGGTGCATGCCGCCCGCGTCATGGACGCCTTTCTCGCGGCGCTCGACCAGCACGCGGGGAGCCTCGTGCTCGTGACGCACAATGCCGACTGGGCGCGCCGGGGCGGCCTCAGGGAACTGGCCTTCCGCATGGAGGAGGACGAAGGCGGCGTCACCGCCGTCCTCGACGACGGCGCGAACGCTGCGACTGGCTCCCCAACCGGGGAGGGCGCGCCATGCTGAAAAAGATCTGGCTCGCCATATGCCTCGCCGCGCGCGACTGGCGCTTCGAGCGCTCGCTCACGCTCTGCGCCATCCTCGCGCTCGCCAGCATGCTCACGCCGCTGCTCGTGCTTCAGGGCCTGAAGAACGGCGTCATCGAGGGCATGCGCGAGCGCCTGCTCCAGGACCCCACGGTGCTCATCATCACGCCCAAGAGCGACGGCGCAAGCTTCACCGAGGCCGAAGTGCGGGCCTTTGGCGCACTCCCGGGCGCGGCCTTCGCCATCGGCCGCACCCGCGAGACCGCCACGGACATCACCCTCGCCGCCGGTGCGGACGGCGCGGGCAAGAGCGCGAGCCTTTCGCTCGAGCCGAGCGCCCCCGGCGAACCCGTGCTCACGCATCTCGGCATCACGCCGCCCGCATACGGCGAGGAACCCGAGCTCGTGCTCTCGGCACCGGCGGCCAAAGCCCTCGGTGTGAGCCCAGGCGAGAGCCTGTTGGCGCGGCTCGGGCGGCGCACGCCCGAGGGCCGGCTGGAATCGGCGCGCATGGTCTTCCGCGTCACCGCCGTGCTCCCCGAAGCCGCGGCCGACCGGCGCATGGCCTTCGCGCCGCTCTCCGCCCTGCAAGACCTCGAAGACTACCGCGACTATCTGGAAGTTCCGTCCCGCGGCTTCACGGGCAATGCCCGCGAGGGCCAGCGCCGCTACGCCTCCTTCCGGCTCTACGCGCGCGACCTCGACGCCGTGGAGGGGCTGGCCGCGGCCCTTGGCGAGCGGCACATCGAGACGCGCACGCGCTCGCGCGAGATCGCGGCCATCCGCATGCTGGAATCGTCCATCAACCAGGTCATCCTCATCATCTCGCTGGCCGTGGGCGCGGGCTTAGCCGCGTTCACCATAAGCTCCGTGCAGGGCGCGGTGGAGCGCAAGCGCCGGATGCTCGGCATGCTGCGCCTTTTGGGCTTTCCGCACGCGGCGCTCGTGTTCTATCCCATGACGCAGAGCCTGCTCACCTCCCTCTGCGGCTTCGGGCTTTCCTGCCTGCTCTATCTGGCGGTGAGCCTCGGCATCGCGCACGCCTTCGCCGGCCAGGGCGGCATCGCCTGCCGCCTCGGCCCTGCCGACGTGGCCATCGCCTGCGCAGCCGTGGTGGCGCTCTCCCTGCTCTCCACGGCCCGGGCCGCCCGCGCGGCCGCCGCCGTCGAACCCTCCATCGTCATCCGCGAGGTCTGACCATGTCCGCGCCCGACTTCTCCCCGCGCCACGGCGCGCGCTTCCGCCGCGCCCTCGCCCTGCTCCTGCCCCTGCTCCTGCTCCTGCTGGCCCCGCAGGCGGCGCTCGCCGCCTTCACCTCGGCCCATGACGGCGTTGCCGTGGAGAGCGCCTGGAACCCGGCGCCGGCCAGAGACGACATCGTGCTGCCCATGCCCTGCGGCTTTTCCCTTACCCTGCGCGCCGTGGCCGTGCCCGCGGGCGGCCTCATCAAGGACAGGACCTTCTCCATGGGCGTGGTCAACGCGGCCGACGGCGAGCGCCAGATCTACGAACGCCAGTTCGACGGCCACATCGCCGCGCCCTTCACCGAAGGCGACCTCCCCGCTGGCTGGAAGGGCGCCGTGGCAGGAGGGGCAAAAAAAAACGGCGCCGACACCTATTATTTCATCGGCAAGTACGAGATCTCGCGCCTCCAGTGGGACGCGGTGATGCGCGCCGTGAACGACGACGGCATCGTGGACGAAGCCGCCTGCCCGGTGAAGGGCGCCACCGCGCCGGCCGGCGCCAATCTGCCACAGGGCGGCGTCTCGTGGTTCGACGCGCAGCAGTTCCTCCAGAAATACAATGCCTGGCTCGTGCGCGAGCACCCGGAGAGCCTGCCGCACTTCGCGGGCACCAAAAACGTGGGTTTTTTGCGCCTGCCCACCGAGGAGGAATGGGAATTCGCGGCGCGTGGCGGCGCCGGCGTGGCCCCGGAATGGTGGGCCGACAAGGATGTGTTCCCGCTCGCGGAGGGCAAGGCGCTCAAGGATTATGGCGTCTTTTCGGGGGAGACGGCGCTTTCCGGGCCCGCGCCTATCGGCTCGCGCCACGCCAACCCCCTTGGCCTGCACGACACGCTCGGCAATGTGCGCGAAATGACGGACGGCTTCTTCCGCCTGTCCATCGCCGACATGCAGGGCGGCATGGTGCGCCACCGGCTGCACGGGGCGGCTGGCGGCGTGCTCGTCAAGGGCGGGGGCTTCCGCAGCGACGAGGCCGGGGTGGCGCCCGGGCGGCGCGACGAGGTGCCGCTGTACACGGCTTCGGGCCCTAGCCGGCCCGAAGATTTGGGGCTGCGCCTCGTGCTCTCGGGCATCAATATCCCCAATGCCGAGCGGCTTGAAACCCTGCGCAAGGAGGAACGCGCGCCCGCGCCCACGCCCGGGGCCGTGAAGCCGGGGCGCACGCCGCTGGAGGCCGTGGAGGCCCTGGCGGCCACGGCGCCGGCCCTCAAGCCGCAGCTCGACCAGTTGCGCGCCATGCTGGAAGACCAGGAGAGCGCGGGCCAGCGCGAGCGCGCCGCCACGCTGGAGCATGAGTTCCGCTCCCTGCTCTACCAGGCCGAGACCCTGCGCGCCTTCGCCTTTCGCTACAGCGCGGCGCACAAGCAGGAGGAAAAGATCCGCGAGATGCTGAAAAAGCCCGCGGACGCGGCCACAAAAAAGCAGCTTGAAAAGCTCAGGGCCGAGGTGGCCGGCGACCTCAAGGACTATCTCGAATCCCTGCGCATGGGCGCGGGCTATTACAAGACGAGCCTCGCCCTCGTGGGCGCCGCCCCGAAAGACGAGACCGAACGCCTCGCCGCGCAGGCCCGGCGCGAATACGGGGGAGCAGGCGTGTTCAACACGCACATGACCCAGAATATCGGCGTGCTCGAAAAATGGCTGACCCAGACCCGCGCCAGGGGCGCCGCGTCCCTGAGCGTCAGGGACATCCTCAAGGGCATCCTGCCCGAGCAGCATTACAAGGTGCTTCCGCTCTAGCGGCGGAAAACCACAACATTCTCACGGACACCATGTTTTACGGCTGGAAACTCGGCGCCCTCACCATGGGCTGCAACTTCATGCTTCAGGGCAGCGCCCTCTACTGCATGAACGCCTTTATGGAACCGCTCTGCGAGCTCAACGGCTGGACGCGCGCCGGCCTCAACCTGAGCATGGGCGTGGCCTCGCTCATGGGGCAGCTCGCCATGCCGCTGGCCGCGGCCGTTTCCGCGCGGCGCTCCCTGCGACTGCTCACCACGCTGGGCGCGCTCGTGGGCGGGGCCGCCACGCTCGGCATGGGCCTAACCACCAACCTCGCGCTCTTCACGCTCTCTTTCATCCTCGTCTGGGTGTGCAGCCAGTTTTGCGGCGGCGTGGTGGGCAATGCGCTCATCAGCCGCTGGTTCCGCCATTTTCAGGGCCGCGCCTTCGGCCTCGCCAATGCCGGCACCTCGCTTTCAGGCGTCATCCTGCCCTTTTTCTGCATGCTGCTCATCCACAGCTTCGGGGTGACGGCGGCGTATACGGCGCTCGGCGTGCTCACCTGCCTTTTGGCGCCGCTCTCGTGGAGGCTCGTGCGCGACGAGCCCCAAGCCCTCGGGCTGCACCCGGACGGCCGGCGCCATGAGCCGCATGCGCCCAAGGCGAAGCCGGTCAACACCTCCTTCACCGCACTGGCCCATTCGCGCCCGGCGTGGTTCGTGGGCGCGGCCTTCGGGCTCGCGCTCATGACCGGCTCGGCCTTCATGAGCCAGATGAAGCCGCGCTTTGCGGACCTCGGGCTCGAGGCGTGGCCGGCCATGCTGCTCGCCTGCCTTTCCGCGCTGTTCGCGGCGCTGGCCAAGTATGCCTGGGGCTGGGTGAGCGACCGCACAACGCCCCTCACCGCCTCCAGGCTCATCATGGCCCTGAGCGCGGCCAGCGTGGCGCTCTTGGCGCTGCCGCCAACGCTCCCAAGCCTCGTTGTGTTCAGCATGGCCTTCGGCGGCTGCATCGGTGGCCTGTGGGCGGTGCTGCCCGCGGTGGTGGCCTGGTATTTCGGCAGCCGCAACTTCCTCGCGGCCTACAAGTTCATCTCGCTGTTCATCATCCTGCGCTGCGCGGGCTTTCCGGTGGTGGCGCTCTCGCACGACCTCTTGGGCAGCTACGCGCTGGCCGACGCCTTTTTCGGGGCGGCCCTGCTCACCGCGCTGGTGCTCACCTTCCTGCTGCGGCCCGGCGATGCCGTGGAGAACACGCATCACCGCCGCTGAGGCCACGCACTAGGAGGCCGAGCCGGAGCCCGGGGCGGCCTTCGCTCCGGCCTGGGCGGCCTGTTCGGCCTTGGCCGCCGCCACGGGCGTCGTCGTTTGCGGCGCAGGCGGCGTCGGGCCCAGAAGGCCGCCAGGCTGGTCGGTCATGAACATGTGTGTGGTGGGATAGGCCCCGAGGACATGCTCGTCGTTCAGCTTCTGCTGAATGGCGAGGTTGACATCCGAACGTGTCATCTGGAAGCTCCTGATGTCAGGCTCGTGGACGACATAGATGAGCTGGAACATGTAGTTGGCCGAGCCGAAACTGAGCATGCAGGCCCGGTCGAAACTGCACGTGGGGAAGGCCTCCACCGCCTCGCGCAGCATGTCGGGCACGCGCTTCACCACGTCGAGCGGCATCTCGAAGGCCACGCCCAGCTCCAGCACCACCGGGCGCTCGCTCACACTGCCGAGATTGACAATGGTGTTCGTCGTCATCTCGGAATTGGCGCAGACGATGAGGTCGCCCTCGAGGCTGCGCAGGTGCGTCGTCTTGGGGCCCATGTATTCCACATCGCCGGCCTTGCCGCTCTTGAGCTCCACATGGTCGCCGATGCGGAAGGGCTTGTCGAGCAGGATGACGATATAGCTGAAAAAGTCCTCAAGGATGGCCTTGCCCGCCAGGCCCACAGCCACGCCCATGATGCCGAGGCCGGCCACGATGGAGGAGACGCGGAAGCCCAGGTTGTCGAGCAGGAAGGTCAGGCCCATGGCCCAGATAAGGCCCGTGACGATGGGCATGAGCGAGCGGCTTTGCGAGGTCTTGAGCGTCTCGCCGTGGCGGCGCATGTAGATATCGAGGTTGAAGGGCACGATGGCGGCCACCAACGCGATGGCGATGACCGTGCACACGATATTGAAGATGGTGGCGAGCGCGTTGGCATAGACCGGCGCGAGCACCAGCATCCGCGCGCCCCAGGAAATGATGCCCACATAGAAGAGCCGCTTGAGGTGCAGCATGACGCGCTCGTACATGCTGAAATCCATGGGCTCGACCGGGGCCTCCCCCGATTTGCCGCCAGAACCGCTCGCCTGCTCGTACTTGCGCTCCATGAAGGCCTCGAACTTGCGCTGGACCCACGGCCACAGCACGCGCACGGCCCCCAGCGCGAGGCACACGATGCCGAAGATGCAGGCGAGCCTGAGCGGCGGGTTCTGGTGCAGGAACTGCCGGTAATCGAAATATTCGAGCAGGATTTTCCAGGTCTCGGGGTTCATCCTCGGCCTCCTCGGGGTGGCTGTCGCCGCGACCACGGCAACGTGCAGTATGCCGCATTTCGGTCCGCGGCGCCAGTGGCGGCCGGGGGCGGAGCGCGCCCGGGCGGACGCGCCCGTTGCCCGGTCAGGACTCCTCAGCCGCAAAGACCTCCTGCGCGGCAAAGAGGCCGTTGAGCGCCGCCGGGAAGCCCGCATAGACGGCCATCTGCATGCAGACCTCGATAAGCTCCGCGCGCGTGCAGCCCACGCGCAGCGCCGCCGCGAGATGCACCAGAAGCTGCGGCCGGGCATTGCCGAGGGCGGTCAGGGCGGCCACGGTGATGAGCTCGCGGCTCTTGAGGTCGAGGCCGGGGCGGCCCATGATGTCCCCGAAGGGGAATTCCACGAGATAGCGGGCAAAGTCCGGCGCGATGCCGGCGAGGCGCCGAACCACGGCCTCGCCGCCACAGCCGTCGATGCGTTCTAAAAGGGCGAGGCCCCGTGCATAGCGTTCGTTTTCCATGCTTTCCTCCCTTTTAAAATCCTTCCCGCGGGAGCGCCCGCACCGTGCCGTCGCCCCATGTGGCCACGAGGATGCGGCCGTCGGGTGCGCGGGCGAGCCCCACGGGCGAGGCAAGGCCGGAGGCGAGCACGGTGGCCTGCCCCTCCCTGCCCAGCCGGGCCACACCGCCGCCATTGTCCGCCACGAGCACGCTGTCACGCCCCGCGGCAAGGATACCCACGCCGGGCCGCACGAGGCCGGCGGCCGCGGCCGGGAGGGAGCGCACGGCCCCGTCGGGCGCCACCATGTCCACGCTGCCGCCATAGCAGCTCACGGCGACGCCGCCGTCCGCAAGACGCGTCACGCCTACGGGCAGCCGGTGCCCGGATGACACCACTTCCCGCGTGCCGTCCGGGCTGATGCGCACGAGCTCGCCGGCATTGCGGTTGGCCGCGAGCAGGCCGGTCTCCTGGCTCCAGAAAAGCCCGGTAGGCGCGGAAAGCCCGGCCGCGAGCACGCGCAAGCCCTGTTCCGGCGTCCAGGCATAGATGCGGCCGTCGGCATAGCCCGCGGCCCAAAGCGTACCGTCCGCGTCGAAGGCGAGCCCGGCGGGCTGCCCGATGCCCGCGACGATTTCCGCGCGCCTTCCGTTTCCATCGAGGCGCACGATGCGGTCCGCGCCCCATTCCGCCACCCAGAGCCGGCCCTGCGCGTCATGGGCCATGCCCACGGGCGCGGAAAGGCCGGACGCCACGATTTCCCCGCCGGGTTCGGTCCCGGCAGTCCACGCCGGGCGCGACGCAAGCATGCTGAGCAGGAGCAGACCCGCCAATGTCACTTTTTTCATAAAGACCTCCTTGCGCTCAGGCATAGCGCCCGGGGCCGGCTTTGCCCCTTGCTCTTTTTGTGATACCTCCAAGGCATGACAACGCCCGCCAGCCGCTCCCCATGGCCCCTTGGCCCGCGCGAATTCCACTGGCTCTGGTATTTCGCGGTCATCGCCGAGGAGCGCAGCCTGCGCCGCGCCGCCGAGCGCCTCTTCCTGTCCGAGCCGCCCTTGAGCCGCCAGTTGCGCGCGCTCGAAGACCGGCTGGGCTTCGCCCTCTTTCACCGCCATTCGCGCGGCCTTGCACTTACGGCGGAAGGCGAGCGCGTGCTCGCGGCCGTGCGGCCCCTGCTCGACCTTCAGGAGCGCGTCTTCGGAGAGCTTGCACAGCTCTCCGCCCCTGCGCCGGTGACGGCCCTCGGCCTCACCACCGCAGTGGAGCAAGGGGTCTTTTCCGCGCTGGAAGAGGAACTGCGGGCGGCCGCGGGCGCGTCCCTGCGCCTTGTGCGCGCGCCCTCGCCGCGCCTTCTGCGCGATGTGCTGTGTGGCCGGCTGGACGCGGCCGTGGTGGCGCTGCCGCTGGAAATCCCGGCGCCGCCCGAGGGCTTTTCCGTGACGCCGCTCGGCCATGCGGAACAGCTCCTCGCGGTGCTGCCCGAAGGCTGGCCTGTGTGCCGCGGCCTCAGGGAGGGCCGTGGCCTCAGCCTGCGGGAGCTTTCCGGCCTGCCGCTCTTCTGGTTCCGCCGCGAGGAAAATCCCGCCTGGTTCGACCATGTGCTCGGCGTGTTCCGGCTGGCCGGCTTCGCGCCGCGCCTCCTCGAGGAGGCGCCCGAGCATGATGTGCTGCTCGCGCGCATCGCCCGCGGCGAGGCCATGGGGCTTTTCCCCGCGTCCTTTGCGGCCATCCGGCGCGAGGGCGTGCGCTTTGCGCCCCTCGAGGAGGGGCCGCTGCTCACCTTGCGGCTCGGCCTTGTGGCCGATGGCCGCAGCTTCCGCCCCGGCGCCCTGGGCGAAGCCGTCTTCCGCTGCCTCGGCCGTGGCGCAAACCCCGCGCCCCCGGCTTCCTGAAATCCGGCGTCCCTTGCCCCGCCGTGGGGGCTTTTGCTTTGTCGCGTTTTGCGGTAAGCTGCCGCCACTTCATTCACTTGCCGCATCGGGGGACCCGCATGAACAGAGTTTTCGGCCTTGTGGGCGCGCTGGCGCTCGCGCTTCTGCCTGTGCTTTCCGCGCAGCCCGCCTCGTGCGGCGAGATCAAGATCGGCCTCATGTGCCCGCTCACGGGCAAGTGGGCCTCCGAAGGGCAGGACATGAAGAATATCGTGAGCCTGCTCGTGGACGAGACCAACGCCAAAGGCGGCATCAACGGCGATACCGTGCGCCTCGTGGTGGAGGACGACGCCGGCGACCCGCGCACGGCCGCGCTCGCCGCGCAGAAGCTGGCCAGCGCCGGCGTGGCCGCGGTCATCGGCACCTATGGCTCGGCGGTGACCGAAGCGAGCCAGAACATCTTCGACGAAGCGGGCCTCGTGCAGATCGGCACCGGCTCCACCAGCGTGCGCCTGACGGAAAAGGGCCTCGAGCGCTTCTTCCGCACCTGCCCCCGCGACGACGCCCAGGGCAAGTCGGCCGCAGCCGCCATTGAAAAGGGCGGCTACAAGGCCGTGGCCCTGCTCCACGACAATTCCTCCTATGCCAAGGGCCTTGCGGAGGAGAGCCGCGCCGCGCTCGAAAAGGCCGGCGTCAAGGTCATCTTCTTCGACGCGCTCACCCCGGGCGAGCGCGACTACACGGCCATCCTCACCAAGCTCAAGGCCGCGAATCCCGACCTTGTGTTCTTCACGGGCTACTATCCCGAGACAGGCATGCTGCTGCGCCAGAAAAAGGAAATGTCGTGGAACGTGCCCATGATGGGCGGCGACGCGGCCAACCACCAGGATCTCGTCAAGATCGCCGGGCCCGAGGCAGCGGCCGGCTATTTCTTCATCAGCCCGCCCCTGCCGCAGGACATGGACACCCAGGAAGCCAGGGATTTTCTCGCCGCCTACAAGGCGAAGTATAACAGCGTGCCGGTTTCGGTGTGGGCGGTGCTCGCGGGCGACTCCTACAAGGCCATCGAGGCGGCGCTCGCCGCCGGCAAGGCCGACCCGGAGGCCATGGCCGCGTGGCTCAAGGAGCTCAAGGACCTGCCCGGCCTTTCCGGCAGCCTCGGCTTTGACGCCAAGGGCGACCGCGTGGGCGAATTTTACCGCACCTATGTGGTGAACAACGAGGGCGCCTTCGAGCTGCAACCCCGCTAGGCTCCGGCGGATGGCCCCGGGATGGCGCCCCGCCGCCCGGGCGGCGCGCGACAGCCTGGGGCCGGCGCGCGACAACCGCGTGGATCTGTTTCAGGCCCGGTGCGTCGTGACGCGGCACACCGGGCACAAGGATTTCGGCGCGCAGGCATGGAACAGTTTTTCCAGCAGCTTCTCAACGGTCTGGCCGTGGGCGGCATCTACGCCTTGGTGGCCCTGGGTTACACCATGGTTTATGGCGTGCTCAAGCTCATCAATTTCGCCCACGGCGACCTGTTCACCATCGGGGCCTATCTCGGCCTCACCCTGCTCGTCAGCGGCAAGCTCGCGGGCGTGCTGCCCCCGGCCGTGGCCGTGCTCGCCGTCTTTGTCATGGTGGGGCTGCTCGTGGCGCTCATCGGCGTATTGCTCGAACGCGCGGCCTACCGCCCCCTGCGCGGCGCCAACCGGCTCTCGGCCGTGGTGTCCGCGCTGGGGGCCTCCATCTTTTTTGAAAACGCCATCATGCTCATCTACGGGGCGCGCGTCTACGTCTATCCCGACTTCCTGCGCCCGGACTTCACGGTCAATCTCTTCGGCGTGAGCGTGCCCGGCGTGCGCCTGCTCATCCTCGGGGCCAGCGTGGCGCTCATGCTGGCGCTCTCGGCCTTCATCCAGCGCACGCGCATGGGCGCGGCCATCCGCGCCACGGCCATCGACCCCGGGGCCGCGCGTCTCATGGGCATCAATGTGGACCGGGTCATCGCGCTCGTCTTCCTCATCGGGCCGGGGCTCGGCGGCATGGCCGGGCTCATGGTGGGCATCTATTACGGCCAGATAGACTTCACCATGGGCTGGTCCTACGGGCTCAAGGCCTTCACCGCCGCCATCCTCGGCGGCATCGGCAATATCCCCGGGGCCATGCTCGGCGGGCTCCTCCTCGGCGTCACCGAGGCGCTCGCCGCCGGCTATGTGGCCATGGCCTGGAAGGACGCCGTGGCCTTTCTCGTGCTCATCCTCATCCTCATCATCCGCCCCACGGGCATCCTGGGCGAGCGTACGGCGGACAAGCTATGAGCCGCACGCCGCTCTATGTGGCGCTGGCCGTGGTCATCGCGGGCCTGCCGCTCGTCTGCAACGCCTACTGGACGGATGTCTGCGTGATGATCGGGCTCTATGCCCTGCTGTCGCTCTCGCTCAATGTGATGCTCGGGCAGGCCGGCATCTTCAACATGGGGCACGCGGCCTTTTTCGCCGTAGGCGCCTACACCACGGCCATCCTCAACACCGTGTGCCACTGGTCCATCTTCCTCACCATGCTGCCCGCGGGCGCGGCGGCCGGGCTCTTCGCGCTGGCCGTGGCGCGGCCCATCATCCACCTTCGGGGCGATTACCTGCTGATCGTGACCATCGGCATCGTGGAGATCGTGCGTATCGCGCTCATCAACGACGTCTTCGGCCTCACCGGCGGTGCCAACGGCATTTTCGGCATTTCGCGGCCCGTGTTCTTCGGCTTCCGCATCGTCAAGGGCATCCAGTTCTATTATCTGGTCTGGGGCATGGTGGGCGTGAGCATGCTGCTCTTTTACGGGCTGTGGCGCTCGCGTTTCGGGCGCGCGCTCAACTATATCAAGGAGGACGATGTCGCGGCCGAGGGCTGCGGCGTCAACGTCACGGGCTACAAGCTCGCCGCCTTCACCCTGGGCGCGGCCTGGGCCGGCATGGCCGGTACGGTCTATGCCGCCAAGATGCTGACCATCGCGCCGGAATCCTTCAATTTCATGGAATCGGTCATCCTCTTCGCCGTGGTCATCCTCTCCGGGGGGAGCCAGCTGGGCGTGCTCGTGAGCGTGTTCCTGTTCATCGGGCTGCCCGAGCTGTTGCGCGAGTTTTCCGAGGCGCGCATGCTCATCTTCGGCCTTGCCATGATGGTGATGATGATCTGGCGGCCGCAGGGCCTCTTGCCGCCGCTGCCCCGCCGCTACGCCATGCCGCCCCCGCAGGAGGGGGCGCGCCCATGACCCTGCTCGAACTCACGGACGTGACCAAGGTCTTCGGCGGTCTCGTGGCCGTCAATGACCTTTCCTTCAGCGTGGACGAGGGGAGCGTGGTCGGCCTCATCGGCCCCAACGGCGCGGGCAAGACCACGGTGTTCAACTGCATCACCGGCAACTACGCGCCCGAGCGCGGTAGCATCCGCTTCGCTGGGGAGGACATCACCGGGCTTCGGCCGCACCGCATCGTGGAGCTGGGCATCGCCCGCACCTTCCAGAGCATCCGGCTTTTCGGGCGCCTCCCCGTGATCGAGAACGTGCTCGCCGGGCGGCACTGCCGCATGAAGGCCGGGCTTTTCGCCTGCATGCTGCATACGCCCGGGCAACGCCGCGAGGAGCGCGCGGCCGTGGCCCGCTCCCTCGAAGAGCTCAGCTTCGTGGGCCTCACCGACCAGGCCTGCGCCATGGCGCACGCGCTTTCCTACGGCAACCAGCGCCTTTTGGAAATCGCCCGCGCGCTGGCCTCGGACCCGCGCCTGCTCATCCTCGACGAGCCGGCCGGCGGCATGAACGACCAGGAGACCGCGGCCCTTGTGGAGCTCATCCGCGCCATCCGCGGGCGCGGCATCACCATCCTGCTCATCGAGCACGACATGCGGCTTGTGATGCAGGTCTGCGAGAAACTGGTGGTGCTGGAACACGGCACGCTCATCGCCGAGGGCGAACCCGCGGCCTTGCGCGAAAACCCGGCGGTCATCGAGGCCTATCTGGGCGCCGATGACGACAGGTGGTGAGATGGCCCTGCTGACGCTTTCGGACATCCGGGTGCGCTACGGCAGCGTGGAAGCCCTGCACGGCATCGACCTCACGGTGGACGAGGGCGAGATCGTCACCATCCTCGGCGCCAACGGCGCGGGCAAGAGCACTACCCTGCTCAGCATCAGCGGCCTCGTGCGGCCCTCCTCCGGCGAGATATTGTTCGACGGCAAGCCGCTCTTGCGCCTGCCGAGCCATGAGGTGGTCGGCCTCGGCATCGCCCAGGCGCCCGAGGGCCGGCGCGTGTTCGGCGCCATGAGCGTGCTCGAGAACCTGCGCCTCGGCGCCTTCAGCATCCGGGACAAGGCGCGCAGCGAGCGCACGCTGGAGTGGATCTTCGACCTTTTCCCGCGCCTTCAGGAGCGCAAGGGCCAGCTCGCGGGCACGCTCTCGGGCGGCGAGCAGCAGATGCTCGCCATCGGCCGCGCGCTCATGGCGGAGCCGCGCCTGCTTTTGCTGGACGAGCCCTCGCTGGGCCTGGCGCCCCTGCTCGTGCGCTCCATCTTCGACACCGTGCGGGCCATCAACCAGCGCGGCGTCACCGTGCTCCTCGTGGAGCAGAACGCCCGCGCGGCCCTCAAACTGGCGACACGCGGCTATGTGCTGGAAGTGGGCCGCGTGGTGCGCGAGGACACGGCGCCGAACCTGCTGGCCGACGCCGCGGTGCGCGAGGCCTATCTCGGCGGCTGACGCCCGGGCCGCGCCATTTTTCACCCGCCACACGCGCAAAAGCGGCGTCTGCACCATACAGACGCCGCTTTTTACGGCCGGCTCTCCTTTCCGGCCGGTGGGGACCGTTGCCGAAAGCCCGGGGGAAAACTCGTTTCGCTAGATCATGTCGTCGTTGATGCGCTGGTCGCGCTCGCGGAAGCGCTGCTGGAGCATGAGGGGCAGGCTTTCCGGGTCGGCGGGGTCGTACTCGAACATCACGGCCGTGCCGTAGCAGGTGAAATACTTGCTGCCGTCGGGATGGAAGGCCACGTTCTCGTTATAGCCCACGATGGCCTGCGCGCCCTTGTTCATGGCGCGGGCGGCCATGCCGAAAAAGGCCTCTTCCGAGTCATAGCCGCGGCAGCACACGAGGCCGAGCACCTTGGCGATCTTGCGGCCTTCCACCTGATGGGTGGTCACGACCGGGAAACGCCCGGCCAGAAAGGCCTCGCGCACGCGCGAGTCGGCCGCGGGCGCGGTGTTCTGCTGCTTCTCGGCCTTGCGGGCCTTTTTGTCGTTACCGCCGAGCAAGAAAAACATGGCAACCTCCCAAAACGATCTTCCGGTCTCTTCCGGCTTGCTTTCGCCGGATGCCCCGGCAAACGTATTTTTCTTGAGTGCGCCCGGCGTTGCCCCCAGGCCGCGCCGTGCGTTGCCCGAGGTATTGCAAAGAGCTTGCCAGAATTACAAGTAATTGATTTAGCAGGGCATCATCAAAGACGAAAGGGACGGCAACGCGCTGCAGGCTGCAAAAAACTCCGGCCCTGTCGGAAAGCTGACAGGGCCGGAGTACGGGAAAAGGCACGAGGGGACGGCGGCCGCCTGAGCGGGGAGTGCGAGCGCGCCTCAGCGCGTGCGCAGGCCGTTGGCCTCGCGCACAAAGGCATTATAGGCCGCGCGGCTGCGCAACGCCGCCACATTGAGCTCGCGCCGCTGCGGCGGGTAAAAGCCCTCGGCGAGCCCCCGCCCCAGCGCGTCGGCATAGGCCTGCGCCTCCTTGAGGAAGGCGCGGTACTGCCGCTCGAGCTGCGGGGCCGCGGCAAAGGGCGGCTTGCCCGCTTCGGCGATGCGGTTTGCAAGCTCCGTATGGATATGCTCAAGCGAGGTGCGCGCCGCGGCTTCCAGGGTGGCTGCGGCCTCGCTTGCCTGCTTCTCCGCGGCTGCGCCCTTGGCCGCAACTTCGCCCGCGGCCGCGGCGTCTTCCGCGCCCAGAAGCTCCGCCGCCCGCCCGAAGCCGGCGAAGATGGCACCTGCGGCCTCGATCTGCCGTTGCAGCGGGTGCCCGCGCAGGAGCGCGGCCTCGGCCTCGGCGGCGCGGGCCTCAACGATTTCCAGCCAGGACTTGCGGGCGGCCATGAACTCGGCGTGGTCCGCGTCCAGCTTGGCCGCCAGCGCCTTGCCCTTGGCGCCGTCGTCACGGATGCGGCTGTCGGCCACATAGTCTTCCAGCGCCTTGTACTTGCCGAGCAGGCTGTCCAGCGCCTTGTCCATGCCGGCCAGCGCGGCGGTGAGCTTCGCCGCCTCCGCCTCGCTGAAGAGGCCGGCCTTGGGCTTGAGCCGCGCTTTCGCCGCCTCCCTACCGCCCACATTCCTGGGGCGCCCCGGCAACTGCCAGGTTTTGAGGTAGAAGCGCGCATTGGCGTAGAGCGCTTCAGGCAGCGCATAATAGCCGGTCTCCAGCGCGTTCATGGCCGTATTGTGGAAGTCGAGCGCGGCCTCGGCGCGGGCGCGTTCTTCGGCGGTCAGTTCCGGCCCGGGGGCGGGCACCGCTTCCGGCGCGGCCTTCGTGACGGCCGGGGGAGCGGGCGCCTTGCCTGCGGCGCTTTGCGCCGTCTTTTGGGCGCCCTTCTCCCCGCCCTTCTCCTCGTCCGCACCGCAGGCGCAGAGGGCCGCAGCCAGCAGCACACACAGCGCGAGCGCGAGGCCGCGGAGGCATCGCGGCTCAGACATGGTCTTCGATCCAGGCATTGAGCCCCCTCAGATCCGGCCCCCAGGGGAAGGGGCCGCCCTTGAGTTCCGGGCCCACGCCATAGAAGCGCGTGCCCACCTGTTCGGCGGCGTCGCGGTCGGTCACGGCGTCGCCCACCATGAGGGCCGCCTCGGGCGCGACGCCCGCGCCGTTCACGATGCGCGCCAGAAGCTCGGCCTTGGCCGGCGGCGAGCCGTGGATGCCGGTGAACATGTCGGCGAGGCCGCGCTCGGCGAGCACGGCGCGGACTTCCTCCTCCGGCGCGCCGGAACAGACATAGAGCGGCAGGCGGCCGCGCCACGTTTCCAGCACTTCGATGGCACCCGGGATGAGCGCGCAGCGGCGCACCTCATCCAGCGCGTAGTCCGCGAAGCGGCGCCCCCATTCTTCCGATTCTTCCGGCGTGATCTCCCGGCCAAGCACCTCCCGGAAAAACCAGGCGAACTTGCGATAGCGGCTCACGCCGCCATGCACCGTATGGTACATGACGAAGCGGTCGCGCGCCTCGGGCCCGAAGGGCTCGGCCAGGCGGGCGAAGGCCCGCGTCTTGACAGGCACGCTGTCGAGGATGACGCCGTCGCAGTCAAAAACCAGACATTCCAGCTTCATGTCCCTGCCTTATCCTTGTTCGTGCCCGCCGGCCGCGCTTCTCCCCGCTTTCCCCCGACTCCCGATGACGCGCGCCGGCACCCCGCCCACCACGCAGAAAGGCTCCACGTCGCGCGTGACCACCGCGCCCGCGCCCACCACGGCCCCGCGCCCGATGCGCACATCCGGGGTGATGACGCAGTTGGCGCCGATCCAGACATCGTCCTCAATGATGACCGTGCCGGGCACATGGCCCTGCCGCATGATGGGCACGTCGCAGCGCTCAAAGCAGTGATTGGCCGCGCGCACCACCGTGCCCGGGCCGATGGCCGTGCAGCTGCCGATTTCGATGCGGCCATGGTCCGCGCCGAGATGCACCCCCGGCGAGAGCGCCGCGCCGTCCGCGAGCTCGAGTGCGCCGTCCTGCGCCGTGAGGATGCAGTGACGCCCCACGCGCACGCCGCGGCCAAAGCGCATGTTGCGGCAGCCGGCCAGGCTCACGCCGGTGCCGAAGCGCACCAGAGTCCGCGAGGCGAAGAGCGGCAGCCAGCAGAGCGCCCTGAGGCCCATGCCCAAAGGCGTGGGAAGCCAGCCGAAGAGCGCCACCCACAGTTCTTCGAGCGCGGCGGCCAGCCGGGCCGCGGCCGTGGGGGCTTTCGGGGGGGTGGGGGCAGCGGGCGCGCCCTCCCCGCCTGCGGGCTCCGGGCTCTCCATCTAGCGCGCCTTGTCGGCGTAGGCCGCCATGAGGTCGTCACCCTCCATGAGCCGCGCCACGCGGGCGAGGTCTTCGGGCGTGTCCACGCTCCAGGTGCGGGCCGCCGTGGGCACCATGCGCACCTTTTCGCCATGCTCGAGGATGCGCAGCATGTCCACGGACTCGTAAATCTCGAGCGGGCTCTCCTCCATCTCGTTGAAGCGCAACAGATAGTCGCGCCGGAAGGGGATGATGCACACCTGCTTGCGCATGGGCACCTTGTCGCTCCCCTTCTTGCGCGAGGGGATGGGCTCACGCGAAAAATAGAGGGCGTCGTTCGCGCGGTCCACCACCACCTTGACCTCGTTGGGATCCTCGAATTCCGCCAGGGTCTCCATCTCGGCCATGAGGTTGGTCACGTTGACCGCGGGCTCGTCCAGCAGCGGCTGCACGGCCGCGTCAATCATCTCCGGCCGCACCATGGGCTCGTCGCCCTGCACCATGACCACGATATCCGCGCGCTTGCCGGTGAGCTCCTCGATCTTGAGCAGGGCTTCGGCCGTGCGCGTGGAGCAGCGCACGTGGTGGTCGCCGGTCATGACGCAGTTGAGGCCCACGCGCTTGCAGTAGTCCTCGATGATGGGGTCGCAGGTGGCCACCCAGGTGGAGGAGAGGATGGGGCTCATGGCCGTACGGAAGGCCACGTGCCCCACCATGGGGACATGGTGGATGAGCGCCAGGGGCTTGCCGGGATAGCGGCTCGAGCCCATGCGCGCCGGAATGATGGCGATGATGTTCACTGGCGTACTCCTTGCGGGCTGTGTGAGGCTTTGCTTGTTCGGCTTGACTAAGCAGGACACGCGTTCCCTGCTTCTGCTGCTTCCTTAACGCCGAAATTATCCGTCAAAAACAGCCTTTTAGGTTCCGGCGGCGTCAGAAAAAAATTTCCTCGGTCGAGTACTTAAGTACACTCCCTTCGGAAATTATTTTTCTTCCTTGCCGGAACCTAAAAATCTTATTTTTTAGGATTCTTCCGGCACCAGCACCCGTCTTCCGCTTCGCTCCAGACGGACGAAGGAAGATTTCATCGCATTACATACAAGCCATTGTGAAAATCCTTGTCATACATGGCCCTCAGTCGTCCGTGGGGACGAGGTAGCCGCCCTCGGCCTGCAAGTCCGGGTGCAGGGCGCGGTGCTCCTCCTCCATGACGCGGAGGATGCCCTGCCCGAGGTCCACGGTGAGCGGCGGCACGAGCTTGCGGCCCACCTTGGGCATGAAGGCATAGGGCGTTATCTGGTAATGGCCGCTGTTGGGGTCGTTCTGGTATTCGATGGTGAGCTCCTTGCCGAGCATTTCGCCGATCATCTTGAACAGGTCGCCCACGCGCATGGGCTGATTTCCCGAGATGATGATGTTCTGGTTGGTGAATTCCGGCGCGAGGATGGCAAGGGTGGCCGTGGCGGCGTCGTCCACGTGCACGTATTCGCGTAAGGCCGTGGGCGCGCCGTAATAGGTGATGACGCCCTTCGTCAGCGCCTCGTGCACGAAGCGCTCGATGGCGTTGCGGCGGTCGGCGCGCGGCCCGTAGAGCGAGCCGTAGCGCAGGATGGTGTACGGCAGCCCGTACATGGCCTGGTAGTTCTCGATATAGATCTCGCAGGACTGCTTGCTGCAGCGGTAAAAACCGCCGGACTTGCCGTAGACATAGAGCGAGGAGGCGAACACATAGCGCGAGACGCCCGCCTTGCGGCAGGCCTCCAGCGCCATGACATTGCCGACCACGTTGATGCGCGCCGTGTCCACCGGGCGGGAATTGGCCTCGCCGATGTCCGCGATGCCCGCGTAGTTGAACACCATGTCCGCGCCGTCCACGGCCTCGGCGACGATGCCCTCGTCAAGGATGGAGCCGACGAGCATGCGCTGGTCGGGCCTCAGCCACGGCGAGGGGCGCACGTCCACGATGGTCACGGCGTGGCCGGCGTCCGAGAGCTTGTCGCAGATGTGCGAGCCGAGAAAGCCCGAGCCGCCGAAAACAGTCATGCGCACGAGTGGTTCCCCCTGGGGCGGTCTTTTGCGTGATCCATCTAGACGCGCGGCCGCTCCGCCCCGCGCCAGAGAAAGACCGTGTCGATGCCGTAGGCGATGAAGCGGCAGCCCGCCGCGATCTCCCGGGCCAGCGCGGCCGGGTCGGGCTGCACGATATGCAGGCCCATGCGGGCGTGGGTGCGGGCGCAGGCCGCCTTGATGCGCTCCATGGCGGCGATGAAGTCCGGGTGGTCGAAGCGGCCCGTGAGCCCCATGCTGCCCGAGAGGTCGTAAGGCCCCACCATGATGGCGTCGAGCCTGGGCTGCGCGAGGATGGCGTCGAGCTCGTCCACGGCGCGGATGTGCTCGATCTGGGCTACGAGAAAGATCTTCGGCGCGCGCTTCTCCCGGTAGGCGTCGAAGTCCTTGCCGAACACATTGGCCCGGCAATAGCCCACGCCCCGGTATTCCGGCGCCGTCTCGCCTGCCGGGCGCCACGAATCCTGCCCGGGATAGGTGGCGAGGTCGATGGCCCGGTCGAGCTGGGCGCGGCTCTCGATCATGGGGAAGATGAGGCCCTGCGCCCCGGCCTCCAGCGCGGCCTTGATCCACGTCTTGGAGGCTTCGGGCAGCCGCGCGAAGGGCGCGGCCCCGCCGCATTCCACGGCGCGGAAGATGTTGGGGAGCACTTCGGGCCCGAAGGAGCCGTGCTCCATGTCCGCCGCCACCCAGTCATAGCCCGCGCGGGCCATGAGCTCGGCCACGTCCGGCGAGGGGAGCTGGAGCCAGGTGCCCACCGTGGGCCTGTCCTGCGCGAGCAGGGCGCGGATGCCGTCAATGTCCATGTTCTGCCGCCTTTTCTTGCGCGGGCGGCTTGATGCCGCCGCGTCCATAACCATAGCGCGGGGAGGGCTTGCGCGCAACTGCGCCTGCCTCAGGCCGGGGCGCGTCCCTGCGCGAGCATGCGGGCGCCCCACACGGCCTGGCCGAGCGCGAGGCCGCCGTCGCCCAGAGGCACCTGCGCGTGGCTCAGGGGCGTCAGGCCGCGGGCCGCGAACTCTTCCCGCAGGCGTGCCGAAAGGATGAGGTTCTGGAAGGAGCCTCCCGAGAGGCCCACGGTGAGCAGGCCGAGCTTTTCCGCCGCCCGGGCCGTCATGTCGGCGAAGCCCCTGGCGAGGCTCGCGTGGAAGCGGGCCGCGATTTCGCCGGCATCCCTGCCGCCCCGCCGCGCGCGCAGCACCTCGGCGAACAGTGCCGCGCTGTCGAGCGTAAGCAGGCCGTCCTCCCCCTCCCGCAGGGGCACGGCCCACGGCTCCGGCAGCTCGCCCCCGTGGGCGGCGAGCCACGCCCGGGCCGCGCTCTCCAGCCGGATGGCCGCCTGCCCCTCGTAGGTGATGGCAGTACAGAGGCCCAGCGCCGCGGCCACGGCGTCAAAGAGGCGCCCGCAACTGGAGGTGGCCGGGGAATTGAGGCCGCGGTCGAGCAGGGCGTCCACTGCTGCAAGCGCCGCCGCGGCCGGCGCGGCATCATCCGGCGGCGCCGCTTCAGGGCTCCACTCCAGTCCTGAGAGCCGGGCAAGGCTGCAGGCGATGCGCCACGGCTCGCGGATGGCGGCTTCGCCGCCCGGGAGCGCAAAGGGAGAAAGACGCCCGAGCCGGCGCCACTCAGGCGCGGAGAGATCCATAAACAAAAGTTCCCCGCCCCAGATGGTGCCGTCCGTGCCGAGGCCCGTGCCGTCAAGGCAGAGCGCCAGCGCCGGCGAAGTTACGCCGTGCTCGGCGAGGATGGCGGCCGCGTGCGCCGCATGGTGCTGGAGGCGATACAGCGGCAGCCCCTCGCGCTGGGCGCGCTCCTCGGCGCGGCGGCTGGAGGGGAAGTCCGGGTGCAGGTCGCACACGAGCGCCTCGGGCCGCACTTCCAGAAGCTCTTCGAGGCGCTGGGCGGCCTCGTCATAAAAGCCGAGCGTGGCCGGGCTTTCGAGGTCGCCGATATGCTGGCCCATGAAGGCCTCGCGCCCGCGCGTGAGGCAAAAGGCCGCCTTGAGCCCGGCGCCGGCCCCGAACACGCAGGGCGCCTCCCCCTCCGCGCCAGGAAATTGCGCCAGGGCCACGGGCCGCGGCACATAGCCGCGGGCGCGGCGCACGGGCAGCGGCGCAGCGTCCTCCTCCTCGGGCACCATGACTACGCTGTCGTCCACGCGCACGAGGACGTCGCGGTCATGGAGCAGCCAGCCGTCCGCCATGTCCGCAAGGCGCGCCAGCGCCTCGCGGTTGCCGAGGCACAGGGGCTCCCCGTGCGGATTGCCCGAGGTGGCCACGAGCAGCGGCGCGGCCCCGTGCGTGGCGAGCCAGTCGCAGAGCGCGGCGTGCAGCGGCGTATACGGCAGCATGAGGCCCACGGTGGCGGAATCCGGCGCGATGCTGTCGGGGAGGGCCGAACGGTCCTCCCGGCGCGGGCAGATGACGATGGGCTTTTCCGTGCCGGTGAGCAGGCGCTCGGCCGCCGGGCCGATGCGGCAAGCCTCGCGGGCCGCGGCGAGGTCATGCGCCAGCACGGCGAGCGCCTTGTGCGGCCGCGATTTGCGGCGCCGCAAGGTGGCCACGGCCTTTTCGTTGCGCGCGTCGCACAAAAGCTGGAAGCCGCCGAGACCCTTGAGGGCGAGGATGCCCCCGTCAAGCAGCAATTGCCCGGCACGGGCCAGCGCGTCAGCCCGGTTTTCCGGCGTGGGGCCCGTGGCTTCGGGGCCGCGCCCGGCCGCCCCCGCGTCCACGAACCAGAGGCGCGGGCCGCATTCCGGGCAGGCGATGGGCTGGGCGTGGAAGCGCCTGTCCGCCGGGTTTGTGTATTCCCCGGCGCAGGCCGGGCAGAGCGGGAAGCAGGCCATGCTCGTCACGGCCCGGTCATAGGGGATGGATCTCGTGATGGTGAAGCGCGGCCCGCAATTGGTGCAATTGGTGAACGCATAGCCGAAGCGGCGGTCGGCAGGGTCGCGCATTTCGGCGAGGCAGTCCTCGCAAATGGCCACGTCCGGGCTCACGAGCACGGTATGGCCGGCCGCGCCTTCGCTCTCGAGGATGCGGAATTCCGCCTCGCCGGCCACGGGCGCGAGCTCGGCCTCAATGACGCCGGTGAGCCGCGCGAGCGGCGGCAATTCTTCGCGCAGGCGCCGGCCGAAGGCGACCACGGCGGAGGCCTCCCCCTGCACCTCGATGCGCACGCCGTCGGCCGTGTTGCGCACCGAGCCGGTGAGCCTCCCCTCGGTGGCGAGACGCCAGACAAAGGGCCTGAAGCCCACGCCCTGCACCTGGCCGGAGGCGGTGAAGGCCCTGCGCGCGGGCGCCTTGGGGGGGTCTTGCTGTGCCATGTAGGGAGGATAGCGCAAAACAGGCTGCGGCGCCACGCCCGGCGCGGCCCCCGGCACCCCGATTGACAGGCGCCCTTCGAGCGGCTAAAGGTGATGCCAAGCCGGGCGGCGGCAGCCCCCGCCAACCCCGTCAGGTCCGAAAGGAAGCAGCGGCAACGGGGGCTGCCGGGTGCCCGGCCCACAGACGGCGCGAAGTGCGGAAGTGCTTCGCGCCGTCCGCGTCTGGCGGCAAACCCAGCTACTCCAGCACATTCACCGGCACGCCGGGCGCGAGGCGCACCTGCCCGTCCACCACCACGCGGTCGCCCTTCTCGACGCCCTGCACCACGGTGGCGCCCTCATGCTCGAAAAGTACCGTCACGGGCCGGTAGACGGCGCGGCCCTCCCCGTCCACCAAATACACATAGCGCTCGTCGCGGCCGGCCTGCACGGCGCGGGAGGGCACCACCAGCGCCTGTTCGGCCACGCCGAGCGGCAGCGCCACCTGCACGAACTGGCCCGGCCAGAGCCGGCGCCCGGGATTGTCAAAGGCGGCGCGCAGGCGGATGGTGCCTGTGCGCGTGTCCACGGTATTGTCCACCAGGGTGAGGCGCCCGGTCTCCGGCGCGCCCCCCGTGGGCGTGGCCGTGACCGCCACGTCGCCCTGCGCCATGCGCTCGAGGATGACCGGGAGCTGCGCCTCGGGCACGGAAAAGGTCACATAGATGGGCGAGAGCGTGTCGATGGTCACGATGGGCGTGGCGTCCGTGCTCTTGACCATGTTGCCCTTGTCCACGTTGAGCGCGCTCACGCGGCCGCCGATGGGCGCCGTGACCGTGCAGTAGGCGAGGTCCAGCGCCGCGCTCTCCACGGCGGCGCGGTCGGCCTGGACGGTGGCGCGCAGGGCCGCCGCGTCCGTGGCCGTCTGCTCGTAGGCCTCGCGGCTCACATAGCCGCCGCCCACGAGCTTGCCATAACGGCGGCGGTCGTCATTGGCCTTGGCGAGCTGCGCCTCGCTCTTGGCGAGCACGGCCTTCTTTTCGCGCAGGGCGGCCTCGAAGGGGCGCGGGTCGATGACCACCAGCGGCTCCCCGGCGGCCACCTCCTGCCCCTCGGTGAAGCGAACCTCCAGAAGCTCGCCGGTGACGCGCGGGGTCACGCCCACGGTGGCCGAGGCGCGCACATTGCCCACGGCCGAGAGCACGCGCGGCACGTCGGCCTCGCTCACGGGGCGCACATGCACCGGGGCCGGGGGCGGGCCCTTGGCCGCGTCGCCGCCGCCGGAACAGGCGCCCCCGAGGCTGAGGGCCGCGAGGCACAGGGCCGCAAGCAAGAGGGCCGGGGCACGCCGGTGCTGGATCTTCATGGGCGCCTCCTTAAAAGATGCTCCCCAGAATGTACCATGCACCGGCCAGCGTCAAGAACACATTGACTTCGCAAGGCTTTTGGGCATACTGGCAAATTCGGTGGGCACGGGCGCGGGGCTTGCGAAAGCCCCGGGCCCCGCAAGCGGGCGCCGGCCAAAGGGCGGCAGCCATGAGGGGGGATCTGTTGGCAAAGAATCACGCCTTGCAGCGGTGGGGGGTGGAGGATTCCGTCGAGCTTTACGGCATCCGCACCTGGGGCGCGGGCTTTTTTGACGTGTCGGAAAACGGCGAGGTGGTCGTGTGCCCGCACGGCGCGCATGGCCCCCAGATCCCGCTCATGGAGATCATCGCCGGCCTGCACGAGCGCGGCTACGACATGCCCGTGCTGCTGCGCGTGGAAAATATCCTGAGCTCGCGCATCGCCCACATCCACGAATCCTTCCGCAAGGCCATCCGCGAGCTCGGCTACAGGGGTGATTACCGCGGCGTCTTCCCCATCAAGGTCAACCAGCAGCAGCAGGTGGTGGACCAGATCGCCCAGTTCGGCAGCCGCTACCACCACGGGCTCGAGGCCGGCTCCAAGGCCGAGCTCATCGCGGCCGTGGCCCTCATGCGCGACCGCGAGGCCTGCATCATCTGCAACGGCTACAAGGACGAGGAATTCATCGACCTCGCCCTGCAGGCGCAGCGCCTCGGGTACAATATCTTCATCGTGCTCGAGATGCCCGGCGAACTCGAGGTGGTGCTCGAGCGCGCGGCCGCGCTCGGCATCCGCCCGAACGTGGGCGTACGCTCCAAGCTCTCGGTGAAAGCCGGCGGCCACTGGACGGACTCGGGCGGCGAGCGCTCCACCTTCGGGCTCTCGCCCTCGCAGATCGTGGACGTGGTGGACACGCTCAAAAGCCGCGACATGCTCGACTGCTTCCGCCTGCTGCACTACCACCTCGGCTCGCAGATCTCCAACATCCGCGACATCCGCACCGGCGTCATGGAGGCCACGCGCCTCTACGCCGGCCTCGTGGAGGAAGGCGCGCCCATGGGCTATCTCGACCTCGGCGGCGGCCTCGCCGTGGACTATGACGGCTCGCACACCAACTACGTCTTTTCGCGCAACTACAATCTCGACGAATACTGCGCGGACGTGGTCGAGACCATCATGAGCATCCTCGACGAGAAGGGCATCCCGCACCCGCACATCATCACCGAGTCCGGCCGGGCCACCGTGGCCTACTGCTCCGTGCTGCTCTTCAACATCCTCGACGTGAACGTGGTGGAGGAGGCGCGCCTGCCCGAGACGCTGCCCGAAGACGCGCCCGAGGCCGTGCGCAACCTGCAGGAGACGCTGGCGAACATCAGCCTGCGCAACCTGCAGGAAAGCTACAACGACGCCGTCTATTACCGCGACGAGGTGCGCCGCCTCTTCTCCACTGGCGGCGTGAGCCTGAGGCAGCGCACGCTCGGCGAGCGCTTTTTCTGGGCCATCCTCATGCGCATCGCCAAGGAAAAGCGCAAGCTCAAGAACGTGCCGCGCGACCTTGAGGACATCGACGTCAACCTCGCCGACATCTATTACGGCAATTTCAGCGTTTTCCAGTCCCTGCCGGACTCCTGGGCCATCGACCAGCTCTTCCCCATCATGCCCGTGCACCGGCTTGGCGAATTCCCCTCGAGGCAGGGCATCATCTCGGACATCACCTGCGATTCGGACGGGCGCATCGACCACTTCATCGACCCGCAGGGCATGAAGCCCATGCTCGACCTGCACCCCTTCCGCGAAGGCGAGGAATACTATCTCGGCGTCTTCCTCGTGGGCGCCTACCAGGAGACCCTGGGCGACCTGCACAACCTCATGGGCGACACCAACGTGGTCTCCATCCGCGCCGCCGACGACGGCAGCTATGAATATGTGCGCGAGATCCGGGGCGATTCCGTGTCCGACGTTTTGAGCTATGCGGAATACGAGCCGCGCCGCATCCTCGAGAACCTGCGCAGCGCCGCCGAGCACGCCGTGCGTGAGGGCCGTATCTCGCCGAGCGAGCGCTTCGCGGTCATGCAGGCCTTTGAGGACGGCCTGCGCGGCTATACCTATTTTGAACGCTGAGGAGGCCGGCCCCGCTTCCTGAGGCCCGTCCCCGGCGGCGGCCCGCAAGGCCGCATGGGGTGAATATGGAACTGAACGACACTGCAAAGCGCAGCCCCGCGCCGCCGCCCCCTGGCGCCCCTGCCGAAGGCCCGCTGGCGCCGCTCCCCGGGCCGTCCGAGGCCCTGCCCGAACCCGAGCCCGGCGCGGGCGGCCGCAAGCTCTGGCTGGTGGTGGCGCTGGCCGTTCTTTTGCTGGCGCTCACTGCCTGGTGGTTCAGCCGCGACGACGACACGCGCGCCGACCTGCGGGAAAGGGCGGCGAGCTATGTGGACAGCATCACCGAGGGCACGCCCCTCGCCGGCGTGGGCAATATCCTGCGCACGGCGCCGCCCCCGCCGCCGGCCTCGGTGCTCAACCCGCCCACCGAGCCGGGAACGCTGGCCGGGCGCAATGTGCAGGGCACGGTGGCCGCTCCCGTGGATACGGGCTTTCCGGCCGGGGCCGGGGGATCTGGCGGAGCGGCCGGAGCAACCGGCGCCGGAACGTCCGGCGCGCCCGGTGATGGCGCAGGGGCAGCGGGCGCCGAGGGCACGCTCCCCGGCTATGTGCCCCCGGTGACGGAAGACAGCCGCGTGCGTTCCAATTTTGTGGCCGAGCTCGCCAACTGGCTGGCGTCGCGCTACAAGCCCGGGCCGCGCGGGGGCACCCTCGCCGTTACGGTGCAGAGCCTCAACCAGCGCTGCGGCGTAGCCCAGGCCGGCATGGTGGCCGGCGGGCGCGCGGGGCTTTTGCGCTACGCCTTCCACCCGAGCATGATCCACGGGCTCTACAACCTCTATATCGGCCGTTTCCTGCAGGCGCTGGACGACGCCGCCCAGCGGCGCGGGCTCAACGAGGCCCAGAACCGCCAGTTCCATCTCGCGCTGGCCGGGCGCGCCGTCATCCTCGCCGGGGCGCTGGAGGGCGTGGCCGGCGTCACGGACATGAAAGAGCAGCTCGCCCATGTGGAGCAGCTCGCGCAGAACGCCGTGGACATCAATGCCCAGATGGCCCAGGCCGTCTTCGAGCTGGACGAAAAGCGCGCGGCCAACGCGCCGCGGCAGGAGCTCGCCGCAGGCCAGTTGCGCGTGGACGGCCTCGCCGCCCGCTACCGCCGCGCCCTGGACGAGCAGGCCACGGCGCAGCGCGCCCTGGTGGCGGCCATCCGCAAGGGCGGCGGCCAGGGCCTGGATGACGATTCGCTGCTCTTCGTGGCCCACTGGGTAGAGCGCCGCCTTGCGGGCGACCCCGGGGCCGTGGCCTCGGTGCGCGCCGCGGCCGGCGTGTTGCGCGACCTCGGGCGCCGTTGCGCCGAGATCGGCGCGGGCGCCCCGCGCACGCCGCCACCGCCCGAGGCGTTGCCGGCGGACACGCCCGCGCCCACACCTGCGCCCGCACTTTCGCAGGGCGCGGCGCCGGCACGTCCGTGACGCCCCCTTGCGCCCTCTTTGTGGGCGGCGTGCGCAGCGGCAAGAGCGGCCTCGCCCAACAGTGGGCCGAGGCGCGGGCGCTCCGCCGGCTCTATGTGGCAACAGGTGAGCCCGCTGACGCGGAAATGGCCGAGCGCGTGCGCCGGCACAGGGCAGCCCGCGGACCGGAATGGGCCTGCCTCGAGGAGCCGCTGGACGTGGCCGCCGCACTGGACGCCCTGTGGGCCGGGAAAAGCCCCACCCCGCCAGCGGCCGGACGCCCGGGCGTTGTGCTCCTCGACTGCGTGAGCATGTGGCTCGCCAACCTGCTCGGCGCGGGCCTCGACGACGGCGCCGTGCTCGGCCGGGTGGACGGCCTTGCGGCGAGCCTTTCGCGGCGCACGCTGCCCGTGGCCGTGGTGACGGCCGAGGCCGGCCTCGGGCTCGTGCCCCCCTCGCCGCTTCCGCGCCGCTTCCTCGACTTGCTCGGCCTCGCCAATCAGCGGCTCGCGCGCGCAGCCGAGCCCGTCATCTTCGTCACCTGCGGCCTGCCGCTCGCCTTGCGCGGCAGAGTGCCGCGGGAACTGGAGTCGCGCCCATGAAGCCTGCCTTCGCCCCGCTCCTGCTCGCCCTTTTTCTGGTTCTTTCGCAGCTTCCGGCCGGCCCCGCTGCCGCTGATGACGCCGGCGCGCCGGCGCGCTGCCTCGCCGAGACGGCCAAGGCCATCGACAGTGCCGATGTGGCGGCTTTCGAGCGCCAGGTGGATGTGGACGCCATTCTCGAGCAGGCCATGGGCCTTGTGATGCAAATCATGGCGCAGCCGGAAACGGCCGACCGCATGCCGCCCCTCTTGGCCCTCGTCTTCTCGCAGGCCGCGGGCGACGGCGGGGCTGCCGTGCGCAACCTGCTCAAGAACGAGGCGCGGGCCTTTATCCTCAATGGCGTGGCCTCGGGCGCCTTTGCCGGNCGCAAGCCCNCGGGCANNGCCGCGGGCGGCCTNCTGGCGCCGCTCTTCGCNGACGCCTCGCTGGGCAGGAAGGAGATCCGGNAGACGGGCGCGCCCGTCTCNGACGGCGAGGGCTGGATCATGCCCTTCGTGGTCCATGACGCGGGCAACGGCCAGGACTATGCCGTGACCGGCCGCTTCAGCCCCACGGAAAACGGCTGCCGCCTCACGTCGGTGGAAAATCTCGGCGAGCTCTTCGAGCGCATCCGCCNGGAGGGCATGGCCCAGTAAAGCCCCCTCACGCCGCCCGGCGCCGGGCCTCGCGGTCNGCGCGCAGCACNCGCGCCCGGTCGATGATCATGAANAGCCCGCAGCANGCCACNCTCACGGCGCCCGCCGTGAACACCCCCTGNTAGCCNAAACCCGCCTGCATCACGAGGCCGCCGATGANGGGCGCCAGCATGCCGCTGGCGTCNAANGTGGCCATCATCACGTTGGAATTCACCGAGCGCATCTCNGGGGTGGAGCGGTCATAGACCGCCGCCGCCANNAGCGGATAGAGCAGGCCGAGGCTCAGCCCGTAGACGCAGGCGAGCGGCANGAAGCTCCACTCNGGCCCCCAGGCGAGCCCGAGCACGCANAGCGAGAGCACGGCCGCGCAGAGCGTGGTCACGCGGTAGCGCGGCAGCGTGTCCATGTGGTGGCTGCCGAANAGGCGCACGAGGATGATGGTGACGGTGTAGGTGCTGAAGAACCANGCNGGNTGCGCNCCGGTGACNCCGCACAGGCCCTTCATGAAAAAGATGGCGATGACCGTGGTGATGCTGAAGGTGAGGCAGGCCANGTTGACGTAGAGCAGNCCNGAATGGGTGATGGCGTGCCANAGCTCCTGGCGCGACATGCCGCTNTGNGGNGNCACNTCGGGNGTGCGCAGGCGCTTNGCCAGAAGGCCNANCATGACGAAGGANGGGATGCCGAGCNCGGTGGTGGCCGCGAANAGGCGCGCCTCGCCGCCGAGCAGCGGGATNAGGCTNTCCGACANNGCCGGGATGATGGAATANGGCAAAAGCATGGTCAGGGAAAAGAGGGCGAAGCCNCGCGCGCTCTGNCCCGGCGGNATGCAGTCCACNAGCACGGCCACGGTGCAGCAGGAANACACGGCGAGCGCTATGCCCTGNACNAGNCGCAGGNCGAGGATGGTNNCCACNGCGNCNTNNGGCGTCACATAGGGGTAGACGAGCATGACGAGGCTCATGACNANGAGCGANACNACCATGGCCCCGAGCTTGCTNCGCNTGAGCATGAANACGCTNGTGAGCGGCCGGAANATGAGGATCATGGCGAAGAGCGNGGANAGCANAANGCCCCGCCACTGCGGCNCGATGCCGAGNCNCTGCATCCANTGCTCGAAGCAGTANTANACNGCGATGNAGCTGTTGCTGCACATGGCCATGAGNAAGAGCAGGATAAAGTCGCGGGAGAGCAGCTTTTGCGGCACGTGCNCNGGCTTGTCCCAGCGTTTGGGGGCTTTTTGCGGGCCGATGAAGCGGGCNGGGCCGAAGATGGCGAGCAGGGAGCGGTGCATGGAAAAACCCCGGGNGGCCGCGAGCGGGGGGCGCGGCCTTAGTGGTATTCCCCGTTGAGAAANTTGGCGGCNAAGGTCTGGACNGCNGCCTCGCTGACCATGAGCATGTCCATCTGGCGCGTCATGATGAGCAGGCGCCCCAGCTGGTCGAGGCGGGAGCAGATCTCGAGCTTCGGGTATTTCTGGAAGCGCGCNCGCACNCTATCATGGAGCACGTCGATGGTAAAGCCNAGCTCGCTCAGGATAAGGCCGATGCAGCGCGCCCGCCGCCCGCGCTGCACGTCGCCGGCGGCGCCGCCCGCGAACTCGAAGCGGATGTAGTTCTTGTTCACCGTGTCGCCGCACCAGCTGTCNANNATGGCGTAGTGGTAGCCCACCCGCGAGGAGAAATTGAGNTAGCGGTCGGACACGATGGCNTAGCTCCTGTCGCCGAAGCGCTGNCCGCCCTGGAGNTTGCCGCCGATCATGCTCTGCCCCATNACCGAGAGGAAGCCGCGCATGTTGACCGGCCNNGGCCCCCGCGCCTGCACGGCCGGGTTNAGCATNCCGGCGAGCANNTGCNTGAAGGGCACGCTNGTCACGTCCTCNGGCGTNACCTCGGGCCNGTGCGGCGGCTTGAGGCCNCCNCCGAGGTCGATGACATAGAGNTCCAGCGGCACCGCGCACACGAGGCGGCTGGCCGCNCCCGCGCCGGCGCTTTCCGAAAGGCTGTCGGAAAGGAGGAACATCTCCGCGTAGCTCTTTTCGTGCGCATAGCGCATGATGTCGTGCAGCGAGGTGCAGTTGGCCGGGGCGAAGAGCTCGGATTGCGGGTCGATGAGGTGCAGCGGCAGGATGTAGGGCGCCACGCGCCGGAGGAGCACCTGCGCCGGGTTGTCGGCCTGGGGCGGCTGGCGGCGGCGCAGGCTCAAGGCCAGAAGCTCGGGCACCTCGCCCGCGAACACGCGGCCGAGCAGCGCGTCCACCGTGACCACCTCGCCGTCGGAAAGCAGGCTCACGGCGCCGGGCACGTTCATGAGCGCGGGCACGCCGAATTCCCGGCAGAGGGAGGCCAGATGCCCGGTGAGGCTGCCCGTTTCGGCCACCAGCGCGGCCGCGCGACGGAGCGCGGTCATCACATTGGGCGAGGAATGCTCGATGACCATCACCGCGCCCTCGGGGAAGTGCGTCAGGTCCTCGTTGGGATGGGCGTGCATCACCGGGCCGCAGCCCACGCCCCGGGCCGCGATGTCCGCCCCGAAGAGCAGGGGTTTGAGGTGCCCCAGCGCGGGCAGGGTGCATTCCTCCGAGGCGCTGTCCGGGCTCGCGCAGTCAAGGCCCATGGGCCGCGCCTGGAGGAGCACGATGCGGTCGTCCTGGTCCACGGCCCATTCCATGTCCTGCGGATACTGGTAGTGGCGCTCGAGGGTGAGGGCCATGGCCGCGATGTCGGCCGCCTGCGCGTCGCTCAGCGAGGGCATGTCGCGCATGTCCTCGGGCACTTCGGTGAGCACGCATTCCGCATGCTCCCCGTGGCGCCGGAGCACCATCTCCATCTCCTTGTGCGCGATGACGCACTGCGTCACCTTGCCCGTGGCGCGCGACACGAGCCACTGGTCCGGCGTGCCCGTGCCGTTGGCCACCATCTCCCCGAGGCCCCAGAGGCCGTTGATGAGCACGCAGTTGGAGCGCAGATCGACTGGATGGCGCGAAAAGGCCACGCCGGCCGCGCGCGCGTCCACCATCTCCACGCAGCACAGGCCCATGCCGGTGGCGTCGAGCGCATAGCCGTGCGCCGCCCTGTAGGTGAGGGCGCGCTCGGAAAACAGGCTCGCGATGACGGTTTTCATGGCCGTGAGCAGTTCGGGCCGCATGACGCCGAGCACGCTGTGGTACTGCCCGGCGAAAGACTGCACGCCGTCCTCGGCCACGGCGCTGGAGCGCAGGGCCGCCACCGCCTTGTCGCGGTCGTCGCCGAAGGCATCGTCCCACGCGGCGTACATGGCGCGGGCGAGGTCCGCGGGCACGGACGCGGCCATGATGAGGCGCTCGGCCTCGCGCGCGGCTTTGCGGATGGTGGAGGGCTTTTCCACATCCACCCGCCGCAGGGCCTCGTAGATGCGGCCGAAAAGGTCGCCGTTGCGCAAGAGAAAGATGGTCGCCGCCTTGATGGTCACGGCGAAGCCGCGCGGCACGGGCAGCCCGAGCATGTTCTTGAGCTCGCCCAGGTTGGCGTTCTTGCCGCCAACGATATAGGCCATGCTCGCATCCACTTCGGAGAGGGGCACGGTGACGGTGCGCAGGTCACCCCGGGTGTGGCTGCGCAACTCGCGCTCGATGCGCCCGCCGAGCGCCTTGGCCGCGCTCACGAGCTCGGTATAGCGGTTGCCGGACATGGCGTTGAGGCTCTCGGCCATGCGCTCGCAGAGAAAGACCGCCCGGCGCGCCTCCTTGCGCACCTCGCGCGTCTCGAGGCTGCGCTCGCCCTGCTGGGCCTGGGTGAGAGCGGCGAGGATGCCGGCGAGATCGGCATTGGCCTGGAGCAGTTCCTTAAACGACGCATAGCGGCGGTTGAAGGCCGCCATGGCCTCGGCGCGGGAGAGGCCGCGGCGCGGGCGGAAAAAGCGCAGCAGGCGCTCGGCGAAGGAGGGCTTTTCGGGGGTCGCGGCGGAAGCGGGGCCGTTTTGCGCATCGTCCTTGCGGTCTTTGCGGGTCGCGACTTCGGGCGCGGAACTTTTGCTGGTATGCTCGGGGGCCATGGGCATCCTCGCGTCATGGTGAAAAAATACGCCGGGCCACGCCCGGACGCGCGGAAGCGCACCGTTCCTAACCTAGGTGAGAACGCCGCCCCGCGCAAGCCGCCCGGAGTGCGCCCCCGGAGCGCGGAAAGTGCCCGGACGGGCTTGCCATTATTTTCACATCCGGGTATAAGGCTGGCACTAGGCTTAGGATTTTGTGGCAGAATGGAAGTACCGCCACGGTTCGCGCCGCGTCCCCATCCTGGCGCGAGGCCCCCCTGCCGTTGTGTGCGGGATGCCTCCATTCCCTGGATTCCCCTTTCCGCTGGAGGATGTCATGAGGAAACTGCGCCGACTGTGGACCTGGATCTTGGGCTGCGCGCTCGTCTTGCCCGCCCTGATGCCTTCAATCGCCCTTGCCGCCAAGAAGAAAGCCGATGTCGTCATCGTGGCCGACACCCGCAAGCTCGACGGCATCCTTTACTGGTGGGCGGAAATGTATAACGAGAGCCACCTGCTCTTCGCCATCATGACCATGGTCATCATCCCCATCATCGGCTGCATCCTCGGCTGGCTCGCCGATATCGTCATGTCGCACATCGGCATCGACCTCAAACACCGCGAACTGGCGGAAAAGTAGCCCGGAAAGGAGGCACTCATGGACTGGCTGTATATCTTGATGCCCATTTCCGGCGTGATGATCTTCTGGCCCGGCCTGATCATTCTTGGTCTCGGCGTGGGCATCATCGGCGGCTTCTTCGGCCTGGGCGGCGCCTGGATGGTCACGCCGGGCCTCAACATCCTCGGCTTCCCCATGGCTTTCGCCATCGGTACGGACGTGGCCCAGATGGCGGGCAAGTCGCTCATCTCCACCATGCGCCACGGCAAGTTCGGCAACGTGGACTATCTGCTCGGCATCACCATGCTCATCGGTACTGTTGTGGGCGTGGAAATCGGCGCCCAGATGGTCATGTGGCTCGAGCGCATCGGCTCGGTGGACAAGGTCGTCCGCTGGCTCTATGTGGTGCTGCTCGTGCTGCTCGCCTGGCTCGTCTTCCATGACGTGTGGCTGCGCCGCAAGAAGGAGCGCGAAGCCGCGGCCCAGCACAAGGAACTCGACAAGGCCGCCGTGGGCGTGGACTGGGCGAGCAAGCTCCAGGCCATCCACATCCCGCCTGTCGTGCACTTCAAGAACGCGGGCATCACCTGTTCCGCGTGGCTGCCCATCACGGTGAGCCTCTTCACCGGCTGGCTCGCCGGCATCCTCGGCATCGGCGGCGGCCTCATCCGCATGCCCGCCCTCGTCTACCTCGTGGGCTGCCCGACCCACCTCGCCGTCGGCACCGACCTCTTTGAAGTGGCCATCTCCGGCCTCTACGGCACGGCCTCTTACGCCTACAAGGGCCGCGTGGAGCTCATGGCCGCCCTGATCATGCTCTGCGGCGCGGCCATCGGCGCGCAGATCGGCGTGGTCGCCACCAAGTACGTCAAGGGCTACGGCATCCGCTTCGTGTTCGGCCTGGCCGTGCTCGGCTGCCTCATGTCCGTCGTGCTCAAGCTCCTCCAGGCCGAATTCCCGTCCTGGGGCTGGCTGCTCGGCCCGCTGGCCACCGTGGAAGTGCTCGGCTTCGTGAGCGCCATCTCCATTTACATCGCCGTGCGCATGGTGCAGGGCGCCAAGGCGGAATTGGCCGCCAAGAAGCAACAGGCCGCCGGCAACTAGGAGGAGAACGCCATGAAAATTCGGAGTTTGCTGCTTTCGCTGGTGCTGGTCCTCTCCTTCGCGCTGGCCGCCTGCGACTTTGACGGCGGCGTGGAACAGGGCCGCACCGTGGGCTATGACGAGGCCAACAAGACCATCACCATGGTGGTGGACACCACCCTCGACCAGCACAACCCGCATTACAGCGGCGGCGTCCACACCTTCAAGCTGCCCACGGACCCGCGCGACATGGGGCCGGCCCCCGTGGCGGGCGGGCGCCTCATGCTCGAGATGGACAAGGGCATGATGCTCTACTATGACCGCGACGACCAGAAGGTCAAGGAAATGCCCGTCGAGTTCGTCAACGTGCAGGAGCATGTGAGCCCCAAGGCCGCGGCCGGCAAGAAGTTCCCCATCGTGGACAAGGCCGCCTGCACCGTGACCGTGTATTCCCCGAGGCTCGAGTCCATCGTGACCTTCAAGGTGCCCGAGAGCGACATCGACCTGCCGGAATACGTCTGGACGGCCGGCGACGAGGCGCGCATCGCCTTCCGCAAGGAGAACAAGAACCAGGCCATCCGCTTCATGAACGTCTCCAAGACGAGCATCTTCACCCGCTAGATACCCTCCCGCGCGGGGCCGTGGACAAGCGGCCCCGCGCGGGCTCATCACGGAAATGGCAGTGCCGCTCTCATGCGGTCAATGGGGTTCCATATCCCGTCTGGAGCGAAGCGGAAGACGGGTGCGAGTGCCGGAAGGATCCTAAAAAATAAGATTCTTCGGCGCTTGCAAGGAAGATAAAAATTTCCGCCGGGAGTGTACTCAAGTACTCGACCAAGGAAATTTTTCTCTGACGCAGCCAGCGCCGAAGAGGCTGTTTTTGACGGATACTTTCGGCGTTCAGAAAGCACAGGGACACCAACAAAAGCCGTGTGCAACAAAACCCAAAGGCGCGCGGGAGGCGCATGAACAGCTACAAGCAGTCGCTCTATGCGGGCATCATCCGCATCATGGCCAATGTGCTCATGGTGGGCGCGCTCTTCTTCGCCATGCGCGAGGCCGCCCTGCCCTCCGCCTGGCCCTCGGAGGCCGTGTTCTGCGCCTGGTTCTTCGGCATCACCATCCCGCTCTGGGGCGCGGCATACCTCCTCACGCGGCGCATCCGCCGCCACTTCCCCGCTGAATTCGAGAGCCTTGTGGAACTGCCGCGCATGGGCCCGCAGCTCGTGCGCTGGCGCGTCCTCGACGAGGCTTCCCGCATGGCGCCCGCGCGCTGAACGTGCCCGCGGCCTCCATGCGACCCGAGTTCGACCCCCGTCTCTGGCAAGCCGCCGCGCTCGCCCGCAAGCGGCAGCACAGCCTCGGGCTTGTGAGCGGTATCCTGCTCGCCGTGGCCCTGCTCGGGCTCTTTGACGGCCTTTTGGCCGAGATGCGCGCGGGCACCAACCAACTTGAGCTCTTGCCCGGCGAGGGCCTGACCCTTTCCGGGCCGGCGGCGCTGAAAAATCCCGTCTCCAGCGACATTGTTGCGCGCCTGAGCCCGCCGGACGCGCCCCTGCGCTTCACCCTCGAAGGCTTTTTCACCGGTTACTGGTTTGGCAACGGCATGTGGCGCGGCGAGGTGCGGGCCGAGCCCGATGCCGCGCCCGGAACCTACGGCCTGCGCGTCACCTTCAGGGGCGCGGTGGGCCAGGCGCCGCAGGTCTATACCCTCATCGTCCACGAGGACGCCGCGGCCCGGCGCGAAGCTTCGCTCTCTTATCTGCGGCGCCTCCTCGATGTGAATCCTTTTGTGCTCGCCGCGCTCTGCGGCGGCCTGGGCGTCCTCCTCGGCGGCGCCACCTACGCCTTCGGCCGGCGCCATGTGCGGCTTTTGGCCGAACTCGGCTGCAGCGAGGTCTACCGCGCAGCCCCGGCGGGCGCGGGGCTGCGCCTCTGGTGCCTTGCGGCCAAAGCCATGGCCCCCCGGCCCGGCACACTGTGCCCGGTGCTGGACGCGGACGGCGCGGCCATCGGCGAGGCCCGCGTGGAGCAGTGGCGCAAAGGCAGCCTGGAACTCACCTTGCCCGCCGCACAGGCGCTCCCCGAAGGGAGCCTCGTCTGCCTGCGCCTGCCTTCGAGTGTTGTGGAAAACAGGTAGTTTTTTGGATGCGGGGCTCCGCCGCGCGCCCCGCTGGGGGCCAATGGCCCCCAGACCCCCGTTTGCGTTGCCCGCATTGCTGCGCAATGCGGGTAAAGTGACTCATGGGAGAAAGGTACTTGCATGGCCTGGGGGATGTTGTGGAGGCGGGTATCAGTGGGCGCCGTAAACCTTGCTGCGATGCCCCACGCGAATCACGAGAACGATAAACCGCTCGTCCTGAATCTCGGCAATGACACGGTAATCACCGATACGGTATTTCCAGAGGCCCGACAGGTTTTCCGACAGGCCTTCACCGAACCTGCGCGGATCGGCCGCCGTGGCGATGCGCTCATCTAGATACCTCTTGATTCTCCTCGCGGCCTCCCGGTCGATCCTCATGAGTTCCCGCGCAGCCTTTTCCGAATACTCGATCTCCCACATGCTCACTTATCCAGATCCAGCATGGCCTGCACCTCTTCAGAGGTGTAGGTGCGCGAACGCCCGGCCTTGAGGTCTGCCAGACGCTGTTCGGCGATATATACATCCTCGAGGTCATCGAGGTGTTCGCGGATGGCCTCGAGGATGTAGTAGGTCTTAGAACGTCCAGTCCTTTTGGCGAGCTCCGTGAGCCTCTTGGCAATATCGTCGGGGAGGCGGAGCGAAGTGGCATACATGGCAAAACTCCTTTTGCGCTACATGTAACGCAAAGGAGACACCGGGTCAATATTGAACGAAACCGAATGACTCTCGCCCCCTTTTCTCCCCTTGCGCAGCAAGGGGAGAAAAGCAACAGGGGGTCTGGGGGCCATTGGCCCCCAGCGGGGCGCGGGGCGGAGCCCCGCGTCTTCCTCGCCGCCTCCCCGGCCCCCGCGGCCTTGCCCGGCGCGGCGGCATGGGCTATGCTTTTGCAGCCGGCAGAATGCCGGTTGCAAACCCAAGGCGGTCATCATGTCCCGCGCGCGGCCGGAGTCTCCGGCATCATCCACCACCCCGGCGCCGGAAGCGGTTTCGGCTCAAGCGCCCTGCCCCTGCGGCAGCGGCAAGGCCCTTGCCGCCTGCTGCGGCCCTTATCTCGCTGGCGAGGCGTGGCCGGAGACGGCCGAGGCGCTCATGCGCTCGCGCTACACGGCCTATGCGCTGGGCAACTATCCGTGGCTTGTGGAGACGACCCACCCCGCTGCCCGGGCGGACGTGAGCGCGGAAGGGCTCGCGCAGCAATGCAACGGCGTGCGCTGGCTCCGGCTGGACGTGGAGAAATGCGTGGACGCGGCGGAGCCGGACGGCGCGGACATGGTGGAATTCCACGCCCTGTACGAGCTCGACGGCGTGGTGCGCCAGATCGGCGAGCGCAGTGCCTTTGTGCGCGATGAGGGCAGGCTGTACTACATGGACGGCACGGCGCTCCGGCCCGCGGCCTACCGACGCGAGGCGCCCAAGGTGGGCAGGAACGACCCGTGCCCCTGCGGCAGCGGCAAGAAATACAAGAAATGCTGTGGCCGCGGCTCGGGGGATGCGGCATGAGGGAGCGGGCGCCCTTGCGCAGCGCCCCCCTGGCGGCGCGTCGCTTTTGCCTCGACTGCCAGGGCGCGTCGCCCGGGGCGGTGCGCAGTTGCGCGGACAGGGCCTGCCCGCTCTGGGAGTGGCGGCTGCCGCCCGCTGCCCGCGAGGCATCGGAAGCCGGCGGCGCGTGCAGCGTGACGGTACGGGCCGTCCTCCGTGCCATCCGGCGGCAATGCGTGACGTGCGCGGGCAGTCGGGGCGATGTGCGGGCCTGCGCCGCGCGCGAGGACTGCGCCCTGTGGTCCTACCGTTTCGGCGTGCGGCCGCGCACCTACAGGGAAGTCCGGCGGCGCTTTTTCGCGCCGCGCGAGCTCGACCTGCCGCTGGCTCCGGCCGCAGCCCGGCCGGGCGCGGCAGAAGATCTTTTTCGGGCGCCTGCGCCCGTGCTGACGGTGAAGGCTTGTCCACGACAGGGAGATATTCCTGCAAAAACTGTGTGAGGAGGTAGCCATGACAGCGGAAAACGGCTCCACCAGTTATCTTGAATGGTCGCGCGCCTGGACCGGGCGCATGCCGGCCTCCGGGCAGGCGCTGGCCGCCCGCGCGCCCGAGCTGGCCGAGCGCCTGCGCGCGGGCGTGGCCGCGGGCGAGATGCCCTTCCTGAACATGCCCTACCGCGAACGCCTCGAAGAGGCGCTGCCGCCGCTGCTTGCCAGGCTCAAGCCCTTCAGGCACATGCTCGTGCTTGGCATCGGCGGCTCGGCCCTCGGCGCGCGCGCCATGCAGAAAGCCTTTGCGCCCGGGCAGGACGGGCCGGACTATGCGGGCCCCTGGCTCTGGATCGCCGACAATGTCTGCGCCAGCCAGTTCGAGGCCCTGCTCGCCAAGCTGCCGCCCAAAGAGACGGTCGTCGTGTGCATCAGCAAGTCCGGCGGCACCATCGAGACGCTGGCGCAGTATTTCCTCGTGCGGGCGTGGCTCCAGAAGGCGCTCGGCGACGACTGGCAGAAGCACATGGTGGTCGTGACCGACCAGAAAAAGGGCTATCTGCGAAAGGAAGCCACGGAAAAGGCGCTGGACGCCCTCGAAGTGCCGGACTACCTCGGCGGCCGCTATTCGGCGCTCTCGGCCGTGGGCCTCTTGCCCGCGGGCTTCATCGGCATCGACTGGCAGGCCCTGCTCAGGGGCGCGGCCTCGGTGGCGCAGCCGCTCCTCGCCGACCCGGCGAGCATCGCGCAGCATCCTTCCTTCTCGCTCGCCTGCTGGGCGCGGGAACTGGAGGAGCATGACTACGGCCAGCTCATCTTTTTCTGCTATATCCCGCAGTGGGCGGCCTACGGCCAGTGGTTCGCCCAGCTCTGGGCCGAGAGCCTGGGCAAGGACGGCAAGGGGAGCCTGCCCGTGCCGGCCACGGGCGTGACCGACCAGCACTCGGTGAACCAGATGTTCCTCGACGGGCCGCGCAACAAGGGCTGCCTCTTCCTCACGGGCGAACAGCCGCGCTCGGGCCGCAGCTTCGGGCAGGACCTGCCGGAACAGTGGGCCTGGCTGCGCGGCAAGGCCTTCGACAGCCTGCTCGACGCCGAGGCCCTGGGCACGCGCATGGCGCTCTGCAAGAGCGGGGTGCCGCTCGTCAACGTGCACATGGGGAGCCTTGACGAATTCGCGGCCGGCTCGCTGATGATGCTCCTCGAGGCGGCCACCATCTTCACGGGCTGGCTCATGGGCATCAACCCGGTGGACCAGCCGGCGGTGGAGCTTGGCAAGCGCATCGCCAACACGCGCCTCGGCGCGCCGGGCTATACCGAAGAAGCGGCCGACCTCGCCGCCTTCCTCGCGGTGCCGGCGGAAAAGCAGGCGTTCTAGGCCGTGACCGAGCCCCAGGCCGGGCAGCAGGCGGACGGCGCCAAGGAGGAGGCGGAGCGCCGCGTGGCCAAGGAGGCGGAACGCCTGCCCCTGAGCTACGCGCGCACGCTCTCCTGGCTGTCCCTGCTCTTCATCCTGCTCTCGAGCCTGGCGCTCTCGTTCTTCATCTCGAGCTCGGTGCGCGACACCCTGCTGCGGCGGCAGGAGGATTTCGCGCGCCAGCTCGTGGAAAACCTCAACAGCCAGATCTACCGCCGCTTCGCGCTGCCCACCATCATGGCCAACGGGCGCATCGCGCTCAGGCAGCCCACGCAGTACGAGCACCTTGACCGCGTGGTGCGCTCGGTCATCGAGGGCCTGCCCGTGGAGAAACTGCGCATCTATGACTTCACCCGGCGCGTGGCCTATTCCAGCGACAAGGAGGACCAGGGCCGCGCGGGCCTCGCCCCGCCCAATGTGGACGCGGTGCTGGACGGTTCCACCGTGAGCTCCGAGATCATCTCCAGCATCCCGGCGTGGCAGGCCCCCTTCCGCGTGCCGCTCAAGGAGGGCACCTTCGTCCTCCGCGTGCTCTATCCGCTGCGCGGCGAGCCCATGGGGCCGGAGCACAAGGTGCCGGTCATGGGCGCGCTCGAACTCACGCAGGACATCACGGACGATTACGAGCGCGTGCTGGCCTTTCAGGGCATCATCGTGGTCATGTGCCTGCTCTCGTCCGTGCTGCTCTTCGGCGTGTTGCACCTGCTCATCCAGCGGGCCGAGCGCGTGCTCGCCGAACGCATGCAGAAAAACCGCCAGCTCGAGAACGAGCTGCACAGCAACGAGCGCCTTGTGAGCATGGGCCGCGTGGTGGCGAGCATCGCCCACGAGATCCGCAACCCGCTCGGCATCATCCGCTCCAGCGCGGAACTCTTGCAGCGGCGCACCGCCGGCGCGGACAAGGGCACCGCGCGCATCCTCGGCGCCATCTACGACGAGGCAGTGCGCCTCTCGCAGACGGTCAACGACTTCCTGGACTACGCGAGGCCGCGCAAGCCGCGCGAGGACATGGTGGACGTGGACCTCGTGCTGGACCAGGCCCTAGCCTTCCTCGAAGGGGAGTTCAGCCGCAAGGGCGTCAGCGTGGAGCGCGAGCTGGAGCCCGGGCTTTTCGTGCGCGGCGACAAGGATTTGCTGTACCGCGCCTTTTACAATATCCTTGTCAACGGGCAGCAGGCGCTGGACGGCCCGGGCGTCATCCGGGTGAGCGGGCGCAGGCTCGATGCCGAGGGAGGGCCGGGAACGGCGGACGGCCAGCCGGCCGAGCCACTGGTGGCGCTGGAATTTCTGGATTCCGGGCCCGGCTTCGACCCGGATGCGCTCGGGAGCCTGCTCGACCCCTTCTTCACCACCAAGGAGGGCGGCACGGGCCTGGGGCTGCCCATCGTGCAGTCCATCATCGTGGGCCACGGCGGCCGCATCGAGCTTGAAAACGGCCCCGACGGCGGGGCGCTCGTGCGGGTCATCCTGCCCGGGGCGCCCGTGGGCGCGGCCCCCAAGGAAACGGCCCAAGCACTGGCCTGACCACGGAAGAGAGATTCGGCATGGGTGAAAAGGCGCATATCCTCGTCATCGACGACGAGAAAAATTATCTCCTCGTGCTCCAGACCCTGCTGGAGGACGAGGGCTATACGGTCACGGCCATCAGCGACCCGGAGACCGCGCTCGCCTTTCTGGAAGAGAGCGAGGTGGACGTGGTTGTCACGGACATGAAGATGCCCAAGGTGAGCGGCCGCGAGGTGCTCCAGCGGGTGAAGAAGGAATGGCCGTATATCCCGGTGCTCATCATGACAGCCTTCGGCTCCATCGAGAGCGCCGTGGACGTGATGAAGTACGGCGCCTTCGACTATATCACCAAGCCCTTTTCCAACGACGAGCTTCTGCTTTCCATCCACAATGCCGTGGAGCTCTCGCGGGCGCATAGGCAGTACCGCCTTTTGCAGGAGGCCATGGAAAACCGCTACGGTATCCACCAGATCGTGGGCCGCAGCAAGGCCATCCGCGATGTGCTCGTCATGGTGGAGCGCGCGGCCCCGAGCCGGTCGACGGTGCTCATCAGCGGGGAGTCCGGCACGGGCAAGGAGCTCGTGGCCCGCGCCATCCACTACGCAAGCCCGCGCAAGGACAAGCCCTTCATCTCGGTCAACTGCATGGCCCTCAACCCGGGCGTTCTCGAAAGCGAGCTTTTCGGCCACGAGAAGGGCTCGTTCACCGGCGCGGTGGCCCTGAGGCGCGGCCGCTTCGAGCAGGCGGACGGCGGCACGCTCTTTCTGGACGAGGTGGGCGAGCTCACGCCCGATCTGCAGGTCAAGCTCCTGCGCGTCCTGCAGGAGCGCAAGTTCGAGCGCGTGGGCGGCGGCGAGGAGATCGAGGTGGACATCCGCGTGGTGGCCGCCAGCAACAAGGACCTCGCCGCGCTGGTGGAGCGCGGGGCCTTTCGCGAGGACCTTTTCTACCGGCTCAACGTGGTACAAATACCGCTGCCGCCCCTGCGCGAGCGGCGCGAGGACATCCCGCTGCTCGTGGCGCACTTCGTGGAAAAGGTCTGCGCGGACGACAATCTGCCGCCCAAGACCTTCAGCACTGAGGCGCTCAACTACCTCACGGGCTACGAGTGGCCGGGCAATATCCGCCAGCTCGAGAACGTGGTGGAGAGCTGCCTTGTGCTGGTACCCGGCGCCACCATCGGCGTGGACGACCTGCCCGCCGAGATCCGCGACGAGGAGGCCCAGTTCAAGAGCGCGGTTGACCTTTTGCCCGTGCAGCTTGACCTCGCCGACACGCTGGAGAAGATCGAGGCCGCGCTTATCCGGCGCGCTCTCGTGCGCGCGGACCTCGTTCAGGTCAAGGCGGCGGAATACTTGGGCATTTCCAAGAGCCTGCTCCAGTACAAGCTCAAGAAGTACGGCATCACCGGGCATTAGCGTATTTTCGTTGGAAATTTTCCCGTTTCCGGCCATAATGAGGGCCGGCCGGCCTGACAAAATTTTCTGGCTGACGGCCCAGGCCCGTGCGTGGCCCGGAGCGCCCCGGCGCCCCGCGCTGAAACCCTCTAGCCGAGGAGCGAAGATGAAATCTTTCTGCGTGGGGCTCTGCGCCCTTTTTCTCGTGCTCGGAGCCATGGCTCCGGCCGCGCACGCCAAGAACCTCCTGGACCTGGGCGAGCCCATGGAGCTTGATGCGGGCAAGTCGCCGCGGATGTATGTGACCTTCAACCACAGCTCGCACAAGAAGATCGCCTGCCGCACCTGCCACCACGAGGGCCTGCCCGGCAACCGCTATGCCGCGTGTACCAACGAGGAGTGCCACTCCCTCCCCGGCCCCTCCGAGCGCGACCCCATGAGCGTCTACATGGCCTACCACGCGCCGGATACGGACCGCTCCTGTTACGGCTGCCACAAGAAGCTCGCCGGCAAGTATCCCAATTTCAAGGGCTGCCAGCCCTGCCACATGACCCCGCAGGGCAAGAAGCTGGCCGCGGAAAAGGCCGCCGCCCCCAAGAAATAGGCGATACTCCGGGGGGCCGCGGCCGTCCCGGGGCGCCATGCCCGGCGCCCCCCTGCCGGAATGCCGCATCCGTCAGCCCGGAAGGAGGCCCGTCATGAAAAAACTGCTCTGCGCCCTTTGCGCCGCCGCCTGCGTTGCCCTCACCGCCGGCAACGCCCCTGCGGAGGACGCCATCCTGAAGCCCCTCGTGACCCATCTTGAAAAAGCGCCCAAGTCGGTGCTGCTCGTGGGCAATTCCTTCATGTATTACAACAACGGCGTCGGCTCCTATGCCCGCCAGATCAGCAAGGACCAGCATGAGCCCATGACCTTCACCATGGCCACCATCGGCGGCGCGGGCCTCGACTGGCACCTCGTGAAAAGCTATCTAAGGCCCAATGGCCTGAGGAGCTATTCCACCACCAGCGACGGCAGCAACCGGCTCGTCTTCCATGAATACCCGGACGGCAAGATCTTTGACGCCGTCATCCTGCAGGACAACAGCCAGGGCCCCATCCACCCCGAGCTTTCCAAGCTGTTCCGCAAATATGCGGCCATCCACTGCAAGGACATCCGCGAGGTGGGCTCCGAGCCGCTGATCATGATGACCTGGGCCTATGCGGACAAGCCGGAAATGACCGCGCAACTTGCCAACGCCACCATTGAGGTCGCCAACGAGAACAGGGCCATGGTGGTGCCCGTGGGACTCGCCTTTGCCAACGCCAAAAAGGGGCGCCCCGACCTGAAGCTCATCGTGGCCGACAACCGCCACCCCACCCCGGCGGGCACCTATCTCGAGGGCTGCGTCATCTTCGCCACGCTTTCGGGCAAGTCGCCCGTGGGTTCCAAGTGCACCGGCGTGGGGGATGCCAGGATCTCCGAAGCCGACGCCCGCTATTTGCAGGAAGTGGCCTGGCGGACGGTGAAGGGATTTTTCGGCTGGAACGAGTAATCGAACTGCACGCGGCCCCTGCCGGCGCCAGTGTCTGACGCCGCGGAACGCCCTGCCGCTGCCAGACTTCCATAAAAAACAGCCCCTTTCCCCGCCAGTCACGGCCGGGAAAGGGGCTTGGTTTTTTGCGCAGCCGCCCGCAGGGGCGCGGGGCTAGATCTTCTTCACCTCCACATACCAGGCGGCGGCCTCGGTGAGCAGGCGGTTCTCGCGCGTGGCCAGCGCCTGCGGGTCCTTGAGGTAGCCGTCCAGCAGGAGGCAGCTGTCAAAGAGGTTCTGGGTCATGTCAGAGAGCACCCGGTCCTCGCGGTCAGCCTTGAAGATGGTGAGCATGCTCCTGAGGAGCGGATGGTCGCGGTTGACCTCCAGCACCTTGACGGGCAGGGAGTCGTCCTTGTTCATCACCTTGAGCAGCTTCTCCATGGAGGCCGTCATGCCGCCGTCGGGCGAGACGAGCACGGCCGGGCTGTCGGCGAGACGGCGCGAGACGCGCACTTCCGTCACCTTGTCGCCCAGGACCTCCTTCATGCGGGCCATGAGGCCGTCGAAGGAGGTGGAATCATCCTCGGAGAGCGGGGCCACTTCCTCGGGCTTCTCCTTGTCCTCAAAGGCGGCCAGCGCGTCGTCGCCGGCGGTCTCCACGGCCTTGAACTCCCAGTCCTTGTAGGAGCCCAGGCCGTCCATGACGAACTCGTCCACCGGCTCGAAGAGGAAGAGCGCCTCGATGCCCTTCTTTTTGAAGATCTCCATGTGCGGGTTGAGGCGCGCGGCCTCGCGGTTGGGTGCCGTCACATACCAGATGGTCTTCTGCCCCTCCGGCGCGCGGGCCATGTAGTCGTCGAGGCTCGTCAGGGCCTCGGCGTCGGGCAGCGCCGAGGAGTTGAAGCGCAAAAGTGCGGCCACGCGCTCGCGGTTGACGAAATCATGGTAGCCCAGCTTGAAGACCTTGCCGTGCAGGCGCCAGAAGCGGTTGTACTTCTCCGCGTCGTCGCGGGCCATGGCCTCGAGGTGGGAGAGGGTCTGCTTGACGATGACCTGGTTGATCTTGCGCAGGATGATATTTTCCTGCAGGGTCTCGCGCGAGATGTTGAGCGGCAGGTCCTCGGTGTCCACCACGCCCTTGAGGAAGGCCAGGTATTCGGGGATGAGCTCCTTGTTGCGGTGCTGGATGAGCACCCGGCGCGCGTAGAGGTCAAGGCCCCAGTAGTCGCGGTCGGCGCCGAAGAAGTCCATGCTCGAATCGGGGATGAAGAGCAGGGCCGTAAACTGCACGGGCACGTCCACGGCGATGTGCTCCACGTCCAGCGGGTCCTTGCCGTCATAGGTGATGGCCTTGTAAAAGGCGGCGTAGTCCTCCTTCTTCACGCTCGTCTTGGGCTCGCGCCAGAGCGCTGGCTGGGTGTTCACGCGCTCGCCGTCCACGAAGATGGGGAAGGGCACGAAGGCCGAATGCTTGCGGATGGCCGACTCCACACGGAATTTCTCGGCATATTCGAGGCAGTCGTCCTTGAGGTGGGCGGTGATGACAGTGCCGCGCACGGGCTCGGGGGCCGTGCTCTCCTCCACGGTGTAGGTGCCGAGGCCGTCGCTCGTCCACACATGGGCCGGGACATCCTCATTGGCAAAGGCCGGGCGCGAGGTGACCTCCACCTTGTCGGCCACCATGAACACGGAATAGAAGCCCACGCCGAAACGGCCGATGATGCTGGCCGCGTCCGCCGTGGCCGCGGCCTCCTCGCCCTCGGGGTTCTTGGCGTTCTCGGCGGCGAGGTCGGCCAGAAAGGCCTCCGAGCCGGACTTGGCGATGGTGCCGAGGTTTTCCGCCAGCTCCTCGGCGGTCATGCCGAGGCCCGTGTCCGCGATGGTCAGGGTCTTGGCGTCCTTGTCAAGCGTGATGCGGATCTCCAGCGGCAGGTCGGGGTGGCGCGGGGTCTCGCCGCGGTTGACGCGGAAGCGCAGCTTGTCCAGCGCGTCCGAGGCGTTGGAGATGAGTTCGCGCAGGAAGATCTCGCGGTTGGTGTAGAGCGAATGGGTGAGGATATTGAGGACCTTGCGCACTTCGGCGCGGAACTGGCGTTTTTTCTTGCCGTTTTCGGCCATGGGGAACCTCCTTGGGTGATGCCGCCGGCCTCCGGGGCCCGGCGGCGGAAGGGCGAATGCCCTTGAGGAAAGTTAAGCCCGGCGGGGGCGGCGTCAAGGGCCGGGAGGGGCAGCCCGTGTGGCCCCTCGCGCCGGCCGGCGTGGACTTTGCGGGCGCCTTGGGATAGCATATTGCGCCAATCGCCCAAGCGCAGGAAGGTTCCATGATCCCCCAGAGCCGCATCCGCAATTTCTGCATCATCGCCCACATCGACCACGGCAAGTCCACCCTGGCCGACCGCATCCTCGAGCTCACCCGCGTGGTGAGCGCGCGCGAGGCGCGGGAGCAGTATCTCGACCGCATGGACCTCGAGCGCGAGCGCGGCATCACCATCAAGGCCCAGACCGTGCGCATCCCCTACACCGCGGCGGACGGGCAGGAATACGAGCTCAACCTCATCGACACCCCGGGCCACGTGGATTTTCACTACGAGGTCTCGCGCTCGCTGGCGGCCTGCGAGGGGGCGCTGCTCGTGGTGGACGCCACCCAGGGCGTGGAGGCCCAGACCCTCGGCAATGTCTACCTCGCGCTGGACCACGACCACGAAATCGTGCCCGTGCTCAACAAGATCGACCTCCCGAGCGCTGACCCGGCCCGGGTGCGCGGCGAGATCGAGGAGGGCATCGGCCTCGACTGCGCGGGCGCGCTGGAGGTCTCGGCCAAGACCGGCCTTGGCGTGGACAAGGTGCTCGAGGCCATCATCGAGCGCCTGCCCCCGCCTGACGGCGACCGCGAGGCGCCGCTCAAGGCGCTCATCTTCGATTCGTGGTATGACAGCTACCAGGGCGTGGTGACGCTCTTCCGCGTCATGGACGGCCGCATCCGCAAGGGCGACCGCATCCGGCTCATGAGCACGGGCAAGGAATACGAGGCCCTGCGCCTCGGCGTGTTCTCGCCCGAAGCCGTGGACGTGGAGGAGCTCGCGGCCGGCGAGGTGGGCTTTCTCTCCGGCTCCATCAAGGAGCTCGGGGACGCGCGCGTGGGCGACACCATCACCCTCGCCAGCCGGCCCGCGGACGAGCCCGTGCCCGGCTTCAAGGAGGTCAAGCCCGTGGTCTTTTGCGGGCTCTACCCCACGGAGTCGGACGAGTATGAAAACCTCAAGGCCGCGCTGGAAAAGCTCCAGCTCAACGACGCGGCCTTCAGCTTCGAGCCCGAAACCTCGCAGGCGCTGGGCTTCGGCTTCCGCTGCGGCTTTCTCGGGCTCCTGCACATGGAGATCATCCAGGAGCGCCTCGAGCGCGAGTTCGAGGTGGGCCTCATCGCCACGGCGCCCTCGGTCATCTACAAGGTGGAGACCACGGACGGCCAGACCCTCGAGATCGACAACCCGAGCCGCCTGCCCGACCCCTCGAAGATACGCGCGCTCTACGAGCCGTATGTGCGCATGGATATCCACGTGCCCAACGAATATGTGGGCAACGTGATGAAGCTCTGCGAGGAGAAGCGCGGCGAGCAGAAAAACCTCCACTACCTCGCCGCCAACCGCGTGGTCGTGACCTATGAGCTGCCCTTTGCGGAAATCGTCTACGACTTTTTCGACCGGCTCAAGTCCGTGACCAGGGGCTACGCCTCCATGGATTACGAACCCGTGGACTACCGCCCCTCCGACCTCGTGCGCCTCGACATCCTGCTCAACGGCGAGCCCGTGGACGCGCTCGCCGTCATCGTCCACCGCGAGCGCGCCTATCCCTACGGCCGGGGCCTCGCGCTCAAGCTCAAGCGCACCATCCCGCGCCAGCTCTTCCAGGTGGCCATCCAGGCGGCCATCGGCCAGAAGATCATCGCCCGCGAGACCGTCTCGGCCTTTCGCAAGGATGTCACCGCCAAGTGCTATGGCGGCGACATCACCCGCAAGCGCAAACTCCTGGAAAAGCAGAAGGAAGGCAAGAAGCGCATGAAGCGCATGGGCAATGTGGAGCTGCCGCAGGAGGCCTTCCTCGCCGCGCTGAAAGTGGGGGACGAATAGGCTAGAACCTGTAGCCCGGCCGCCACTCGCCCGACATGTCGCCGCATTCCGGGCAGGGCAGGCTGTTGCCGCACACGGTGCAGCTCGGCGGCGTGAAGCGGCCCACGCTCTTGCAACGCTCACAGGGGGCGCCATCGCTTTCGCGCACGCCGCCGCCGCGGCAGTCCGGGCAGAGGGAGGTGGACTGGCCGTTCCAGCAGGCGCCGCAGGAAAGGCGGCCGGAACCGCCGCAGGTCTCGCAAATGGGCATGGGGTCTCCTTTTTTCTGGCTGGGCTGCTTCGGGCGCCCCGGCCTCCCGCAAGGATGGCTTGACACGGCGGCGCGCTTCAGTTAAGAGCATGCCCTTGGCATTTTGTCCAGACCCACATTTTTTGGAGGAATCCATGCCCACCATCAATCAGCTCATCCACACCGAGCGCGAGCCGGTGGTGAAGCGCAAGAAGACGCCGGCCCTCCAGGGCTGCCCGCAGAAGCGCGGCGTCTGCACCCGCGTGTACACCACCACCCCGAAAAAGCCGAACTCGGCCCTGCGCAAGGTCGCCCGCGTGCGCCTGACCAACGGCATCGAAGTGACGGCCTACATCCCCGGCGAGGGCCACAACCTGCAGGAGCACTCCGTGGTGCTCATCCGCGGCGGCCGCGTCAAGGACCTTCCCGGCGTGCGCTACCACATCATCCGCGGCACGCTCGACGCCTCCGGCGTGGCCGACCGCCGCAAGAGCCGTTCCAAGTACGGCACCAAGCGGCCCAAGTAGTTCACGGCGGAAATCCGCCCTTCCCGGCCCGGGCGAGCGCCCGCGGCCAGAACCAGAAGCCCGGCGGGCGTGCGCCATGCGCCGTGCCACGGCAGCCGCGTAAGCGGCGCCGGCGCGTCGCGGGGTTGGTGACGCCCAGTGAGGGAATGAAAGGAGAAACCCCATGCCACGCAAAGGCCCCGTCCCCAAGAGGGAGATTTTGCCCGATCCGCTGTACAACAGCCGCCTGGTCACCAAGTTCGTGAACCGGCTCATGTATGACGGCAAGAAGGGCGCGGCGGAAAAGATTTTCTACAGCGCGCTGGACACCTTGGCCGAAAAGACCGGCGAGGACCCCATGCGCGCCTTCGAGAAGGCGCTCGACAACGTGAAGCCCCACATGGAGGTCAAGGCGCGCCGGGTGGGCGGCGCGACCTACCAGGTCCCCATGGAGGTACGCCCCGAGCGCCAGGTCTCGCTGGCCATCCGCTGGCTCATCAACTATGCCCGCTCGCGCGGGGAAAAGGGCATGACCGCCAAGCTCTCCAACGAGCTTCTGGACGCCTGGAACGGCCGCGGCGGCGCGGTGAAAAAGCGTGAGGATACGCACCGCATGGCCGACGCCAACAAGGCTTTTGCCCACTACCGCTGGTAGGAGCGGAGCACCGTGATCCGTGCGCCGGGGCCGCATCCGCAAAGGATACCGCCCCGGCGTTGACTATCACCACCGTCCGCCGGGCAGTACTTTTCAGGTAGGTTGTTCTACACGGGAGTTGAGAGAACTTCCTTAATTCCGTCTGGAGCGTAGCGGAAGACGGGTGCGGGTGCCGGAAGAATCCTAAAAAATAAGATTTTTTGCTGCTTGCAAGGAAGATAAAAATTTTCGCAGGGAGTGTACTCAAGTACTCGACCAAGAAAATTTTTCTCTGACGCAGCAAGCAGCAAA
>NZ_JAAVBE010000012.1 GCF_014803725.1 Desulfovibrio sp.
AAGGTGATGATCCTGGACAAGCAGAACGGGGAGAGCCGGGGCTTCACTCCAGAAGAATTGCTCAACCGGATGCCGGAAATCGTGAACTTGGCAAGACGCGGCGAAAATATCTACTACACTCCCCTTTCCGAGCGGAAGCACCATATCCTCATTGACGACATGAGCCCGGAAAAGGTCATGCAGCTCCAGAAAGACGACTTCAAGCCTGCGGTATTTCTGGAAAGCTCGCCCGGCAATTACCAGTGCATCCTCACGTTTCCCAAGTTTCAAGGGGATTTTGACCGTGAAATCGGCAATCGCCTGGCCATGATTCTGAACAAGCGTTATGGCGACCCGAAACTTTCAGGCGCGGTTCATCCACACCGCGCCCCCGGCTTTGAGAATGGCAAGCCAAAGCATCAGCGAGAGGATGGAACTTTCCCGCGCGTCAGCTTGAGTTATGCCGTCCGGCAGGAGTGCCAAAAAGCCTTGATTGAAGCGCGAAAAATTGAACAGGCACTTGCCACGGCGAGGCCACAGAGGGAACAACAGGCAAATCACTCGCCCCGCATAGCCGCTCACGGGGCAGCTAGCCTACAGTTAGCCTATTTCAAGCATTGGGAGGACATCAAAGCGCATATCACCATCGAGGACTTCTCACGGGTGGACGCCATGATTGCCCTACGCCTCCGCTCTAACGGCCACACTCAGCCTGAGGTGGAAGAAACCATCCGTGCCTGTGCCCCGGCTATCCGTGAAAGACGCGCGGGCCGTAACTGGCAACGCTACGCCGAACGCACGGCGGCATATGCCTTTGGGTACGCAGGTGACAGAGATATGGAAAGACATTCGTGGTATAGGAAATTGTGGGGTAGGATTGAAGGACCAAAAGAAGTGGAGAAAATTAGATGTGAGCACAGAACCAGCCAGATCCTTTAGGCCTTAGATAAGAAGGGATTACGGTGGGGGAAAAGGGTACAAAGATTCCACAGGAGCAAAAAAGCTTATTGGCAGTGTAGATTAAATCTTCATAAAAGCATGAATGAGTCCTCAAGCATGAAGGAGTATTTTGATGGACATAGCAATCTAGACGGAGGAAACTCTTTGAAACAAATCCATTATAGCCAACCATTTTTATATATTCTAAAAGAAGAGTGGGAAAAGTACGGCTTGATGTCCCATTCCCACATCATGGCTAGAAGTAGCATGTTTGGTGGAACCTTTCAATTTTGATAGACGGTTTATATAAGTCTAAGGAAAGAAAATGATTGAGTGCCATAAAAATTTATGCTTAAATGAATTTTTCTCCTATGCAATAGGACTAAGTGGTTGTCATGACTTATTCATACCGGCGGACAAAATTTGGTGACGATACCATCATCGATCAGGTTGTTAGCCTTGCTGATTCTAATAAAAAAACACTTGGATTTCTTCCAGAGAGTGCCATCAGGGAGAGGTGTGAAAAAGGAGAGGTATTTGTTTGCTTGAAGCAAAATGAGCTTATTGGTTATATTTTATTTTCACATTCTAAGAGGAATCATGTTATAAGGATACATCACTTCTGCATAGAAAAAGATAAAAGAAATAATGGTTTAGCAAAATTAATTTTTAAAAATTTCTTGAAAAATATCCAGAGCGCATATTTTATTGAGTTATATTGTAGAGAAGATTATCACATGGATAGATTTTGGCATCATCTTGGTTTCAATATAATAAAGGCATGTGAAGGTCGTGCTACAAATGAACTATCAATATTACATCTGTATAGATATCAGATTCAGAAAAATCTCATAAATATTATTGAAGATTTAGAAAATAGACCAAAGGTTTTACTTGATGCTTCTATTGTACTTGAAATTAATCGAGAAGTAGAAGGATTTACAGAGAGTAATTCTCTTCTTATGTATTTTAATGATGTCGTATTTTTCGTAGCACCTGTTATTTATAAAGATATAGAACGACAGAGAAATGAATATATTAAGACAAGTTCTATAGATAAAGCTAATTACTTTAAGACACTACCTTTCTCTGCTGAAAAAATGGATGCTGCACGTAGTTCTATTCAGAGTGAATTTCCTGCTATTAAAGAAAGTGATAGAGACCAACTTGCATGTGCGATTACAAATAAAGTAAATTTTTTCATTACGCGTGATGGTCAATTACTTAATGAAAAGGTTGTCCAAAGATTTGCTGACGATTATAATATTATGATTTATTCTCCAGCAGAATTTTTACATAATATTGATTTTATACTTAACCGGGAGGCTATTAAAACCAGCTTGCTTCCAACGACCCTTGGAAAATTAGTTGATATTTTTCTTGATGAGGCCGAACTTTGTGACAAATTTTTAAATACATCCAAAGGAGAGCGAAAATATTTATTTATTGAAAAAATTAAAAATAATGTAAAAAATGCCAAATTGAAATCAATAATAATTTCAAATAGGGATTTTGGAATTATATATTATAGCATAGAATGCAATATTCTAAGAGTACACCTACTACGTACAAACATAGGCTGCGAAAATTTTGCTAAAAGTGCTACATTTTTTATCCTTGAACAATTAATACAAATCGCAACACAAAAATATGTATCGTTAATTATTATCGAAGATGTCTATACTAATTTGGATATTGGTGAAATAAGTAAAGGATTAGGTTTTTTTAATAATAAAAAGATATCCCTGAGCTATATTGGTAATTCCAATAAGTATCTAGATTTTGTTGAAGATAAATTACCTGATTGGGCCTTTTCTGAGTTAAAAGAACATGTTCAACCTGTATCTGAGGCTAAAGACATTTATTCACAAGTAAGGTTGGAACGAAATTTTTCACCAGCAAAATTTACTGATATTGATATTCCTGCATATATTATACCGATACGAGTACAATGGGCCAAAGATTTAATATCTCCCGCTGTTATTGATCAGCATGAACTCTTTGCCTCCTCGACATCTAATGTTTTAATGCATGAGCTGAATGTATATTTTACAGGTACAAAAACACGAATTTCAGCACCTAGCCGTATTTTATGGTATATAACGAATTGTAATAATAAATATCGAGAAACAAAATATATCATAGCATCTTCTTATTTAGATGAAGTGTACACTGGTTCAAAAGGAGATATTTTTAAGAAATTTTGGAAAATTGGTGTATATAAATGGAAGGATATTAATAAAAATAGCTTCACCACCTGTAAAGCACTCCTGTTTTCCAGAACTGAAATATTTCCCAACAAGGTTTCTTAGGAATTTATGAAGGATGTAATAAAACGACATATGGGGAAGGGGCTTACTGCCATTTCTGCCGTCACTATATCTCAAGGAGCTTTTTTTGAGATTTATAAACAAGGATATAATAATGAATAGATTTGATAGCCCAGTATTAATATCGGTTAAACCACACTTTTCACAGTTAATTGCTGATGGAAAAAAGACTGTTGAACTGCGAAAAAAAATCCCAACCAATTTAATTGGGAGGATGGTATATATTTATTCTACGCGTCCAGATGCAAAAATTATCGGTTTTTTTGAAGTAAAAACTGTTGAATATCTTCCCATTGAAGATTTGTGGCTCCGTGTCCGGGCAGTGGCCTGTATGAATGAAAATGATTTTTTTTCGTACTATTCTAAAAAAACAACGGGGTATGCAATCTTTTTCCAAGAGTTTGTTTCGCTTAAAAAACCTATTTCCTTGTGTACTCTACGCAAGCGTAAGCCTGGATTTATTCCGCCTCAAAATTACCATTATATTAATCCAGATGAACTCCTAAAGGGTGAATTTCCATAATTGTCATTATAAATTATCTGTGAGCATATTCCGGCGAATAATGGTGAGATGTCTTCCAAAACTTTTTCCATCACGCTAATATGCGTTGAATGGATTAGAGACGAACGTTGAAGCTCGTTCTCCCCGTTAGCAGCCAGCCGCCTCTTGTCATCCCCCGTTGCCTCCCTCTATACTCCCTAGCTGATACTCCCTCTGACCAAGGACGGCATATGGCACGCCCCAAGAAGGAAACGCCGCAGGAGCCGCTGGAAAAGCAGCTCTGGAGCGCGGCGGACAAGCTGCGCAAGAATCTGGACGCCGCTGACTACAAGCATGTGGTGCTCGGGCTCATCTTCCTCAAATATATTTCGGATTCCTTTGAGAGCCTGCGGGCGCAGCTTCTGGAAGGCAAGGGCGAATTTGAGGGGGCCGACCCGGAGGACAGGGACGAATACAAGGCCAAGAATGTCTTTTTCGTGCCGCAGCCCGCGCGCTGGAACTGGCTGCGCGACAATGCCAAGAAGCCGGACATCGGCGTCCTCGTTGACGCGGCCATGGACGCCATTGAGAAAGACAACCCCGCGCTCAAGGGCGTTCTGCCCAAGGTGTACGCCCGCGACAATCTGGACCCGGCCACGCTCGGCGCGCTCATCGACCTCGTTTCCGGCATCGCCCTCGGGGACGCCAAGGCGCGCAGCGCCGACGTGCTGGGCCATGTTTTTGAGTATTTCCTTGGCGAGTTCGCGCTGGCCGAGGGCAAGAAGGGCGGTCAGTTCTATACGCCGCGCTCCATCGTCGAGTTGCTGGTGGCCATGCTGGAGCCGTTCAAGGGCCGCGTCATGGACCCCTGCTGCGGCAGCGGCGGCATGTTCGTGCAGAGCGAGAAATTCGTGCGCGAGCATCGGGGACGCATCCGGGACATCAGCATCTACGGACAGGAGAGCAACCAGACCACATGGCGGCTTGCCAAGATGAACCTCGCCATTCGCGGCATCGAGAGTTCGCAGGTCAAGTGGAACAACGAGGGCTCGTTCCTCAAGGACGCGCTCAAGGATGTGCGGGCCGACTACATCCTCGCCAATCCGCCCTTCAATGACAGCGACTGGAGCGGCGACCAGCTCCGCAAGGACGCCCGCTGGCAATATGGCACACCCCCTGCTGGGAGCGCCAATTTCGCGTGGCTCCAGCATTTCGCCTTCCACCTCGCCCCGGCGGGGCAGGCGGGGATCGTGCTTGCCAAGGGCGCGCTGACCAGCAAGACCAACGGCGAGGGCGAGATACGCCGCCGGATGATAGAGGAGGGCAACCTCATTGACTGCATCGTCAACCTGCCCGCCAAGCTCTTCTTGAATACCCAGATTCCGGCGGCGCTGTGGTTTCTGGCGCGCGACCGCACAAACCACCGCTTCCGCAACCGCAGCGGCGAGATCTTGTTCATTGACGCGCGCAACATGGGGACGCTCATCAACCGACGCACCCGCGTCCTGACCCAGGAGGACATCCAGACCATCAGCGACACCTACCACAACTGGCGCAATGTGGACGGCGCGTATGAAGACGTGAAGGGTTTTTGCGCCTCGGTGCCGCTCCCCGAAGTGGCGGCAAAGGACTATGTGCTCACCCCGGGCCGCTATGTGGGCCTGCCGGATGAGGAGGACGACTTTGATTTTGCCGAGCTCTTCGCCAGCCTGCAAAAAGAGTTCGCGGCGCAGCTTGAGGAGGAGAAAAAGCTGAACGCGGCGATTCTGGAGAGCTTGGGGAAGGTGAAGTTATGAACCATGACTTGGGAAAATTTCCGAGTGAATGGCAATTCAAAACTGTCGATGAAATTAAGAGTAATTGTAAACATGCCATAGCAATGGGGCCTTTTGGATCCAATATAAAAACTGAGAACTATGTTTCATCAGGAGTTCCTGTTATTCGAGGAACGAATTTGAATTATTACAAATATCCAGATGGAATGTTTGTGTTTGTGTCAGAGCAAAAAGCAAATGAATTAAAAGCAAGTCTTTGCGTACCAGATGATTTAATTTTTACTCATAGGGGTACACTCGGCCAAGTTGGACTTATACCATCTAATAAATATGCGAAATATTTAGTTTCACAATCTGGAATGAAGCTTTCTGTTAATAAAGAAGTAATTAATCCGCTTTTTGCATTTTATTTTTTTAAATCCGAGCTGGGTCAAAATCAATTATTGCAATATGAGTCTCAGGTTGGAGTCCCTGCTATAAGCAATCCCTTAACTTCACTTAAAAAAATTATTCTGCCGATTCCTCCTCTTGCCGAGCAACGCGCTATTGCCTCCGTCCTCAGTAATCTTGACGACAAAATCGACCTGCTGCACCGGCAAAATGCCACGCTGGAGGCTATGGCCGAGGCGTTGTTCAAGCAGTGGTTTGTTGTGGAGAGGAACGAAGAATGGGAGGAAAGATGCCTAGGTGATTTGGTAAGTATAACCAGAGGAGCGTCACCAAGACCAATAATAAAATTTATAGATAATGGGACAGTCCCTTGGATAAAAATAGCAGATGCTACGTCAAGTACATCTTTTTTTATCAATAAAACAAAAGAATTTATAGTAGATGAAGGAGTGAAAAAATCAGTTGAGGTTTTCCCAGGGGATTTGATATTATCAAATAGTGCCACTTGTGGTCAGCCATTTATTGTAAATCTTTATGGCTGCATTCATGACGGATGGTTATTATTTCGGAACTTTGAGAAGTTACCGAAGTATATTTTATTTTTTTTATTAAGATATATAAGTCGTGAACTAAACCAGATTGCTGATGGTTCTGTGCAAGATAATCTGAACACTGAGTTGCTAAAAAATTTTCCTGTTAGACTTCCCGATACAAAACAGCTTATCCAATTTAATAATATAATACAAAAATATGTTCAAAAAATTCATTCCAACCAAACTCAAATTTGTACCTTGGAAAAACTCCGCGACACCCTTCTCCCCAAGCTCATGAGCGGGGAAGTGCGCGTCTCCCTGGACTGACCGCTACGAGGGCGACATGCTGATATACATGGACACCTGCTGTTTCAACCGGCCCTATGACGACCAGTCCCCCATACGCAATTCCCTTGAGGCGCAGGCGAAGCTCCATATCCAGTCGCGCATCAGGGCGGGTCATCTCCGTCTGGCGACATCGTATATTTTAGGGTATGAAAACAGCCAGAATCCCTTTATCATGCGAAAAACNGCCATCAGCGCGTTTTTGCGCCAGTATGGCAGCGTGTATGTTTCCAGCGAGCGCGGGCCNATCNTGCAGGAGCTGGCCCGCGACATCATGCGCAGCGGNCTNAAGGCCAAGGATGCCCTGCATGTGGCCTGCGCGCTCGATGCCGGGTGNGCNTANTTNCTCTCCACGGATGACCGNNTGCTGCGCTANAGGCACGAGCACCTCCTCTTGCTGAATCCCATGGACTTCATCCGCATGGAGGCCGACAAGCAATGAGCATGAGCACNGAAGAACTGNTGGACNGGGGCATGCGGTATCTCGTGGAAAAGCTGGGAACCGTTGANGCGGAAAAGTTTATTGCCGCCGTCCTGCGGGAGCGTTTTGATTANACAGAGTGGCAGCNCACCCGTTTTGACGATGAGGGGCTNGAANNGCTCAACGCCGCCGCNATGGCCTGGGCNGCGGANCATGAGGCAAAGGCNGCTGCGGAATAGTCACCAGCGGGGAGAAAACGANCGTGAGCCCGATGCACGAAGCGGATATCGAGGANCTCGCGCTGGAGCGNCTGGAGGCGCTTGGCTATGCCCGCTATTTCGGGCCGGATATTGCGCCNGANGGGGNAANGCCGTTGCGCGCCTCCCTGGCAAGCCCNATTCTGGAAGGCGTGTTGCAGGAGGCNGTGGANCGGCTCAACCCNCATATTCCCGCCGCNGCCCGGCAGGAAGCCGTGCGCCGGGTGCTCCGCGTNTCCGGCCCGGACCTNATNTCCGCNAACGAGGCGTTTCANCAGCTTCTCACGCGGGGCGTGACCGTCAGCTACCAGAAAGACGGCGCGGAGCGNGGCGACAAGGTGTGGCTGGTGGANTTCAACACGCCGGAGAACAACGAGTTNACGGCGGTCAACCAGTTCNCCTTTGTTGAAGGCAATGTGAACAAGCGGCCGGACGTGGTGCTGTTTGTCAACGGCCTGCCGCTGGTGGTCATTGAGCTGAANAATCCGGCGAGCGAATCCGCCACCCTNACGAGCGCCTATCAGCAGTTGCAGACCTACAAGNAGGTCATCCCCTCGCTNCTGGCNTATAACGGGCTGCTNGTNATTTCGGACGGGCTGGAGGCCANGGCNGGTTCGCTTTCCGCCGGGTATTCCCGCTTTTCCGCATGGAAAAGCGAGGACGGCTCCAGGGAAGCGCCGCGCCTGAAAAGCCAGCTTGAGGTGCTCATCAAGGGNATGTTGAACAAGNCGACCCTNCTGGANCTCATCCGCTTTTTCACGGTGTTTGAAAAGATGAAAACNGAGGATGCGCAGGGGCTNGCCAGCGTGGAGACCGTGAAAAAGATCGCCGCGTACCACCAGTACTANGCGGTGAACAAGGCCGTGGCNTCNACGCTGGAGGCGGCNCGGCGCAACGACGCNGGGCGCGGCAAGGGCGGNGTTGTCTGGCACACGCAGGGGAGCGGCAAGTCGCTTTCCATGGTGTTCTTTTCCGGCAAGATCGTTTCNCTGCTGAATAATCCGACCATCGTGGTGCTNACGGACAGGAANGACCTTGACGACCAGCTTTTCGACACCTTCGCCGCTTCNGCCCAGCTTTTGGGGCAGGANCCNAAGCAGGCGGAAANNCGNGAAGACCTCAAGANGCTGCTCAAGGTGGCCTCCGGCGGCATCGTGTTCTCCACCATGCAGAAATTCCTGCCCGAAGANGGNAATACGCATGAGCTGCTGTCCGACCGGCGCAATATCGTGGTCATCACGGACGAGGCGCACCGCACCCAATACGGCTTCAAGGCGCGCGAGGCCAATGTGCGCGACAGCGANGGAAAGGTCATCGGCAAGAAAACCGTCTATGGCCTNGCCAAGTATCTGCGNGACGCCCTGCCCAACGCGACCTATCTCGGCTTTACCGGCACGCCCATTGAAAAGAAGGATGCCAATACCCGNGCGGTCTTTGGCGACTATATCGANATTTACGACATTGCCCGNGCCGTNGANGACAAGGCCACGGTGCCCATTTATTACGAAAGCCGCATGGCGAAGATAGANCTGCCGGAGGAGGGCAGGCGNCTCATCANCGAGCTGGACGAGGAATTGGAGGAGGGCGACGCGGAACAGGCGGACAAGGCCCGNAGCAGGCGCGCNCGGCTGGAGGCGCTCATCGGCAGCGAGAANCGCCTGGCCACCATTGCGCGNGACATCGNGGAGCATTTCGAGGCGCGNCAGGCCGTGCTCTCNGGCAAGGGGCTTATCGTGTGCATGTCGCGGCCCATCGCNGCCGCCCTCTANGGNCATATCGTCGCCCTGCGGCCCGANTGGCACGATGACGACCTNAAAAAAGGCGCNATCAAGGTGGTGATGACGGCCAGTTCCGCCGACGGNCCGGAGCTGGCGAAGTTTCACACCACCAAGGGNGNGCGCCAGAAGCTGGCCGCGCGGATGAAAGACCCGGAAGACCCGCTGCGGCTGGTCATCGTCTGCGACATGTGGCTCACCGGCTTTGATGTGCCCTGCTTGCACACTATGTATCTGGACAAGCCCATGAAGGGGCATACGCTTATGCAGGCCATCGCGCGCGTCAACCGCGTCTTTGGGGACAAGCCCGGCGGCCTTGTGGTGGACTATCTGGGCATCGCCGCAGACCTGAAAAGGGCGCTCGCCTTTTATGGGGAGGCCGGGGGCCAGGGAGAGCCGGCCCAGACGCAGGAGCAAGCCGTGGACATCATGCTGGAGAAGCTGGAGGTCACGGCTGCGCTGCTGCATGGTTTTCCGTATCAGGAATATTTTACGGCCGATACGGCCCGCAAGCTGGCGATCATTCTTGAGACCGAGGAGTTTATTCTCGGGCTTGAGAACGGCAAAAAGAGGTTCATGGACGCGGTGACGGCCCTTGATGCGGCGTATGCCCTGGCGGTGCCTCACCCGCAGGCGATGGCGCGTGCCAGGGAGGTTTCCTTTTTCAAGGATGTGAAGGCGCGGCTCGCCAAGTTTGACGGCGGGAGCGACGGCACTCGAAGCAGCGCGGAGATGGAAAGCGCCATCAAGCAGGTCATCGACAAGGCGCTGGTGTCCGACCAGGTGATTGATGTCTTTGACGCTGCGGGTATCAAGAAGCCCGATATTTCCATCCTTTCTGACGAGTTCCTGCTGGAAATGAAGAACATGCCGCACAGGAACATCGCGCTGGAGGTGCTCAAGAAGCTCCTCAATGACGAATTGCGGGCGCGCTCGCGCAAGAACCTGCTGCAAAGCAAGAAACTCCTGGAATTGCTGGACGGGGCGCTTAAGCGCTATCACAATAGGATTATCACCGCTGCCGAGGTCATTGACGAAATCATCAATATCGGCAAGCAGGTGCGCGAGTCCGACAAGGAGGCCGGGGAACTGGGCCTCACCGATTATGAGTACGCCTTTTACATGGCCGTGGCCGACAATGACTCCGCCCGCGAACTCATGGACAAGGACAAATTGCGCGAACTTGCCGTGGTGCTGACAGATAAAGTCCGGGCCAACGCCTCTCTTGATTGGAACATCAAGGAGGATGTGCAGGCGCACTTGCGGGTCATCATCAGGCGTACCTTGCGGAAATACGGCTACCCACCGGACATGCAGGAGCTGGCTACCGAAACGGTGATGAAGCAGGCCGAGTTGATGGCGGCTGAAGTATATTTGTCGAATAAATAATACATAAAATAAAAGGATTATTTTATGCCAGTCTTTGAAGATGATATTGGAATTAAGTACAAAAAACTGAAACATTGGAAAAATTTTATTACATTTGTTGAAGATATAAAAGATGCATATCAGTATATATGGCGTGGCCAAAGTAACTGTGAATGGGACTTAGTTTCTAGTTTTGATAGGCTTTTCAATGACGAATTTGATAAAGGCGATAGAAAACGTCAAGCTGAAAAACATCTAGCTCGTTTTAAATATATCGCTAAAGGATACATTGAATATGACGATGTATGTGTAGGTGAAGATGATGAAATGTGGGCGTTGGCTCAACATTATGGCTTGGCAACTCCTTTGCTTGATTGGACGTATTCTCCATTTGTAGCTTTATTTTTTGCAATCCATAATCTTCTCTTCTCCTTAGAAAGAACTATTTCAATATGGGGTTTAGGAAATTTAATGAATTGCAATATAATAGCTTCTCAAAAGGAAATCCCTATAATTAAAAGGTTTCATCCTGAACAACGAAAAAATCCAAGATTGATCAATCAAAATGGCTTATTTACAAAAATTCCTTATGGCTATTCACTAAATGAATGGATTACCCAGTGTACCCAGGACGCAAGTTTAATTAATTTATTTAAAATTGATATAGAATTTAGGGACAAGGAAATAGAACAATGTTTAATATTTCTTAATAGAATGAATATAAATTATTATACACTATTTCCAGATGCAGAAGGTGTTACTAAATTTTGTAATATGGCATTTAGAATAGATAAATATCATAGATTTTGGTGAATTTATTTTGTTAAATATTTTCCCCATTTTCGGGTGGCACTCATTTATTTCGTTAGGAGGGAGCTTCCAGTTAGGGTCTCATCTCGGCAGTGCTACCATGTTTGTATGTCATATTTGATTTATAGTGCAAGGAATTAAATATCATGTAAGTATGCTGATTTTTTATGGAAAAATTATTTATTTGGGTTCTTAATAGCGGACTTGAACTGATAACTCATCTCTCCAATGCCAATTTCCATCATAATAACTATTTGAATTTATTAGTCTTGAGTTCCCATTTACAGACCGCAAACTCAAAGAAATTATTCCAATAAATCCAGTAGGCTGTCCACAAAAAACAGTTGACGGTATTCGCAACGGTATTTACAAACCCCCTGCACATGGTTTAGTTTTGATTCCAGTGCGATAGGTCTTGCGATTTGGTCTCCCCTTCGCACCAGAAAGACGTCCAAAATAGCTCATAGAAGGCCGAAATCACGGGAAAAAACGTGGTTTCGGCCTTCTCTTTTTGTCCAGCAAAATCCAAGTACCCACGTGGACACCCTCAAAAATCGTTGGTAAATCTACGGGTACCAATACCACCAAGCCATTTCGGCAGGGCGAAATACCAGCTACCTAAAAATATTCTTTGAATTCAAACGGATGGAGATAAATTTTCCTGGTTTTCGCCGCACACTTCTGGACTATTTTGGAGGGTACCAACATGAAGCTTTCGGATGCCTCTGTGCGCACCGCCAAGGCCAACGGCAAGGTGCAAAAACTTTCTGACGGCGGGGGCCTGTACCTGCACATAACGGCGAAAGGCAGCAAATTATGGCGCATGGCCTACCGCTTTGAGGGCAAGCAGAAACTGTTGAGCTTCGGGGCCTATCCGGCTGTGTCCCTGAAGGACGCGCGTCAACGGCGCGACGCCGCCAGGGAGTTGCTCGCCAAGGGCATTGACCCGGGCGACGAGAAAAAGCAGGCCAGGGAAGCCAAGCTCGCCCAAGAGCGGGAGGAGCGGGATACCTTCGAGCATGTGGCGCGGGAGTGGTTCTCCAAACACAGCCCGACGCTTTCCGAAAAACACGCCCAGAAGCTGCAGCGCTATCTGGAAAATATCCTTTTCCCGGCCATTGGCGCCAAGCCCGTCACGCAGCTTGAGCCAGCGGACTTTCTGTGGGTTGTTGAGCCTTCGGAGCGGCTCGGTCACAACGAAACCGCCCACAAGCTCATGCGACTGTGCGGCCAGGTGACGCGCTATGCCCGTATCACAGGCCGCGTTAAATACGATGTGGCCGCAGGTCTCACCGAAGCCCTGACCCCGGTCAAGCGGACGCATTTCGCCGCCGTCATCCTCCCGGACGACATCGGGCAGCTTTTGCGCGATATTGACGCCTATGTGGGCTATACCTCGGTTGTCTATTGCCTGAAAATCCTGCCACATGTGTTCACGCGACCTTCGGAATTGCGGCTTGCCCACTGGAATGAATTTGACTTTAAAAAAGCCACATGGGTCATTCCGGCTTCGCGCATGAAGATGCGGCGCGAGCATGTTGTGCCGCTCTCCAGGCAGGTGCTGGCCCTGCTGAACGACCTTTACGCCTTTACGGGCAATGGCGACCTGGTTTTCCCCAGCGCCCGTGCGCGGGTCGCTCCCATCAGCGATGCCGCACCTTTGGCGGCTCTGCGGCGCATGGGCTACGGCAAGGACACCATGACCCTGCATGGCTTCAGGGCGATGGCAAGCACGCGCCTCAACGAGCTTGGCTTCCGCTCGGATGTGATTGAAGCGCAGCTTGCCCACAAGGAGCCCGATACCGTGCGCCTGGCATACAACCGAGCGGAGTATATGGAGGAACGCCGGCAGCTCATGCAGCGCTGGTCTGACTATCTTGACGAGCTTCGCTCAGCCAAGAGCTAACGTAAATCAGAAAATAGGGTAGGGGATATTTGCGGGCAGCCATTCTTGCCAGATGCCTGCCCGCAAAATCCGCGCGACCTGTTTTCGCGCTGGCGGAAGCCGGCGTTGGCGAGCTTCTTTCACCGCTTTCTTCACGATGACTGTCAAGATTTATCTTGACATTTCATGACAGCCTGCCATCGTCTGGATACAGGAGATCGCCATGGAACAGGCTCAGAGAGAAAAAACGGCAAAGGTCAAATTCGCCACGCAGGCTGACCCGGTCGTGCTGCAAACCCTGAAAAGCATTGCGGCGAGCGAAGGTCGCCAGATTCAGGCCCTGGTGGATGAAGCCTTGCGCGATTATATCGAGCGCAAAACGGGCACTACTCCCCGCAGGCATGTGCTGGATGCGCTCAGGCACAGTATGGAGCAATACGACAGCTTGTATCGAGAACTGGCCAAATGAGGGATTACCCGACCCTCCACGAAGTTCTGGCTATCCACGCCGAAGTCATCAGGGCATACGGCGGCTCCACTGGTGTGCGCGACCCCGGAGCCATTGAAGCGGCGCTGTTTCGGCCGCAAAGCGGCTATTATGCGGACATCATCGAAGAAGCCGCCGCGCTTGTGGAAAGCCTACTCATCAACCATCCGTTTGTTGACGGCAACAAGCGGGCAGCCTTTGCGATCTGTCATGTCTTTCTGGATATCAACGGCTATCGCCTGGATGCGGATCCCCAATGGCTGTATGGCAGAATTTTGCATTGGCTTGGAGAAAAAGAAGGACGATTTGAGACCATGGTGCGGGATCTGCGCACCTGTATCACCAAATGCTGACCCCAAAAACAACCTGCTTACGCACGGCCTCCTGAATTCTCTGCCGGAGGTTTTTTTGTAGCCGGCATTTTGCCCATACAAAAATTCGCGCTGCCTGTTTTTAGATTGTCCGAACATGGTGTTTGCGCTATTTTCCCCTCCATGTTGGACCAGCAAAAAATATCCCTCGGCAGGGTGCGCCAAGCGTACCGACTGACCTCCAATGAGCTTGAAGCCATCATTCAGGCCCTGTGGCCTCATGCCATTTTTCCTATGGAGTTATGGCACAGAGCGCATGAAGCCTACTGGAAAGACTTTGCTAACAGTAATCAGAGCGTATATAACATAGAAATTCCTGTTCTACCCCATCCATGTTTGGAAGAAAAACGTCTCCATACCTATTTAGTAGGGTGTGGCATCATGGATTTTTTTCGGGAACTTTCGATGACACTTCCCGTCAATCCATTGTACCAAGGGCTGAAATATATCCTTGCGGAAAGCTATGAGGAAATCAACACGATATTTCCAGGGGAACGGCAGACGTTGTTCGACTCGTTGAGAAGGCTGGATACAGCAGACTTCGCGCGCCAATACGAAGCAGACTCGCCACTGCGTGAAAAAGCACTATTTGCCATACCCGCATCAATGTATCATTTTATCTCACAAATTTTTGTTGATACGATTTTGGTCAATCGGGAAGTGGCCATCAGATTTCTCCGCGACTACCCCTTGAGCGTGGAAGTAAAAGGTATCACCCGTGTGCTTGTGGAGTCCATTCTCACGAAAGCCGCGCCAAAAATCCCCGCTCCTGAAATCCCTGACTCACAGGCGGACTCCTGTGTGGTGGAGGAGGCGGAGGACGGCAGACTCATCTTTCGGATTCCGGCGGCTGTCTGGAAGGGCAAGCCGGATCACGCTGTCCACGCTGCCATGAAAGACATCTATCCTCCTGCCGTGATCGCGCATGTGCTGTTCTACTGGTGCGCCCCAAAACCCGAAGCTGGGCACAAAATCAGGGCGGGCAGAAAAACGCGGCTCGGCCGCCTGTTCACCCAAAAAGAATACAGCGATCCCAAGTCGTACCGAAATTTATTTAATGTACTCCTTGAAGAAGCGGATACCTACACCATCATCGAAGGATGATTTTTGCGCTCCATTTTCCCGTATTTCCCCATTTTCCCGTCTATTTCCCGCCGAATTCCCTCACGGAAATCTTGCAGTATGTGCCAGAACCTCCTGAAACCCAACAACCTTGAGGAGGTTTCCCATGGCTCAACGCAAACTGTCGCTCCCCGAATTCGGCGTTGTCCGGCTGCCCCAGATTCTGGCCTGTATCCCTGTCTGTGAAAGCGCATGGTGGGAGGGCTGCCGCACCGGCCGCTATCCCAAGCCCGTGAAGCTCGGCCCCCGTACCACGGCCTGGAGGGTAGAAGACATTAAAGAACTTATTGAACGTTTGGGCAAAGGCGAAGGCAGTGGTAAGTAGCCCGTGCCGCCATGCGTAAGCGTGGACGCGGTAATTCTGCGTGACTTGTCGAGCGCCTATGCACAGCTGGTGTGGAGGTCGAGGCCGTTCTGGCTGACGACCTCCAGCCCTGCTGCGGCATAAATGGCTAACCTCGGCGCAATGCTTGCGGCTCAAAACCTCATCCGTGTTCTTTGTTCAGCGCCATCCTCTCCCTCAACGCGCCGCCAAAGTTCCCGATACCGCGTATTTCGTTCCATATCCCTATCACCGGCATAGCCAAAAGCATATGCTGCTGTCCGCTCGGCGTAGCGTTGCCAGTTACGGCCCGCTCGTCTTTCACGGATTGCCGGGGCGCAGGCGCGGATGGTTTCTTCCACCTCAGGCTGAGTGTGGCCGTTAGAGCGGAGGCGTAGGGCAATCATGGCGTCCACCCGTGAGAAGTCCTCGATGGTGAGATGTTCCCTGATGTCCACCCAATGCTTGAAATAGGCTTGCTGAAGACTGGCCGTCCCTTGAGCGGCTATGCTGGGCAAGAGGTTTGCCTGTCGTTCCCTCTGCTGCTGGGCTGTGGCCAATGCCTGCTCAATCTTTCGTGCTTCAATCAAGGCTTTTTGGCATTCCTGCCGGACTGCATAACTCAAGCTGACGCGAGAAAAAGTGCCGTCCTTGCGCTCATGCGTTGGCTTTCGGTTCTCAAAGCCAGGGGCACGGTGCGGATGAACGGCCCCCGAAAGTTTTGGGTCGCCATAGCGCTTATTCAGAATGACGGTCAGCCTATTACCGATGTCACGGTCAAAAATCCCGTGACACTTGGGAAACGTGAGGATGCACTGGTAATTGTCGGGCGAACTTTCCAGAAACACGGCGGGCTTGAAACCGTCTTTCTGGAGCTGCATGACCTTTTCCGGGCTCATGTCGTCTATAAGGATATGGTGCTTCTGCTCGGATAGGGGAGTGTAGTAGATATTTTCCCCACGCCTTGCCAACTTCACAATTTCCGGCATGCGCCTGAGCAACTCCTCTGGAGTGAAGCCTCGGTTGACCCTACCCCATTCATGATACCAAGGATAAGTTAGTGGCTCCTGTCCGGTTTGGGGGTTGATGGGCTGCCCGATAAGCCGCCGGGCTTTGCCAGCCAAGGGCGCTGGGGGGGGCGGTTGCAGTTATAATCCTGTCGCCAATCTTCGAGGAGGCGCCGGGCTTCTGCCAAGGAAACGAAAATATTCTGATTCAGGCATTCATCACGCAGCCTGCCGTTGAAACTTTCCACGAAACCGTTATCTGTGGGTTTCCCTGGCC
>NZ_JAAVBE010000013.1 GCF_014803725.1 Desulfovibrio sp.
CTATCAGGCTCGACGCGCTCCTCAATGATGGGCATCAGCGTTTCTGTTCGCGCATTGGGGATTATGGCCGTATAAACCTTCCCGTTGCGCTTCAGTAACCCGAAAACCGCTATTTTCCCGGCAGCTCCCCGGCGTCGCTTGCCTTTTCTCACTCNGCCAAAGTAGCTTTCNTCGGCCTCAACTTCCCCTGACAAGCGATAACTGGGGAGATGCATGGCTATTAGACGACGGAGGCGCATGAAATACGAGATGGCGGTGTTGCGATTTACACCCGNGATTTCTCCCNCAGCACGCGCGGTTGCGCCAGCAACGAAAAACTTTATAAGTTNAGCCTGTTGACGCGAATTTANCCGANTTCGCCGCNCGTACATATTCTATCCTAGCAATTTNTCCTTAGCTAGGACAGCCCCTTTAACTATTATTCCACTGCGTTACATCATATTTTTACTCTCTGTACATTAATTTGGCGTCAAAACGACGAAGTCCCGCAAGGCGTTTTACACCTTGCGGGACNTCGTTTTTGAAGGCGCAGGGCNGGGNCCCTGTCCATGTGCGGGAGGGTAGGCGCGGGGCCTCCNCTCTCCCCCCTGGTTAGAAGGAATATTAGAAGGAATAAATGAAGAGGGCGCTCACGTTCCAGGCGTCGCGGATGCCGCGCTTGCCGCCGCCCGTGGTGGCGAGGCCCCAGGTGTCGTCGGACTTGTCCAGCATGAGGTGGACGTAGCTTGCCTCGAGGTTGACCGCGAGGTTCTCGTAGATCTTGTACTGGTTGAACAGGCCCATCTCGAGGGCGTAGTCCTTGTCCGTGAGGTAGATGTTGTCGCGGCCCACGGGCACGGTGTAGTCGGTATTGTCATTGACGTTGGGCGACATCCACTGGCCGGTGCGGTCGTGGATCTTCTCGAGGATGCNGGAGCTGTTGGTGCCCCCCCACAGGCTCACATGGAGCGTGTGCCGCAGCTTCGGGAGAAANCTCATGTTCTTGAGCCGCGCGCCCACGCCCCAGGTGCCGATGAGGGTGTTAGCGAGGACGCGGTCCCGCTCGAGGCCATTGATGTCCGGCCCGGCGAAGGTGTCCGAGAAGCCGGAGACGCCGAAATCGTTGACGATATAGGGCATGCGCTCTGAGCCGTTGCCGAGGTCGTCATCGTCGCCCGAGGCGTACCAGCCGTAGATGCCGGGAATGCCCCAGTCGAGCTTGTACTCGAAGAGCAGGGCGCCCATCCAGCCTTTGCGGTTCATGGCCGCGTCGTCCATCCAGTCCACGCTGCCGTANGTGAATTCCCAGGCGATGCGGAACGGGTCCCACATGGTCAGCTCGCCGGTGAGGCCGCCCCACCAGGCGTTGCCGTATTCGCTGGGCGTTTTGCGGTTGATGGCCTTCTTGTTGGCCAGAAGCGGGAACATGCCGCTCCAGAAATAGTTGCCGTCAGGCGCGTTGATGCGCTGCCCGAAGAAGGCGTTCTCGCCTTCGGCGGGTTTTTTGGCGGTGCGGAAGGTATTGGGGCCGATGGCGCCGTAGATGCCCCAGGGCGTCATGGCCANGCCGTCGAAGGTGAGCGGGATGAAGAGGCCGCCAAAATCCGTATTGTCGAGGAAGCCGTCCTCGCGCCCGTTGGCGGAGATGTAGTTGTCATTGTACGGTCGCATCCAGAAGCCGGTGACGCTGACATTGTCGTTGATCTTGTAGTTGGCCGTGATGCCCGCGCCGTCGGCGGTCATCACCGTGGGGCCGTCCAGGGCGAAATAGGGCGAGCGGAAGGCCTGGATGCCCATGCGCACCGAAAGGTCGGTTTCGGGCACCATCCAGTCGATATAGGCGCGCTTGAGCTTGATGACGTCGGACGCGTCCGCGCCGAGCGCGGCGCCGCTTTGCTTGCCCGTGGCCTTGCCCCAGATGAACTTGCCGATTTCAAAATAGACCTGGCCGCTCAGGCTTTCGGAGGCCACGGCGTCCAACTGGAGGCGCACGCGCGAGCGGGCCTCAAAGTCGTCCTCAAGGCTGTCGTAGCCCGTGTGCCCCTTGTCGGTGAAATTGCCGTTCTGGCCGTACTGGGCGCCGAACAGCCACCAGCCGTGCGCCTTGAAGTCGATGGCCCGCGCCGGAAGCGCCCCCAGGCACAACAAAAGCGTCGCCACAAGGCCGGCCAGAGAACCATGCCATAACCGTTTCTTGATCATACCTCCACCTTCCTTCATGGATTTGTGAACGGCAGCGCGTTCTCAGGCCCACGACGAGCCAAGAATCGCTGCGCCGAAAAGCCAGCAGAAGAGAAACGTTATCAGGGAGACCGTGAGCGTCACGCACAGCCCGTACCAGATGAAGTCCCGCGGGTTGACATACTCCCCGCCGCCCATCATGGCCGCCGCGCCGGTGAGGGAGGAAAAGGGGAACATGATGGCCACATTGCAGGCAAAGCCCACCGAAAGGCAGGCCGCCAGTGGATGGAAGCCATAGAGGGAAGCGAGGCTCGCGGTGATGGGCAGCACCAGGGCCGCCAGGGCCAGATTGCTGACGATCTGGGAGGCGAGGCCCGTCAGCACGACCATGATGAGCCAGACCCAGGCCCCGGAAATATTGCCGAGGGCGGACTGGATGAGCCCGGCCACCCACTTGTCGACGCCCCCCTGCAGGAGGACGTTGCCAAAGGTGATGGTGCCCACCATGATGAGCAGGATATTCCAGGAAATGTTGCGCACGGCCTGGTCCAGGTCCATGGAGAAGATGAGCTTTCCGCTTTCGGGGTCACGCCGCAACGGGATGAGGAAGGTGGCGAGCCCCATGAGGACGGCCACAAATGGCGCGTTGAGCAGCTTGACGCCCGCCTTCCAGCCAGCGAGGGCGGCCAGCTGGGGGCCGGCGCACCAGAGCAGGAGCGCAACGGCCATGACGCCCATGGCGATATGCTCATAGCGTGTCACCGGTCCGAGGTTTTTGAGGCTGTCGCGCAAAAAGTCGTCGGACATGGGCAGGCGCGACGCCGCCCCCCGCAGCGGGAACACGAGAAGGCACAGACCGAACATGGCGAGAAGCGTGACCACCGTGAGCGGCATGCCCAGGGCCGTCCACTCCCAGAAGGAGGTCTCATGCGNAAGCACGGTGGCGATGAGCCCGATGACNACCATGTTCACCGCGCCCCCAAGGGGCGTGCCCGCGCCGCCCACCGAGGGCGCCACGGCGGAAAGCACCGCCAGGGAACGCATCATGCCGTTGCTCGGGGGGAGATGACAGGAGCGGCCGATGCTGACGGCAATGGAAACGAAGAGGATGGCGAGAGGGATATTGGGCGCAATGGCCGAGAGCAGCCCCGCGCTCATGGTGAAGACGAGGAGAAAGCGGATGGCGCTGCCCTTGATGAAGGGCAGGTTGAGGCACCAGTACGCATAGCGCATGATGAAATTGCTCTCCTTCAAAAGCCCGATGATGATGGTCGCGCCAAAGACCATCATGCAGGAGGGGGCGCTGAAGGCCTGGAAGGTCTTGACCGCCGGGAGCACCCCGAGGATGGCGAAAATGGGGATGCTCATGAGCGAGGTCAGCGGCATGGGCAAGATCTCGCTGATCCACCACACCAGGAGCCAGACGCCCCCCGCAAGGCAGCGCATGCCGTCGGGGTTCATCCCCTCGAGCGGGGGCAGGTCCTTGATGATCCAGCAGAGGACAGGGCCGAGGGCGATGAAGAAAAGCTGCAAGGCAAGGGCTTTTTGCTGTTTGCCAGGCATGTTCCTCTCCTTGACGCGGCCGTCAGCCGCGTTCCTGATACATGGGCTCGAGGTTGAGGGGCAGTCGGATTTCCACCGCGCCCGTGGGGCACTCGATGACGCAGGCGTTGCAGTGCCAGCATTCATCGGGATAGGTCACAACGGGCACGGCGCCCCGGACGCTGCCGTAAAAGACGTCCGACTGGCAGGCCTCGACGCAAAGAAGGCATTTCTTGCACTGGTCTTCATGGATAAAGGGAGGCATCGTTTTTTCCTCACTGGTGATAGGGACGCGTATGTCTGTTCTGAAACCCTAGCGCTTGCGCACGGCGCGCCATTCCATTTCGTCCTGTCCGTCCTTGCGGCGTAGCACCAGGAGCTTGTTCAGGTGCGGATGGGTGAAGGGATAGTCCTTGCGGATATGCTTTGCCCGCGTCTCCTTGCGCTCGCGCGCGGCGCGGATGACGAGGGCCCCCACATCCAGCAGGTTGAGGATCTCCGCGCATCGGGCCAGTTCATGCGGGTTGCCGGCCGCCAGCGTCTCACGGGCGCGCGCGGAGATGCGCGCCAGGTTGTCCGCGCCGGCCTTGAGCGTGGTCTCCGAGCGCGGGATGCCGGCATAGTCTCCCATGATCTGCTGGATGGCGTGGTTGGCCTCCTGCCAGGTGGCGTGCCGCGCGCCGCGCTCGCGGCCTCGGATGCTGCGCAACGTGTCCAGCACTGGGCTTTCGCAGGCCGCCGCGCCCGCGCCGTCCGCCGTGACGCCGCTCTCCCTGATGTCCCTGGCGGCGCTTTCGGCGGCCACCCAGCCGAAAACAGCGGCGCAGGAGATGCCGCCGAAAAATTCATCGCCCGCGGCATAGAGGCCGGGGAGTGAAGTGCGGGCGTTTTCGTCATAAAGGATGCCGCCGCGCGGGGAGAGTTCCTTGTCATAGGAGCGGAACTCCAGCGGCGTGGTGCCGATATCGAGCTCCTCGCGCTTAAAGAAGTTGAGCAGCGCGCCGTTGCCTTCGTTGTCCAGCCAGTGGGTCATGTATTCCACGCCCTCGCGGTCAAGGCCCGTGCAGTCCATATAGACGGGCCCGCGTGCGGAATCCCGGTAGTCCATGAAAATGTCCTGATAGACGTCCACCACGGCGTCGCCGTACTTGTTGTCCGGCCTGGTCACGAAGGGGCCCACAGGCTTGCCCGCCGAGTCGCGGAGGACGCCGCCCCAGGTGGCCTTGCCGGCCCGTGCGAGATAGACAGGCCCGCAGCGGAAGACCGGGATCTCGAGGCTCGCCAGGTCCGCGCCCGCCCGCCAGGCCATGGCGCGCCCGTCGCCCGCGCAGTTGGGGCACAGCCGCGCGTTGAAGAGCGAGGCGGGGGTACAGCCCGGGTAGAGCCGGATGGTGGAGCCGGTCGTCAGGACCACGGCGCCGGCCTCAAAGACGTGTTCTACGTCCTCCCGGGTGCTGATGCCCACGGCGCCGCACACGCGCCCGTCCCGCACGAGCAGGTCGCAGCACATGACGCGGTTGACGATCTCCACCCCGCGCTTGCGCGCCTCTTTTTCCAGGATCTTTTTCTGGTGCTTGCCCGCGTAATGCAGGTGGTTGAGCATGTCCCCCGGCATGCCGTGGCCGGCGAACTCCCACCTGCCGTTGTATTTCATGGGGATGCCCCATGAATCCCAGAGCTTGATCATTTCAAAGGAGCGCGACATCCACGTCCTGATAAAATTGATGTCGCGGATGGTGGCCTGCTGGCCGGTCTGGAATTCTTCGATCCAGGCGTTGAAATCCGTTCCGTGGTATTCCGGGATATAGCACTGGAAATGGTCATTGCCGGTGGCGCCGGCCCCGGAGTAGCGGACGTTGCTCTTGTCGGCCACGATGACCTTGAGGCCCAGCTCCGCGCCCCGTATGGCGGTCATGAGTCCCGCGATGCCCCCGCCCACCACGAGCAGGTCCGCCTGATGCCGTACCGTTTTCTCTGCCATGCCAATCTCCTTTTTGCGGGGTGCCCCCCGCGGGTGACGCCCCGGGCGCAGGGCGCAAAACAAGACCCTGCGGGTGCAGCAGTTTTTTCACTCCCCAACTGTCGTTTCTGGAAACTGCGGGTCAGTCCCGGCCGGGACCGTCCCGGACATGCTGCTCAAGGCGCGCCGGGTCCGGCACGCGCATACCCTCCCCCCTGCATTCCACGAGGCCCGCGGCGCGCAGGTGCGCGATGGCGTTGGTGACGGTAACGCGGTGCAGCCCGAGGTATTCGGCGAGGTCCGCATGGTGGATGCGGAAAAAATCCCCGGAGGACTCATTCATCCGCAAAAGAAAACTCCCCACGCGCTTCCAGGCCGGCATGAAATTCCACGCCTGGGAATCCTCGCTCTGCATGCGCACCTTGGTGGCCAGCAGCCGCATGATGCTCAGGCTCACCACGGGCTCCTTCGGGAGCAGCTCCCCGACGAGCTGGCGCCGGCTGAAAAAGACGGTCTCACCTGCATCCCGGCATTCCATGGAGTAAATGGCGCTCGAATCGGTGAACATGGAAATCTCGCCGATGATGGAGTGGGCGCGCATGAGCCACAAGGTCCGCTGCTGGCCGCTTTTGCCGAAGGCCACGGCCCGGAACGTGCCGGAGAGGCAGAAATGCACCCCGGCGGAACTCTCGCCAGGCCGGTAGATCATGGCGTGCGCCTGCCAGAAGCGCCGCTCGCCCAGCGGCAAAATCGACTCCCAGGCGGCAAACTCGGCAGCGGTGACCACGGGGGCAAGCAGGGCTGCTCGGGGATGTGGCATGGGGCCTCCATGACTGTCACGAAAAACCGGCGCACCGGGGCCGCGTTGCGGGGTCACTTTCAGGATCCGTCCGGCCCGGGCATGGGGTTCAATGTCTGTGTTGTGATTTTTTTAACGTCCTCTCCGCACAAAGTCAGTAGTGACGACTACAAGAGAGAAAATTTTCGTGCAGCGGGAAAAATTTCAGGGTATCCGGCATGAAAAGGGCCTGCGCATGGGCACGGGCATAGACGCAGCTGCGTGCGGGAAAAGCTCTTTTCCCCTGCGTGTGGGGCCGGGAGGCGGCGCGACAGCCGAGGATGCCCGGGGCGCGTCCCCCGCGCGCACCTGTCACCGGGGCACGTTCACATCCCCACCAAAAAGGAAGGGCACATGCGGATTAATATCCTGAACAAGGGCGCGGACAGAGTCTGCGCCGGGATTGTGGTGGCGGCATGCGCATGCCTGCTGTTTTCTGACACCTTTTTCACATGGTACATGAACACCACGCAAAACCACCCCTTCATGGCCGGTTTCGGCAAATTCGCGCTGCTCGGCACCCTTGGCGAAAGCTTGGCGCAACGGCTCCTCACGGGCCGCTACCTGCCCCCGGGCTTCCGCCCCCTCGCCCGCGCCCTCTTGTGGGGGCTGCTCGGCGTCTGCATCAGCGCGGCGTTCATCATTTTTTCGGCCGGCGCGCCGTGCATGCTGGCCGCCCTGGGCCTGGACTGGGCGCCCCGGGCCCTGACCGGGCCGCTGGGTATCCGCAAGGTTATCACCGCCTTCGCCATAAGCCTCACCATGAACACCATGTTCGCCCCGGTGCTGATGGTGGCCCACAAAATCGGCGACATGCGCATCGCAATGGTCGCGGATGGGCCGCGTTACCCGGGAGAAGGGTTCAACGTGGGCGCCACGCTGGCCGAAATCGACTGGAACCGCATGTGGGATCTGGTTTTGTACCGCTCCCTGTTGTTTTTCTGGGTGCCGGCGCATACCGTCACCTTTCTCTTGCCCCCGGCCTTCCGCGTCCTCTTCGCGGCTGTTCTCGGCGCAGTACTCGGGCTCATCTTGGCGTGGGCGGCCGCGCGTGAAAAGAAACCCGCGCCGCCTGAGGTCCTGCTGTAAGCAGGGAAAAGAAGGCCGGCGTGGGGAGGTGTCAGGAACGGTCAGATGCGGTCAGGGAGGGGTTTTTCTGGAAAAGACCGTCACGCGCCAGATTTAAATGGCGCCGCGAGGTGGAGCCGCCAACTGTCGGCAAATTATTTACAAATGTATTCCGGAAGGTTAGGCTGAATCGCCATATGACGTAGCGCCCATGAAATTCAGGTGCCGGAAAGCGGCCGGGCAACGGGAAAGGCAATGCTGGAGTTCATCCATCAGTCGCCGGCGCTGGCCGGGCTTTGCGCGGGCCTCATCACCTGGCTCTGTACCAGCCTTGGTGCGGGTGTGGTTTTCCTGAAGCAGGAGTTTTCCCGCAAGACGCTGGATATCCTGCTCGGCTTCGCGGGCGGCGTCATGCTGGCGGCCAGCGTGTGGTCCCTGCTGGATCCGGCCCTGGAGCTGGCGGCCCCCGCCTGGGGGAGATGGAAGTTCCTGCCGCCGGCCTGCGGCTTCCTGCTGGGCGCGCTCTGCCTGCGGCTGCTCGACTATGCCACCCCCCACATCCACCTCATGCTCGGCCCGACGGCCCCCAAAGCGGCCTGCCCCGCAACTTCCTCCTCGTTCTCGCCATCACGCTCCACAACATTCCCGAGGCCCTCGCCGTGGGCGTGGCCTTTGGCGCGGCCGGCCTCGACCCGGCCCTGGGCGTGGCCGGCGCCCTCACCCTGCTCTTCGGCATCGGCATACAGAATGTGCCCGAGGGCATGGCCGTCTCCCTGCCGCTCGTGCGCGAGGGCATGAGCCGCCGCAAGGCCTTCTTCATCGGTCAGCTTTCGGGCCTTGTGGAGCCGGTGGCCGCGGTCGCCGGCGCCCTGCTCACCTCGCTCGCGCTCTCCCTCCTGCCATGGGCGCTCGGGTTCGCGGCCGGGACCATGATTTTCGTCACCGTGGAGGAGGTCATTCCCGAAGCCCATGCCTCGGGCAACGGCGATGCCGCCACTCTGGGCGTCATCATCGGCTTTGTGGGCATGATGTGCCTGGACGTGCTGTTCAGCTGAACACGCGCGGCGCAGGAGGCCACACCCGGGCAGCGAGGCGTTTATCAGACCCGATCAGGGTCGTTCTTCCAGCAGTCCTTTTCCATGTCCGCCTCGGGGATGAAGCGCAGGGCCGCGTCGTTGATGCAGTAGCGCAGGCCCGTGGGGCCGTCCGGGAAGATGTGCCCGAGGTGGGAATTCCCCCCGGCGGAGCGGGCCTCTATCCGCCGCATGCCGTGGCTTTCATCAAGGCGCCTGGTGACATGGCCCCTGCCGATGGGCCGGGTGAAGCTGGCCCAGCCCGTGCCGGAATCGAACTTGGCGGATGAGGCGAAGAGCGGCTCCCCGGTGACCACGTCCACATAGATGCCCGGCTCGTGCCGGTTCCAGTGGGCGCCCGTGAAGGCCGGCTCCGTAACGCCCTGCTGGGTGACGGTGTATTGCAGGCGGCACTTCTCCCGGGAGGGGAACGATGACAATCCGCGTTGATTTATGCTGAGGGCAAAGCTGGTTGAATGGCCTCACAAGGCTTGGCAGCCGACCGAAACCGAAAACCATGCGGCGCTTCCTGTGCCGCTGAAAACCGAGGAGAAAACCAAGATTGCGTGGATTCCCGTGGCCATTGCCGTATTACAGGTAATCAAGGAAAGCATGGACGACTAGGTGTTCCTGACTAGCCTCCCGGCTGGAATGTGAAGGAGAAGCAGCCGGGGGGGCTAGGTAAAGGGAGCTGCGCGAAAATGAGGAACGTCAGGTCGGGACCGATTTAAAGCGCGACAATATGCTCGACAATGAAGTCGATAAACTGCTGCTTGTGATACCAGACTTCCTTGCCCATTTTAAACCGATTTTTCGGCCCGGTGCCAAGACTGTCACGATTGGCCATTGTTTTAGCGCTGACCAGCCCGAAGGTCAGCTTGGCGACATCCTTTCGGGCGATAATTGGCGGGAGGCTTTCCGAGAGCAGCCCGACTATCGGGTTTTCTTGGGTGGGCATTGGTCATCCTCCAAGGGTGGTGTCACTTGCGTGCATACCGTGAGGGGGGGTGATGAAAAATGACCGGAGCAGGATTGGGGAGCCGTCCTTACCGGGGGGGGGAAGATGTACCTTGGGGCTAGATAGTGTCGTCATTTCTCTTTTAATTTATGTAGCTTTCTGCTATCCTTTTCCAAAAGGAGGTAGACATGGAAACTGCACATCGTCGCCACGATATATCTGACAAGGTTTGGGAGC
>NZ_JAAVBE010000014.1 GCF_014803725.1 Desulfovibrio sp.
CGCCCCCACAGCGCCCTTGGCTGGCAAAGCCCGGCGGCTTATCGGGCAGCCCATCAACCCCCAAACCGGACAGGAGCCACTAACTTATCCTTGGTATCATGAATGGGGTAGGGTCAATAACCAAGGCGTTGGGCTGCTCCATCGCGCTCAGGAAGCGACTCCAAGGGTTGCTTCAGGCAAACGAGCTCCGGCATGTGGCAATGGGCAGGCGCGGCAAGCTGGACGACCACAAGCTCTACCGCTTGAGTGCCGCAAACCCACGGGTCTTCAGGCGGGAGGATAACCAGCTTGGGCAAAACTCCGCCGTCCCTCTGCTGCTCGATTGCAGCGGCAGCATGTCCGGCGTTCCCATCCAGCTTGCTCGCCAAGCCTGTTATGCCGTGGCCAAGGCTCTGGAACCCCTCAAGGGAGTCAATGCCGCCGTCACTGCCTTTCCTGCCATTGCCGAGGGGGAGCGGGGCGTGAAGCCGCTCGTGCGCCACGGCGAAAAGGTCTCGAACCAATTTGGTGTGGAGGGCACAGGGGGAACGCCGCTTGCCCCGGCGCTCTGGTGGGTCATGCAAAATCTTTACGCGCAAAAGGAGGAACGAAAAATCGTCATCATCACGGACGGCAGGCCCGACAATGTGCTGGCCTGCCACGCCGCCCTCAGCAGGATGCGGGCTCTCGGCATGGAGGTGTACGGCATCGGTATCCGGTTGCCTCTCATCCTGACGCTCTTGCCCCGGACGAGCAAGGTCATCTTCGACCTGTCGGAGCTTGCGCCGGCTGTATTCGGCCTCTTGCAAGCGGCACTTCTTCGGGGAGGGGAACGATGACAATCCCCGTTGATTTATGCCGAGGGCAAAGCTGGTTGAATGGCCTCACAAGGCTTGGCAGCCGCCCGAAACCGAGAACCATGCGGCGTTTTCTGTGCCGCTGAAAACCTAGGAGGAAACTATGATTCAGTGGATTCCTGTTGCTATCGCCGTGTTGCAGGTAATCAAAGAGAGCATGGATGAATAAGCATTGGGGTGGCCGGCAGGATTGCCGCCCACCCCAACCCTACACCATGTTCAATTTGGCTATTTTTATCTTTTCAGATCCCTACAAATTACACTTGCTACATTAAAACATCTTGGGAATTTGTATCTCGCATATCATTATCATACATATTCTATTTTGTTCTCATATATTTAATGTTGCAGCAACTTCTGTTAATGTTTCTGCGGAACGACGTAAGGCCGAAGACTCTTCTCGATTAAGAGAAATAGGTACGTGTGTTTCAATACCCTTCGCCCCAACGATGGCCGGCATACTTAGCGAGATTTCCCTTAAGTCATATTCTCCGGGTATCAGTGCGGATACAGGCAGAATAGACTTTTCATCGCGCACTATGCATTCGCAAATACGCTTAACGGACATGGCTATGCCGTAATAAGTGGCATGTTTTTTCGCGATAATCTCATAAGCGCTGTTTTTGACCTCCTCCGCAATTTTCCTCATTTCCGCAACCGGGTCCGAATATCCGCGCATGGCGTAGAAATCTCGCAAGGGAATACCGGAGACATTGGCGCAACTCCAGGCAACTATTTCGCTGTCGCCATGTTCGCCAATAACGAAGGCATGGACGCTTCTACTGTCCACTCCCAAATGTTGTCCCAACGCGTATTTTAGCCGCGCGGTGTCCAGAACCGTTCCAGAACCGATTACTCTGTTTTCCGGCATACCACTGATTTTTGCAGCAGCATAGGTGAGAATATCTACTGGATTGGCTACAACTAGCAAAATACCATTGAACTTGTGCTCCATAATGCTGGTAATTATGGTCTTGAATATCTCAACATTTTTATGCACGAGATCAAGCCTAGTCTCGCCGGGCTTTTGGTTCGCACCTGCGGTGATTATAACAAGCGATGCGTCAGACAGATCGTGATAGTCTCCGGCGTGGATTCGCATCTGACCAGCGAAGGGAATGCCGTGAGAGATGTCCATCGCCTCCCCATCGGCCTTGTCATAGTTGGCATCAATCATGACAAGCTCGGAAAAAAGCTTGCTCATCATAAGCGCAAAGGCCGATGCAGCGCCCACATAACCACAACCTATAATGGCAGCCTTGCGTGGATTTGGCTTGGACATCTAAATTATGCCTCCTTTTAAGAATCGGTCACGATTGGTACAGAGGGTCATCTCTGGCTTTTTGAGGATGACTTTGTAAATATCCTCTAATCAGTGCTTAAACCGAAATTCACATTATTGCAAATGGAAATAAAACGTCTGCTTGTGGAGTTCTCGGAACTGTACTAGCCGTGTCTTGGCAAAGGTCCAGAAACTTTCGATTCCATTAATGTGTGAATGTGCGTTGGAAAACTTGTTGTCGCTGAGCTCCTCCAGGAAATGTTTCTGGTATCCCAAATCAACCAAGCCAACATAGTCACGCTATCCGTCGGGATGAATAGCGCTTTCAAGCGCCACACGTCCTCGAATTATTCCTTGCAGAGTGAATTTAGAGCTGTCCGGCCCTATTTCGATGTCCACGCGACCATTACGCATGAGCCGAACCAATATTATCGTTTTGCTTCGTGCTCCGCACCCTCTGAAACTCTTGATACGGGTGGCCAAAATAGCCTTCATCTACCCAAACTTCACCGCTCACAGGCGATTCCGCCTCACAGTATCTGGCGACCCTTTCCCTGATGACGCCGAGATAACGGTTAATCGTGTTTCGGTTCAACCTTGTTATTTCTGCTATTTGGGTGGCGTCCAAATCAACGGCGAAAAACCTGACGATTTGCCAGTTTTTTCCCTCTGAAATTTTTGAACGGTACGAATACGTATTTCTTGGCGTCATTCCTTGCTTCTAGCCTCTTGGTGGCTCTATGCTCGTCTAGATGCAAAAGCAGATGTCAATCGTATACGCGTCTGTTAGGGTTCAGCTGACAGGGGTACCTTCCAGGCGCATATGGAGCCCGCCCCGCTATGCTGAAGGGTTCCTTTTGTGGTTTCTTGTTGCCACGTCTGCGCCGTTTTTCCCCCCGCATTGTGACTGTGCTTGTGAAAAGGCACCTGAACCAGAGCGTACCGTGGAAATGATCCTCTGCTTTGAGGTGCGAAATATCGAAAATGAGAGCGTAAAGTGTATTCGACCTTCTTTTCAAGGATCGAAAGAGCCTGGACGGTTCTCTTTACCGGCAAACACCGGATCGAAGACTGCTTTATTTTTCGGTCGTAGGGACACATTCCCGGAAGGTGATTGTGACGTTACAGGAAGCCGTTAACCGGGCCAAAGGTTAAAAAAGCTTGATATGCCCCCAGGGAAGGAGCGCCCGGTGAATAGGCGGCGGCGTCCAGTTGACAAAAAATCTTCCGCTGGCTAGGTCGGGAACGGATGCCGACTTTATCAAGGAGAAACCGATGAACTACGCCCAAGTGACCCAGGAAGCCCGTGTCGTCATGGTGGAATTTTTCGCGACCTGGTGCCCCCATTGCCAGAAAATGATGCCCGTGGTGGCGCAAATCAAGGAGCTGATCGGTGACGAGGTCCCGGTGGTGCAGCTCGACATCGACCAGAACCAGGCGGCCGCGCACGAGGCGCGGGTGGACGGCGTGCCAACCTTCATCATCTATCTCAACGGCACGGAAGTGTGGCGGCACAGCGGCGAGATCGATGGCAATGACCTGCTCGCCAAGCTCCAGTCCTATTGACCCAAGCCATGCAGGCGCACAGCATTTTTTCGCGCTTTCTCACGGCGCTGGGCGTGCCGCACACGGACACATGGTCTGACGCGCAGTTCCGGAACATGACCTTCAAGTCCCTGTACGGACTCTCGCACCTCCTGACCGAGTACGGTGTGCCCAACACGGGGCTGCGCTTTGCCGACAAGGCGGAAATACGCGCGCTTGAGCCGCCCTTTCTCGCGCAGACGGTCTCGGGCGCTTTTGTTATCGTCACGGACATGGGCTCTGGCGGCGTGACCTATGACTCCTTGGGCGAGACGCAAAAGACGAGCCTCCAGAACTTCATCGACGCATGGAACGGCGTCGCGCTTGTGGCCTTTCCCGGGGCTACGTCCCGCGAGCCGGACTACGGGAGCCATCGTCTTACCGAAGTCATCTCGGGCATGACACGATCCGTGCTCGGCGTCGCCGCGCTCGCCGTGTTCGCCTACTTCTTCGTTACGCGCGGTGTGTATGCGCAGATCTCCACCATCCTGCTGACGGTGTTCACCTGCGTGGGGCTCTATTTCTCTTACCTCCTGCTCCAGAAATCGCTGAACATCCATACAGCGGCGTCCGACAGGGTGTGCGGGGTGCTGGAGCAGGGCGGCTGCGACTCCATCATGGAGCTTCCGGTCTCCAAGCTGTTCGGCGTCTTTTCGTGGAGCGAGGTGGGCTTCGGCTACTTTGGTGTCTCCCTCGTCGTGTTGTTGCTCTTTCCGCATATGTGGAGCGCGCTCGCCGTCTGCAATGTGTGCTGCCTGCCCTATACGGTGTGGAGCATCTGGTACCAGAAATTCAAGGCGAAGCACTGGTGCACCCTCTGCGTGGGCGTGCAGTCCACGCTCTGGCTGCTGTTCTTCTCCTATCTCGGGGGCGGCTGGCTTCGCCGCGCCGACCCCCTGCATGTGGATTTCCTTGTCCTTCTGGCGGTCTATCTGTGCGCCGTGCTGGCGCTCAACCAGATTCTCGCCGTATTCAAAAAGCTGCCCTGCCATGAAAAATATTAAGGAACCGGACTGCCCTTCGGCTGTCGTGCTCAAGCCTGTGGAAATGAACCGCATCCATTTCGGTGGCATCCACACCCCGCTCACCCCGGAGCAGCTTGAGGCCATCGCCCGGGCCGCNACGGGCCCTGAGGGGGACGCATCGGACGCCATGNCCGCCTCCTGAGCGGGCGCAGAGGGATGCCCATCCTGTTATGCTCCTGAAAGGAAGCNCCGCCATGAGCCCAGCCCGGCAGGCCGCGCCCCTGAAGGACCCGGAACTGCGCGCCTGCCGCCAGTGTCACTACGACAAGACGCCCGAATACCTCAAGAGNTCGGTGCTCTATGTCCAGTCCAAGACCTGCAATCGGCCGCNCAAGGCTGAGGTGGCTTTGGTGCGGGCGCACGAGGCCATCCACTAGGCCATGNTCTGGGACGCCCCACGTCGCCCGACTATGACGGGCTCATGGCNGAGGCGCGCGAAATCAACCGCAAGGGCCNGATGTTCTGGGAGTATGTTTCCGCCGAAAATGGCGTGGGNTTCCACAATCCTTCCAAGTCGCTGAATACGCTCATGACCTCCATGGAGTGNATCCAGAAGGCCGTGGAGCTGGCCGAACAGGCCACCAACTGGGGCATCGCGCCCATCATGNCCCAGCACATCAAGAAGCNCGTGCCGCNCATGCCCAAGATGAGCCGCAAGCTCCAGCAGGACGGGGAGGGCCNCCAGCAGAACCCGTGAACCAGGATTCTGCCCGTCGNCCCCGAAGCCCCCGCAGGTCGNGTTCGGCCAGGAATACCGCCCGGTGACGCAGCAGGACGCCGCCGCCAGGTAGGGACNCGGCAAAAAGTCCCATAAATGGANGGAGCCCGCAGATTTTGCGGGCTCCCTTTTTATATTTTATATTAAACTTGAAGCCAGTCGAAGGCGCGAGAGCCACTGAAACAAAGAACCATCCGCTATGCAGGAAGGTGTATCTTTTCGACTCCCCCAGCCAGGGCTTAATGAACTGTTTCTGCCGTGCCAGGCAAAAACCNCACTGAGCGCGCAATGTTTCATGAGAGAAGTTTCGGTTGCTAAAAAGACTTTATCCCGCTCCAGACATCTTTCATGATATTAAGAAGCCCCGCTTTTTGCACATAACGGGAGATTTTTTTCCACGCGGGCTCGCTGCCGCTCTCCACGGCGAAAAGGTCCTGCATGAAGTTGTTGACCACATGCGGGTAGGTGGTGAAGATGCGCTTATTATGCATAAAATCGGGGATATGCNTATATACTTTCATATCCGGCAAAATATTTTCCCTTTCNAGNTCATCATAATAGGACNAGAGAGATTCGCGGGAATAATTGTCGGCCTCTTTGGCGTGTATCACGGTATTCGCCGCCGCCATGCCCGACAGGATGGCNAGATCCATCCCGCGTACGGTGTAGCCAANATTCAGGCAAAGTGATGCTGCATCGCCCACGATCAAAACCCCGTTATCGACGAGCTCGGGAATGGCGTTGTAGCCGCCCTCGGGCACCATGTGCCCGCTGCGGGAAACTGTCTCACCGTCCCTGATGAGTGGCTGGATTAGCGGATGTTTCTTGAAATCCGCCAACATNTGCAACACTGAGGTATTGCTTTCCTTGGCATCCTTCATGCCCAGCACCATACCGAGTGAGANGCTGTCCTTATTGGTATATAAAAAGCCGCCGCCCATCTGCCCCGTGGAGGGATAGCCCAGGAATAGCCACGCNACGCCCTCTCCGTCCTTNCAGTTGAACCGCTCGTTTATGACTTCCGCCCCCAGGCGGATGACTTCCTTGGCCCCCGTGGCATAATCGGCGGGCTCGTGTTTTTTCACGAGGTCCGCCTTCTGGCCGAGCAGGGAACTCGCTCCCTCGGCAAGGATGACAACATTGCCATGGAAGGCATCCGTGCCCGTTTTTACGCCGCAAATGGTTTCACCTTTCTTGAGAAGCTCGTTTACCCGCTGGGAGAGGAGCAGTTTCGCTCCCGNCTTTTCGGCCTCGCCCGCCAGCCAGGGGTCAAAACTTTTTCTGAGGACAGTGCAGGACGCCGAAGGCGTATCGGCACAGCTTGAACGGTCATTAAAATATTCCANGGTCGATGCCGCGTCTTTGGTCAGCACGGAAATCCGCTCCCTGCATACGCTCCTTTGCAGCGGCGCCGTGGCGGCAAAATCCGGCAGGAGTTTTTTCAGTGCATGAGTATATATCCTGCCGCCGGTCATGTTCATTTTGCCGGGCGTATCGGCCTGTTCCAGTAAAAGAACATCCAGCCCGGCCCGCGCTGCGGTGATGGCGCAGGAACAACCGGCGATGNCGGCGCCGACAATNATGACATCAAAAAAATGCTCACTCATCCGGATTTCCTCAAACATTATCGTGGCCGCTGCTGCGACCAATCTTTGTCCTGTTCACTGTGCTGCTTCGCCAGTCAAGGGTTGCCTGGTTCANGGCCTTTGTTCAGAATCCCCTGCGGAAAATCGCTTACGCCCCACAGGAGCGCGCGGCGCTCAGGGCNCCTCTGGCCCCTCAGGCAGGAGNCGCCCGCGNGAAANGAGCATCCCGAGGAAGGTGANCGTCCAGGCGACGAGGGCCACAGGGAGGAAACNGCGAGGAACGACCATGAGCCAGCCGAAGCCCACCGCCTCGGAAAAGGTCGCCGTGNAGGCGGTGTACATACCCATGGGGAATACCATGCCCCAGAAGGNAGGCACATAGGCGAGCGGGGAGCGGCANGGCCGCAAGCGCGNCATAGGAGGCCTCTCCCTGGCTGCCCCGGCAGATGGAGCCGTCCNCTTTGGGATAGGCCTCGCCGCACAGAGGNCAACGGATGATGCCTTCCGCGTGATGGCGANCGGGAAAACGCGGCTGGATGCGCACCCTTTCCGTCTTGCAGATGCTGTCCGCGGCAGCGCGAATCTCCGCTGCCAGCAGGACGCTGTCCTGCTCACGCCTGGGCTTTTCCTTGAAAAACCAGTCGTTGAGCTCGGGANAGGCGCCCATCTTGTCGGGGTCGAGGCTGACGCGCACGCCCTCGCCCGTGGCTTGTCGAACTGCGTCACCGCATAGNGGCCGAGGTCNAAAACCTTGAGGCGCTGAGCGCCCGTGCTACATGCGGTNAGNANCTGCACCGCGTCCGGCAGGCACTTGGCGGATTCCNNCACGGCNTCGAANAGCGTGCCNNCGGGNAGCNNCCGCTTGCCNAGNTCNACCATNTANGCGCCCACNAGNANGCCGGGAGCTGGCATNGCCGTGGGAATTCTCGGCCAGGGAGCCGAATTCCTCAAAGGTGTAGGCGCCAATATTCACGGCCGGATTCCTTGCGGTGGCAAAGGTCGTGCATGGGTCGACAGCTTCATTCCGGCATAGGGTGCACCGGGCGCAAAATTTTAAACCATCCCGAGGAAGATTACAATAGGGCATTACCTAGCTCAGGGGGGGGTAGCGACATTTTTCACAATAGCAGGAAGAGGAGGATGGAGCTTACATGCACGCCGGCGCCCGGACGCGGCCCCCGGCGTTCATATGCTGGATGAGGGCTCGTAGGAGGCGGCCGCATGGCTCGGCGCGGGCTGGACGCTGGCCGTCCCCGAGGCTCCGGGGACGCCGCTCTTCAGGGTAATAGGCCGCGCGTAGATACAGGATGCGGTGGACGGCGTGCTCCTGCCCCGTGCTCGAGGCGCTCGTGCCCGTGCAGGGTGGCAGGCCGAGCTCCTTCCCTCGCGAAAAAAAGCGGCTTCGCGGCGGCATGGATCACCTTGTCGCACAAGGCGCCCGGGGCGAGCACAAGGACGAGGCAGGGCCGCTCATAGGCCCTCTGCTCGGGGGCGCCCTGCCGCTCGCTCTCTGCCGTGGCTTCATGCTGCCGGACGAAGGCCCCCTGTTGCGTGCCCTCCATAAGCGCCACGACCGCGTGTGTACCACCGGGGGCACCGGCCTTTCCCCGCGCGACAGGACGCCCGAGGCCACGGAAAAAGTGCTCGACTATCTCGTGCCCGGCATGGCGCAGGCCATGATGGCCATGAACCTCGCGGCCACGCCGCGCGCCGTGCTTTCACGCGCTGTGACCGGGGTGGCCGGGCGCTGCCTCATCCTCAACCTGCCGGGCTCGCCCAAGGCCGTGCGGAGAACCTGGGCCCGATGCTCCCCGCGCTTCCCCACGTGCTCGCAAGCTCGGCGGGGAGGCGGCCGACTGCGGGGAGGGATAAGTACCCTGACTCTACCGGCCGGTCAAAGCGGGGCGCGCGGAACTCGCCGATCCGGAAGCCGTTCTTATAGAGCAGGCTAGATGGTATCGTCATTTGATATTCGCCCAAATCGCTATACATCTGATATGCACAGCAGCCAGAAATGAGGCCGTGTTTTTTGCATATCGTGTGGCGATACCTCGCCAGCGCTTCAGTTCCAAAAAGGCATTTTCAATAAGGTGCCGAAGTCGATAAAGATATTTATCGTAAGGACGTGGACGTTTCCGGCTTTTACGAGGAGGGATGACAGGATTTACGCCGGCCTGTTGGAGCGACTCGACCAGCCCATCGCTATCATATCCTTTATCTGCCAAAAGGTACTCGGCATCTATTCCCTCGATAAGTTTGCAAGCCTGCGAACAATCCGCAACCGGACCTGCTGTAATAAACATTCTGACCGGCATACCATGCGCATCCACGGCCAGGTGTATCTTGGAGTTGAGCCCCTTTTGTGCGTCCCATATCCTGATTGCCACCTTGTGCCCCAGCAGCATGCGGGTGAACTTTGATGTGGCTAGCATCAATCATGAGCCATTCAAAATCTGGCTCCGAAATAAGAATTTCGAGCAATCTTTTCCACACTCCACTATCTCTCCATCGACAAAAACGGCGATGGGTATTTTTCCAGTCCGCATAGTCCGGCGGCAAATCTCGCCACGGCGCACCTGTTCGCAGGATCCAAAAAACCGCATTGAGAAACTTTCGATTATCACGGGCAGTAACTCCTCGCGTTCCTTCTCGGCCTGGAAGGTGCGGTTCCAAAAGCTCCCAAACCTTGTCAG
>NZ_JAAVBE010000015.1 GCF_014803725.1 Desulfovibrio sp.
AAACCTGACCGCATGAATGCCATAGCGCGCCAGGCTGGTGTCGCGTCTCCCACGGGACGCGTGGATTGAAACATGGCCGGGTAGCCCTCGACCTGGACGGAAGCGCCCCGTCGCGTCCCCCACGGGACGCGTGGATTGAAACTCGCTGCTTGGTGTGCCCATTTATGCGCCCTGGAGTCGCGTCCCCCACGGGACGCGTGGATTGAAACTGGGAGATGGTGGGGGCGCTCTCCCGGCGCGAGGTCGCGTCCCCCACGGGACGCGTGGATTGAAACAGAATGGCGTGACGGCGTGTATCAGCCGGGTTAGGTCGCGTCCCCCACGGGACGCGTGGATTGAAACAAGCTCTCGCGCGAGCTTGTGTACGCCGAGCACAAGTCGCGTCCCCCACGGGACGCGTGGATTGAAACTTTGGATTGCCTTTGCGGAGGAGGAAGTCTGAACGTCGCGTCCCCCACGGGACGCGTGGATTGAAACGCCTTGCGCGAAGCCAAAAAACACCAGCTTTAGACAAAGATATGGCGCAACCTTCTATCGCTTTTGGCATCCCCGGAGAGCATTTATTGGGATTTGCGCAAACCGGGACTGGTCTGTGTGATGGAAGGATCGGAGGTGCAAGGGAAAATCATTGTCCTGATTGACTATAGAGCCAAGAAAATTTTGACAAACACGGTCAGGACGGGGCGACGCATGGATAGATCGGAGGAAATTGAGAACAGCAACTGGTATGAGAGAGTGCGGTAGAGTCTGTCGGGGGGAGTACGCGACGCTCCTTTCAGATTGTCACTGCCAGGGTGATTTAATCCAGACCAGGCGCGATTTCACGGCGGCCCCGAACAGACATGCGCGCAATAATGTATGCATTTCGCGGCCATTGTCAATTTTGGGGCCACCTTATAGCGCGTCTTCCGCCGCCTTTTTTATTTCCTCCGCTATAGCCCCGAAATTTTTATATTCATACGTCAATGAGAGGTCGCTCCCTAGAGGGGATACTCCCTTAACATTGAGACCGATGGCAGCTATATTATCAGGGAGATTTGTTTTCCAGAAAGCAGCAAGGACTCTTTCGCCCCTATAGACTGCCATGACAAAGTCTTTACTTTTATTCCATATGCTGCCATCTTCTAAAAAGTCATATGACTTGGGCTTCCCATATTTTTTTTGTCAGTTGTTCCTTAAGGGTACTGTACTCCTCCTGCACCTGATTCCCATAACTATAATTTGCATATGTTTTATTGGTAGCGATAACTTTTGCCAGCCCATTTTTACCAAATAACAATGTATAGCTCTCAAAAAGGGGATTCGTTTTGGGCAGTGTGTCTGTCGTGTAGAAGGTATAGATGTCCGCCCCAGAGCCCGCGACCTCAACTTTTTTGAGACCTGTGAACTGCTCAGGCTTTTGCACCATTTCCGTGCCGAAGGGTCCGGCCTGAGCAATACCCGAAAGACAAAGGAAAAAGGCAACGGAGAAAATGATCAATACGTTGCGCATGACGGTTCATCGTTAGTTGAAAATGTCATTCCATGATTCCCTAACATGGGATTCATCGCAAGTGACCAATGTTGGCAAGGGCAAAAATGGATTCTAAGCCCCAATCACGTTCCCCACAGAACGTTCGGCTTGATCAGCCGTACCGACCTCTCCCCGCAGTCTAGCCTCCCCCTCTTAATTCAAGGGCGCCGTTCCCTCAGGAACGGCGCCCTTTCAACATTCAAATCCGCTCAAGCACTTACGGCCGCTTGGGCGCCCCCTTGGGCGTCATGGAATAGCGGTAGATCTCGCTGATCTCCTTGTCGTAGCCGGGGTAGAAGCCCTTGCCCATGCCAAGCACGATGCGCGCGCCGCGGTTCATGAGCACGAGCAGGTCGCCGCTGGCCGGGTCAACGCAGAGGCCTTCGATCTCGCCCTGCTTGATGGCCTCGTCCAGGGTCTTTTCGAGCACCACGGGGGCGTTGGTGGCCGAGCTCACTTCCACGCGATAGATGTGGTCGGGCTCGTTGTCGTCGGCGGTGCCGTCGTCGGCGGTCACGAAGAGCGCGCCGTCCACATAGTAAACGCCCTGCACCCACTGCGGCACGGGCTGGAGATGCACCTTGCGCAGATACTTGCCGTTGAGGTCGTACTCATAGAGATAGCGGCCGCTTTCCTCGCCCACCCAGGAGCACATCCACACCGTGCCCTTGACCGGGTCCACGGTGATGCCGGAGACTTCCTCCTGGCCGGACTTGGGCTCGAAGGCGAAGGTGCGCTTCAGCTTCAGCGTTTCCGCGTCATGCACCGCGATCTGGATGTCCTTGCCCACGCCGTCCATGAAGTTCTCGGCGCTGATGTAGAGTTCGCCGTTGTAGATGTCGATGTCGCCGATGTGGTTGGACGGGATGGAGTAGCCCTCGAAAGGCTTGGTGTTCTCCTTCACCAGCTTGCCGTCCATGTCATACTTGTAGAGCGCGGTGCTGCCGCTCACATAGATGAACTTGCCGTCGCAGGCAACGCCCTGGCGGCCGGCCACAGGAATGACGCTTTTGAGTTTGTAGACGTACTTGGGGCCGGGAATCTTGGGGCCGTTCACGGGCGCGGCGGACGCCATCTGGGGGAAGACCAGGGCCAGGGCCAGGGCGGCAAGCGCCAGGAATTTGGGCATGGAACACTCCTTCCGTCTTCAGGTTGGCGGCCGCAAAATGCCGCTTCCGTCTGCACGAGCCCTGCGGTTCGGCAGGATGGCCGGCCAGGGGCCCACAGCGGGCGCCGCGCCGGCCCGCGCCTTCCGCTTCGCGGGGCGCGCCGCGTTCCCGGCGCGAAGCGCCGGAGCCCGCGTTTATTCCAGGACCTCGGCCTTCTTGATGATCACCGGCGTCACGGGCACATCCTCATAATGGCCCTTGCGCCCGGTGGTCACGGCCTCGATCTTGTCCACCACGTTCTGCCCCTGGATGACCTTGCCGAACACCGCATAGCCCCAGCCCTGCGGCGTCTTGGCCTTGAAATCCAGGAAATCGTTGTTCTTGGTATTGATAAAGAACTGCGAGCTCGCCGAATGCGGGTCCGACGTGCGCGCCATGGCGATGGTGTACTTCTGGTTGCGCAGGCCGTTGTCCGCCTCGTTGCGGATGGGGGCCACGGTGCGCTTTTCCTTGAGCTCGGGCGTCATGCCGCCGCCCTGGATCATGAAATCCTTGATGACGCGGTGGAAGACCGTGCCGTCATAGTGGCCGGATTTCACATACTGGATGAAGTTGGCCACCGTGATGGGGGCCTTGCGGGCGTCGAGCCTGAGCACGATGTCGCCGAGGCTGGTCTCCAGCTTGACCACCGGATCGGCCGCGGGCTGCGCCGCCGCCTGGACGCCAGCCGGCGCCAGTGCCGCCATCAGAGCCAGGGAGAGCGCCGCCACAGCGCCGCGCAGGGCGCGGCCCAACCATTTCCCGCGGGGGGCGGGGATATTCTTTTGCATGACAAGCTCCTTCTATCTCAGAATTTTTTGCAAATCCGCGGTGCTGCGGGCGTGCGGCTCAGTCAGCCTCGATGAGCCCCTGCGCGACCAGCACCTGCTTCAGGCGCTCGGTATCCTCAGGGCTCATGGGGCAGAGCGGCAGCCGCATCTCCGCGGACATGCGGCCCATGAGAGCGAGCGCCGTCTTGACCGGGATGGGATTGCTCACCATGAACATGGCGCGGTGCAGCGGGAAGAGCTCGTGGTGGATGGCGCGCGCGCCCGCGAGGTCGCCCCGCGCGAAGGCGTTGCACATGGCGGCCACGCGCCCGGGCACGAGGTTGGATGTCACGGAGATGACCCCCTGCCCGCCCAGCGCCAGGAGCGCCAGGGCCGTGAGGTCGTCGCCGCTCATGACGCTGAAGCGCGCGGGGCAGCTTTCCAGCACCTCGCTCGCCTGGGCCATGTCGCCCGTGGCTTCTTTCACGCCCACGATATGCGGAAACTCCGCGGCCAGCCGCGCCAGCACCGGCGGCAGCATGTTGCAGCCCGTGCGGCCCGGCACATTGTAGGGCACGAGCGGGATGTCCACGGCCTCGGCGATGGCCTTGTAGTGGAGATAAAGCCCTTCCTGGGTGGGCTTGTTGTAGTAGGGCGTGATGAGCAGCGCGCCGTCCGCGCCCGCCTTCTGCGCGAAGCGCGCGAGGCGGATGGCCTCCTGCGTGTTGTTGGAGCCCGCGCCCGCGAGCACGGGCACGCGCCCTGCGGCCTGCTCGATGCAGATCTCGATGACGCGCTCGTGCTCCTCGTGCGTCAGCGTGGCCGATTCGCCGGTGGTGCCGCAGGGCACGAGGCCGTGGATCCCCTCGGCGATCTGGTTTTCAATGAAGGCGCGGTAGCCTTCCTCATCAATGGCGTTGTTCCTGAACGGCGTCACCAGGGCAGTCATCGCGCCGGAAAAAAACATGGAAGACTCCTTGCGGAACTGTCGTTTTCAACGTCGCTGGCAGAAGAGCAGGGCATGCGGGCCGCTCACGGCCCGGGCGGCGCTCAACTGTTGATGAATTCCTTGAGTTCCTTGCCGGCGCGGAAAAAGGGCAGCCGCTTGGGCACGACCTCGACGCTCTCGCCGGTCTTGGGATTGCGGCCGGAATAGCCGCCGTATTCCTTGATCTTGAAACTGCCGAAGCCGCGGATTTCGATGCGCTCGCCGGCGATGAGCGACTTTTTCATGGCGTCGATGAAGGTGTTGACCACCAGGGACGCATCATCAAAGGGGATATTGCTTTCTTCGGCAAGTGCCTTGATAAGCTCGCTCTTGTTCATGCTGCCTCCGTTCGGCTCTTTCGCATTGCCCGTGGAGGTGGGGCAGTGGGGGCTGGCCGGCGGCCGGCCGGCCTCGGAATGCGCAATGCCTTACCCTACGGCAAAGCTCAGGAATGGGCAAGAGGCGCCAGCCAGGAAGCGGGGCCGGTTGACGCCGGGCGCCCTCCGGGCTATGCGGCGCTAAACGGGTGACTGCCGGGTATTGGGCAGCTTCCCGGAGGAGGGGGCGATGCCATACCAGCGGGGGGATTGTGTCTGCATCCTGCGAAAGCTCTCCGGCAGAAATACCTTCGGGGAGAAACGTGTCACGGCCAGGGCGGGGAGCCTGGGCACGGTCTGGCTGGAGAGTGGGGACGGGTGGTATGAAGTACGATTTCAGCGCCCCAGAGCCATCGGCGTGGCCGGCCTTGACATCCACGAAGCCGATCTGGCGCCCTGTACGGAAGACGAGGCCAGCATGGAGGCGATGCAGCGCAGGGAGGGGGCGGCCCGTGCACGTATCGTTGCCATGCGTAAGTTCCCACCTGCACGAGGCTCTTCAACACGCTGTTTCATGGAGAAAGTGACCGCATAGAAAGTTTTTCGCCTGTGCGATAAAGACGTTGAGGGAGCGGCATCGGGAGCGGCATCGGGAGCGCAGAGGAATGACGGAAACAGAAGCAAAAAGTATATTACGGGCAAAACTGGAAAAGATCGCGGATAAGGATTGCCCTCTCGCATGGGTTGGCGATGTCCTTTATGAAGCGCCAACTGCCTTTATCATTGAGGGCTCACTCTATGCTGAGGGAGAAAACCCGGAGGAGAGCGCGGGATTTTGCGCCGTAGACAAAAAAACAGGAAAAAGCGGCATCGTTCTCCCGTACCCGGGGGCGACTCTCTCGATAGAGAGTTTCAGGGATTTCCGCTGGGAGGACTGGATAATCGTCTGATGGCCGAGCATCCTGAGGGCAGAGAGAGCCGTTTGCGTGGCGTTTCGCGTTTTCCTTCCCTGAAAAGAGTTCGTCCTTTTGGTGAGTAGAGCTTGGTGGAAGTGGCAGTTCCCACTCCAGCCGGGGCGTGCGATGCAGCGCGCGCATCGGGGCTGCCCCGCTTGGTTCCATGCAGGGAGCGGAACCTTGGATAACTGGTGGAGACCACGCCCGTGCTGGCACCATTGCAGATAAATCGGGCCAGATCCAATCTGCATGGGGACGCGAGCGGACGGCACGGTTTTCCAAGGCAAGCTCAACAAGTTTCAATCCACGCGTCCGCGGGGACGCGACCAGGCTAGGCCGTCCTTTGACGCAACCTGCTCGCCGTTGCAATCCACATGTCCCGAGGAGGACGTGACGCCCATGATTTCCAGATAATGCGGATCATCACGCTGGTTTCAATCCACGCGTTCCGCGGGGGACGCGACGGGACAGCCCGCCCACAACCTCGCTCGCCTCGTAGTTTCAATCCACGCGTCCCGTAGGGACGTGACCTGCTGACTGCCCACTCCGTGTCCAGCAGATCATCGTTTCAATCCACGCGTTCCGTGGGGGACGCGACCGGGGGCTTGCCCACGCGCGGGGTGCCCGGGAAAATGGTTTCAATCCACGCGCCCACACTCCAGTCCTGTTTCCCTCACCGCCCCGAGAGCGCGGCAAAACGGCGCATGCCCAGGTGGCAGATGGCTACGGCAAGGGCGTCCGAGGCGTCCAGCGGCCACTTGGCGGCGGCTTCGTCGCGCACGTTGAGCAGGCGGCGCACCATGAAGGCCACCTGTTCCTTTTCTGCGCGCCCCGTTCCCACCAGGGATTTCTTGACCAGGGTGGGGGCGTAGTCGGCCACATCCAGCCCGGCGGCGGCGCAGGCCGCCACGGCGGCGCCGCGCGCCTGCCCGAGCTTGAGGGCGCTGGCCGCGTTCTTGGCGGTGAAGACCTGCTCCATGGCGGCCTGGTCGGGCCTGTGGCGGCCGAGGATGGCGGCGAGCTCGTGATAGATGCGCGCGAGCCGGCGCGAAAAGCCGGTCGCCGTCCCTACGTCTGCGTCCTCGCGGCCCCGGGAGCTCGCGGTGCGCACCACGCCGCACTCAACGAGCGAGAGCACGCCCGAGACCTCGCGCACCACGCCCCAGCCCGTGCGCTGCGAGCCGGGGTCGATGCCGATGACGGTGATGGCTGCCATCCCGGTGAGGCGCGCCCGCGTCAGCTAGTCGGTCGGCATGTCGTCCGGGAAGTCCGCGTTGACGTAGACGTTCTGGACATCGTCGTTGTCGTCCAGCGCGTCCATGAGCCTGAGCAGCTTGACGCCCGTCTCGGCGTTGACGGCCACGAGGTTGGCCGGCACCATGGCGAGCTCGGCGGATTCCATGGAAACGCCCGCTGCCTCCAGCGCGTCGCGCACGGCCGCGAAGTCGGCCATGGCCGTCTGGATGGTCCACACGTCCTCGTCGTCGATAACATCGTCGGCGCCGGCCTCGAGCGCGGCCTCCATGATGGCGTCCTCGGCGTAGTCGGCGCGGGGCACCGCGATCACGCCCTTGCGCTCGAACATCCAGGCAACGCTGCCGTTCTCGCCCATGGCGCCGCCGTGCTTGGTGAAAAGGTGGCGCACCTCGGCCACGGTGCGGTTCTTGTTGTCCGTGGCGACCTCCACCATGATGGCGATCCCGCCCGGGCCGTAGCCTTCGTAGAAGGCTTCGGCGATGTCACCGCCCGCGTCCTCGCCGGTGCCCTTGCGGATGGCCGCCTCGATCTTGTCCTTGGGCAGGTTCACGGCCTTGGCCGCGGCGATGGCCGCGCGCAGGCGCGGGTTGCCGGACGGGTCGCCGCCGTTCTTGGCGGCGATGATGATCTCCTTGGCGGCCTTGGTGAACACCTTGCCGCGCTTGGCGTCCTGGCGCCCCTTGCGGTGCTGGATATTGGCCCATTTGCTGTGACCGGACATATGACCTCCCCGTGTGGGTAAAAAAAGTGCCGAAAATTGCCGCGCCGGCCCTAGCCGGCGTTGTCGCTTGGGGGCGCCTCCGCAGTCTCAGCGGCGTCCCCCGCAGGCGCCGCGCCCTTGAAGCCCAGGCCCGTGAAAAAGGTTTCCTTGCTCTCGGCGCGCGAGCTCTTGGGCTTGAAGGTCGTGACCTTGCGGAAGGCCCGGCGCATAGGCGCGAGCAGTTCGCCCACGTCCGGCCCCATGAAGATCTTGACCACGAAGTTGCCGCCCGGCTTCAGGTGCTTGAGCGCTGTCTCGAAGGCCGTCTGCGCGAGCTCCAGCGAGCGCGCCTGGTCCGTGAAGCGCGTGCCCGTGGTGGAGGGGGCCATGTCGCTCATGACGAGATCGAAAGGCCCGGTCTCCGCCATGGCCGCGGCAAATGCCTCCGTGGGCTCAAAGGCGTTGGAGACCATGAACACCACCTGCGGCGGGAAGGCCGTGGCCGTCTCCTGGATGTCACAGGCGAGCACGCGCCCGCGCTTGCCCACGCGCTCGGCCGCGCCCAGCGACCACGAGCCCGGGGCCGCGCCCAGGTCGAGCACGCGCATCCCCGGCGCAAGCAGGCGGAAGCGGGCATCCAGCTCGCGCAGCTTGTAGATGGAGCGGGCCGGATAGTTCTCGCGCTTGGCTTTGAGAAAGTAGTGGTCGCGGTATTCCTTCATGCAGCGGAACAGCATACAGGTTTTTTTGCTGCCCGCCAAGGGGCGCGCCCGCTCCCCCGGTGCTCGGCCCTGGCCGCGACGCCGGTTGACAGAAGCCCCTTTGGCGGGTATCAATCTTGATTCCTTGCCCGTACCTCTGGTGCGAGCTGTCAATCCACAAGGAGAAGCATCATGCGGAAGTTCGAGACCCTCCTCCTGTTCTCGCCGGAGCTTTCGGCCGAGAGCCGCGAGGGCATCCTGGCCGCGCTCACGGGCATCATCGAGCGCGAAGGCGGCAAAATGGTCGAGGTGGACCAGTGGGGCATGCGCGACCTTGCCTATCCCGTGAAGAAGCTCATGCGCGGCTTCTATGTGCGCCTCGTCTACGAGGCCCCGGCGCCGCTGGTGGCCGAGCTGGAGCGCAATATCCGTATCACCGACGGCATCTTCAAGTTCCTCACCGTCAAGCTGGCCGACGAAGCGGCCGGGGAGGATGCGTAAATGGCCTTCAAGAAGAAGTTCGCCCCGCGCCGCAAGTTCTGCCGCTTCTGCGCCGACAAGGAACTGCCGCTGAACTACAAGAATCCCGAAGTTCTGAAGGACTTTATCACCGAGCGCGGCAAGATCATCGCCCGCCGCATCACCGGCACCTGCGCCCGCCACCAGCGCGAGCTGACGCGCGAGATCAAGCGCGCCCGCCAGATGGCCATGCTCATCTACACGGCCACGCACGATTCCGGCGTCAAGAAAAAGAGCAACATCTAGGAGGCGCCCATGAAACTCATTCTTCGCGCCGATGTGGAAAATCTCGGCAATCTTGGCGATGTGGTCGAGGTGAAGCCCGGCTACGGGCGCAACTACCTTCTGCCCCAGGGCCTCGCCATGGTGGCGAGCCCGGCCAACCTCAAGGTCTTCGAGCAGGAGCGCAACAAGCTCCAGGCCCGCATGGACGCCCTGCGCGCCGAAGCCCGCGGCCTCGCCGCCCGCCTCGAGGCCCTCAAGGTGGTCATCCCCATGCACGTGGGTGAAAACGACAAGCTCTACGGCTCCGTGACGAGCACCATCATCGGCGACGCCATCGCCGAGCAGGGCCTCGAAGTGGACCGCCGCCGCATCCTCATGGACGCGCCCATCCGCACCCTGGGCGAGCATCCCGTGCGCGTGCGCCTGCACGCTGATGTCATCGCCGTGGTGCCGGTGCAGGTGGTTTCCGACCACCAGCCCGAGGTGACGGAAGAGGAGCTCGCCGCGGCCGAAGCCGAGGCTGTGGCCGAAGCTGTCGCAGCCGTGGCCGAGGCCGAAGCCGGGGCCTAGGGTGGCGCAGGCAGGTAACGCTTCCGACGCCCCCGGCCGCAAGGCCGGGGGCGTTCCTTCTGGAGCCGGCCCTCGCGCCACTCCGGGCGCTGACAGGACGGCCAGCGCCCAGGCCGACCTCGTGCGCCGCGTGCCGCCGCACAGCGCCGAGGCCGAACAGGCCGTGCTCGGCGGCCTGCTCATGCGGCCCCAGCTCATGCACTCCATCGCGGACATCCTCGTGCCCGCGGATTTTTACCTTCCCGCGCACACGGTCATCTTCCGCGCCTTTCTCGAGCTCTATTCCAAGACCGCGCCCATCGACCTCGTTTCCACGGCCGAACAGCTCAAGGCCATGAACGCCCTGGAGGAGGCGGGCGGGGCCGTCTATCTCGCGGACCTCGCGCAGGCCGTGGTCTCCGGCGCCAATGCCGAATACTATGCGGGCATCGTGCGCGACAAGGCGCTCCAGCGCGGGCTCATCGACGTGTGCTCCGGCATCATCGGCAACTGCTACGACGCCTCGCGCGAGGTGGACGCGCTTCTCGACGAGTCCGAGCAGGCGGTGTTCGCGGTGTCGCGCCGCACGGCCCGGCGCGATTTTTCGCCCACGCGCGAGCTTTTGGACAAGGTGTTTGAAAACCTCTCCAAGCTCGCGGACGCGCGCGATGTGGTGACGGGCGTGACCACGGGCTACCGCCGGCTCGACACGCTGACCGCCGGCCTCCAGCCCTCGGACCTCATCATCGTGGCCGCGCGCCCGAGCATGGGCAAGACGGCCTTCGCGCTCTGCATGGCCCTGCACGCGGCCGTGGAGCAGGAGGTGCCCGTGGGCATCTTCTCGCTGGAAATGAGCAAGGAACAGCTCATGCAGCGCATGCTCGCCGTGTGGGGCAAGGTGGATCTCTCCAGGCTCCGCCGCCCCTCGCAGCTCACGGACGAGGACTGGCAGCGCCTCTACACCGCGGCGGACGTGGTCTCGCGCGCGCCCGTCTATATCGACGACACCCCGGCCCTCTCCACGCTGGAGCTCAGGGCGCGGGCGCGGCGCCTCAAGGCGGAGAAGGGCCTGGGGCTCGTGGTGGTGGATTACCTCCAGCTCATGCGCACGAGCCGCCGCACCGACTCGCGCGAGCTCGAGATCTCGGACATCTCGCGCTCGCTCAAGGGCCTCGCCAAGGAGCTCGACATCCCGGTGGTGGCGCTCTCGCAGCTCAACCGCAAGGTGGAGGAGCGCGGCGACAAGCGGCCCATGCTCTCCGACCTGCGCGAATCCGGCGCCATCGAGCAGGACGCGGACGTGATCATGTTCGTCTACCGCGAGGACGTGTACAAGTACCAGAAGCCCTCGGAGCGGCCGCCGCAGGGTGTCGCCGAGATCATCATCGGCAAGCAGCGCAACGGCCCGGTGGGTGCGGTGGAGCTCATGTATCTCTCGCCCTACACCTCCTTCGAGACCATGGCGCCCGACTGGACGCCCGGCCCCTCGGAAAGCCGCGCCTGAGCGTCGTGGCCGGCAACGCCATGAAGCATGTCATCATCCACACGGACGGCTCCTGCCTCGGCAATCCCGGGTCGGGGGGCTGGGCCGCGGTGCTCACGCATCCCGACACCGGCGCGCGGCGGGAGCTCTCGGGCGGCTTCAGGCGCACCACCAATAACCGCATGGAGATCATGGCCGTCATCGCCGCGCTCGAGGCGCTGAAAGAGCCCTGCGCCGTGGATCTCCATACGGATTCGCAATACGTGCGCAATGCGGTGGAGAAGGGCTGGCTCAAATCCTGGCGCGCGAAAAACTGGGTCAAGGCGGACAAGAAGCCCGTGCTCAACGTCGACCTCTGGCAGCGGCTGGTGCCCCTTTTGGAGCGGCATGAGGTGCGCCTGCACTGGCTGCGCGGCCATGCCGGCCATGCGGAAAACGAGCGCTGCGACGAGCTGGCGCGGGCCTGCGCCGGGCGCCCGGACCTGCCGCCGGATGCGGGCTTTGCGGCGGAGGGCGCCCGCACGTGAGGCGCCCCGCGGCGTTTCCGGGAGTGGGCGGGAGAACTGGCGGGGGCGCCCGTGGCTGAGCCTCTATCGTGGCTCGCGGACGGGGCCGCGCTCTGGCATTCCCTCCTCTGGCCGCTGTTGCGGCTTTTGCTCGGGCTCGCCTGTGGCCTCCTGGTCGCCAATGTGCTCGAGGCCCTGCACTGGACGCGGGCGCTCGCCCGGCTCGCCATGCCGCTGGCCCGCGCCGCGCACATGCCGCCGGTGGCCGGGGCCGCCTTCGCCCTGGCCTTCGTGTCGCCGGCATCGGCCAATGCCCTGCTCGCCGGCCGGCGGGACGCGGGCGAACTTTCCGGCCGCGAGCTCATGCTCGCCAACCTCTTCAACAGCCTGCCCGCCTATCTCGTGCACACGCCGGCCATCTTCCTGCTCACCTGGCCGGTGCTCGGCCTGCCGGCCGTTGTCTATGTGGGCCTGACCCTCGTGGCCGCGGCGGTGCGCACGGCTTTCACCGTCTTTCTCGGCCGGGCGCTGTTGCCCGCGCCGGGGCAGAGCGGCATGGCCGGCGCCGTTCCCGCGCCGGAGGCGCCTCAGCCCGAGGCAGGCCCCCGCCCTGCGCTGGAAAAGGCGTGGCGGCGTTTTCGCCGGCGCCTGCCGAGGCTCGTGGGCTTCACGGTGCCGGTCTACATCCTCATGTACGCGCTCCAGCGGCTCGGCGCCTTCGCCGCGCTGGAGGCGTGGCTGGCCGGGCATATGGACTGGCTCAGCTTTCTGAAGCCGCAGGCCGTGGGCATCATCGTGCTCCATTTCGCGGCCGAGCTCGGCGCGGCCCTGGGCGCTGCCGGGAGCCTGCTTGAGGCCGGCGGCCTCGACGCGCGCGACGTGGTGCTGGCCTTGCTCGCCGGCAATATTCTCTCCACGCCGGCGCGCGCCATCCGGCACCAGTTCCCGGCCTATGCCGGCTTTTTCCGCCCGGCCGAGGCCCTGCGCCTCATCCTCGCCAATCAGGGCCTGCGCGCGGCCAGCATGGCGTTCATGACCTGGGTCTACTATCTCTGGACGCGCACCTAAAAGGGGGGAAACATGATGGACGACACGCCGCCCGCCGGCACGGACTTTCGCGAAAACACCGTCACCGTGCTCCTCCAGCCCGAGGAGCGCCGCCTCACCCTGCGCCGGCCCAAGACCGCGCGGCAACTGCTGGAGGCCCTCGGCCTCATGGAAGAGACCGCCCTGGTGGCGCGCGGCGGGGAACTGCTCACGCCCGACCGCCGCATCTGGCCCGGGGACGAGCTCCTGGTGCGCGTGGTGACATCCGCGGGTTAGGGCAGCATCCGGGTTTTTCAGGCAAAATGGCAGCGCGCGCGCCAGCCCGGCGCGAGCTCTTTCCACGGCGGCGGCGTTGTGCGGCAGATGGCCTCTGCTCTCGGGCAGCGCGGGTGGAAGCGGCAGCCGGCAGGAGGCGCCAGCGGACTCGGCGGCTCGCCGCGCAGGGGCGGCGGCAGGTCGTCGAGGCCCCGGCCGCGGGCCCAGTCGCGCTCGCCCGCCGGCATGGCCGCGAGCAGGGCCTGGCTGTAGGGATGCGCCGGCCCGGCGAAGAGGCGTTCCGCGCTGGCCTCCTCCACGAGCTCACCCAGATACATCACAAGGATGCGCCGGCACATGAAGCCCACCACCGCGAGGTCGTGGGAAATGAAGAGATAGGCCGGGCGGAAGCGCTCCTGCGCGTCGCGCAGCAGGTTGAGGATCTGGGCCTGCACCGACGCGTCGAGCGCCGAGACCGGTTCGTCGCAGACGATGATGTCCGGCCGGGTGACAAGGGCGCGCGCAAGGGCGATGCGCTGGCGCTGGCCGCCGGAAAAGGCGTGCGGATAGCGCTCCCCGGCGCCGGCGAGGCCCACGGCCGCAAGGGCCTCTTCGGCGCGGGCGCGGCGTTCGGCGCGGGGCACACCGGCCGCGGCCAGCGGCTCGGCCACCGAGGCGCGCACCTTAAGGCGCGGGTTGAGGGACGAGGCCGGGTCCTGAAAGACCATCTGCAGCCGCCCGGCGCTCCAGCTTCCGGCGCCCGCGGGGGGCAGCGCGCGCCCCTCCAGCAGTATCTCGCCGGCATCGGGCCTGAGCAGCCCGCAGGCGAGCCGCCCCAGGGTGGACTTGCCGCAGCCCGATTCGCCCACGAGACCGAGGCTCTCGCCGCCCGCGAGAGTGAAGCTCACGCCGTCCACGGCGCGCAGGCTACGCGTTTCGCCAAAAAGGCCCCGGCGCACGGCAAAGGAGCGGGCCACGTCCCGCAGCTCCAGAAGGGGCGTGTCGGCGCCCGGCCCGCTCTCGCTCACGCGAGCCTGTCCTCTTCCCGGGCGCTCACGCCCGCCGAAGCCATGGTCGCCATGTCGTTACAGATGGCCGCCGCGCTCTTCACCAGCGGCCAGGCCAGCGCCGCGCCCGTGCCCTCGCCGAGGCGCAGGCCGAGCGCAAGCAACGGCTCGCCCCAGTCCGGGGTGCCCGCATGAGGGGCGGCGCGCTCGGTCATGCGGCGGATGGCGCCCGCATAGCCGGGCTCGGCCGAAACATGGGTCAGGATGGCATAGCCCGCGAAGTCCGGCGCCATGGCGAGCGCGGCCGCGCACGCCGAAGTGCTGATGAAGCCGTCCACGAGCACGGCCATGCCCTGCGCCGCGGCGCCGAGCATGGCGCCGCACATGACGGCGATCTCGAAGCCGCCAAGCGCCGCCATGGTCTCCACCGGGCCCTCCGCCACGGCATCGGCATTGACGCTGAGCGCCTGCGCCACGAGGCGCGCCTTGCGCGCCACCATGGGTGGTTCGGCGCCCGCGCCGGGGCCGGCCACAGCCTCGGGCGCAAGGCCGAGCAGGGCGCAATAGAGGGCCGTGGCGGCCGTGGAATTGGCGATGCCCATCTCGCCCAGGCCCAGCGTGCGGAAGCCCTCGGCATGGGCGTCTTTCGCAAGGGCAAAGCCCGCGCGCAAGGCCGCTTCGCAGGCCGCAAGGCTCATGGCCGGGCCTTCGCTCAGGTCGGCGGTGCCATCGCCCTGGCGGCGGTCAAGCAGGAGGGGATGCGCCGGGAAGGGCCCGCCCGCGCAGCCCGCGTCCACCACGCGCAGGGAAAGGCCGTTGGCGGCGCAGAGCACGTTGATGGCCGCGCCGCCGGCGAGGAAGTTGGCGACCATCTGGCGGGTCACGGCCTGGGGAAAGGGCGAGACGCCCTGCGCGGCGATGCCGTGGTCGCCCGCCACGGTGAGCATGAGGCCCGGGCCAACAGCGAGGGGACGGCGCCCCTGCGCCATGGCCCAGAGCCGGGCCGCCAGTGTTTCGAGGCGCCCGAGGCTGCCCACGGGCTTGGTGAGACTGTTCAGCCACGCGCGCGCGGCCTCAAGGTTCGCGGGGGCCACGGGACGGATGCGTTCGCCGGGGAAGAGCCGGGAGAACGTATCCGCGCCCGTGCCGCCGCCTTGGGAGAGAGTGTCATTCATGGCGCGACAGTATCCGTTCAGGGCAGCGAGGGCAAGCGCGGAAGCGCCGCCTGCCCGCCGTGCCGCGCGTGTTGCTTCCGCCCTTACTTGCGCCCTACTTCCGCATGACCCGGAGGCCGTTGGCCACCACCACGAGCGAGGCGCCCACATCCGCAAAGACCGCCATCCACATGGTCGCCATGCCGGCGAAGGTCAGGGCGAAGAACACGGCCTTGATGCCCAGGGCGAAGGCGATGTTCTCCACAAGGATGGCGTGGGTCGCCCGCGAAAGGCGGATGAAGCGCGGCACCTTGCGCAAGTCGTCGTCCATGAGGGCCACATCGGCGGTCTCGATGGCCGTGTCCGTGCCGCCGGCGGCCATGGCGAAGCCGATATCGGCCTTGGCGAGCGCCGGCGCGTCGTTGATGCCGTCGCCCACCATGCCCACATGCGCGCCCGTGCGCTCCAGCTCCTCCACGATGGCGAGCTTGTCCTGCGGGAGCAGCCCGGCCCGGTATTCGTCTACGCCCGCTGCCCTGGCCATGGCCCTGGCCGTGGCCTCGGTGTCGCCGGTGAGGAGCAGGGTGCGCACGCCGAGGGCCTTGAGCTCGGCCACGGCCTCCACGCTGGTCTCTCGCAGGCCGTCGGCCACGGCGAACAGGGCTTCGGCGCGGGCGGCTCCGGGCGTGGCAAGCTCCGCCGAGGCGAGCACCACCGTGGTCTTGCCGTCGGCCTCCAGGGCGGCCATGCGCTCCCCGAGGGCCGGGCTTCCCGCGCCGAGGCGTTCCATGAGGCGGTAATTGCCGAGATACCAGCGCCGGCCCGCGCCGCTGGCGGCCACGCCCTCGCCGGGCAGGGCCTCCACGGCTTCCATGTCGAGCAGGGCAAGATCCTTGCCCGCGGCCGCGACGGCCCGCGAGACCGGATGGTCGGAGCGCGCCGCGAGGCTTGCCGCCATGCGGGCGATCTCGTCGCGCCGTCCCTCTTCGGCGAGGAGGATGAAGTCCGTCTGCACGGGCTCGCCGCGGGTGAGGGTTCCGGTCTTGTCGAGGGCGAGGCGGTCGAGCAGGCGCCCCTGCTCCAGATAGGCGCCGCCCTTGATGAGGATGCCCTTGCGCGCGGCCGCGGCCATGCCGGAGACCACGGTCACGGGCGTGGAGATGACGAGCGCGCAGGGGCAGCCGATGACGAGCAGGACGAGAGCCATGTAAACAGAGCCGGCCCACGCCGCGCCGAAGAAGAGCGGCGGCACGAGGGCCGTCACCACGGCGAGGCCGAAGACCGCGGGTGTGTACCAGCGGGCGAAGCTGTCTACGAAGCGCTGCATGGGCGCGCGCGTGGCCTGTGCCTCCTCCACGGCGTGGATGATGCGCGCGAGCGTGGTGTCGCGGGCGGCAGCGGTGACGGTGAACTCGAAGGCGCCGGTCTCGTTGATGGTGCCGGCGTAGACCGTGTCGCCGACGGCCTTCTCCACGGGGATGCTCTCGCCGGTGATGGGCGCCTGGTTGACCGTGGAGCGGCCCTCGACCACCTCCCCGTCCAGAGCCACGCGCTCGCCGGGGCGCACGCGCACGCGGCTTCCCACCGCCACGTCGGCGGCGGCCACTTCGCGCCAGGCGCCGTCCGGCTGGAGCACGGTGGCCGTGGCCGGCGCGAGCGCCAGGAGGTCGCTCACGGCGTTGCGGGCGCGGTCGAGGGCGCGGGCCTCCAGCGCCTCGGAGAGGTTGAAGAGCGCCATGACCATGGCCGCTTCGGGGAATTGGCCGATGCAGAAGGCGCCGGTCACGGCCACGGCCATGAGGGCGTTGATATTGAGGTTGCGGTTGATGAGCGCGAGCCAGCCCTTGCGGAAGGTGCCGAGCCCGGCGAGCAGGATGGCCGCCAGCGAGATGGCCGCGGCGAGCCATTCGGCCCCGGTTTGCATGGCGGCGGGGAAGTGCCCCCATTCGGCGCCGAGTTCCACGGCTTCGGCGAGCGCGGCGAGCCCGGTGGCCCAGCAGATGCGCCGCCAGGGCAGGCCCTGCGGGGCGGCGGCCGCCGCGTCCGGCTGCGCCGGGGCCATGTCGATGGCAAGGAGCGCTTCCTCGATGCGGGAGGGCGCAAGGCCGGGCTCGTGATCCACGGTGAGCAGGCGCTGCATGAGGTTGAACTCAAGGCCGGTCACGCCGGGAAGGCCGCCGAGCTTGTTGCGGATGAGCGCTTCCTCCATGGGGCAGTCCATGTTGGGGATGCGGTAGACCGCGCGGGTGGCCGTGGACGCGGGCACGGGGGTGGTGAAGGCGGCCTGGGCCTCGTGGCTGTGGTCGTGCCCCTCGTGGCTCTGTTCGTGGGCGCCGTGGGTATGCACATGGCCTTCGTGGCCGTGGATCTCATGGTCGTGGCAGCACTGGCATTGAGACATGTCGTTTCTCCTTGGGCCGGGCGTTTCGCAGGCTCCGGCGTTCATCCATGTCAACCATAAGTGCTATAGCGGCTATAGAGTCAAGGGGCGTGAGCGTTCTTTGAGAAAATTTTTTGCGCGGCGAGGACTCAAAGCAAGGAAAGCGGCTCCTCGCTGCGGCGCACATGCCGGGTGAGGGTGCTCTCGCGGCAAAAGGCGCGGATATGGTCCAGAAAGGGCGACGGCGCAAGGGCGAGCTTGCGCCCGTAGAGGCCGCGGGCCCCGGCAAAGCTCGCAAAGATGCCGCGGGCGGCGCGGGTCAGGCCCACATAGAGCAGGCGCCGCTCCTCCGTCAGCGCGGCCTCTGAGGGCTTTTCGGCGGAAGGGCCGAAGAGCAGGTCGCGCCGAAGCGGCAAGAGGCCGTTCTCGAGCCCGGGCAAAAAGACCGCCTGGAATTCCAGCCCCTTGGAGGCATGCAGGGTGAGGATGCGCACGCGCTCCGCTCTGGCGCCTACCAGTTCCGCCTCGTGCAGCCAGGCAAGGCGCTCGAAGAAGGCGCCCCAGGACCCGCACTGGGCCCAAAGGCGGCAGAGCCGCCGCCAGGGCTCGCTCAGGCGCAGGCCCTCGGCCTCGCCGGCAGTGGCCGGGGCGTCCTCGCCGGCGAGGCAATCCTGCGCGAGGAGTTCCTGCGGGGGCGCGAGCGCCGTGCCCTGTTCGCGGGCTTCGCGCCAGCGCTCTTCGGCTGCGGTGAGAAAGCGGCCGCAAAGCTCGTCGCGCCAGAATTCCTCGGCGGCGGGCGCGACGCAGGGCACGCCGGCGGCCTCCAGGGCGGCTTGAAGCGGCGGGATCTGCGCCTTGAGGCGCACGAGCACGGCAATGTCGCCCGGGGCGAGACTGCCGTCGAGCCCGCCGGGCGCGGGCCGCGCTGCATCGAGCAGGCTGTGCGATGTGGCGCCGATGAGCGCCCGCGTCCTTTGCGCCACCCAGCGGGCCTCGGCGCGGGCATCCGGCGCGGCGAAGAGCCTGAGCTCCGCCCCGAGGGGCCGGGCGGCGGTGAGCGGGCCGCAGCGGCCCTTGTCCGCCAGCAGGGCGCGGGCCGTGTCGAGCACCTTCTGGCTTGCGCGATAGCTCTGCCCGAGCCTGAGCACGCGCAACCCTGGCCAGAAGCCACGCAGGCTCTCCGCGCTCTGCCCGGCGGCGCCGCGGAAGCCGTAGATGGCCTGGTCCGGGTCGCCGATGCCGAAAAAGCCGCGCCCGTCCCCGGGCAGAAGGCCGCGCACCGCGGCGAGCTGCACCGGGGAAAGGTCCTGCGCCTCGTCCACGAGGATATGCTTCCAGCGCCCGCGCAGGCCCGGGGCATGCTCGCTCAGCCAGTCGATGAGGTCGCCGTAATCGAGCAGGCCCTGCGCCTTCTTGCGGGCCGCATAGCGGGCGGCGGCTTCGGCCGGTTCTCCGGCGGGCGTCTCGTCGCGCTCCCGCGCGAGGGCCAGCGCGTCCCACAGTTGGCGCGCCCGCGCCCGTGTGAGCCCGGCATTGGCCGCCGTAAAGACACGCAGGGCCGCGTCCTCGCCGAGGAGCACGGGGAGCGCGCCTTCCGCCTCTTCCCTGATAAGCCGCCACGCGAGGCCGTGCAGAGTGTCGCACGCCGGGAGCCGGGCGCCCGGCGCCTGTCCCGTGGCAAGGCGCTCGCGCATCTCGCCGGCAGCCCTGCGCGTGAAGGTGAGCGCCAGGATCTCGTCCGGGGGCGTGCCACCCTCGAGCAGCCGCTCGACCCGGCCCACGAGGATGCGCGTCTTGCCGGCGCCCGGCCCCGCCGCAACGAAGACCGGGCCTTCGTTCCCGGCATCTGTCCCCGCGCTGAGCGCGGCCAGTTGCTCCGGGGAATAGCTGATGGCCGCCGATGCCGTTTTCTTTTCACGCGCCCGCGCAAGGGGCGCGGCGTCCGTCTTGGGGGCCGGCTTTGGGGCTCCTGCCGACTTGGGCGTCTCGAGCCCGGGGAGGCGCCGTCGCCCGCCACCGCTCCCCGTGGTGTCCAGCTCCCCGGGCCGGAACAGGCGCACCGTGCCGTACTGGCCGTCGAAGCCGGCCTCGCGGATCACCTCTCCCGCGCGCATGCGGGCCACGGCCTCGCCCAGGGGCTCCCACCAGGCGCGCACTTCCGCCTCGGGCAGGCGGCAGAGGATGTCGAGCTCGGGGCCGAGCTCCGTGAGGGCCCGGCCATAGCGCTCGCGCACCTTGCGCGAGGACGCACCCACGCCGAGGATCTCGCCGATCACTTCCGCGAGCGGCACCAGCGGCAGCACCTCGGGCTCGCGCGCGAGGGCCGGCGGCGTTGGCCGGTCGGCGAGCTCCAGCACGCGGTGGAGCACGCCGATGGTGAGCGGCCGCCCGCACACCGGGCAGATGTCGCCCAGCTCCCGTGCCTCGGCGGGCTCGAGCACAACGCCGCAGGCCCGGTGGCCGTCGAGGTGGTACTTGCCCTCCTCGGGGTAGAACTCCATGGTGCCGAGGAAGCGGCAGTCGAGGCCGTCCTGCGGCTCGCGCCGCGCCGTGGCCCGAAGCGCCGCGAACATGCCCGCATAGGAGGGGCGCCCCGCGAAGAGATTGGCCTCGCGGCCGAGATTGGCGCCGGAATGGGCGTCGGAATTGGAAATGAGCGCATAGCCGTCAAGCTGGCTTAAGAGGCGGTTCATGGCCGGGTCGGACGAGAGGCCGGTCTCCAGCGCGAAAATATGCTCCGTGAGGTCGCCGAAGCAGTCCTCGGGGCGGTCGAAGCCGGACTTGGAGCCGAAGATGGCGAACCACGGCGTCCACACATGGGCCGGGATGAGCACGCCTGCGGGCACGCATTCCAGCAGGATCTCGAGCAGGTCGCGCGAGTCGAGGCCGAGGATGGGCCGCCCGTCCGAATGGAGATTGCCGATGAGGGCGAGGCGTTCCGAGAGGCGGTCGGCGTCTTCCAGCGTAGGCACGAAGACGAGATTGTGCACCTTGCGCACCTTTCCGCCGCGCTTGTAGATGGAGCTGATCTCGGCCTGGAGGCAGAAGCGCGGGCCGCCGTGCTCCGTGGCCGCTGGCCGCGCCAGGCGGCCGCCCGCAAGGGCCTCCAGCGCCTCAGGCTCGCCCTTGAGGCGGTAGAGGCCGCTTTCTTCATCGAGTACGAGCTGTTCGCGCAGCTCAGCGCGCCACTGGGGATGGGTGAAGTCGCCCGTGCCGAGCACGTCGATGCCCTTGCAGGCCGCCCAGGCCGCGAGATGCGGCACGGTGAGCGCCGTGCTGGTGGCGCGGGAAAAGCGGGAGTGGATGTGCAGATCGGCGACGAAGTTCATGAGGCGTCTCCGTGGGGCTGGGGGCCGGATGCGGCGGGATCTTGCGCGAGCCAGGGGCAGAAGCTGAGCGCCGCGCGCGTCCACGAGGAGCCGGAAGTGGCGCCCCGGCAGTGGAGCGTGAGCGGCGAACACAGGACGGGCTCGGCGCGGGCCCCTTTTTGCGCCAGCAGGAGGAGCCGGGTGGCCGCGTCCCCGCTGTGCGGCCGAAGCGGCAGGACACGGCGCAGGCCAAGGCGCGCGCCCTCGAGGGCGGCACAGATGCGCGTGAGCGCGGATGCCGGCACGATGCAGCAAAAGGCGCCCTTGTGGCGCAAGAGGCGCTGGGCCGCCGCGCAAAAAATCGGGAAGGCGTCGCCCCCGGGCGTACTTTCGGCCCGCAAAGCCTGCTCCCGCATGCCCGAGGGCGAAGGGCGCCCGCTCCCCCCAAGGCCCCAGGGCGGATTGGCGAGCGCCATGTCGTGCGGGCCGGCATCTTGCGGCAACGGCGCCGCCACATCCGCCACAAGAAAGCGGACGCGCCCGGAAAGGCCCAGCGCCCCGGCATTGGCCCGCGCCGCCGCCACAAGGGCGGCCTCGCGCTCGAGGCCCAGGCACACCGCCGCCGGAGAGTGCAGGGCCACGCCCAGAAGGGCCGCGCCGCAGCCGGAGCCCAGTTCGGCCACGGCGCATTCCCGTTTCGCGCTCCGCCGTTCGCGCAGGATTTGCGCGGCGAAGGCCGCGAGCAGCAAGGCCTCCAGCCCGAAGCGGTAGGCGCCCTGCGGCTGGACGAGCCCGCGCGGGTAGTGCGGCAGCGGGGCTTCCGTCACAGGAGGGCGCCGTTCCAGTTGAACAGGCCCTCGCGCCGAAGCTCCGGCAGGCCCTGCGGCGGCGTCTCCTCCATGCGGGCAAAGAAGCTGTAGCCCGCGTCCTGCATCTCGCGCCGCTGCCCGGAAAGATCCAGCGGCCAGGCAGGATAGATCCACAGCGTGCCGCCATAGCGCCTGGTCCAGAACACTTCGCCCTTGGGGCTCATGAAGGGCTCGTTGGGCTTGAGCGCCGCCTGCCCGAAGCGGGAAATGCCCACGGGCCAGAAGCCAGAGACGACGGCCCCCAGCGGGAGCGGGCTTTGCGCGGGGAGCGCCAGCGCGTCGTCGCGCGAAAGCTCCGGGCTCACGAAGGCGGCCGCGAAGCCCTGGCCCGCCAGCACGGCAAGCGCCGCAGCATTGGCGATATTGCAGAAGGGCCCGGCCAGAAGGTCGGCATCCTCCGGGAGCCTTTGGGGAAAAAAGGCCCGCTGCCACGGGGAATTGCAGACAAAGTGCCGCGCGCCCTGCCGCCAGAGCCGGTCGATCATGCGGCTGAGCGCGGCTTCCTCCTCGGGCCAGACCACGGGAGGCAGCCACCACGCCGTGCGGCCAACGAGCGTGCGCGAAAGTTCGGCCGTGCGCGGCGAGAGCCAGAGCGCGGGCACGGCCCGGCGCCCGGGAGTGCTTCCGGCAGCGCGATTTCCTTCCTCTTTTCCGCGGCCCAGCCCGGAAGTGAGCAGCATGTCCGGCCGGGGCCTGGGCTTCACGGGCTTGGGGAGGCGCGGGCCGCCCGCCGGCGGGGCCGTATCCTGCGCGGGGGGCTCCTTCAGGGCGTCAAGGCGCTTGCGCCATTCGCCGAGCAGCCGCTGGAGCTCGGGCTCGCGGCGGTCGATGAGGTAGACCGGGGTGCCCGCTTTGGGCGTGGCGTGCTTCGCGAGCCTGAGGCGCAGGGTGCCTGCCTTTGGCACCCGCCGCGTCACGGGGAGCGTGGCGTGCCAGCGCTCGTCCTCCACGCCTACGCGCAGATAATCGCCGGGCAGAAGCTCGAGATGCGGCTTGAGCTCGCAGCCGCCCTCGGGCGTGATACGGATCTTGCCGGCCAGGAACCCGGAGCTCGTCTGCTTGTCCGGGCTCGCGGCCTCCTCGGGCGATTGCGGTAAAAAGCGCGCCTTCACCCCGGGGCGCCCCAGGGCCAGTTCGAGGATGTCCTGGGCCGTCTTCCGCGCCGCAGGGTCGCCGGGATGGTCGCGCAACAGGCGGTAGGCCGTCACTGTGTGGTAGACATAGTGCGGCCCTTTCTTGCGGCCCTCGATCTTCCACGAGGCGAGGTGCGGCACGTCGAGCAGTGTCTTGACCAGCGGCCCGAGCTCGAGGTCCCGGCAGGAGAAGAAGCGGCCCGCTTTTCCGCCGGCCTTCGCGAGGGGCGCCCGGCCCTGCGGCGGGCGGCCCTCGCCCTGACGCCCATGGGGCGCCCCCTTGCGGCGCGGGGCGTCCTTCCCCTGCGGGCGTCCTCCCTGGCGCGCGAGCTCGCTGTAGACGCGGCGGCAGGGCTGGACGCAGCGCCCGCGCAGGCCGCTCTTGCCGCCCATATAGCTCGACCAGTAGCAGCGGCCGGACACGCAATAGCAGAGCGCCCCCTGCACGAAGAGCTCGAGGTCCAGCCCCTCCGGGCAGGCGGCGCCCATGGCGCGGATCTCGTCGATGGAGAGCTCGCGCGGCAGGATGACCCGGCTCGCGCCGAGGCGCCTGGCCTCCTCAAGGGCCAGCGGGTGCGTGACATTGGCGAGCGTGGAGAGCGCGAGGGCGCCCGTGAAGCCGGCCTGACGGGCGATGTCGATGAGGCCCGGGTCCTGGATGATGAGGCCGTCCGGCTCAACGCGGCGGGCGAGGCGCGCGGCGAGCCGCCAGGCCGCGCCGGTCTCGCCGGGCTTGATGAGGGTGTTCATGGCCACATAGACGCGGCGGCCCTCCTCGTGGGCGAGTTCGGTGAGGCGCGTGAGCTCGCCTATGCCGAAATTCTCGGCCTCCATGCGCGCGGAAAAATGCTTCAGCCCCACGTAAACGGCATCGGCGCCGGCGGCCAGCGCCGCCAGGAAGGAGGGCGTGTCGCCGGCCGGGGCGAGGATCTCGGGGCGCGCCGGCGTATCGGGCGTCATCCCGCTCATGCGCCGTAATACTCCCGGTACCACTCCACGAAGCGGCCGATGCCCACGGCGAGCGGCGTGGCCGGCGTGAAGCCCGTGACCCGGGCGAGGTCGTCCACGTCCGCCCAGGTGGATTCCACATCGCCGGGCTGCATGGGCAGAAGCTCGCGGATGGCCTTCTTGCCGAGGGCCTTTTCCAGCGTATCGATGAAGACGCCAAGCTCCACGGTGTCGTGGTTGCCGATATTGTAGATGCGCCACGGCGCGGAGCTCGCGGCCGGGCTGGGCGCGGCCGCGTCGAAGGCCGGGTCGGGCGCGGCGGGGATGGGCAAAAGGCGCACCATGCCCTCCACGATGTCGTCGATATAGGTGAAGTCGCGGCGCATGCGGCCCTCGTTGAAGACCTTGATGGGCTCGCCCTTCAGGATGGCCGTGGTGAAGAGGTGCAGCGCCATGTCGGGCCGGCCCCAGGGCCCGTAGACCGTGAAGAAGCGCAGGCCCGTGGCCGGGATGCCGAAAAGGTGGCTGTAGGCGTGGGCCATGAGCTCGTCGCTCTTTTTCGTGGCCGCGTAGAGGCTCACGGGGTGATCCACGTTGTGGCGCGTGGAATAGGGCATGGCCGCGTTCAGCCCGTAAACCGAGGAGGACGAGGCGAAAACAAGGTGCTCCACGCCGTTCTGGCGGCAGCCCTCGAGCACATGGCCGAAGCCCACGAGGTTGGAGCTGATATAGGAGGCCGGATCCTTGAGGCTGTAACGCACCCCGGCCTGCGCCGCCAGGTTGACCACATGGGTGAAGCGCTCGGCCGCGAACAGGCGCGCCATGCCGTCCCCGTCGGCGAGGTCGAGGCGCTCGAAACGGAAGGCCGCGCTCTGGGGGAGGGCGGCCAGATCTCTGAGGCGCGCTTCCTTGAGGCCCACATCGTAATAGGCGTTCAGGTTGTCGATGCCCACCACGGTGTGCCCGTCGGCGAGCAGTCTTTTGGCGAGTTGGTGGCCGATGAAGCCGGCGGCGCCGGTGACGAGGACGTGCATAGGCTCTCCTTCAGGATGGCAGCGGGAGAGTATGCCAGATGCGGGCGCGGGGCAAGCGCCCGGCCGTCGTTCACAGGCGCTGCGCCCCGTGGCGAAGGAGGGCCCCGCCGCTTCCCTTTTGCGGCGCCCGGGGCTATAGTCCCCTGACTTTGCGGGCGGAAGGGCGGCAGGGGCCGCATGCCCTCCCGCAAAGCCAAGCAAGAAGGAGACCGATACCGCCATGAGCGAGAACCTGACCGTCGCCGTTGTCGGCGCCACCGGCGCCGTGGGCCGTGAAATGCTCAAGACCCTCCATGACCGGGCCTTCCCGGCCACGCGCGTTGCCGCCTTCGCCTCGGCGCGTTCCGCCGGCAGCCGCGTGCCCTTTGGCGACGAGGAGCTGGTGGTGGAAGAGCTGAAGGAGGATTCCTTCGAGGGTATAAACCTCGCGCTCTTCTCCGCGGGCGGCTCGACCTCCGAAAAGTTCGCGCCGCTGGCCGCGCATGCCGGCTGCGTGGTGGTGGACAATTCCTCGGCCTGGCGCATGGACCCGCGCTGCCCGCTTGTGGTGCCCGAGGTCAACCCCGACGCCCTCGACAAGCACGAGGGCATCATCGCCAATCCCAACTGCTCCACCATCCAGATGGTGGTGGTGCTGAAGCCCATCCACGACGCCGTGGGCGTCACGCGGGTGGTGGTCTCCACCTACCAGGCCGTGTCCGGCACGGGCCAGAAGGGCATCGAGGAGCTGGAGCGCCAGGTGCGCGACCTCTTCAACGGCCGCGACCCGGAAAGCAAGGTCTATCCCTACCGCATTGCCTTCAACGCGCTGCCGCACATCGATGTCTTCCAGGACAACGACTACACCAAGGAAGAGATGAAGATGGTCAACGAGACCGTCAAGATCATGGAAGACCCGTCCATCAAGGTGACGGCCACCTGCGTGCGCGTGCCCGTGTTCTACTGCCACGGCGAAGCCGTCAACGTGGAGACCAGGAAAAAGATGACCCCCAAGGAGGCGCGCATCCTGCTTTCTCAGGCGCCTGGCGTGCGCGTGTTCGACAATCCGCGCGAACTGCTCTATCCCATGCAGGCCGACGCCATCGGCGAGGACGACGTGTTCGTGGGCCGCATCCGCGAGGACGAATCCGTGGAAAAGGGCCTCAACATGTGGATCGTGGCCGACAATGTGCGCAAGGGCGCGGCGCTCAACGCCGTGCAGATCGCCGAGGAGCTTGTCCGGCGCGACCTCGTGCGCGTGCCCGATCGGGACGTGTTCATCGCGTAAGCGCGGAGGGGCGGGGATGGAAGCGTCCGACCGCGAGGCCTATCTCGAAGCCCTGCTGGCCGCGCCGAGGCCGGGCGCGGAAAAGGTGCTCGCCTTCTATGACTGGCGCGTGGGCCGGATCTGTACGGACGGGCGCCTGCTCTTCGTGCCGCTGGACGACCATCTCTGCCACCGGGGCGACGGCCTTTTCGAGAGCATCTGCTGCCGGGAGCGGCGCGTTTTCGCCCTCGAAGCGCATCTGGCGCGCCTGCGCGAGGGCGCGGCCGCGCTTTCCATCACGCCGCCCTGTTCGTGGGAGGAGCTGCGCGAGCGCATCCTCGACGTGGCCCGGGCCGGCGGGCGCGACCATTGCGACGTGCGTGTCTTCCTCTCCCGGGGGCCGGGCGGCTTCGGCATCTCGCCGGCCGAGTGCCCGGTGGCCGGGCTCTACATCGTGGCGCTCGCCTCGCGCCTCCCCACGGAGGAATATTACGAGAAGGGGCTCACCGCCTTCACGAGCGCCATACCCCCCAAGCAGGAATATCTCGCGCGCATCAAGAACACCAATTATCTGCCCAATGTGTTCATGGCGGCCGAGGCGCGGGAGAAGGGCATGGACGTGGCCGTGACCTTTGACGAAGAGGGCCACATGGGCGAGGCGGCCATCGCCAACATCGGCATCGTGGATGCGGCTGGGCGCCTGCGCAGCCCCGAGATACGGCGCATCCTCCCCGGGACGACGCTCCTCGCGGCGCTGAAGCTGGCGGCGGAGCGCATGCCCGTGGTGGAAGGCCCCATCCACCGGGACGAGATCGCCCACGCGCGGGAGATGCTGCTCTTCACGAGCGCCACGCTCTGCGTGGCCGTGACCCACTTTGACGGGCGCCCGGTGGGCGAGGGCGAGACCCGCGGCCGCCCCGGGCCGGTGGCCCTGTGGCTGAAAGACGCCCTGCTCGCGCACATGCTCGCCACCGGGACGCCGTACTAGCAAAGCCGCCCGAACACGCGCGCATGCCGCGCCCCGGGGAACGTGATGCACATTCTTCTCATGGCGCTCCAGCAGGAGGGGGACGGCGCCGGCGCCCCTCCCGGAACTCCCGCGCAACTCGCGCGCGTGGAGGCCGAACAGGCGTTCGCCATGACGGAAGCCCTCAGGGAGGGCGGCCGCTTCACGCCGCTCCTCGTGTGCCGCCGGGGGGCGTGGCTGCATGAGCGCGCCGCGGAGCGGGGCCTGCCGGTTCTGCCCATGGGCGGCGCGGGCGACGTGGCGGCCCTTGTGCGCCTCTGGCGCTGGCAGCGCCGGTGCGACTTTCTCATCATCCAGACCGTGGGCGAAGAGGCCCTGGGCCTTTCGCGCCGCGTGTTCGGCATGCGTAAAAAGGGGAGCGCCCACCTCGCGCATGCCTTTTTCGTGCGGCCGCCCGCGCCGGATGTGGCCCGGGGCCGGCCCGTGCGCGCGGCGAACCGCATCTTCTGCGGCTCGGAGCATGTGCGGGCGCGCCTTCACGAAATCTGGCAAGAGCTCCCCGAAAAGCGCCGCCCCGACGCCCTGCTCGACCTGCTCGCCCCGGGTCTCCCGCTGGCGGACTATCCTCCCGCGCCCGAAACAGAGCGCCATGTCTTCGGCATGGGCGAGAGCCTTGGGCCCGATTCCGGCGCCCTCGCCGTGGTGCGGGCCATGGCCGCGCTCTGGCAGCGGGAAGACCTGCCCCCGTGGGAAGTGCGCATGTTCGGCGCGGGCCCGCGCTTTGGGGAGATACTGCACGAGGCCGAAAGCCTCGGCGTGGCCGGCCGGCTCGCCATCCTCGGCGAGCAGCCGCCCGAAGTGCTCGCCCAGTGCTCGGCGTGGCTCGCGCCCGGCACCTCGCCCGAGGAAGTGCCGCAGACCCTCTGGGCCGGCATCGCGCTCGGCGTGCCGCTCATCTGCGCGCTGAGCCCCCTGCACCGCGAGCGCCTTGCCGGGGCGCCCCCGCATGTGGCGGTGCGCATCAGGGAAAGCGATCCCCAGGCCCTGGCGCGGGCCATGATCGCGGTCATGCGCGACGAGCGCCTCAGGGCGCGCCTGCGCGGGGCCGGCGAGAGCCTGCGCCCGGGCATCGGCCTCGAGGCCATGGCAGGGCGCTTTGTAGCCTTTTGCGGTGAAGTGGCGGCGGGCGTGGAGGGCGCTCAGGCCAGCGCGCTCAAGTCGTAGTCCGAACTTTCCACAATATCGCCCTCCACCACGGCGCCGGGCGTCACACCCGGGCCGCTCACCCATGTCACGCCGTCCACCTCGGGCGCCTGGAACCACACGCGGCCCCGGTGCAGCCCGGGCCATTCGTCCGCGGGTGCGTCCACGAGCACGGGGAGGCGGCTCCCCACCGTCTGGGCGAGGATGTCCGCGCTGATCGAGGCCTGGAGCTCCATGAGGGTCGCGCGTCGCTCCTCGCGCACGGCCATGGGGACTTGCCCGGGGAGTTTCGCGGCCGGCGTGCCGTCCTCGGCCTGGTAGGCGAAAACGCCGAGATGGGTGAAGCGGGCCTCCTCCACGAAGCGGCACAGCTCCAGAAATTGCGCCTCGGTCTCGCCCGGGTAGCCCACGATGAAGGTGGTGCGCAGCGCCGCGTCGGGCAGGATGTTCCGCACGCGCTCGAGCACGCGGCGCGGGTCGCCCGCAAAGGGGCGCCCCATGGCGCGCAGGAGTTCGGGCGCCGCATGCTGGAAGGGGATGTCAAAGTACGGAAGCACCGGGGGCCCGAGCTCGGCCATGCGCCTGAGGAGGGCCTCGGTAATGCCCGTGGGATAGAGATAGAGGAGGCGCAGCCAGAAAAGGCCGTCGAGGCCGGCGAGGGCGGTGATGAGGTCTTCGAGCCGGGGGCGCTCCGCCCCGCCGCTGAAGTCGCTGCCCCAGGCGGAAACGTCCTGCGCCACCAGGTCGAGCTCGCGCACGCCCTGCCCGAGCAAGGTGCGGGCCTCGGCGAGCAGGGCTTCGGCCGGCGTCGAGCGCAGGGGCCCGCGAATGGACGGGATGGTGCAGAAGGCGCAACTGTGGCGGCAGCCCTCCCCCACCTTGAGCCACGCATACGCGGGGCCGGTGGAGAGCAGGCGCCCGAACGCCCCGGAACCTTGCGCCGGAGCAAGGCCCAGCGCCGCGCGCACGAGGGCCGGCCAGCGCGCAAGATCTTCCGTGGGCAGCCAGAGATCCACTTCCGGGAGCTCTTTCGCAAGCTCGGCTACCCCATAGCGGCCCACCATGCAGCCGGCCACGGCCAGCAGCGGCCGCCGCCGGAGCTTGCCGAGATGTTGCGCCGCGTCGAGCACGGCGCGGATGGATTCGCGCACCGCGGGCTCGATGAAGCCGCAGGTGTTGATGAAGACGAGGCGGCTTCGGCCCATGTGGGCCGCGGGCTTCACGGCGACGCCCAGCGAGCCCAGCAGGCGTTCGCTGTCCACGCGGTTCTTGGGGCAGCCGAGGCTCAGCGCCCAGACGGGCAGCGGGCGGCGCAAGGAAGTGGAAGGCATCGCGTCAGAAGGGCACGCGCAGGAAGCGCGCGCTTTCGGGCTGGATGTGCAAAAGCCGCTCGGCGGAAACGTGGTCGGCCCTGGTGACAAAGCTCGCCTTGTTGATGTTGAGGATGGCCTCGGCCTCGTGGCTGCAGTCGAACAGGTGGAGGACATCGCCGTCCACGCGGTCGGCCGTGGTCCAGTGGCGGTTCAGGGGGCCGCCGTCGGGCGTGAGGCTGCGCAAAAAGCGGAAGACGATGGCCCGGCCGCTCTCCGGGGCCAGCCAGTCGCGGCAGGCGGCGAAAAAGGTGTCCGGCCCGGGCAGGGACTTTGCGCCTGCAAAGGGCGCCTGGATGTCCAGCGGAAAGGCGCGGGCCTGGATGCGCAGCAGGTTGTCCACGAGGGCGATATAGTCCGTCTCCTGGGTGAGCACCGCGCGGAAGGCCTCGGGCCGGGAGGCGAGGCCCATGAGCGTCTCGTTCAGGATGTCGCGCGCCTTGAGCACGCGGATGCCGTAGAGCAGGCGCAGCGCGTTGAGCACGGCGTAAATGGCGCAGAAGGTGTCCAGCTTGCCCTGGTAGAAGGGTTTGAGCATGGTCCACGTCACTCCACGGTGACGCTCTTGGCGAGGTTGCGCGGCTGGTCCACGTCCTTGCCGAGGTAGTCGGCCACCTCGTAGCTGAAGAGCTGGAGCGCGGGCAGCACCGCGAAGGCCGAGAGCGGCGCCGGCAGCGGCGGCACGCGCCACACGTCGTCCGCGGCGAGCTCCGTGCCGGGATTGGTGAGCGCGATGACCTTGCCCTGCCTCGCCTGCACTTCCTCGATATTCGACTTGACCTTGGGGAAGAGCGCGTCGTCGAGCGCGATGGCAAAGGTCGGGAAGGCCGGGTCGATGAGCGCGATGGGGCCGTGCTTCATCTCGCCGGCGGCATAGCCCTCGGCGTGGATGTAGGAGAGCTCCTTGAGCTTGAGCGCGCCCTCCAGCGCCAGCGGGTAGCAATGCCCGCGCCCGAGGTAGAAGAAATTGGCCGCCTGCGCGTACTTGAGGGCCAGCTCACGCGCGGTCTTGTGCATCTGCGGCAGGTTGTCGTCGAGCAGGGCCGGCAGGGACTGGAGGATGCCGATGCGCTCCCTGCGGGCAGCCGGGCTGAGCGTGCCCGTGCGCTCGCTCCAGTGGAGGGCCATGAGCGCAAGGCTCAGCATCTGGCTGCACATGGCCTTGGTGGAGGCCACGCTGATCTCGGGCCCGGCCTGGGTGAAGAGCACGGCCTCGGCCTCGCGCGCGATGGACGAGCCCACCACGTTGCACAGGCCGAGCACGGGCAGGCCCCGCTCCTTCATGAGCCTGAGCGCGGCCAGGGTGTCGGCCGTCTCGCCGCTCTGGCTGATGACAAGGCCCATCTCCCCCTCGCCGAAGCGTGGGTTCTCGCGGTAGCGGAACTCCGAGGCGATCTCCACCTGCACGGGGATGCCCGCCCAGGCCTCCAGCAGGTGCCGCCCCCAGAGCCCGGCATGGTAGGAGGTGCCGCAGGCCACCACATGCAGGCGCTTCGGCACCGGGAGGTGCGCGAGTTCCGGCAGCACCACGCCGTCGCCCGAGTGGGCCACGCGGCCGGCGAGGCCGTCGGTGATGACGCGCGGCTGCTCGAAGATCTCCTTGAGCATGAAGTGCCGGAAGCCGTCCTTCTGCGCTGCCTGCATGTCCCACTGGATGGTCTGGGCCTCGCGCTCCTGCGGGGAGAGGTCAGTGAGGCGGAAGATCTCGTGGGCCGAGGCGGTGGCGCGCACGATCTCGCCGTCTTCGAGAAAGACCACGCGCCGCGTATAGGGCAGGAAGGCCGGGATGTCCGAGGCCACGAAGTTTTCGCCGGTGCCGAGGCCCACGATGAGCGGCGCCGCCATGCGCGCGGCATAGAGCGTGTCCGGCTCCGCCACATCGAGCAGGCAGACGGCGTAGGCGCCGTGGGCCTCCCGCAGGGCGGCGGCGAAGGCGTGGAGCAGGTCGGGCTCGGTCTTGCGGCGCTCGGCGATGAGGTTGACGAGCACCTCGGTGTCCGTCTCGGAATGAAATTCATAGCCCCGGGCCGCGAGGCCGGCCTTGAGCTCCTGATAATTCTCGATGATGCCGTTGTGCACGAGGGCGAGGGAGCCGTCGTTGGAAAGATGCGGGTGCGCGTTGCGCTCGGCCGGCACGCCGTGGGTGGCCCAGCGGGTGTGGCCCATGGCGCAGGTGGCGGTGATGGCCGGCGAATCGGCCAGCTTTTCCTTGAGGGCCGCGAGCTTGCCCTTGGCGCGCAGCACATGCAGCCGCCCGGCAAGCAGCCAGGCGACGCCCGCCGAGTCATAGCCGCGATATTCGAGCCGCTCCAGGCCCTCCACCACCACGGGCACAGCCGGGCGGTGGCCCACATAGCCGATGATGCCGCACATGGATCGCTCCCCTGGCGCCGGCCGCGCCTACATGTTCACGCGGTCGACGAGGTTGCTGTTGACCACTTCCACCTTGGCGCCGTCCGCAAGGCTCTGGAGGAAGATGGCGTAGACCGCGTCCTCGCGCTCGCGCCTGACGCCCTCGGTGAGCGCCTCGGCAACGCTCTCCCACTCCGCGCCGTCCGGGGGCAGCACCGCGGCCACGCGGCAGAGGAGGGCGCCGGGGCCCTGCGGGCCGCTGACGCTGTACACGCGCTCGAGCCAGTCGCCCGGCTTGTCCGCGAAGATGGCTTCAGCGAGCGCCGGGTCGGGCGCGAAGTCGGCGAGGGCGCCGCCGCGCTCCATGGCGGGCGCCTGCTTCACGCCGAGGCTTTTGGCTTCGGCCTCCGGCAGGGGGCCGTCCTTGAGCTTTGCCCGCGTGGCCTGCGCGCTGGCCAGCGCGTCGGCGAGCGCCTTTTCCTCCCCGAGGATCTTCACGATGCCGTCCTTCACGTCGGCGAAAGGCTTGGTGGAAGCCGGCTCAGTGGCGACGATGCGCGCCACGAGGTAGCTGTCGCCCGCTTCCAGCGCGCTGTCCACGGGCAGGCCCGCGCCCGCGCCGAGCAGGGCGTCTGCGCCCTCGGGCTTGACCCCGAGGGTGGTGATCAGCCCCTCCTTGTCCAGGAAGCCGCTTTCCGCCGCCTTGAGGCCGTGGCGCTCCGCGCTTTCGGCGAGCGGCTTGTTGAGGATATTGTCCTCGATGAGGCTGTCGAGCGTGTCATGCAGCCTGTCCGAGCCGCGCTCGAAGGCCACGCCCTTGCGCGCCTCGTCGGCGACTTTCTCAAATTCCGGCACGCCGCCGGGATTCTTTTCTTCCACGAGGATGAGGTGCAAGCCGAAGGGGCTGCGCACCGGCTCCGAGACCGTGCCCGGCTCGAGGGCGAAGGCCGCTTCCTCGAAGGCGGGCACGGTGCGCCCGCGCGTGATCCAGCCGAGCTCGCCCCCCGGGCCGGCCGCGCCCTCGGGGTTCACGGCGTCGGCCACCTTGGCGAAGGCCTCGCCGGCCTTGAGGCGGCTGGCGGCCTTTTCGATGGCCTCGCGGGCCTCGCCCTCGGCCGCGGCGTCGGCATCCTGCGGCAGCGGCACGAGGATGTGGGCCGCGCGCACCTGCTCCGGCTGCTCAAAGTGGTTCCTGTTGGCCTCGTACCAGGCCCGCGCGTCGGCCTCGCTCACGCTGTCGGGCTTGACGAGCTCTTCGGGGCGCACGGCCACATAGGCCACGTTGACGCGCGCCGGGATGGCGAAATCCGCCTTGTGGCCGTCGTACCATGCCTGGGCCTCGGCGTCCGTGACCGTGACCTTGTCGAGGAAGCGCCCTGCGGGCACGAAGATATAGTCCACGCTGCGCCGCTCGCGCAAAAAGTCATAACGGCGGCGGGGCTCGTCCGGGTCGCTCCAGGCCGGGGCGGTGACGAGGGCGTAGATCTTGCCGGCCAGGAGCTCGTCGGCGAGCTCCTTTTCATACTGGGCCGGGCTCTTGCGCTGCGCGGCGAGCACGCGGGTATAGGCCTCGGGGTCGAAGCGGCCCTTGTCGTCCTGAAAGGCGCGCATCTTGCCCACGGCCTGCCTGAGCTCCACCGGGGTCACGGTGATGCCCGCGCGCTCGGCCTCCTGAAGGACGAGAGTCTGCCGGATGAGGTCGTTGAGCACCGTGCGCCCGAGATGGTCGCGGATGAGCTGCTCGCGCGTGAGCCCGGGGTTGGCGCGCAGCAGGTATTCCTCGGCGCTGCGGTAGGCGCGCTCGAACTCCTGCGCCAGGATGGGCTGGCCGTTCACCATGGCCACCACGTTGGAGTAATCCCGGTCGTTGAAGTTGCCCACGCCCCAGAAGACGAAGACAAGGATGATGACGCCGAAGGCCACCTTGACGCCGAATGACTGCGCGCTGGTGCGGATATACTCAAGCATGGGCGCTCCCGTGCGGCCCTGGCCGCAGGAATGAGGATCACAGGAAAAGGACAGTATACGCGCGGGCGCGGCAAATTTCAAGAAAGGGCGCCGCGGCCGCGGGGCGGGAAGTGGCAGGATGGAGGAAGGCGGGGCCGGAGGCTAGCGGGCCTCGGTGCCCGGCGGGCACGGCACCGCGCCGCCGCACTGGGTGCCCCCGGAACTGCTGAGGCCGCCCGTATCCAGCGGCAGACGCTCGTCCCGGGGTGTGTCGTCATCCGGGGCAGGCGCCGGGGCGACCGGGCGGGCGTCGGCCTGGCCGCGCGGCTGCTGGGCGCGTTCCACGCGCTCGCGGATGTCGCCCGGAAGGCCGCGCTGCTCGAAGAAGGGCACGCCCTGCGAGCCGGCCGCGAAAACATGGGCCTTGTTGCGCAACAGGCGGAAGCGCAGGAGCAGCATGCCCGGCCGCCAGGAGGCGAAGCCCGAGGGCTCCTGGACATTCTGGCTCTGGGCGAGGGCCTGGGCGATGTTGAGCCCTTCGTCGAGCAGGGCGCGCATGCGCGCCACCTTCCAGACATCGGCCTCGGTCTCGGCGAGGGGGTAGAAGGCCACGTCCACATTGCCGGAGAGCGCGTTGATGCCCTCGATGCAGTAGCGGCAGGAGGGCGAGAAAAACATGCGCGTGACCGGGTTTTCGCTTTCGTCGAGGATGGGCCACACATCCGCCTGGGAGCGCGCCACGGCGCCCACATTGACCACGAAGAGCGCGGCCCACACCCACAGCAGCAGGGAATGCCGCCGCCCCTCCGGGCGCATGCGGCTCTGCGGCGCGGGCTCGCGGCGCAGGAGAAAATAGATGATGGCGAAGAGGAGCGCCGCCACGAGGCAACTGATGCAGGGGGCGGTGAAGGCCATGAGCAGAAGCAGGCAGATGTCGCCCAGGATGGCGAGGGCGGCCACGATGCGGGCCCACTCCGCCGCGCCGAGCAGCGCAAGGCCGGCCAGCGCGCCGAAGGCCGCGGTACCGAACCACCACAGCGAGATGCCGGCGACGGTGAAGTCCTGGTACAGGGTGCAGCCGGTGGTGACGCAGAAATTGACATCGTTCCCGAGCGCGCTCCAGACGCAAAAGGCGGTGCCCAGGAGCGCGAAAAACAGGGGGCCGGCGAGGATGGCGTGACTTCTGTTCATGGTTTGCTGTCGGCGCTGCGCGGGATGTTGGCAGAGTACGGTTTCACGGGCGCAACATGAGCGGGCCGGCCCGGGGCCGCGCCAAGGTGCATCATGCCGCAAGGCTCCATTCTAGGAGTTTTTCCTTTTTTCGTAAAGACGGAATGACGCCGGGCGCCCCGCAGGATGGTGCGGGACGCGCCGGCGGAAAGATGCGGCGAAAGCGGAGGCGCGCCCGCGGGAGGCATTGGCAAAGATGCGGCCTTTTTCTATACTGGCGCCGCCGCGTCCGACAGCCCTGCAATGGCGCCCGGCAGGGGTGCCACCGGCCGTGGACGCCGCCGCCCCTCCCTGCAAAAAAGCCGTCTGTGGTGAATATATGCGGAACTTTCTTTGGCATCCCGGCATCTTTCCCGCGCTGGCGCTCGCGCTTCTCCTGGCCTGCCCCGTGGCGGCGGCCGAATCCACGCCGGCGTCCACCTCGAGCGGCCCCAACCGCGAGGTCAAGGCGGGCATCTTCAATTTCGAGGGCTACCACAGCAAGGATGACGAGGGCAATCTGGTAGGCTACGGCATGGACCTTCTGCGCCTGCTCTCGGAATATTCCAACCTCAATTTCACGTTCTCGGGCTATGACAAGTCCTGGCAGGATATGCAGGAGATGCTGAAGAACGGCGATATCGAGATCGTCAGCACGGCCCGCCGCACGCCGGAGCGCGAAAGCATCTTCGCCTTTTCCCTGCCCGTGGGCCGCAACCACACCGTCCTCACGCGCAAGCTGCAGAACACGCGCCTGCGCGCCGGCGACTACGAGACCTATGAGGGCATGAGGATAGGCGCCGTGGCCGGCAGCAGCCAGAACCGCTACCTGCCCGATTTTGCGAAAGACAAGGGTTTCACCTACACGCTCATCGAATACGAATCGCCGGCGGAGCTTTCCCGGGCCCTCCAAAACGGCGACGTGGACGCCATCCTCTCCAGCAATCTGCGCAAGCCCTATAACGAGACCCTGCTCGACATCATCAAGAGCGACAATTTTCACATCATCGCGCGCAAGGAAAACAAGGACATCATCGACGAGATCAACCACGCCATCGACCAGATGAACCTCAACGAGGGCGACTGGCAAAACCGCCTCTATTACCGTCACTACGGGCCGGACCTTCCCGACCAGGCGGAATTTTCGCCGCGCGAGCAGGAATACAGGGCCGCGGTGAAGCAGGGCGACAAGCCCATCACCGCCACGGCCCGGGCCGACAACGCGCCGTATTCCTTTGTGGAGAACGGCGAGCTCAAGGGCGTCATCCCGGAATATTTCGGCCGCGTCATGGAGGTGGCGGGCCTGCCCTATACGCTCGTGGCCCCCACGGCCCCCGGGGAGGCCGGCGAAAACCGCGCCCATGCGCTCGTCTTGCTGGACCGGCTGGAGCCCGACCGCATCGGCGAGGACGAGCCCTATCACGGCTTTTCCACCGAGCCCTATCTTGTCACCGGCGTGGCCCGGGTGACGCGCACGGACTTCAACGCCCCTGTCCGCAAGCTGGCGCTCCCCAAAGGCATGCCCTTCGACCTGCCGGACGGTCTGCTGAAAAATGTGGAGACGCGGGAATATCCCACCGCGCAGGAGGCCCTGCGCGCCGTGCAGCGCGGCGAGGCCGACGCGGCCTACGTCTTGCCGCTGACCGCGCAGATGTTCATCAACCGCGACCCCGGCGGCGGCCTCACCTACGCCATCCTCAATGACGGGGGCGCCAATTTCAGCATCTATGTGCCGGCCAGCGCGGACCATGAGCTCGGCACCATCCTCAAGAAAGCCGTGAAGGGCGTGCCGCCGGCCACCCTCAACCAGCTCGGCTCCAACTATGTTGCGTACCGCGCCGGCGACATGAGCCTCTGGCACTATCTCTACGCCAATCCGGGCACCATGTCGGTGGCGGCGTGCATCCTCATGCTTGGGGCCTCGCTCTTCCTCATCACGTGGCTCAGGGGCCGCTGGAACCGGCAGCTGCTCACCACCACGGAGCACGCCAATCAGGAGCTCGCGAGCCAGCTCGCCATCGTGGAGGCGCTTTCTCGCGATTATTCCAACGTGCTCGCCATCGATGCGGACAAGGGCAGCACGGGCATCATCAAGCTCTCGGGCTTCGGGCCTGGGGGCACCGCCGAGAGCCAGGGCGCCGAAAGGCCCTATGCGGAACTGGCCGGGCGCTATATCGACGAGAAGGTCCACCCCGAGGACCGGGACTATCTGCGCGACGCGCTCTTGCTTGAGACCATCCGCAAGCAGCTCGCCGAAAAGGAGGAATACAGCGGCACCTACCGCATCGTCGAGAACGGCGAGACCCAGTATTTCCAGTTCACCTTCGTCAGGCCTCACGAAAACGGCGGCCGCGGCTATGACCTCATCCTCGCGGGCTTCAGGAACATCGACGACATGATCCGCCGCGAGCAGGAGCAGAAGCAGGCCCTCGCCGAGGCGCTCGAAAAGTCGCGCTATGCCAGCGCCGCCAAGACGGCCTTTTTGAACAACATGTCGCACGACATCCGCACGCCCATGAACGCCATCATCGGCTTCACCGCGCTCGCCTCCTCCAATGCGGACAACGTGCCCATGGTGCAGCGCTACCTGGGCAAGATCATGACCTCGGGCAACCACCTCCTGAGCCTGATCAACGACGTGCTCGACATGAGCCGCATCGAGAGCGGCAAGGTCAAGATCGAGGAGCAGGAGGTGAGCCTGCCCTCCATCCTCCATGACCTGCGCACCATCGTGCAGGCGGATGTGCGCTCCAAGCAGCTGGAATTCCAAATCGACACGCTCAACGTGGTCAACGAGACCATCTTCTGCGACCGGCTGCGCCTCAACCAGGTGCTGCTCAACATCCTGAGCAACGCCATGAAGTACACCCACCCCGGCGGCCGGGTGAGCGTGCGCGTCATCCAGGTCACGCCGGCCGAGGACGGCAGGGCCACCTATGAGTTCCGCGTGCGCGACAGCGGCATCGGCATGAGCAAGGAGTTCCTCAAGCATGTCTTCGAGCCCTTCGAGCGCGAGCAGACCACCACGGTGAGCGGCATCCAGGGCACGGGCCTGGGGCTCGCCATCACCAAGAACATCGTGGACATGATGGGCGGCACCATCGAGGTGGAGAGCGAGAGCGGCAAGGGCTCGGAATTCGCCGTGACCTTCACCTTCCGCGTGGTGGAGGAGGACACGGCCGACATGCTGCTGCCGCAGTATGAGGGCACGCACGCGCTGGTGGTGGACGACGACATCAACACCTGCACCAGCCTCTCCAAGATGCTCTCCGAGCTCGGCATGAAGCCCGACTGGACCACCCTCGGCAAGGAGGCGCTCGTGCGCACCGAGTTCGCGAGCGAGCAGAACGAGGCCTACGGCGCCTATTTCATCGACTGGATCATGGCCGACATGAACGGCATCGAGCTCACGCGCCGCCTGCGCAAGACCGTGCCCCCCGAGGTGCCGATCATCATCCTCACGGCCTACGACTGGACGGACATCGAGGAGGAGGGCAAAGAGGCCGGCGTCACGGCCTTCTGCTCCAAGCCCATCTTCCTTTCGGGCTTGCGCAATGTGCTCGTAAGCCCTGGCACGCCTGAAGAGGAGGAAGAGGCCGAGCCAGCGACGCCCGAAAGTTTCGCCGGCAAGCGCCTTTTGCTCGCCGAGGACAACGAGATGAACCAGGAGATCGCCCAGATGATCCTGGAAAACGCGGGCTTTGAGCTCGACATCGTGGAAAACGGCCAGCTCGCCGTGGCCAAGGTGCGCGACATGCCCGCCGGCACCTATGACCTCATCCTCATGGACGTGCAGATGCCGGTCATGGACGGCTATGCGGCCACCCGGGCCATCCGCGGCCTGGAGGACCCCATCCGCTCCGGCATCCCCATCATCGCCATGACGGCCAACGCCTTTGACGAAGACCGGGAGGAGGCCATCAATTCGGGCATGAACGGCTATGTGGCCAAGCCCATCGACATCAAGAAGCTCATGGAGACGCTGGACGAGTTCTTGCGGCAGCGCTGAGCGCGTTTTACGACAAGGCCAAGAAAAACCTCCCGCCTGCGGGAGGTTTTTTCATTTCAGGGCCGCGCGGGCCGAGGGCGCGGTGGCGCGTCCCACCTCACTCCATGTACCGCGTGGAGGGCGCGCAGGTGATGCCCATCATGGTGAGGTCATAGACATTGGCCTCGGCCACCTCCGGCGTGGCCGCGGAGCAGCAGTCCGTGCAGACGATGGTCAGATAGTCGAGCCCCATGGCGTCCACGGCCGTGGCGCGGATGCAGTTGGGATACTGCGTCCCGGTCACGAACACGGTGCTCACGCCGAGCCCGCGGAGCACCATGTCGAGGTCCGTGCCCATGAAGGCGCTGAAGCGCTGTTTGGTGACGATGATGTCTTCTGGCGCGGGCGCGAGCGCGTCCACCACCTGCGCGCCCGGCGTTCCCGGCACGCAGAAGGGGTGCCCCTCCTCGAACAAGTGGCGGCGCGTCATCTCGGCGTCGATGCCCGAGGCGCGGTGCTCGCGGTTCACATAGATCACCGCCCACTGGTTCTCGCGCCCGTAGGCGAGGAAGCGCGCCAGGGCCGGCACGGTGGCGAGGGCGCCTTCCACGCGCATGGGCGCGCCGGGCAGGACGAAATCGTTGAGCATGTCCACCACGAGGATGGCGCTGTGAGCCTGTTGGAGCATGGTTTCTCCCGGTTTAGCGGCGTTCAGGGCTGGATGTTGCTCGCGGGGAGCTGGTAAGCGAACCAGGCGTAGAGCAGGCAGATGAGCGCGCACACGGTCATGCCGATGGAGGTGGAGAGCTGGATGTCGCCCATGCCCACCAGCGGCGAGACGATGAAGCCGAACACATAGCCGCCGAGCCCGAGGATGGCCGAGGCCGCGCCGGCGGAAAGGCGCCCTTCGGTCATGGCGAGCGTGTTGGAGGCGGCGAAAACGATGCCCGAAAAGAAGAGCATGGGCACGATGAGCCCCTCGAAGACCCAGATGCTGTCGAGAAACGAGATGGCGCCCGCCTCGAGGCAGGCAAAGGCCACCATGCCGGCCGCGCCGGTGATGGCGGCTTTTTTCATGGTGCGAAAGCGCACGGAAAGCGTGGCGCCGAGCACCACGGCCATGGCGTTGAGGCCGAAAATGAGGCCGAACTGCATGGCGTCGAAGCCGTAGCGCTCCTGGATGATGAAGGGGCCTGAGGAGATGTAGCAGAAGAGCACGCCGAGAGCCGCGCTTTTCAGGATGACATGGATCATGAAGGGCCGGTTCTTGAGCAGGGGCAGGTATTCGCCGAAGAGCGCGCGCCACGGGCCGTGGTCGCGGTTTTTGGGGGCGAGGCTTTCGCGGAAGAAGAAGGTGAGGAAGATCATGACGAGGCCGATGCCGGTGAGCACGAGGAAGATGCCGCGCCAGCCTATGGCCCTGGCCATGAAGCCGCCCAATAGAGGCCCGGAGACCGGGGCTATGCCGTTGATGGCGCCCACGGTGGACATGATTTTGGCGAGCGCGCGCCCGGTGTACATGTCCGCCGGGATGGTCTTGGAGAGCATGACCGCGCCCGAGGCGCCCAGCCCCTGGAACAGCCGGCAGCCGAGAAAGAACGCGATGCCCGGCGAAAACACGCTCACCCCGGAAAACACGATGAACATGGCGAGCGACACGAAGAGCACGGGCTTGCGGCCGATCTTGTCGCTGAGCGGCCCCCAGACGAGGCCCCCGAGGCCGAGGCCGATCATGACGAAGGAGAGCCCGAGCTGCACCACGGGCCGCGAGGTGTGGAACTCGGCGCGCATGGCCGGCAGGGTGGGCAGGTAGAGGTCGTTGACCATGGAGGGGAAGGCGCTCATGGCCGCGAGAAAGCAGAGGAGAAAGAGAAAATATCCGTGGCCGCCCTGCGGGGTCCCGGCAGGGGCGGGGGGGGTGTCCGGCCCGGTGCCGGACGGCGGTGCGGGGTGTTTTGCGGCTGGTGTCTCGGCCATGCGGTCCTCGTTTTTCTTGCGGCGGCAAGCGGGAGGCATCGTCCCGCGAAAGGCGGCCGGGAGTGCCCTGCGCGCCCCGGCAAGAGTGGTACAGTTTGCGCCCAAAGGCAAGCCGCGGGCGCGCCCGCGCCTCACCGCCGCGCGGCGGGCATCTTCCTTACAAACAGCTATTTCGTCTTGCGCAGGGCCGCCATGATGGTCGCGGCGGTCTCGTGGTCGTAGTACTCGTAGGCCGTCCTTGCGGTCTCAAGGATCTGCACATCCGTGAGCAATCCCTTTTGCAGGGCTGTGAGCAGGAGCGGCAAAAGCTCGCCCTGCATGTGCTGCGGCGCAAGGCATCGCCGCATGAGGTCAAGGGCGCCGGGTGTGGGCGTAAGCTCCCACGACATGCGGGCGAGCTCAAAGGCCGTGTCCGGCACGGGGTCGGGGAAACCCTTGTTGAAGCCCATGTCCCAGCGTCGGCCGAAGGCGAAAACAAGCTCCCCGGCCAGCGTGAGCAGCCCCTGCGCCGTCGGGGCGCCCGCGAGGGACGCTTCCGGGACTTTTGCCATGCCCGTCTCACGCGCACAGGCCAGCAGCCCCTCCCGGGCGGCGGCAAGCTCGTTTTGGCGGATATCCAGCAGGGCCAGCTTGAGGCGCGCCGGGCTCGTCGCGCCCAGCTCCAGCGCCCGGCGATAGTGCGCGCGGGCGTTCCTCCCTTTTTTCACCCGCGCCTCAACGTCGCCGAGCAAAAGTTCGGCCTCGGCCGCCTTGTCTGAGGAAGAATGCGCCACCTCCGCAAGCGCCTTCACGGTGCGCGAAAAGTCGCCCCCGAAGCGCTGCACATAGAGCAGTTCTGACGTTATCCCGTGCCATTGGGCCTCTTCGGCGTGCGCCGGGCCGACCCGGCGGCGGCCCGCGGGGATGCGGGCCAGCAACTCCGCCGCCACGGGCGCGCTCCCGTACAGCGCGCGGCAGGTCTCCTGCCCGTGCGCGCCAAGGCCGGCATAGCGCTCATAGTTTTCGAGCACTTCGGTCATGCGTTCGATGAGGCTGTCCGGCGTGTAGAACACGAGGTCCCGAAAGTCCCCAAGGCCGAAATCGTGCCCAAAAGGCGAGCGCTCGGTGAAAACGGCCGCGCCCGCGGCGAGGCCCTGCAACACGCGTAGGGTAAGGCCGGGAAAGAAGTTCTCGTTGAGGACGATCTTCGACTCGGCAAAGACCTGCTGGCTTTGCTCCAGGGGGAGCCCGGAGCGGACGTTGAGGTCAAAGTGCGACCCGAGCAGCCTGAGGATATTGTTGCGCTTGGGGCGATGCGCATTGGTGGTGCCGATGAAGGTGATGTCGTGCTTTTTCGCCCTCGCCGGCTGGAACCAGGAAGTATGCGCCGGCAGGGGCAACCAGGAGAGGTGGGGCGCCAAGCCGGCGAAGTCAGCCACGCACTGGGGCTGGTCCACGAAGACCGCGTCGAAATTTTGCACGCAGGGGCGCAGCCAGAAGGCGTTGAGCGGCGTGTCGATGCAGTAGGCCGCCATGGGCAGATCGCAGGGGCCGAGGGCCGGGAGATCCGAAGCCGCGCCGAAAAGCTCCCATATCACGAGGTCCACGGGCGCGGGCAAGGCCTTGAGGGCGTCCGTAAGGGTCTCGCCCTTCCTGAAGACGAGCTCGCGGACCTGATGGCCGTTGAGCCTGAGCCCTTCGCGTAAAAAATGGCCCTTCAGGGCGATGTTCATGGGGCTCCCGGGTTCCCCGGCCGGGGCCGGGGAGGTGTCAGGCCGTTGCGCGCCGGCCGCCGGCGCGCTACAGCTGAAGGGGCGGCCGGGGCACCGCCCAAGGATGCCAGAGCCGCGGGGAAAGGTCGAGGACAAAGGGGGCGTGCCCTATGAATGAGCTGTCATACAAGGCCCTGCCCGACCTGCATGGAGAAATGCGGGCCTTCTTCGCCACGGGCGCCACGCTGGAACCGGCCTTTCGCAAGGCCCGGCTGCGCGGTCTGGCCGCGGCCGTGCGGCGGCGCGAGGCTGACATCACGGCGGCCCTCCACGCCGACCTCGGCAAGCCCGCTGCCGAGGCCTACCTCACCGAAATCGCGGAAACGCTGGACGCGGCGGAGTATTACACCGCAAGGGTGGCCCGCTTCAGCCGGGCGCGCCGGGTCTGGCCCGGGCGCACCATATTGCCGGCCTTCTGCACGGTCCACCCCGAGCCCTTCGGCGTGGCGCTCGTGTTCTCGCCGTGGAACTATCCCTTCCAGCTTTCGCTCATCCCGCTCATCTGCGCGGTGGCCGCCGGCAATTGCACGGTGCTCAAGCCCTCGAAGCAGTCCCCGGCCACGGGGCGCCTTTTGCAGGAGCTCGTCGCGGAATGCTTTGACGCCGGCCACTGCCGGGTCGTGCTCGACGCGCCGGAAGCCCCGGGCGCGCCGCCGGAGCAGACGGCCAACGCGCTGCTCGCGCTGCCGTGGGACTTTATTTTCTACACCGGCAGCCCGCGCGTGGGGCACCTCATCATGGAGAGCGCGGCCAGGCACGTCACGCCCGTGTGCCTCGAGCTCGGCGGCAAGAGCCCGGTCATCGTCACCCGGGATGCCGACCTCGCCGTGGCAGCCCGGCGCATCGCCTGGGGCAAGCTGCTCAACGCCGGGCAGACCTGCGTGGCGCCGGACTACCTGCTCGCCGATGCCGCCATCCTCGACGAGCTCGTGGCGGCCATCGAACTGGAGTTCGGCCATTTCCTCGGGCCAGATGCCCTCGCCTCCCCGGACTATGGCCGCATCGTCTCCCCCGCGGCCTTTGACCGGCTCTCGGGGCTCGCGGCCCGTTGCGGGGTCAAGCTCCGCGCCGACAAGGAGCGCCTGAAGATCGCGCCCGTGGTCTTCAAGACCGACCTCGCAAGCCCGGCGCTGGAGGACGAGATCTTCGGGCCGCTGCTCCCGGCCATCGGCTATGCGAGCCTTGACGATGCCATAAGCTACATCCGCGCCAATCCCAAGCCGCTCGCCTGCTACCTCTTCACCCGGGACAAGGCCGTGGAGCGGCGCGTGCTGCGCGAAGTCTCCTTCGGGGGCGGCTGCATCAACGACGTGGCGCTCCAGGCGTCCTCCAGCCATCTGCCCTTCGGCGGCGTGGGCAGAAGCGGCATGGGCCGCTACCACGGCCGCGCCGGCTTCGACCTGTTCAGCAACCTGAAGGGCGTGGTGCGCCAGTGGCCGTCCTTCGACCTGCCCCTGCGCTATCCGCCCTACGGCAAGGGGCGTCTGAGGTGGCTGAAACGCCTGCTCGGCGGCTAGAAGGCGGGGACCGGCGTTTTTTCAGGGGGATGCCGGCCCCCGGTCATCCGGCGGGGGCCTTAGCCGCCGGTATGGCGCCTGTAGGCTTTGGCGAGGCTGTAGGGGCGGATGGCGTTGAGCGAAATGCCGATGGTCGTCAGGTTGTGTAGCACGGCGGTCAGCGCCGGCGGCAGCCCGAGCGCGATGGCGCCCAGAAGATAGAGCGAATTGAGCCCGATGCCGAGGCGCGCGTTGGTGTGGATGCGGGCAAGCGCCCGCGCCGCCAGCAGGCGTATCTTCACGAGGTCGCAGAGGGTCGAGTTGGTGAAGACCACGTTGGCCACCGCCCGCGCGAGGTCCGTGCCGTCGCCCATGGCCACGCCCACCGATGCCGCGGAAAGGGCCGGCCCGTCATTGATGCCGTCGCCCACCATCATCACCTTGCAGCCTTCCCGGGTGAGCTCCATGACGATCTTGCCCTTGTCCGTGGGCAGCACATGGGCGCGGAATTCGGTGATGCCAAGCTCGTTCGCCACGGTGCGCGCCGTCTTTTCGCCGTCGCCCGTGATCATCAGGATGCGGCCGAAGCCCAGGGCGCGCATGGCGCTCACCACCTGGCGCGCCTCGGGCCGCAAGGGGTCCTGGATGGAGACCATGCCCGCGGCCTTGCCGTCGATGGCGAGGAAGAGCACGGAATGCCCCTTGGCCGTCTCGCGGGCGATGGCGTCCGCAAAGACCGCGAGGTCAACACCCTCGTCGTGCTCTATATAGTGGCGGCTGCCGAGATACATCTCGTGCCCGTGCAGGTGCGAGGAAATGCCGTGCGCCACCACGTATTTCACCTCGGTGTGCTCCTCCTCGTGGGCGATGCCCTCTGCGCTCGCGTGGCTCACGATGGCCCGGGCGATGGGATGCGGAAAATGCTCCTCCAGGCAGGCCATGATGCCGAGGACGGTGCGCGGGTCGTGGCCCGGCGCGGCCACCACCTCGGCCACCGAGGGCTGCGAGGTGGTGAGGGTGCCTGTCTTGTCAAAGACCAGGGTGTCCGCCTCGCGGATGGCCTCGAGGTAGCGGCCGCCCCGAATGGCGATGCCCTGCTGCGTGCCGTGGCGCATGGCCGTGAGCACGGCCAGCGGCGTGGCGAGCTTGAGCGCGCAGGAATAATCCACGAGCAGCACCGAGGACGCGCGGTAGATGTTGCGCGTGAAAAGCCAGACGAGGCCGGCAAGGGCGAAGGTAAAGGGGACGGCCTTGTTGGCGAGGCTGGTATAGCGGGCCTCGATGGCGGACTTCTGCTTTTCCGACTGCTCGATGAAGGTCACCACCTGTTGGAGCCGCGTGCTCTCGCCCACCTGGGTCACGCGGATGACGAGGCGCCCTTCCTCCACGATGGTGCCGGCATAGACGGCCCCGCCGTGCGAGCGCTTGACGGGCATGGATTCCCCGGTCATGGCGGCCTGGTTGACGAGGGCCTCGCCGCTCTCCACGATGCCGTCCACGGGGATGGAGCTGCCGTCGTTGACGACGATAAGGTCGCCCCGGCGCACCTGCCCGAGGGGACGCGCCGCCTCGGTGCCGTCCGGCTGGAGCACCCAGACGGAATCCACATCGAGCGTGAGGCTCTCGGTGAGGGAGGCCAGCGCCCGCTGCCGCGTCCAGACCTCAAGGGCGTCGCCCACGGCGAGCAGCATGGTGAGCAGGCTCACGGTGCGGAAATCGCGCATGAGCAGGGAGACCGTGAGCGCCGAGGCGTCCAGAACGTCCACGTTCAGGCGCCCGCGCGCGAGCGAGCGGCAGCCCTTGAGAATGAAGGGGATGGCCACGGCCGTGCTCACGAGGGCCCGCAGGGACCAGGGCAGGAAGGGCCGCACGATGAAGAAGCGCACCAGCGCCGCCACGCCGCCCACCGGGTTTTCGCCGGTCACGATCTTCTCGATCTCTTCGGGGGTGATGCCGTGCCGGGCCTTGTGGCAGGTCTCGCCGGCCACATGCGCAAGCGCCGCTGCCCGCGCCTCGGGGCTCTCCGCAAAAAAGAGGACGCGCCCCGTGCGGTGATTGACGCTCACCCCGGTGAGCCCGGGGAGGGCCGCAAGGCCGTGGGCCAAAAGCAGCGCGGCCCGGGGCGTGAGGGCGGCGGCGCAGCGCAGGCGGACGCGGTGGGGGCGGCGCTCCGTCGCCGGGAGCTCGTGGACGATCTCGAACTTCATGGGGCCTGCCTTGGGGGGATGACGGCGCGGTAGCCGGGGGCAGGGTCTGCCCCCCCGTACCGGCCTTTGCTGTTGATGGGCGCCTATTTGCCGCTGTCGGCTTCGGCGCGGGCGAGATTTTCCTGCATGCGGGCCTCGTCCACCTGCTCGCGGGCTTCCGCGGCCATGTCCTCCAGGTCTTCCTTCATGGTTTCCATTCGGCTCATGACCGCGTCCTTCATGACCATGCTCTTGCTCATGAGGCCGGTCATGAGCGGCTTCATGTGGCTGAAGTCGAGCTTGTTGCGGTTGAGGGCCGCAAGGCCGGCCGCGCCGGCAATGGCGCCGCCAAGAAAGGTCAGCAGCAGTTTCGTCCCGTCGCTCATGGTGCCTCCGTAGGGGTTTCAGGTGGAAAAGGACTGTGGGAAAGAGCTTGGCAAAAAGGGGATTCCGTGTCAATAAAAACAAAATTCAATTTCAATTTCATGAAGGAGGAACCATGGCCCCCTATCTTGCCCATGTCTCGCGCGAGCGCGCCCGCATCCGCCACCAGGCCCTCGCCGACCCTAAGGCCCAGGCGCAGGTTTTCGAGTTCCTGAAAGGGGAGGCCGGCATCGCCGGCATCAAGCCGGGGAGAAATTCCTTCCTGCTCCTGCTCGAGCCGGAAGCGGACCTCGGGCAGATCTGCGCGCACCTGGAAACGGCGTTCCCGGCCCTTGGCACGGGCGGGGACGCCGCACAGGGCGAGGCCCCGGCCCGCGTGTCCGCAAGGCCGAAGACGCACAGTGGTCGGAAATGCAAGCTCCTGACCATGCTTACCTTTGGCCTCACCACCGTGGGCCTTGCCTTTACCGGCTTCAAGCACGCCCATGCCCTTGCCGGGGGCATCTTTGCGCTGTTGGCCACCGACCATGTGTGGGAGCGGAGAAAGGCGCTCTAAGGCTCTCCCAAGCAGGATTCGCCCTGTCTCACCCCGGTGGGCCGACGACGGAACAGAACGGCAATGGAGTGGGGCAGGGCATCCCGGCGCGGGTGGGCTTGAATGGGAGAGGCGCAGCCCGGTGACGGGGAGTACGGACAAGGCAGGCCTGGCGGTGCTTTTTCGATGCACGTGCCGGCCACGGGGGCGGCCGTGACCCTCTAGGCCGGCTCGCTCCGTGGTTCCGCGGTCTCACGCAGCAGCTTTTGCCACGCCGCGGCCGCGTTTTCGAGGCTGAAATCCTCGGCGCGCCGCATGCCGGCTTCGATTTGGGCGGCGTCGGGCGGAGACTCGAGTACGGCTTCCAGCGCGTCGGCCAGCGCGCGTGCGTCGTTCATGGGTACGAGGCGGCCAAATTCGCCGCCGCGCAGGATCTCGGCCGGCCCGCTCGGGCAATCGGTGGCGACCACGGGGATGCCCAGGCAGAGGGCCTCGACGAGCACATTGGGGGAGCCTTCCCGGTTGGAACTCAAGGCCAGTACGGCGGAACGCGCCATGAGGGCGTAAGGGTTGCGCTGGTAGCCGGCAAAGAAGACATGCCCTTCCATGCCCATGTCCTTGGCGAGCTGCCCAAGGCCTTCCCTTTGCGAACCCCGGCCCGCAAGGCAGAGGTTGAAGTCGCGCCCGCGCTCGCGCAAAAGCGCGCCGGCCTCCATGAGCAGGGGAAGGTTTTTTTCCTTCTCCAGCCTGCCCACGGCGACGATGACGGGCTTCTCGAAGCAGGCTTCGAGAGCCTGGGGCAGGGGCGCCTGCGCCTGCCTGCGGATCTTTTCGAGATCCGAGGGGTTCCTGAGCACCCGCAGGCGCGGGGCGAGCGCGGGCCAAAGAGCGGCACCGGAACGCCCGACGCCCTCGCTCACGCACACAGTAAAGCGGCAGCGCCGCAAGGCCCAGCCCAGAAGCGCCTTGTACACCCGGGCGGACAGGCCGCGCTTTCCCGCGAGCTTGCCGCGCAGGTCCGTGTGCAGCCAGGCCACGGCCTTTGCCGGGGCGAGGAGCGCGGCCGCCAAGATGCTTTGCAGCTGCACGGTGCCGACCACCGCGTCGCTCTCCGCCGCCATTTGGCGGATTTTCAGGAAGTGCCGCAGCTTTGGGAACAGGCCCGGCTTGTCCGGCATGGAGAAGTTTTGCCCTTCCGGCAGCATGGCGGCCAGTTGCGGCAGGTGGTGCAGGCAGCAGACCGTGGAGTCGAAGGCGCTCCCGGGCAGGCTTTTGGCGACATCGAGGCTGATCTTTTCCGCGCCGCCGGCCCAGTCGTGCATGATGAACAGGCATTTCAGCATGGCGCCAGCCTAGTGGCCTTTGAGGGGCCGTATCCTTTTCATGATATCGTAGCTGCGGAAAAGCAGGAGCCGCGCGGGCATGAGCCTGTCGTCGCTTAAAATTTTCAGCACCAGCGGCATGAGGAATTTCTTGATGCCCGGATATTCGCAACGGATGAGCGACGCGACCTGCGGCGCCCTGGCGGCGCATATCGCAAGGGCTGTTTCACGCTCCTCCTTCCTTGCGCGGTGAAAACCGCCGAGGCGTCTCAGGGCCTCCCGCGCCCAGACCCGGTATCCATAAGGATCGGTGGCATAAACCTTCCTTTCATTCAAGGTTTGTAAAATGGAGGCAGTGGCATCGATACAGGCTTCGATTTTTTTGAGCGGGCGATTGCGATAGGCGCCAACACTGTTTGCGCGCACAACTTGCGTATAAACTATATCGTCGACGCATGCCACCTTTAAAGGCAACGAAATTGCCTCGGAGAGAAATAACAAGTCCACAGCTATAGGTGCCTCGTCATGGAGCCTCACTTTTCCACGAATTTTATCCGCGCGATAAATGGCACTCCACCAGTCGTCATTAAAGCACAGCGGACTTTTTGACATGATGTCTTCGTGCCATTGGCGCGGCGTTTCGTGCGCTGAGCCGTCCGTCTCGAGGATCCTTGACCGCCCCTTGATGATATCCGCTCCGCTTCTTTCCGCTTCGGCCAAGAGAATCTTGCAAAAATCCGGTTCAATGGTGTCATCGCAATCGGGAGTGGCGATCCAGCGGCCTGTGGACATGTCCAGGCCACGGTTCCTGGCGGCGGCGTGACCGGAATTCCTTTCATTGACCAGGATTTTAATGCGCGGGTCGCGGTCCGCGAAAGAGCGCACTATTTGCGGCGTGCCGTCGGTCGAGGCGTCATCAATCACGATGATTTCAAGATCGGGCACTGACTGGTCCACGACGCTTTGCAGGCAGTCAGCCAGCCATTTTTCGCCATTATAAACGGGGATGATGAAGGAAACGAGGGGTTGCTCCATGATGGGTCATGACTCCGGATTCGGGGTGGGGGAAAGGAAGCCCGGGCAGTATTTCCGGATGCAAATGGCCAGCGCCGCGAAAAAGAGCAGGGAGAGAACGATATTGAGGCAGGCCGCACCCTTGAGCCCGAACAGCGTGGGCAGCAACATGGCCAGCGGCAGGCTGGCGGCGGCCACGAACACAGAGGAGAAAAAATAGGGCCGCTCGTGCCCTGAGGCGACCAGCACCTGAGGGCCGATGACGCCATTCATGCCCATGATGGGCAATGCGGCGACCATGATGTTGAGGATGGGGATGGCCTCGGCGTACTTGGCGCCCAGGGCGAGCGGAATCAGCCACGGCGCCGTGAACCAGAGCAGGAGCGCCGCCAGCAGCAACAGGCCCACGGTCACGATGAGGGACCAGAACAGCATCCGCCCGGCTGTTTTCGCGTTGCCGTGGCGCAGGGCGCAGATCTCGGGGTAGATGGTCTGGGTCAGGGGCTCGCTCGCGTCGGAAACGGCCTTGATGATCTTGTCCGCGGCGAGGTAGATGCCCATCTCCGCCGGCAGGAGAAAATAGCCAAGCACGAGTTTTGCGGTCTCCGCATGGACCATATTGGTCAGATTATTGGCGAAAAGGGTCCTGGTTTTGCGCAGGATGCGCCAGGCCCTCTTGAGGTTCAGCCTGAAGGGCCAGCTCTTGGAGAGATCCCGCAGGAGATAGGCGGACACAAGGGCCCTGCAGAGAAAATTGAACGCAAAATACAAGCCCCAGCGTTCAGGGCGGTCGATGAGGAGGACGATGAGGGCGAGGATGGTGAGGTTCGCGAGCGTTTCCCAAATGGTCACGCGGCGCATGCCCTGGCGCACCCCCCGATAAAACCACAGGGGCCTGAAGCCGCGCGCGACACCATAGAGAATGGCGAGCAAGTAGACGCCAGGATATTCGCGGGCATAGGGGATGACCGGCACGAGGAGGAGGGCCCCCAGAAGGCAAAAGCCGGCGAGAAGAAACTTGGCCGAAGTGACGGCCCCGAGGATGGCCGCCTGCCGGTGCCTGCCGCCACGGGCGAAGGCCACGTCCCGCACGGCGCCGAGGGTGAAGCCCCAGTTCATCAGCGTCTCCACCATGGACGGCAGGATGCTGAAATACATGAGGATACCGAAGGTGCGCATGTCCAGGATACGCGCGAGCCACGGGATGGCGAGCAGCGGCAGCACGATCTGGGTGGCCTTGATGGCGCCGAGGGAGAAAAAGACCCCGAACAGGGGCCGGAAGAGGCTAAGGGGACCTGGGCCATTATCACGCCGCATGCCCCGCCCCCGCGAGGCGGCGGTAGAGCGCCCCGAAGTTCTGATACACCTTGGCGGCGTCGTGCTTCTCTTCAATATAGGCGCGCGCGGCGCGGCCGACTCGGGACCTGAGTTCGGCATCGGCCAGCAGCTTTTTGACCGTCTCGGCCATGTGCGCCTCGTCCTGGCAGAGGAAGCCGGTCACGCCGTCCTCGACCACGGCGCGGTTTGCCGGGATGTCCGTGGCGACCACGGGCCTGCCGAGGGCCATGGCCTCGAGCAGTGTGTTGGAAAGGCCGTCCCAGGCGGAGGAATGGACATAGATGTCGAGCTTCGCCATGCCGGCAAGCGCCTGCTCTCGGGTGAGCCAGCCGGTGCGCGCCACGCTTTCCGGGAGGAGGTCGGTATCCTTCGACGCGCCGAGCCAGATCCAGCGGACCTCGTCCACGAGCCCCGCTACCTTGGAAAAGTAGACGAAGTTCCGCTGCAGGGAGAGCCGTCCGCAAGTGCCGGCCAGCAGAGGCTCCCCGGGGGCTTTTTCCGCCGGGGCGCCCGCGCAGGCGTCGATGGCCGAGAGGTCGAGGGCGTTGGGGATGAAAAAGCACTTCTCTTGGGGGGCGAGGCGCGCGGCGCAGCCGTATTCCTCCTCCCCGCAGGCCACGGTGATGCTGTTGCCCCGGGCGGCGAGCCATTCCATGGCGGTACAGACCGCCCTGTTCAAAGGACCGATATGGTCGCGCAGGAAGGAATAGCCGCGCGGGCTGTAGAGCACGGGCCATCCGCCGGAAAAGGCCGCCATGCGCCCGAGGAAGCCGGCGATGGAGGAATGGCAGTGCACCACGTCCGGCGCGAGTTTTTTGAGGGCGGACTTCAGGGACCGATAGGCTCGAAAATTCTTGACAGGATGTATCCGGTTTTCCATTTCCGGCAAATACTGGAACTCCACCTCGGGCGGGAAGAGCGCCCGAAAGTTCTCGGGTGTTTCCGGCCTGAGGGAGTGGATGACGGTAAAGCTGAAGTCGTCCCGCATCATGCGGCAGAGCGTGGCGATGGAAGTGAGGCAGCCGGCGCCGAAGGATTCCACCACATGCGCCACATGCGGTTTTTTCGTCGCGGGAGGGGCTTCGGGGAAGGAGCCGTTCTTCATGGGCGCCAGTCACCGGGCCCGGTGGGCACGGGCTTGAGGTTCTTCTCTTTCCAGAGGGCGGCCAGCTCGGGCAGCGTCACGAAACGCACGTCCCAATGCTTCCTGAGCCAGTCGATCCAAGCGCCGACTCTCGCGACCAGGCCCTCGACAGCCGCCGCATCCGGGATGTGGGGCGCGCCGCCGGGCATCATTTCCGAAGAATGCCAGTTCATCACGAGAACATTTCCGCGTTGGAGGCAAAGCCTGCTTGTAAGTTTCATGCTCCAGAGCGGGTGATAGGCGGGCAGCAGCGCCATGGTGTTCCAGTGCCGCATGAAGGCGCGCGCCTTTTTGCCCAGGGCGTTTTGCGGCAGCATATGCAGGTTTGCGGCAAGGCGCGAAAGAGGCGCCACCGTGAGCGGCGCCTCGAACATGCGCCGGCCGCCGTGCTCGATCCAGTAGGGCTGGTTGGGGGCGGCGAAATGGTTCGCGCCCTCTTGCGGCGTCTTCATCTCATAGAGCGGCCGCACCGAGGCGTCTGCCTCCACGCCGGCCTCGAAAAGCAGCGGCCAGTGCTTCTTGTGCAGGTCCCAGCGGCCCATGCGGAAAACCTTGAGGTCACGGCCCTGAAAGTCACGGCCGGCCTTAAACACGCTTTCCAGCTTTGCCGCAAGGAGGCCCTGGTCGAGCTCGCAGGCCGGCACCGCGTAGAGTACGTCCGGCCCCGGGGGAATGGGCGGCGTGTTCCAGAAATGCAGGTGGGCGCCAATTTCCGCGTCATGGTGGTCGCGCAGGTTTTCCAGCACGGGCCAGGCGCTCCTGTCCGCGAAAACGGTGTGCGCACAGAAGAGGGTCGGCTTCACCCCGCGCGCGAGCAGCGGCGCGAGCCCCTGGAGCCAGGACACATTGCGCACGCCTGTCACCTTGCAGGGAAAGGCATCGGTAAAGAGGCCCTCTTCCTCCACGTCAAGCGTAATCATCACATATATGGGCTTGGGCATAGTCTCGTGCTCTTTTCGGCAATACAGCCGTCCCCCCAGGCGGAGCGGGCCATGTCAAGGCCGGCAGCGTTCGCGCCATCGGCGTTTTTCGCGGCGCTGCGGGCAGCCCCCCGCCGGGCGCTTGCCCGAAGGTGGGCGCCGGGGCGCCGCGCACCGGCGCCCCCTTGCCGCTTCCCTGTTTTCAGGCAGGAATGTTAATAATATGGAGCGGGATACTTTGCCAGATTAATTTATTCTCCTGTTTTTTCGCATGGCTGGTTGGCGGGTGCGGTTTCCCGCCTTGAGCTTTTCGCCGCTCCCGCGTATGCTGCACAATTGCCGCCCTTCACCAATGCGGCATGGCCGCCCGAAGGTTCGCTACGGAGAACGCCGCATGATTTGTGATTTCGCCAGCATGACCGCCCGCCTCCGCGCGTTTGCGGAGGGCTGCGCCGCCGCAAGGCGCGAGCGCCCCGCGGATTTCTGGCACGGGCTGCTGTTCTGGGCGTTCTGGATCTCCCTCGCGTCCTTCCCGCTCGGTTACGGCATGCGCGAGGTCATGCCGCTGGTCTGCGTGGTCTTTCTTGTGCCCTATTACCGCCATGCGTGGCGTGAGAGCGTGCTTGCGCGCCTCAGGGTGTGGTGGCTCTTTCTCTGCGTGGCCCTCATGACCGCCATCGGCGTTGTCTGTTCGCCGGACCCGGTGGCGTCCCTGCTGCATGCGGGCACCGGCGTCAACAAGGGCTTCATCCTGCCCTTTATCGCCATGGAGTGCGTGCGCGACGGGCGCGACCTCAGGCGCCTTGTCTGGGCCTGCGCGCTCGCCTGCTTCTGGGAGGGCATCGACGGCGTGTGGCAGGCAGCCACGGGCCGCGATTTCATCATGGGCTACGCGCTCAATGCCCGGCGCCTCACCGGCAGCCTCGGCGACTACACGGTGGGCAATTATATCGCGCTCGCGCTCATCCCGGCCTTTGGCGTATGGTTCATCCTCCGGCGCGCCCTCGGCCCGGGCGCCTCGGCCCTGCTCTTCCTGGCGCTGTTCTGGCCGGGCTTCTTCCTCTGCGTCGGCGCGGCGAGCCGCAGCGGCATGCTGGCCATCGCCACGGCCATCGGGCTCTGGCAACTGCTGCGCGGGGGCTGCGCGCGCTTTTTGCGCGCCGTCCTCTGGCCGGCCCTGGTCTTCGCCGCCTTTTATCTCTGCCAGGCCCCGAGGCTGCATGTGGAGAGGATCGCCGGCGACGGCCGCTGGAGCCTCTGGGAACTGGCCTGGCGGGTCTTTCTGGAGCATCCGTGGTTCGGCGCCGGCGCGGGACGCTACAACGCGGCTTTCCGCGAGCTGGGCCTCACCCCGGCCAAGGACGCCCTCACCATCAGCCACCCGCACGACCTGTACCTCGACCTGCTCTACGCGCACGGCATCGTCGGCTTCAGCCTCGGCATGGTCTTTTTGCTGGGCTTTTTGTGGTGGGGCTGGCAGAAGATACGCCCGCAGCTTGCGGCCGAGTGCCGCGAGCCCGGCGGCGGCATTTACTGGCGGCTTGCGGCCTGGTTCTGGCTCGGCTATGCCGCGTGGCTCGTCAACGGCATTTTCGGGCATGACTTTTACCGCATCTGGTGGCTCGCGCTCGCCATGAGCCATCTCGGCATCATGATTGGCGCCGTGGTCAACGGGGTGCCGGTACGGGAGTCCGAGGGCGCGGCCATGCCCCCGCCGCTTCCGCACGGCGCCCCGGCACCTACTCCCGGTACTTCCGGCTCTTGAGGGGCGGCTGTCCGAAAAGCCGCTTGTAGTCGCGGTTGAACTGCTGGGCGCTCCCATAGCCCACCCTCGCCGCGGCGAGCCTCGCCTGCTCGTGCTCCTCGAGGATGAGGCGGCGCGCCTCGTGGAGGCGCAACTGCTTGTAATACTGCAACGGGCTCAGGCCCGTGAGCGTCTTGAACGAGCGGTAGAGCGTGGATTCCGACATATACACCGCCCGCGCGAGCTCGGCGAGGCTCACGGGCGCGTCCAGATGCTCGCGCAGATAGCCGATGGCCGCGAAAAGCTGCCGCCCGTAGCGGCCGCTGCCGTAGATGGCGTGAAGCACGTCCGCCTGCGGCCCGGCGAGCAGCAGGTAATGCAGGTCCCTCATGGCCAGCTCGCCGCGCACCGGGACCTGCTCCGGCGCGTCGAGGATATGCGTCACGCGCACGAGCGTTTCCATGAGGTCGGGGCCGGCGTCCGCGATGGAGATGCCCGGCGTGTGCGGGCTGTGGCGCTCCTTCCAGCCGAGCTGGAGGATGAGGTCGCCGATCATTTGCCGGTTGATGTGGAAAAAGAGCGTCAGCAGCGGCTTTTCGGGGCTGGCCTCAATTATCTGCGAAGAGCTCGGCATGTCCATGCCCACGAGGAGGAGCTGGTTCTCCGTGAGCGTGTGCTCCTCGGCGCCGTAGAGCGTCCTCTTGCTGCCCTGCACGAGGAGCGAGGCCAGCGGCTGGTCGAAACGGTGCTCGGAGATGCCCGCATGGTCGCGCCGCGCCATGAACACGCCCGGGATGGCCGTGGGCCGGATGCCGTCCTCCGGCATGCGCGCCAGGAGCGCCCGCTTCAGGTTTTCGCCCGCGCGGGCTATCCTTTCCCTGTCCTCGTTGCTCATGTCCACCTTGCCTCCCCGTGGCGGCATGGTAGCACCGCCCGCGGCCCTCGCAAGCCGGATGAAGGAAAATGGCAATTTTTTGCCAAAAAGCGGCCTTGCCCGCCGGCGGTGCCGCTTCTTATATATGCCGGCGAAGCCCCGGGGCAAGGCCCCGGCGCCCTCGACCACGCACCATCAAGCCCAGCACAAGGAGCAGACCATGCGGCATGCGATCTTCGGCATCATCCTTTCGGCCCTTCTGGTGTTCGCCTTTGCGGCCCCGTCCTTTGCGAACGACGCGCCGGGCCAGTCCATCATCCGCAAGGAAGAGCTCAAATCCGTGAAAGGCGCGGACAGCATCTTCACCGGCGACGTGACCATCACGCCGCTCTATCCGGCGAACAACGCCATGCGTTCCAGCGGCGGCAGCGTCACCTTCGCGCCCGGGGCGCGCTCCAACTGGCATGTCCATCCCGTGGGCCAGGTGCTGCTCGTCACCGAAGGCGTGGGCCGCACGCAGGAATGGGGCAAGCCCGTGCAGGAAGTGAAGGCCGGCGACATCATCATCTGCCCGGTGGGCGTCAAGCACTGGCACGGCGCCAGCCCCGAGACGGCCATGACCCATATCTCCATCTGCGAGGAAAAGGAGCCCGGCAAGGTCGTGGAGTGGATGGAAAAGGTCACGGACGAGCAGTACAACGGCAAGTAAGCGGGTTTTCGCAGGAGCAGCCATGACAGAGAAAAGCAAGAACAGCATCGCCGGAATGAACCGCCGCCGCCTCTTGCAGGCCGTGGGCGCCGTGGCGCTGGCCCCGGCGCTGGCCGGGGGACTGGCTGGGCTTGCGCGCGCCACGGAAAAGCCGGCCGCAGGGGAAGGCATGGTCAAGCTCGACCTGCCGCTCATCACCAAAAAGCGTGTCCTCGGCAGCGGGCCCGCGGCCATGGAGGTCTCGGCCCTGGGCTTCGGCGTCATGGGCGCCAACTACAACCGCGGCGTCTCGCCCTCGAAAGAGCAGGTCATCGGGCTCATCCGCCAGGCCGCGGAACACGGCGTCACCCTTTTCGACACCGCGCAGATCTACGGGCCGCTGACCAATGAAAAGCTGGCCGGCGAGGCGCTGGCCCCCTACAAGGACAAGGTGGCCATCACCACCAAGTTCGGCCACAAGATCGTGGACGGCGTGTACCACAAGGGCGAGCTCGACAGCACGCCGCAAAATATCCGCAAGGTGGCGGAAGAATCGCTGAAGAGCCTCGGCGTGGACGCCATCGAGCTCTTCTACCAGCACCGCTTCGACCCCAAGGTGCCCATTGAGGATGTGGCCGGCACGGTGAAGGACCTTATCCGCGAGGGCAAGGTCAAGCGCTTCGGCCTGTGCGAAGTGGGGCCCGAGACCATCCGCCGCGCCCACGCCGAGCAGCCCGTGACCGCCGTGCAGAGCGAATACCACCTCATGTGGCGCGAGCCCGAGCAGGACATCTTCCCGGTGCTGGAGGAGCTGGGCATCGGCTTCGTGCCGTACAGCCCGCTCAACCGCGGCATGCTCGGCGGCGACTTCACGGCCTATACCCGCTTCGACTCGGGCAATGACAACCGCGACACCCTGCCGCGCTTCCTCCCCGACGCGCTTGGCAAGAACCTCATGGTGGTGGAGACCATCAACCGCTTCGCCCGCCCGCGTGGCATCACCGGGGCGCAGGCGGCGCTCGGGTGGCTGATGCAGAAGGACTGGATCGTGCCCATCCCCGGCACCACCAAGCTCGCCCACCTCGAGGAGAACCTCCGCGCGGCGGAGCTCGGCCTCGGCTCGGCCGACTGGAAGGAGCTTGAAGCCGCCCTCGACAAGGTGGAGATCACGGGCGCGCGCTATCCGGCCGAACAGCAGAAACAGGTGGAAAAAAGCTAGGCGCGGCAGGCGCCTGGGGGCACAGGATGCAACAGATCATGAAGGCCGCGGTGCTCGTCGGCCCGGAAAAGATCGAGGTGAAGGAGGTCGCCCTGCCGGAGCTCGCCCCGGGCATGATCCTCATCAGGGTCAGCGCCTGCGGCGTGTGCGGCAGCGACGTGCACATGTGGAAGGCCGGAAAGGGCTGGAGCGACGAGCCTATCCCGGACTTCCGCATGGGGCACGAGTTTTGCGGGGTCGTGGTGGACCCGGGCGACAGCCGTTTCGCCAGGGGCGACCGCGTGACCTTCTGGGCCAACATGTATTGCGGCCGCTGCGACATGTGCCGGCAGGGCCTGGAGCACCTGTGCCGCGAGGTGAAGGGCAAGAACTACATCGGCTTCGTGTGCAACGGCGCCTATGCGGAATATTTCGCGGGCCCTGCGCGCTATGCCTACAAATTGCCGGATACCGTCTCGGACGTGGCGGCCGCGCTCATTGACCCGCTCATGGTGGCCTACCATGCGGTGAAGCACTCCCGCATGCGCCTGCATGACCGGGTGCTGGTGGTGGGCAGCGGCATCATCGCCCAGCTCATGGGGCGGCTGGCCAAAAAGGCCGGCGCATCGCTGCTCGCCATGTCGAAGATCAACGACAACCAGATGGCCAAGGCCCGCGAGCTGGGCGATTTCGACTGCTATCTCGACGGCACGGCGCCCGACCGCGCGGCGCGCTACCGGGAGGTGAGCAGGGGCGGCTTCGACGTGGTGTTCGAGGCGGTGGGCAGCCGCGAATCCCTGGCGAGCTGCCTTGAGGCCGTGCGCCCCGGCGGCGAGATCGTGGCCGTGGGCAATTCGGTCACGCCCGAGATCCCCTTCAGCCTCAATTCCCTGGTCCTCAACGAGGTGCGCCTCTCGGGCAGCGTCTCCTGCACGCGCAAGGAATTTGAGGAGACCATCGACCTCATCGCCAGCGGCTTTATCGAGCCCGAAGCCTTTGTCACCGACATCATCGGCCTGGACGGCCTGCAGGAGGCCATGCAGAAGCAGAGCACCGGCTGGCCCGGCCTTTTGAAGAGCGTGGTCAGGCCCTGAGGGCCGCGGCCATGTTCAGTTTGCGGCGGGGGGCCCAGGGTTCCGGGCTTCCCGCCCTTCGTTTTTGTCGTCCGGGGCGCGCTTGCGGCCCTCGCGCCGCCCGTGGAAGATGTAGTGCTCGAAGGCGCTGCGTATCCTGCCTGCGCGCAGGGCTTCGGCCACGTCCGGGTTGGCGGCCAGATAGGCCTCCTCGTCGATCATGAATTCCTGCTGCAGGTGCTCCATATAGCGGGCGCAGGAGCCGCGCGGCGCCATTTCCCGGGCGCGGGGGCGGCTGATGGCCTTTTGCAGCTGGATATTCACCACATAGTAGCCCTGCTCCTCCAGGGCGTGGGCCAGGGCACGCCGCCCCGGAGCGGGGATGTACATGTCGAGGATGAAGTCCTTGTGGCCGCCCGTGTCCGCGAGCCATTGGCAAAAATCCGCAAAAAGCCCCTTCTTGAAAATCTGGTAGGTGATGGAGCCGCAATCCATGCGCGCCTTGTTTTGCATCACGATGTCGGTGATGGCGGGGGGTGCCGTGCGGCTGCCGTCCGCCACCGCGTAATAGAGCACGTCGCCCGAGATGCGCCTGATCTCCGGCTTGAAGATCTCCCGTACCGTGAAGCTCTTGCCGGCGAAGGGGTCATCCAGGGCGAGGATGGCGTACGGGAGCTTGTGCGAGATGTGGTAGACCTCGCGCGGGATGGGGTCGCCCGCCTGCGGCACGCTCTGGGAGATGAGCTTGAACGCGTAGCCGTCCAGCATCTCGCCGAGTTTCGCCCGCGTGGGGAAGAAGCGCGTGTCGATGGAGCGTGTGACCTCGACGAATTCGTTGGCCGCCCCGGGCGCCACGCCGATCTCGAGCACCAGGGTGCCCCCGGGATTGAGGCGGCTCATGAGCATGTCGAGAAATTTTTTCTGGTCTTTCGCGTAGTGGATGGCCGAGGCGTTGAGGATGACATCATAGCGCTCTGGGCCGAGATCTTCCCAGTCCTGGCAGAGAAAGGTGCAGCCCGGGAAGAGCGTTTCCGCCATGGCAAGGAAGCGCGGCTCGATGTCGATGCCGGTGACGCTTTTGGCGCCCATGAATTCCGCATAGCCGCAGAAAAAGCCCTCGTTGCAGCCCACATCGAGAAAGGTCTTGCCCTTGAGCGCGGGCAATTGCAGTGCGATGAGCTTCCTGGAGCTTTGCGAAGAGCCGCGCGCCCAGGGAAAAGTCTGGTATCCCATGGCCGATCCTCCACGGGACAAAATACGGGAACTTTTCCGGCGGGGCAAGAATGCGCGCCACCGTGCGCGGGCCGGCCCGGGTGATCCGGCCGCCGCTATGCGGGAGACGCAGGGATGGGGCTCGCCCCGCATGGCGGCGGCCGGCGGGGAGGCGCGGCGTTGTTCAGGGGGCCCGCCGTCGCCTCCCGCCACAGGTGCCCGGCGAGGCCCTCACCGGCTCTCCCGGGCGCCCGCAAGACCTACCAGCCGGCCCGGCTGTCGGCGAAACGCCGGGCCACCTTGCGCAACTGCGTGGGGATGTCGATGCCCTGGGGGCACTGCCAGGAGCAGAGCCCGCAATCGTTGCAGCGCGCGGCCTCCTGGGGGGTGTTCTTGAGCACGAGACCGTAGCTGTGCTCGGAGATGGGGATCTGCGCCAGGTCAAACTCCTTCGTGCTGTTGTACATGGAAAAACAGCAGGAAATGAACACCCCGTGCGGGCAGTGGCAGTGGTTGCACTCCGTGCAGGGGATCTCGTCCTTCTGTTTCAGCAGCGCGACCACCTGGTCGATGGCCGAGAGCTCGTCGGCCGTGAGCGGCGTGTCGGCCTCGTCTGAGAGGCGCAGGTTTTCCTCCACCTGGGCCATGTCGCTCATGCCGCTCAAAAGGATGCTCACCTCCGGCTGGTCCCACACCCAGCGCAGGGCCCAGGCCGCCGGCGAACGGCTGATGCCCGTGGATGCGAAGATGTCCAGCGCCTCTTTCGGCAGATGGTTCGCCAGAAAGCCGCCCATGACCGGCTCCATGGCCACGATGCCGAGCCCGAGGCCATGGGAGCGGCGCACCCCGGGCATGCCGGCCTGAAAGTTGGTGTCGCGATAATTGACGATGTTCTGGTGGAACTCGAAATCATAATACCCGAGAACTTTTTCCAGCAGGGCCGGCGTGTCGTGGTAGGAAAAGCCCACGTGCCGCACCTTGCCGCTCTGCTTCGCCTTGTCGAGAAAGTCGGCAAGCCCGAGCCGGACCACGTTGTACCACGTGAGCTCCATGATGTTGTGGACGAGGTAGAAGTCGATATGGTCGGTCTGCAGGCTCCTGAGCTGGGCGTCGAGGAACTTGTCCATGTCTTCCCGGCTGTTCACGGCCCAGATGGGCAGCTTGGTGGCCACGAAGACCTTGTCCCGGCCAATCTCCTTCACGGCCTTGCCCACGAAGGGCTCGCTCGTGCCCTCCTTGAGCGGGTCCGCGCTGTGGTAGGGCCAGCTCGTGTCGATGTAGTTGACGCCGTTGTCCACGGCGTGACGCACGAGCTTGAGGGCCTGGGCGTCGTCGACCTTGGCGTAGTCGTTGCCCACGGTGGGGAGGCGCATGCAGCCGTAGCCCAGTACGGAAACCTTTTCGCCCGTCTTGCCCAGTGTGCGGTAGAGCATGTGTTTCTCCTTATTTTTTGCCGGATTGCATTGCCGGCGCCTGTCCGGGCGCGAGCGCGCCGGCCTTGAAGACCAGCGCGGGCTCGTCCCCGGCCTCGTTGCTCGTGACGATGAAAAGCTCCGAAGCGGCCGGGTCGATGGCGAGGCTCGTGGAGAGCAGGTTCTTGCCCTCGTCCCTGCCCGGGAGCAGGACCTGACGCACCGGGATGCCGTTCGGGTCGAAGCAGAGCACGCGCCCCTGCCCGTAGAGCGCCACATAGACATTCCCTTCGCTGTCCACGCGCATGGAGTCCGGCGCGGCGCCGGTGAAGTGGTAGGGCACGGCCGAGCCGATGGGCGACACCGTGGCCGGCCCTTCAAGCTGCGCCCTGTGCAGCCGGTTGGCGGCGAATTCCGTGGCCCAGAGGGTCTTGCCGTCCGGCGAGAGGGCCACGCCGTTGGCCTGGGCGAGACGCGGTATGACCGGCGTCACGGTCGTGAAATCCGGCGAGACGTAGTACACGCCGCCGGCCGGGTCCGTGGCGCTGCCCCGGAAATCGGAAAAATAGAAGCCGCCGTCCGGCGCGAAAACCAGGTCATTGGGCCAATAGCCGGCCTCGGGGGGGACGATGGTCTCGAACGCGCCCGTCTTGGGCGACCACGCGAGCACGCCGCCCACCTTCCGCCCGAGGTCGAGCACGGCCATGAAGAGCCGGCCGTCCTTGTTGAGGGCGAGGCCGCCCGCGCCGATGCCCGGCACCTCAACGAGGGTGGAGAGCGCCTTGTCCGGCGTGAGCCGCAGCACGCTGCGCCGGCTCACGTCGCAAAAGAGCAGGTTGCCCTCGCCGTCAAAAATGGCGCCCTCGAGGATGTCGTTTTTCGGCGAAACCGTATGCCAGGGCCCGGCCGTTTCCCGCGCCACGGCCTGCTCGGCCGGCGGCACGGGCACCGGGGGCGCCGCGCGGGCCGGCAGGACGGGCGCGCCGAGGAGCAGGAGGAGGAAGAAGGTGAAGATATGTTTCATCTCGGTCTCCAGACAGGGCGCGCGCCGGGCGCTCACGATTGCTTCCCCATGTTCCGGGCGGCGTCGAGCAGGGCCGGCTTGGCCCGCACCTCGTCCGGGGCCGTGACACCCACCCCGCGCAGCACGCCGGCCACGCGGCACTTCTCAAAGCAGGACACCCATCCCTCCAGCCCCTGCAGGGCGCCGTCCACCGCGCGCTCGCTGTCGTCCGCGGCGCTCGCCAGGAGGTAGATGTCGCGGAAGGCGTAGTCGGACGGGAAGAGCGGGTTCGCGCGGTCGAGCAGGGTCTTCATCTGGCCCGACATTTCGTAATAATAGACCGGCGTGGCAAACGCCACAATGTCGCTCGTCTTCATTTTCTGGACTATTTCCGGCGCGTCGTCATGGATGACGCACGCCTGCGTCTTCTGGCAGACGAGGCAGCCGGTGCAGAAGCCGATCTTCTTCCCGCGCAGGCTGACTGTTTCCACCTCATGCCCGGCCTCGGCCGCGCCCCGGGCAAAGGCTTCGGCCAGGAGGGCCGAATTGCTCTCGGGCCTCAGGCTCGTGGAGATGACCAAAACCTTTTTCATCGCTTCCCTCACTTCAGGTTGGTCTTGAAGAATTCCGTGAGCTTCGCGAAGGGGATGAGGCCGGTGCGGTCATAGAGGTCCACATGGCCCGCGCCCGGCACCACGACAAGCTCCTTGGGCTCGGCGGCGCGCCTGTAGGCGTCCTCGCTGAACTCGCGCGAATGGGCCTTTTCGCCCGTGATGAAGAGCAGGGGCCGGGGCGAGATGGTCTCGATGTCGTTGAAGGGGTAGAAGTTCATGAACTTCACGTTGCTCGTGAGCGTGGGGTGGGTGGTGGTCTTGTCCGTCATGCCGGGGGGCGTCACCTCGCCGCGCGGCGTGCGGTAAAAGTCGTAAAATTCTCTTTCGATGGGCGTGGACTCGGGCGTGATCTTGTGCACGGTGCCGCTGGTGTAGGCCGGCTCGCCGCCGGCGAATTCCACGTCGCGCTGGCGCGCCGCGGCCTCGAGGATCTTCTTGCGCTGCTCCACGCTCTGGCCGTGGCCGAGGCCGCTGCGGTTGGCCTCGCCCATGTCGTACATGCTCACCGTGGCGACGGCGCGGAGCCTGGGGTCGATCTTGGCCGCGCTGATGGCGAAGCTGCCGCTGCCGCAGATGCCGATGATGCCGATGCGGCCGCGGTCCACGTAAGGGAGCGAGTCGAGAAAATCCACGGCCGCGCTGAAGGTCTCGGCATACATGTCCGGCGAGACCGCGTTGCGCGGCTGGCCCTGGCTCGCGCCCCAGAAGGCGAGGTCCATGGCGAGGGTCACGAAGCCCTGCTCGGCCATTTTCTGCGCGTAGAGCACGGCGCTCTGCTCCTTCACGGCGCCCATGGGGTGCCCGACGATGATGGCCGGGTATTTCTTGCTCTTGTCAAAGCCCTGGGGCAGGAAGAGGTCGCCCGCCATCTCCATCTTGTAGAGATTGGGGAAGGTGACTTTTTCCATGGTCACCGTGGGGCTCTTGTAAAAATTGTCGGCGTCCGCCGGGGCGGCGGCGCGGGCGCACGTCATGGCGAAGCCTCCGGGGAGCAGGGTGAACGCGGCCGCCAGTACGGCCAGGAGCGCGGGGAGTTTTTTCATGTGTCCTCCGAGGGGGAAGGTGGGGGGGTGGAGCCGGGCTGAACGCTAGCGCCCCGTGCCATTTATTGCCAATACTTATTATTTATCGTACACAATGCTTTTTGCACATGATGAAGACCGCGGGAGGAGCCCATGGAATTGCGGACATTGCGCTATTTTCTCGAGCTCGCGCGGCGCGGTAGCTTCACGGCCGCGGCCAACGCCCTCAACCTGACCCAGCCCACGCTCTCGCGCCAGATGCAGGAGCTTGAGGCGGAAGTGGGCGCGCCCCTGCTTGTGCGCGGCAAGCGCAGGACGGCCCTGACCGATGCCGGCAAATACCTGGCTGACCGCGCGGCCGAGATACTGGAGCTTGCGGAGCGCACCAGGAACAGCCTCTCCGCCGCAGGGGGCGAGATCCGGGGGGATGTCTCCATCGCCGGCGGCGAGACCAGGGCCATGCGCCTCGTGGCCCGCGCCGTCAAAAAGACGCGCGACAGTCATCCCGGTATCCGCTTCCACATCTTCAGCGGCAATGCCGAGGCGGTGTCGGAGCGGCTGGAAAAGGGCCTTGCCGATTTCGGCATCTTTGTCGGGCAGGCGAACCTCGCGGGCTTTGACCATGTGCGGCTGCCCGTGGGCGATGTCTGGGGCCTTTTGCTTGCGCGCGGCCACCCCCTCGCCGCGCGGGAGGCCATAGCGCCGGCCGACCTTGCCGGCGTGCCGCTGCTGTGCTCGGCGCAGGCCGTGGCGGACAACGAGCTCGGCGGCTGGCTGGGGGAGGCGGCGGCCCATCTGGAGATCGCGGCCACCTATACCCTGCTCTACAATGCCTCGCTCCTTGTGCGCGAGGGCGTGGGCGCGGCGGTGTGCATCAACGGCATCGCGGATGTGTCGGAAGGGAGCGGCCTTGTTTTCCGCCCCTTCAGGCCGGCGCTCGTGGTGGGGCTTGCGCTGGCGTGGAAGAAGGGCCGGAGCTTTTCCCCGGCCGCTACGCTCTTTCGCCAGCGGCTGCTCGGGGAGATCGGCGGGGAAGGTGGAGGGATTCAGGATTAAAAAAGCGCGGGAGGCAGTGTGAAACCCCCCGCGCAGAGCCTGACACAGCGGGCGGCTTATGCCGGCGACTGGAGCACCCCGCGGCGCCCCAGCCAGTCGAGCATGGACAGGCGCACGCGCTGGAGCCGGGTGGCGAGGTTCTGGATGTCCTGCGCCGCCGGGGAGCCGGGCGCGTAGGCGAGCAGCGGCTGCTGCCGGCACACGGCCTCGGGGAGCTTCTTGTCCATGCGCACATGGCCCAGCAACACCGGCTCGATCTGGAGGAAGTGCCCGCATGCGCCCTTGAGCTTGTCGAAGGTGGCCTGGGCCTCCTTGGCGGAAGCCACCTGGTTCACCACCACCATGAAGTCGCGCAGGCCGTAGCGCGCGTTGAGCACCTTGATGAGCGCGTAGCTGTCCGTGAGCGAGGTGGGCTCGGGCGTGATGACCACGAGCCTGACGGCGGCGAGCGCCGCGAAGGCCTGCACCGTCTCGGAGATGCCGGCGCCGAGATCCATGAACACATAGTCATAGGCGCCGAGCATGGGCTCCAGCCGCTCCAGCAGAGCCGCGCGTAGGTCCGGCGAGAGGTCGTTGAGCTCGGGCACGCCCGAGGCCGCGGGCAATACGTCAAAGCCCCTGGCGATGGGGTGCAGCACCTCGGCGAGGGAGCTGCCGCCCATGAGGGCGTCCTGCAGGTTGCCCTCGGGCGTGATGCCGAGCAGGACATCGAGGTTGGCGAGGCCCATGTCGCAATCCATGAGCAGCGCCTTGAAGCCCTGCTCGTGGAGAGCCCAGGCGAGGTTGAGGGTGAGGTTGGTCTTGCCGACGCCGCCCTTGCCGCTGAGCACGGCAATGCTCAAGGTCGTGTTCATTTGGGATCTCCGCCGAAAAAGAGAAAGCGTTTTTCCCCGGAATGGACCAGGGTCGAGCCGTGGCTTCCGGAAGTTTCCTGATGGATGTAGCCCTCGTCCTGGTCGAGGGCCGTGTCGAGCGCGGCCCAGGCGCGCGTGAGCAGTTCCTGGGCGCGGGGGGCGCGCTCGTGCCCCACATGGACGACGCCGAGCGCGCAGGCCGCGCCGCTCCCGGCAGTGATGCCGCCGGTGGGGAAGAAGGGCCGCGCGGCCTCGGCAAAGGCCGCCTGCACGTCCTCCGCGAAGCGGCGGGTGCGCAGCTGCCCCATGCCGGGCAAGAGCAGGATATAGCGGCCCGGGCCTGCCGCGCCCAGGCTGTCGCAGGCCTCGAGCATGCCCTGCAGGGTCTCGCCGAGGATGCGCTCGAGCCGGGCCACGGTGCCGTCGCCAAGGGCCGTGGCAAGGCGCCTGCGCTCGGCGAGCGCAGCGGCCACGAGGCTCAGGCCCCCGCCGTGGCGCGAAAGCCGCAGAAGCTCGCGCTCGAGCTGGGCCGCGAACATGGTGCTGCCGAGGGCGCCCAAAAGCACGTCTCCGGGCCCGGGCCGCGTGGGGCAGGCCGGGTCGGCCCGAAGGTCGGCCACGCGCACGCCGGTGACGATCTCGTCGGGCACGGGAAGCGCGTACCATTGGCTGAGCGGATAGGCGCGGCAGAACTCCTGCCAGCCCTCGCGGGAAAAGCCGCGCACCACCCGCGCCACGAGCAGGGCGTTGTCGGTCGCGCCCGGCGTGGACTGCCCTTCGGGGAGGGCCTGAGGCTCCGGCCCATCCCCGCCGGCAGCGGCAAGGCTGCCGCGCAAATCGCCGAGCTCGCGGGCGAGCGCGTGCGGATCAGTGGTGTTCCTGTTCATGGCGGTAGAGAAGGTAATCGTGCTGGAACTGGTCGATGCGTCCGTCGAGCACCGCGTCCACGTCGCCGGCTTCGGTGCCGGTGCGGTGGTCCTTGACGAGGCGGTACGGCTGGAGGGTGTAGGTGCGGATCTGGCTGCCGAAGGCGATGGCGTCCTTGCCGGCGTACTGGGCCTGGCGCTCGGCGTCGCGCTTTTGGAGCTCCATGTTGTAGAGCCGGGCCTTGAGGACGCGCAGGGCCGACTCCTTGTTGTGGTGCTGCGACTTCTCGTTCTGGCACTGGGCCGAGATGCCGGTGGGGAGATGCGTCACGCGCACCGCCGAGCTCGTGGTGTTGACGCTCTGGCCGCCGGGCCCGCTGGAGCGGAAGATGTCGAAGCGCAGGTCGGATTCCTTGATGTCGAGCTCGATGTCGTCGCCCGCGTCCGGCATCACGTCCACCGAGGCGAAGGAGGTGTGGCGCCGGCCCGAGGCGTCGAAGGGAGAAATGCGGATGAGGCGGTGGATGCCGCGCTCGCTCTTCAGAAAGCCGTAGGCATGCGGCCCGGAAAGGCGCAGGGTCACGCTCTTGATGCCGGCCTCGTCGCCGGGCAGGTAGTCCAGCTCTTCCACGCCAAAGCCGCGCCGCGCCGCCCAGCGGGTGTATTGCCTCAGCAGCATCTCCGCCCAGTCCTGGGACTCGGTGCCGCCGGCCCCGGGGTGGATCTCGAGGATGGCGTCCTGCCCGTCCTCTTCGGCCGAGAGCAGCATGACAAGCTCGGTCTCGTCGAGGCGGCTGGCGAGGTCGGTCTGGGCCTGCGCGAGGGACTCCAGCGCCTCCTGCGCCTCGGCTTCGTCGCTTTCCGAGGCGAGGAGGAGCCATTCCTCCATGTCATCATGCGCCTTCTTGAGGGCGGAAAGGCGGTTCACCTCGTCTTCGAGGCGGCGTTTTTCCTGGAGGAGCGGCGTCAGGGCCTCGGGTTTGTCCCAGGCGCCGGGGCGCGCCAGCTCGGCCTCGATGTCCGCAAGGCGCTTTTCGTCGCTCGCGGCGTCAAAGACGCCCCCAAAGGCTGGTGAATCGCTGGGTGAGCGGCCCTGAGGCCGCGCGCAGATCGCTGAGCTGGAGCATATGTTCTCCCTGGCGCCATGGGACGCCTTATGCAAAATTTAAGTGGGGCGCATGCGCCCCGGTCAGGCGCGCTCCCGGCGGCGCACCAAGGTCACGGTGAGGAGCGCGCCGAGCGCCATGAGCGGCAGCCAGGGCGCCAGCCTGTGGTAGCGGCTCTCGCCAGAGCAGAGGCGCGCCCGCGCCGCGAGCGTGCCCGCGCGGAACAGCGGCCCCATGGCCGTGAGCCGGCCGCGCGTGTCCGCCACCGCCGAAATGCCGGTATTGGTGCCCCGAAGGAGCCAGCGTTCCTGCTCCAGGGCGCGCAGGACGGTGAGATACAGGTGCTGCCGCGAGGCCGGCGTGCCGCGGAACCAGCCGTCATTGCTGATGTCCGCGAGGATGTTGGCGCCGTCCGTCACGCGCGCCTGGGCGAGCCACGGGAATATGCCTTCATAGCAGATGAGCATGCCGAGGGCAAGATTGCCGTACCTGAGGGGCGCTGTGGCTGTGCCCTCGGTATAGACGCCCACGCCCTGCAAAAGCGCCTCGAGGAAGGGCCAGTTGAGCCAGTCGGGCGCGTATTCCCCGAAGGGCACGAGGTGTTCCTTGTCGTAAAAGCCCGCGAGGCTCCCGTCCGGCGCAAGCAGGAAGGCGCGGTTGAAGATCAGGGGTTCGGAGCCCCCCTTGCCCGGGGCCGGCCTTTCCACGCCGGGCGCGCCGAAGAGCAGGGGCACCCGCTCGCGGCGCACGAGCTCAAGCACCGTGCCGGAGAGCCGGTGCGTCTGGAAAAAGAAGGGCAATGCCGTCTCGGGCCAGATGACGAGCGGGGCTTCCGCGCCGGCCTCGTCCGGCCGCCAGCCCAGGCCCGCGAGTCCCTGTTCGGTAAGCGCGCAGTACAGTTCCGTCGTTTCGGCCTGCATGGGCGGGAGCCACTTCTGCCCCTGGTCCACATTGCCTTCCACAAAGAGCACAGCCACGCTGTCCGGCCCCGCAGGCTCCGGGTCGAAGGGCGTCGTTTCCAGTTGCCAGTGGCCGTAGCCGAGGGTGAGCGTGATGATGGCCGCGGCGGCGGCGAGGCGGCGCGGCCGGAAGCCTTGAATATTTTGGGCCTCGAGACCGGCCGGCCGGGGAAAGGCGAAGAGCGCGAGCAGGCCGCCCCAGAGCCACAGGGCGCCGGTGCCGCAGGCGCCCAAGGTGTCCGCCGTCTGGACGAGCAGGGGCCACGGCGCCAGCGCCCCGGCGAGGGGAAGCCACGGAAAGCCCACAACGAGGGCGAAGCCGTATTCGAGGAAATACCAGCACAACGCCAGCGCGAACGCGAGGCGCCAGGGGGGAAGGCCGCGGCCGAGCCTGGCGGCGGCGCAGAAAAAGCCCCCTTGCAGGGTGACAAGCGCCGCGATGAAAACGGCGCAGGGCACGGCCAGCGCCCATGGCAGGCCGCCCACGTCATGCACGGGAAGGGAGAGCCAGTAGAGGGCTGCGGTGCCCCCGGCGAGGCTTGTGAGCCAGCCCCGGCGAAAGGCCGCCCGGGCGCCGGGCGCGGAAAGGCCGAGCGCGGTCAGCGCCAGCGGCCAGAGCAGGGCCAGGGGGGGAGCGCTGAGGAAGTCATTGGGAAAGCCGAGCCACAGCCCGAGCACTGCGGCCAAGGCCCAGAGGGCGGCGGCAAGGGGCGCGGGGCCGCGCAGGCCGTCGGCACCGCTTGCGGGAGCGCTCATCGCGCCCGCCAGGGCCCACGGGCGTTTCATGCGGTCGCCCCGCAGTCTGCCCCGAAGCCTGCTCCGAAGCCAGCGGCCGTCCTGCCCGGGGCCGCATCTCCCGGCCGGCTCACAGCTCTTCCACGGGGATGGCCGCGGCGTCGGCGGCGGGCTCCATGCGCAAGAGGCGGATGAGCTTCATGTCCGCGTCGATGACCGTAAATGTCCAGCCGTGGAGGGTGAAGGATTCGCCCTCGCCGGGCACGTGTCCGGCCAGCATGCTCAGGTAGCCGCCGATGGTGTCCACCTCGTCCGAGCTGATGTTGACGCCAAGCTCCTCCAGGTCTTCCAGCAGGGCGCGGCCCGTGAGCTCGTAGACGCGCTCGCCCACCGAGCGGATGTCCTGCTGGCGCGGGGCGTCGTGCTCGTCCTCGATGTCGCCCACGATCTCCTCGAGCACGTCCTCGATGGTGATGAGGCCGCTCGTTCCGCCGTATTCGTCGAGGGCGATGGCGATGTGCAGCTTGCGCGCCCGGAATTCCTGCAGGAGGGTACGGATGGGCTTGGTCTCGGGCACGAAGAAGGGCTCGCGCATGACCTCGCTCACGGGCGGCGGCGGGGCGTCCGAGTCCACGAGGCAGCGGAGCACGTCCTTGGCGTGGAGGATACCGATCATGTTGTCACGGGTGTCGCGGAAGACCGGGATGCGCGAATGGCCCGACTCCACGATGACGCGCGCCACCTCGGGGAGCGGCATCTCCACGGGCACGCAGTCGATGTCCGTGCGCGGGATCATGGTGTCCTGCACCTGGAGGTCGTTGAAGCGCAGGATGCCGAGGAGCATGGATTCCTCGTCGGGTTCCACCTCGCCCTCGGCGCGGGCCTCAAGGATGGCCTTTTCCAGGGATTCTTCGCTGTCGTGCCCGAACAGGCGCCCCAGGCGCGACCAGATGGTACTATGACCTTCGCTGCCTCCGTCCAAAACTGCCTCCATCGTAACAAACCGAAAACGCGCGGCCCCGGGTGCGCGGGCCGGCGCCGCGCGCCGCTACTTCTTGCGGCCGCGCTTCCTGTCCATTTGCTCCACCCACTGGAGGATGGGCTTGACCCCGCGCGAGGGCGAGCTGTGCGACCAGTGGATCTCGCTGTCGCCCTGTTCAAGGACGGCCCAGTTGGTAAATTCCACGCCCAGGATGCGCGCCGGCGGCTGCCCGGGGCTCACGCGCTCGTTGACCACATCGCCCGTGCACCAGAAGGCCGTGGTCTTGTCCTTGGCGCAATCGAGCACATAGACCACAAGGCAGAGCACATGCGAGCCCTTGCCGATGGCCGCGAGCGCCGGGCTCTCCTTGCCGGGGAAGCGCAGGGCGAGGCCCGAGGCGGAAATGTCCTCCACCTGCACGGGCTTGTCCTTCATGCCCGGCGTGGCGTGGGAGAGCGGCGCGCCGATGTCCGCCGTGGAGCGCGGCAGCGCCTGCCCCTCGGCGAGCGGCCAGACGCCGATGACACGCACGGCGTCCTCCTGCGGGCGCATGCGCACGAAATGGCGCTTTTTCTCCACGCGCAGATGGTCGGGCATGGCCAAGGTCACGCGGGCCTTGCCNAAATCCGGGCNGATGTCAAGAAAGACCGAGCGGAAGACNTAAAATATCGGGCCGTCGTCCGTCTCCACGCGGAAGAAGGCGTCGACCGGCAGGCCNTTCCAGGCCTCGTCCACNTAGTCCGCNACNTCGAGGTGCAGCACNCGGTCGTCCACATCGAGGAGGATGGCGGANAGGCCGCTGGTGCCNGGCGTNTCGGAGATGAGGCGCAGGTTGAAGGTGGCGAACTGCTCGCGCGCGGCNTCCANCGCGGCGACGATGTGGCCGCGNNNCNCGCTGGCGNTCTTGCGCGAGCGCCNAAGCCGCCAGAGCAGCCAGGCGCCGCAGAGGATGAGGAAGAACGCGAGGGAAAGGAGCAGTTCGCCGGTGTTCATCTTTCTGTAGGTGGCATTTCTGCCGTATGNCTTGCGCGGCTGCCGCGCCCGAGCAGGCCNAGCTTGCGCAGGTGGATCTCGAGGCAGGCCACGGCCGCGGGNGTCACCCCGGAGATGCGCGCCGCCTGGCCGAGGTTCNNNGGCCGNACGCGGGCGAGCTTTTCCTCCACCTCGCGGGAAAGCCCGCTTACTTTCGCATAATCCAAATCCAAGGGCAAGGGCGTGGCCGTGAGCCCGCGCGAGCGCTCGGCGAGGGCCTGNTGCCGCGTGAGNTANCCCGCATACTTGAGGTCGGCCTCCACGCCGAAGCGGCTGCGCGGCTCCATGGCGTCNAGNTCNNNGGCGAGCCCGGCCGCAAGNNGCGCCGCNTCGCCNCCCTGNGCNGCGAGCATTTCAAGCAGGGCCGCGAGGTCGAGCTCCGGNCGGCGCANNAGCTCGGCGAGGCTGCGNCCGGCCTCNAGCCCTGTTTCTTCGCCNCCGTCNCCGGCGGGCACGCGCGCGGCGCGCAGGCGNNCGGTNAGGCGNTCGCGCTGNTCCCGCGCCTCGTTGAAGGCGCGCCANTGGGCCTCGCCCACCAGGCCGAGCTCGCGCCCCNGCGGCGTGAGCCNCAAGTCCGCCGTGTCCTCCCGCAGGAGCAGGCGGTGCTCCGCNCGNGAGGTGAACATGCGGTANGGCTCCTCGGTGCCCAGGGTCACGAGGTCGTCCACCNNNACGGCCANATAGGCANCGGTCGCGCCCGGGCGCGAAGGGCGGGCGNCCGCGCTCGGCGNTNGCNAGGTTNAGNGCCGCCCANAGGCCCTGGGCCGCGGCCTCCTCATAGCCCGAGGTGCCGTTGATCTGCCCGGCGAGCCAGAGCCCGGGCACGGCCTTGCTCTCCAGCGTGGGCCAGAGCTGCACCGGGTCGGCATAGTCNTATTCGATGGCGTAGCCCGGNCGCACCATGACCGCGTGCTCGAGNCCTNCGATGCTGTGGATCATGGCCTCCTGCACGTCCAGCGGNAGGCTCGTGGAAATGCCGTTGGCNTAGACCTCGGCGCTCTGAAGNCCCTCGGGCTCGAGGAAGACGTGGTGCCGCTCCCNGTCNGGNAAGCGGGCCACCTTGTCCTCGATGGAGGGGCANTAGCGCGCGCCCGTGCCCGTGATGACCCCGGTGAAGAGCGGCGAGCGGTCNAAGCCGGCCCGGATGAGCTCGTGCGTGCGGGCATTGGTCCAGGTGATGTGGCAGCTCNNCTGNNGGAGCGGNGGCNTGGGCCCGTGNAAGCTGAAGCCGGGCGGCGGCGTGTCGCCGGGCTGCTCCTCGAGGCGNGAGAANTCGATGGAGCGCCTGAGCAGNCGCGGCGTGGTGCCGGTCTTGAGGCGCCCGAGGCTGATGCCGAGGCGGCGNAGGCTCNCNGAAAGGCCNACGGNCGGCGCGTCNCCGAGGCGNCCGGCNGGCTGGTTTTTGAGGCCCACATGGATGCGGCCGTCCAGAAAGGTGCCNGTGGCGAGCAGNACNTGNCGGCAGCGGAAGGTGAGCCCNAGCGCCGTGGCCGCGCCAGAGACGCGGCCGCGCTCGGTNAGGATGTCCGTCACCTCGTCCTGCCAGAGGGTGAGGCCGGGCTGGTNGTAGAGGCTCGCCTTGACCGCGTCCTGGTAGGCCTGGCGGTCCATCTGGGCGCGNGTGGCGCGCACGGCCGGCCCCTTGCTCATGTTGAGCGTGCGGAACTGGATGCCCGCGGCGTCGGCCCAGAGGCCCATCATGCCGCCGAGGGCGTCGATCTCGCGCACCATGTGGCCCTTGGCGAGGCCGCCTACGGCCGGGTTGCAGGAGAGATGTCCGAGCCGGTCGAGATTGCCGCTCACGAGCAGCACGGAAAAGCCCAGCCGCGCAAGGGCCATGGCCGCTTCGGCCCCGGCGTGGCCGCCGCCGGCGATGACGCAGTCAAAGGCCGCGTCAGGCATGGGCGGCGCGGCTCCCGGGCTTCACCGCATGCGCCATGAGCAGGCGCCCGAACACGGCCGCGTCCCCGCAGATGTGCGCGAGGGAGGCGCGCTCGTCGGGCTGGTGGCAGGTGTTGAAGATCCGCGACCACACCACAGCCGGCAGGCCCCGCGCCCGCAGCAGCGCGGCCACCGTGGCGCCCCCGATGCCCACGGGCTTCGGGCGCACATGGTAGACGGCCTCCACGGCGTCGGCCAGCGCGGGGAACAGCGGGGCGTCGTCGGGCAGGTCGGGCCGCGTCAGGGAAGGCGCCTGTGCGTGTTCCACCTCCACCTCGATCCTCACGCCGCGCCGGGCGGCCACTTCGGCCGCGATCTCCCTTGCGCGGGCGAGCACGGCCTCGGCGGCGACCGCCGGGAGCAGCCGGCAATCGAGAAAGAACACGTCGCGCCCGGGCAGGATGTTGATGGCGTCCACATTGGCCTCGTGGCGCGTGGGCTCAAAGGTGGAGACCGGCGGCCGAAAAAGGGCGTCGTGCTCCGGGAAGGCGGTGGCGAGCCCGTCATGCAGGGCCACGGCGGCGTCGGCGCCGGCGAGGAAGGCGTTGACCCCCTCTTCCGGCGTGGAAGCGTGGCACTGCTTCCCTTCGGTCAGCACCTTGAGCCAGAGCTGGCCCTTTTCCGCCATTTCCACGGCGTCACCCGTGGGCGAGCCGGCGTCCGGCACGAGATACCAGTCCTCGGCGTTGAACCACTTGGGCTCGGCATCGAGCACATGGGCGAGCCCGTGACGGCTGCCGCATTCCTCGTCGGCCATGAAGACGAGGCCGAGGCTCTGGCGCGGTGTGATGCCCGTGGCGCCGAGCGCCTCGGCGAGGAGCAGCATGCCGGTCACGGCCTGCTGGTTGTCCTCCACGCCGCGTCCGTGGATGAGGTCGCCCTCGCGGCGCACGCGCCAGGGGTCGGAGCTCCAGGCTGCTGGGTCGCCCGCGGGCACGACATCCATGTGCCCGAAGATCCAGAGGGTGCGTGGGCTCTCGCCGGGGACGCGCGCCACGATGTTGGGCCGGAAGCCGCAGGCCACGCGGGCGTCGGGTGAATCCACGCGGCGCACGTCCTCAATCTTGCAGGCCGCGAGCAGACCTTCGATGAAGGCGGCTTTTTCGGCCTCGCCCTCGCCGCCGTTTTCCGGGTCAAGGGCGGGGAGCGCCGTGAGCTCGGCCTCGAGGGTGGCCGCCCGCTCGTGCTGGGCGAGGAGATGGCGCGCAAGCGCGTCGCGCTGGCTCATGGGGCCTCCGGGAGGGGAAAGGCTTTGTTATGCTTTTGTGTTGTGCTGTTACTGCGCGGCTTGGGTGACGCCGAAATTATCCGTCAAAAACAGCCTCTTCGGTGCTTGCTGCGTCAGAAAAAAATTTCCTCGGTCGAGTACTTAAGTACACTCCCTTCGGAAATTATTTTTCTTCCTTGCAAGCACCGAAGAATCTTATTTTTTAGGATTCTTCCGGCACCAGCACCCGTCTTCCGCTTCGCTCCAGACGGAATTAAGGAATATCCGTCAATTGCATCATATACCATTGCATCGCGCAACATGCCAAGAGGAAAGAACCGAAGTTTCCGGCGACGGAAACGGCAAAAAGGCTGCTGGCAGTGCCAGCAGCCCCGAAATGCCGGAGCGCCGCCGGTGGGAAAAATCGGGCGTGGACGGCCTAGCGGCCCTTGGCGGCGCGCTTGGAGGCCTTGAGCGGGTTGACCTTGGCGGCGGCAGCGGCCTGCACCTTCACATGGGTGGCGAAATTGCAGCGGCCGCCGGCCCATTTGCGGGCCGGGTCGGGATAGCTCGAGCAGTATTTCTGGTCGTCGAACTCGCGCTGGCGCTCGCAGCCGTCGCACTGTTCCACACAGGGGGAGACCACAAAACCGTTGACGACGACGCCTTCGGCAGTCTTGACGGCATTCTGCAGGGGAGCCATGGCAAACCTCCATGCGCCGGAGCGCGGATTTTACGAAGTTCGCGGCCGGGCGCCGCGTTGGACGCGCGGCGATGCCCGGACAGCGGAAGCGGAAGTATAGTCCCCTGCGCCGCGCTGTCAAGGGGAAAGCGGGCTTGCGGGAGCGCCGGCCCGCGGCCTGGGCTTGTCCCTATATATGATATATTGCAATGCGCCGCCCGACACGGTACAACGAGGCCCATGTCCAACCGCCGCCTGCTCTTTCTCGCGCCCGCCCAGGCCGTGACCTCCGTTTTCCCGCAATTGCGGGACGCGGGCTATGAGCTTGGCATCGCTGAAAATCTCAAGGGGGCCTCGGTCTTCATCCGCAAGTCCGGGCCGGATGTCATCTTCGCCCGGCCGAGCCTCCCGGGCTTCCGCGTGGAGGACCTGCTCGCCGTGGGCGCGGAAGACCCCAACTTCCCGCCGGTCATCATCATCACCGACAAGGGCAGCCCCGAGGAGGCCGAACGGCTGATGAGCCTCGGCGCCCGCGATTACTGGATGGAGCCGCTGGACGTGGAGCGCATCATGGCCGTGGCGCGCGAGCCGCGCAAGGCCGCGCCCGTGCCGGCATCGACCACGCTCGGCGGCCACAAGCCCGCGCCAGGGGAGGGCGCGCCCAGGATCGTGGGCAGCAACCCGGCCATCGGGCGCGTGCTCCGGCTGGCGCGGCAGGTGGCGCCCTCCAAGGCCACGGTGCTCATCACCGGCGAGTCGGGCACCGGCAAGGAAATGTTCGCCCGCTACCTGCACGCCATGAGCAAGCGCGCGCGCGGGCCCTTCGTGGCCGTCAACTGCGCGGCGCTGCCCGAGCATCTTTTGGAAAGCGAGCTCTTCGGCCACGAGAAGGGCGCCTTCACCGGCGCCATCGCCCGCAAGCTCGGCCGCTTCGAGCTCGCGAGCGGCGGCACCATCCTCCTTGACGAAATCTCGGAGATGGATCTCGCGCTCCAGGCCAAGCTCCTCCGCGTGCTCCAGGAGGGCGAGATCGACCGCGTGGGCGGCTCGGAGACCGTGCGCGTGGACGTGCGCGTGCTCGCCACCACCAACCGCGACCTCGAGGACTGGGTCAAGCAGGGCAAGTTTAGGCAGGACCTGTACTTCCGCCTCAATGTCATCCCGCTGCGGCTGCCGGCCCTGCGCGAGCGCGGCGACGACGTGCTCGACCTCGCGCGCTTCTTCGTGGACATGTATGTGCGCGAGTACGGGCTGCCCGCCACGCCGCTCTCCGACGCGGCCGTGACGTGGCTGCGCAACTACGGCTTTCCGGGCAATGTGCGCGAATTGCAGAACCTCATGGAGCGCGCCGTCCTGCTCGCCAACGGGCGGCCCATCGAGCCCGCGCACTTCCTGCTCGAAAACGACGAGTGGCCGCTCTTCGCCGAGGAAGGCGAGGAGGAAGCGGCCCTGCCCGAGGGCAATGCCGCCGCCCTCCCGGCCGGAACCGCCCCGCAAGCCGCAACCGCGCCTGCGGCAGGCAGCGACACGGCGGCTGCCCCGGCCGGCGCCACCGCGCAGCCCACGGCCGGCGCTTCGCATCTGGCCGGCCCGGTCATCCCGCTGCATGAAATGGAGCGGATCATGATCGCCAAGGGCCTTGAGGCCACGGCCGGCAACCGCACCCAGGCGGCCGAGCTGCTCGGCATTTCCGTGCGGACCCTGCGCAACAAGCTCAACGAGTACCGCGCGCAGGGCCACGCCATTGACTGAACCCGCGCATACCCACCAGCGAGACCTCCATGACAGCCCTCACCCAATGGGTCACGGACGTTAACAGCTTCCTCTGGGGGACGCTGTTCCTTATCCCGCTGCTCTGCGGCACCGGCCTCTTCTATACCCTGCGCCTGCGCTTCGTGCAGGTGCGCAAGTTCGGGCTCGCCCTGCGTTACCTCATGGGCGGCGCCAGCCTCTTCGGCCGCCGGGCGGACAAGAAGGGCATGAGCTCCTTCCAGGCGCTGGCCACCGCCATCGCCGCCCAGGTGGGCACGGGCAACGTGGCGGGCACGGCCACCGCCATGGTGCTTGGCGGCCCGGGCGCGCTCTTCTGGCTCTGGCTCGCCGCCTTTTTCGGCATGGCGACCATCTTTGCCGAGGCGGTGCTCGCCCAGGTCTACAAAACCACGGACAGCGAGGGCCATGTGGTAGGCGGCCCGGCCTGGTACATCACGCGCGGCATGGGCGAGAAATACCGGCCGCTCGCCGTGTTCTTCGCCATCGCCATCATCGTGGCCTTGGGCTGCATCGGCAACATGGTGCAGTCCAACACCATCGCCGAGGCCTTCAACAGCGCGCTCGGCGTGGACAGGCTGGTGGTGGGCGTCATCGTGGCCGCGCTCGCGGGCCTCGTCTTCATCGGCGGCCTCGGCCGCATCGCCAGCGTGACGGAAAAGCTCGTGCCCACCATGGCCATCCTCTATATCGCCGGCGGCACCTATGTGCTCGTGAGCCACGCGGACGCCATCCTGCCTGCCTTCGGGCTCATTTTCGAGGCGGCCTTCCACCCGCAGGCCGTGCTCGGCGGCGCCGTGGGCATCAGCATCCGCGAGGCCATGCGCTACGGAGTGGCGCGCGGCCTCTTCGCCAACGAGGCCGGCATGGGTTCCACGCCCCACGCCCACGCGGTCGCCCGCGTGGAGCACCCCTGCCAGCAGGGCCTTGTCGCCATTTTCGGCGTGTTCACCACCTTCGTGATCATCACCTTCACGGCGCTCGTCATCCTTGTGTCCGGCGTGTTCGTGCCCGGCGCGGGCGCGGCCACGGGCATCCGTCTCACCCAGGCGGCCTACGCGGTGGACATGGGCGGCTTCGGCGGCATCTTCGTGGCCGTGTGCCTCTTTTTCTTCGCCTTTTCCACCATCGTGGGCTGGTACTTCTTCGGCGCGCAGAACGTGCGCTTCCTCTTCAACGGCAAGGGCGTGGGCGTGTACCGCGTGGTGGCCGTGGCCTTCGTGGCCGGCGGCGCCTTGCTGCATGTGGACCTCGTCTGGCAGCTCGCCGACCTCTTCAACGGCCTCATGGTCATCCCCAACCTTGTGGCGCTCTGGGCGCTCAACAAGGTGGTGGTGAGCCATCTCGCCGAATTCGAGCAGCTGCTGGAGAAGTCGGTCAGGGAGTAGGCCGCCCGGCCCCCCGGCTTGCCCTTACTTCCGCTTGCCGGCCCAGTTCTCCCAGTGCACGTTCTCGGGCTTCACCCGGTCTTCCGCGGTGCGCAGGCCCGGGATGGCCGGGTGCCCGAGCACGATGAGCCCCACGGGGATGATGTTCTCGGGCATGTCGAGCAGCCTGGTGAAGCCCTCCATGCGGTCCACCATGGGATAGATGCCCGTGAACACGGCGCCAAGGCCGATGCCGTGCGCCGCGAGCAAAAGGTTCTCGGCGCTCATGGCCACATCGAGGATGCCCATGCCCGGGACATCCTCCTTTTCCGTATCCAGNCAGACNAGGATGGCCACNGGCGCNNTGGCGGCANANCTGGCNTAGNGGTTGATGTCGCCCACCTTCGCNAGNGTCTTGGGNTCGCGGATGACCACGAANTCCCAGGGNTGCTCGTTGGCCGCNCTNGGGGCGAGCTGGGCCGCGGCGAGCANNGTGTCNAGNTCCTTGTCCGANACGGGNTCGTGCGTGTAGGCGCGCACGCTGCGCCGCGTCTCAAGCGCGGTGAGCACNTCCAGCGGGCGCTCGGGCGTGCCGGCNTTGGNCNNCGGCTCACCGGCGGCGAGGGCNAGNCCGGGCANNGTCACGGCGCAGGCGGCGCCCAGGGCGGTGCAGGCGAGAAANGCCCGGCGGCCGGCGTTGTCAGGTCGTTNCATGGTTCGGCTCCTTGTGGTGGATGNGGNAGNTCAACNCCCCCNNNNGCTGANGCTACCCCGGGNGCCNGCCATGCGCAAGCGGNCGCAAGNCGCGCTGNNCCGNNCCATGTCNTGAATNCAGGACAGTGTTGAACAGATNTGTCTTGNCNTCAAGACACTTTTGTNCANNCANNGNNNNGCNCNNTGACNGNCNNGGCGNNNNAATCNTCCNCNNGGCCGCGNCCCTGCTNNCTCGCNCGCCNGNCGCCGTCTCGGCATGCTCTTTGCTCATTCGGGCACAAATGCTTCAGGTGCCCCGCCGCCTTGCGGNCGTGCGGCGACAGCGCCGCNCGCGGGGCCGTTTCAGCCACATCTTACCTACACGCGAAAGCGAGGAGCGATCATGCCCAAAATGACTCCCAGTGAGGCCATGGCCGAAGTCCTTGTGGAGGAAGGCGTCACCCATGTGAGCGGCATTCTTGGTTCCGCCTACATGGACCTGCTCGACCTCTTCCCGGCTGCCGGGATNGACTTCATCTCCGTGCGCCACGAGCAGACCGCCGGCCACATGGAAGACGCCTATGCCCGCATGAAGGGCAANGCCGGCGTCGTCATCGGCCAGAACGGCCCCGGCATCACCAACTATGTGACCGCCGTGGCCACCGCCAACATGGCCCACACCCCCATGATCGTCATCTCCCCGAGCGCGGGTTCCGCCTCCGTGGGCTGGGACGGCTTCCAGGAATGCGACACCTGGGACATCTTCAAGCCCATCACCAAGCTCTCCCTGCGCGTGCCCCATCCGAGCCGCGCGGCCGACGTGCTCCGCACCGCCTTCCGCGCCGCCTATGCCATGCGCGGCCCGGTGCTCGTGGACATCCCGCGTGACTACTTCTACGGCGAAGTGAACGAGGAGATCCTCAAGCCCTCGCAGTACCGCGTGGCCCCCGGCGGCATCGGCAACCCGGCCAACTTCGAGGAAGCCGTCAAGGTGCTGAAGGAAGCCAAGAACCCGGTCATCGTCTCCGGCCGCGGCGTCGTGGACGCCGACTGCGTGGACGTGGTGGCCCAGCTCGCCAAGCACCTCGCCGCGCCCGTGGCGTGCAGCTACCTGCACAATGACGCCTTCCCGGCCGACAATCCGCTGTGGTGCGGCCCCATCGGCTACATGGGCTCCCATGCCGCCATGCACCTCATGGAGAAGGCCGACGTCATCCTCGCCATCGGCAGCCGCCTCTCCTACTTCGGCACCCTGCCGCAGGACGGCATCAACTACTTCCCCAAGACGGCCAAGATCGTCCAGATCGACATCAATCCCATGAACATCGCCAAGACCCACCCCATCACCGTGGGCCTCTGCGCCGATGCCAAGGACGCCTCCGTGGAACTGCTCAAGCAGCTCCGCGCGGCCATGCCCGAGCGCGACAACGCCCCGGTCATCGCCAAGGTCAAGGCCGAGCTGGACGCCTGGCAGAAGGAAATCGACGCCATCGCCAACGAGCCCACGCAGGCCGGCCGCATGCATCCCCGCAAGGCGCTGGAAGTGGTTGCCAAGTTCATCTATGACAACGACGCCATCGCCACCACCGACATCGGCAACACCTCCTCCACGGCCAACAGCTACCTGCGCTTCCGCCATGCCAAGCGCGACATCGCCACGCTGACCTTCGGCAACACGGGCTTCGCCTACCAGGCCGCCCTGGGCGCGCAGCTCTACTGCAAGGAAGCCAAGATGGACAACCCCGTGGTGTCCATCGCCGGCGACGGCGCGTGGGGCATGAGCCTCTTTGAAGTGCCCACCGCCTGCCAGTTCGACCTGCCGGTCATCGCCACCGTGTACAACAACGGTGCCTGGTGCGCCGAGAAGAAGAACCAGGTGGACTTCTACAACAACCGCTTCGTGGGCGCGGACATCTGGTCCAAGTCCTACGCGGACATCGCCCGCGCCATGGGCGCCGACGGCTACACCGTCAACACCCAGGCNGACCTCGCCGACGCGCTCGCCACGGCCAAGAAGAACCGCCGCCCGGCCGTCATCGAGGTCATGACCGACGGCACCCGCCTNGCGCCGCCCTTCCGCCGCGACGCGCTGGCGCTGCCCACCCGCTACCTGCCCAAGTACGAGAAGCTGGACAANAAGTACTTCCCCAAGTAGGGANCCTGTCCNGNNAGNNNTGACNNCGCGGGCCGCTGCTTCGGCGGCGGCCCGCCGCATNNGGGGCGCGCGGCCATGGGGCTGTGGCGCCCTTTTTTTCGCCGGAAAAGCGCAAGGAGCCGCCAGGATGGAACAGAAACCCTTTGTGCGCCGNGGGCGCCCNTATACCGGGCCGGTGCAGGCCGTCATCCTCGACTGGGCGGGNACNGCNGTGGACCACGGCTGCCGCGGGCCGGTTGCCGTGTTCACGCGCGCCTTCGAGCGCTTCGGNCTTNNGCCCACCACGGAGGANGTGCGNGCNCCCATGGGNCGCGAAAAGCGCGAGCATGTGGNCGCCATGCTNGCCATGCCGCGCCTTGCNGCCCTGTGGAAGGAGAAGAACGGCCACGCNCCNGACGACGCNGACGTGAGCGCCGTGTTCGGCGCNGTGAGCGANCTCATGCCCGCNACNCTCGCCGACTATGCCGAGCCCGTGCCCGGCTGCGTGGAGGCCATGGCGCGCCTGCGCGACATGGGNGTGAAGGTGGGCTCCTGCACGGGCTACAGCCGCGCCATGATGGAAAANNTGNTNCCGCGNGCGGCGGCCGCNGGCTATGTGCCCGACTGCGTGGTGGCCGCGGACGAGGTGCCNGCCGGNCGCCCNTGGCCNTGGATGTGCCAGCAGAANTGCCGGGANNTGGGNGTNTTTCCNCCNGAGGNGGTCATCAAGGTGGGCGACACCGTGGCCGACATCGAGGANGGGCTCAANGCGGGCCACTGGGTCGCGGCGGTGACGCGCACGAGCAATGCCCTTGGCCTCACGGCCGAAGAGGCCGCGGCGCTGCCCCCCGAGGAGCTGGCGCGGCGCGAGGCCGAACTCGCCCGCAGTTTCCGCGAGGCCGGGGCGCATTTTGTGATCTCTTCCGTGGCCGACCTGCCGGATCTGGTGGAGCAGGTCGCCGAGCGGCTGCGCCAGGGCGAACGCCCCTGGAAGTAGGGGAGGGGGCCGAAGCGCTCCCAGGGCAGCCGCGCGGGGGGAGGATCTGTGGCCTCCCCGGCCCGGCCGCTTCCCCCCGGGCGCACCATGTGCGGCGCGCCGCTGCCCTTGGGTCGGGAAGCGCCCGGCAGGGGCGCCCAGTTGCGGGAGGCTTATGAAATCACGCCGTCCAACCTCGGACAACGCTGCCGGCGTGCCCGCAAGCCCATGCGCCCCGCCACTCTGCTTGACAGCCGGATGGAAGCATTTTATCGTATCCGAATGGGTCGTTAACTCAGTAGGTAGAGTATCTGCCTTTTAAGCAGAGAGTCGCAGGTTCGATCCCCGCACGACCCACCAAATTAGAATTTCACAAAGCCCCGCAAAGCCCAAAAAGCCGCGCGGGGCTAATTTTTTTCGCTCCAGCAGGTTCCTCAGCTCTCCTCCAAGCGCTATGATGTGTCGCAATTTGAACTGAGGTCAAATGACAACACTGGGCTCGCCAGGAAAACTTCTTCTTGGCTTATTCACTCCGCCCGTAGAGTTCCCGCAGGATCGTCTTGGCCTGTTCAAATTTCTGCGGATCTTTCAGCTTGTCCCCCGCGCGGTTGATGTAAAAATCCAGCCGGTCCATGGCCTGACGGTAGCTGTCGGAATTGGCTTGCAGCCCCTCGGCGATGGCCTGCGCTGACTGTTCAAAAAAGCCCGGGGCCGGGTGCCAATGGGTCTGCACGTTTTCGGACCAGTCTCTCTCTTCCATTTTTTCCTCTCCTGTGAATTTTTATGGACAGTTTTATCACTGCCCAGCTTATAAAAGCGTGTGAGATGGCTCAAGCAGAAAATTGGGGGAAATTGGGGGCGCCCGAGGATGGTGCGATTTGCCCTGGCCCGGGCCGTCATCGGAGGTTTTCCAAGGGTTGCCTGCGGCTGTGGAGGAAAAGGACGCCCAACGGCTTGCGCATCGGACAACGATGCGGTGAAGACCAGCCACGAGAGATGGCGGGTTACGAAAAACTCTACGCGGGCTTCCAGGCTGTGAGAGAGTGACACCACTGATAAGGATACTCTCTGGCTGAAATACGACTTATTGCAAGCCCACAAATTATAAGTTACAAATATTCCAGAAATATGGCGGCTGTTCGTTGAGAAAAACGAACATGGGAGCAGCCGGCCAGAGGAGAGAAGCACTCAACACAGGAGCAGAAAATGGGTATTTTTTCTTTTCTGAAGGATGTGGGTGAGAAAATCTTCGGCGGTGGCGAAGCAAAGGCGGATGAACTGAAAAAGCATCTGGATGCCCAGGGGCTGGATACAAAAGATCTTCAGGTCCATGTGGAGGGCGATCAGGTGGTCCTCAAGGGTTCGGTCAAGGATCAGGCCACCCTGGAAAAGGCCGTGTTGGCAGTGGGCAACAACGCGGGTGTCGCCGCTGTAAAGACTGATGATATTCAGGTGGAGACCCCTGCCGAAGAATCCGTTTTCTATGAAGTAAAAAAGGGCGATACCCTCTGGAAAATTGCCGAAACGGTCTATGGCAAAGGCAAGGGCGGCAAGTATACCATGATCTTTGAGGCCAATACGCCCATGTTAAAAGACCCGGACAAAATTTATCCTGGCCAGAAGCTGCGCATACCGCCCCTGAAGTAGTTTCTACATTGACCGTATTTTCCATAGCCCGTCAGTATGGCGGGCTATTTTTGTTTAACAGGCTTTCCCCGGTCTGGTGGGACGCTCACTCGCTCCGATCAATTCAATTTGGCATGGCGCACGGCTTGTTTGATACTGCCGGTGCGCTTTCACAGAAGCTGCGCGGCGCAGTCGGCGAGCGGTTTCTGGTGCAATCCCGGCCATTTTGTCCGAACAAAATCTTGAGATAACCTTCTCCTGCCTCCTATTGCAGGGAAGTATTTTTCATACCATGGATTCAGGGATTCTTCCCGCGGGGTTCGCCTCAACCATCTGGTCTCGTCTGCGTCGCTCCCAGGTTCACCGAGCGGCGCGGAAACAGGCGGTATATCGCATTAAATATATAATAATATTAGTTATATAACATATCTGAACGCTTCGTTTTCAGGTGAGTTTCCTCCCGCGCAGCCTTGATTTAATGCCATGTATCATCTATTCAAAACCTGATTCCCAAGGATTCCAGCTGACAGGCCATTTTTCGGCTCTGGCGCACGTTGTTTTCAAGCACTCATCCCTCCACAACCCCCAAAACACGGATCGGATCATGCCGGAAAAAAAGTATTTTCAACCCGAAATCGAATGCGCGCCCGTTGAACAGCTTTTTGCCTGGCAGGACGAGCGCCTGCGCGACACGGTGAAACGGGTGTATGAAAATGTGCCCTATTACCGCAACCTTATGGACAAACGCGGTGTCAAGCCGGAGGACATCCGGGGCCGGCAGGACCTGCACCTCCTGCCCTTCCTGGACAAGAACGACCTGCGCGAGGCCTATCCTTACGGCCTCCTGGCGCGGCCCCTTTCCGACTGCGTGCGCATCCAGTCCACCAGCGGCACCACGGGCAAGCGCGTGGTGGCGTTTTACACGCAGCCGGACATCGACCTGTGGGACGAGTGCTGCGCGCGGGCCATCGTGGCGGCCGGGGGCGACAAAAACGATGTGGTCCATGTCTGCTACGGCTATGGCCTGTTCACCGGCGGCCCAGGCTTGAACGGCGGCTCGCACAAGGTCGGGAGCCTGACGCTCCCCATGTCGTCGGGCAATACCGAGCGCCAGATCCAGTTCCTGTGCGACCTCGAGGCCACCATCCTCTGCTGCACGCCGTCCTACGCGGCCTATATCGGCGAAATGATTGCCGAAAAGGGCCTTAAGCACAAGCTCAAGCTCAAGGCCGGCATCTTCGGTGCCGAAGCCTGGAGCGAGGAGATGCGCAAAAGCATCGAGGAAAGCCTGGGCATCAAAGCGCACGATATTTACGGCCTGACCGAGCTCTCCGGCCCCGGCGTTTCCTTTGAATGCGAGGAGCAATCCGGGCTGCATATCAACGAGGACCACTTCATCCCGGAAATCATCGACCCGGAAACCGGGGAAGTCCTGCCCGAGGGCGAAATCGGCGAGCTGGTGTTCACCAGTATCACCAAGGAGGCTTTCCCCCTCATCCGCTACCGCACGCGGGATATCTGCAAGCTCTCGCGCAAGCCGTGTTCCTGCGGGCGCACGCATATCAAGATGTCGCGCCCCATGGGCAGAAGCGACGACATGCTCATCGTCAAGGGCGTCAACGTCTTCCCGTCGCAGATCGAGACGGTGCTCATCAACCGCAACTATCCGGCCAATTACCAGATAATCGTGGACAGGGTGAAGAACAGCGACACCCTCGAAGTGCAGGTCGAAATGACCAACGAGATGTTCTCGGACAGCCTCTCCGCTGTGGCCGCCAAGGAAAACGAACTGGTCGCGGATTTGAAGTCCATGCTGGGCATCCATGCCAATGTTAAGCTGGTGGCGCCCAAGTCCATCACGCGCAGCGAAGGCAAGGCCCAGCGCGTCATCGACAAGCGGAAACTGCATTAATTTCTGGAGCGTGAACCATGCCTATCAAGCAAATATCCGTCTTTATCGAGAACAGGCCCGGATCGCTTTCGGCCGTGGCAAACGTGCTGCGGGAGCACAAGATCGATCTGCGCGCCCTTTCGCTCGCCGATGTGCAGGATTACGGCATCTTGCGCATCATCGTCGATGATGTCTATGCCGCCACCACTGTGCTGCGCGATGCCGGCTATGTGTTCAAGATCACGCCCATGCTGGCGGTGGTGCTGAAAGACCAGGCCGGGAGCCTGGCCGATGCGCTCGAGGTGCTCGGCAACCACAATATCAACATCGAATACCTGTACGCCTTCGCGGGGCGGCAACATGACCGCGCCTATGTGGCTTTCCGTCTTGACGACGGGGAAATGGACAAGGCCGCGGCCATCCTGCAGGAAGCCGGCTTCCCGACCATTTCCTCAGATGGGGAGAACGGCAAGATACTCTGGTAAATCCGGAGGATATTTTATCGCGCGGTTGCCGTGAGGAGCCGCACCAACGCGTGGGGGGCGCCGGCATACAGGCCGGACAAAAAGTATCCCCCGGGCCTTGCCAGCATGGAAGCATGCGGGCAAGGCCCGGGGGATACAAAAGCACTGGCGAGGAAGGGGGGCGTCAGGCCGTGCCGGAAAGGGGCGTCTGTTCATGATAAAATAAGGACGCATCAGGAGATGACGTTCATCCGGGTACGCGCATAAATTATATACTTTAAGAGAGCTCCGGCTCCGACATTCGGAGAAAAAAGTATCTTATGATTTTTCATGTGAACGCTTCAACGTCGCAGCTAGGAAATTACACAAGAAAATCATAATAAATATTTCTATCGCCAGCGAAGTTGCTTACAAAACAAATCCGGCATATGAAAATTACCCGAATTTGATTAAATATTCCAAAACGAGTGGTGGCAGCATTGATATGCATTAATTACAGTATGAAATAATAAATTTAATTACATGTAAGCTTGATCAAGTGTTAATGTTTATTTGTTTATAAAGAGATTTTGCTCAAGATGTGGTAGAGGATTAAGCTTCTAAAACGTTGATTTGGGATAGGAATCCAATGATTTCAATACTACGACATGAAATTGCTCAATGGTTACTCGATATTGTGGACTGGCTTCTTAGCGCCGTCGGTCTTCATGATAAAACCTACGCGCAAGAGACATTATATGTTATATTGGTTATGATAATTACCCTGGGTATCAGCTATAGTTTGCGAAAACTTGTACTTTTCATTACGCAAAGACTGCCAGTGTTTAGTAAAAATAGATGGGTGGAACATATCAAAAAACTTGGAACACTTGAATCCTGTTCAAAATTTATAGCACCTGCCGTATTTCTTGGTCTTGTACCATTTGCCTTTACTTACGAAAGTTTGACTCTATATATAATACAAAAAATTGCAATAATCTATCTGATCATAACGCTTGCTATCGCTGTCTGTGCTATTTTAAAACTCGAATGGGTTATTTTTAATGAAATTAAGAATACGAAAAATCTGCCATTAGAGGGAATCCTTAATATGTGCAGGGGGATAGTATGGCTCATAGCGGTTATACTCATCGTATCAGTGCTTATCAATGAATCTCCTTTTTCCTTGCTCGCCGGTATCGGAGCATTATCTGCTGTCTTACTTCTTATATTCAAAGACAGTATTCTCGGGCTTGTGGCAACGATCCAGCTTTCAAGCAATGATATGATAAGAAAGGGCGACTGGATAGTTGTTGATGGAACATCAGTTAATGGAAATGTGCTGGATGTTACCCTTTCCTCTGTCAAGGTGAAAAATTGGGATAATACAACTGCCATCCTATCCCCGTATAAGCTTATTTCAGGGTCTTTTGTGAACTGGCGTGGAATGTTTGATACTGGCGCAAGGCGTATAGAGTCATGTATATACATTGACCCATGCAGTGTGTCGCCATCCACAGCGGAACTTTTTTCTGCCATATCGAAGAAATACCCTATAATGCTGAAACAGATTGAAGAGGCAAGCGCTGCGGGTGGTCTTGCGTTGACCAAGGCGCCTCAACAGAGCGGTATGGCCACTAATCTCGGCCTCTATCGCGCATATATGTTCACGTATCTTCGCGCACACCCTCGAATCGCGCAAAATGAGTGGTTGCTCGTCAATCTTCAGCCAGAAGTGGAGTTTGGTATTCCAGTTCGCATTTATTGCTATTCCAATGTGACTTCCTGGGTGGAATATGTACAGATTAGTGATGAAGTGATTGAGCATTTCTTTTCAGTAACGAAAGATTTTGAGCTTGATCTCTGTAACTATAATAGCTTCACTAATAAGATCATTGCAGCCAACTCTGCTCCAACTTCAATAAAAAGTACCAACGCGCCGTCTACTTCGTTTTTAGCAAATTCTTAGTGCTTTCTCTTGATACTGCCGCCATTCTTTTGGGGTGCGAGGAATTTCTCGCCGGCCGGCGCGTTGCCATGTCGCAAATCAACAGGGAGCGCTTTGTGACCCTACCCCATTCATGATACCAAGGATAAGTTAGTGGCTCCTGTCCGGTTTGGGGGTTGATGGGCTGCCCGATAAGCCGCCGGGCTTTGCCAACCAAGGGCGCTGTGGGGGCGGTTGCAGTTATAATCCTGTCGCCAATCTTCGAGGAGGCGCCGGGCTTCCGCCAAGGAAACGAAAATATTCTGATTCAGGCATTCATCACGCAGCCTGCCGTTGAAACTTTCCACAAAACCGTTATCTGTGGGTTTCCCTGGCCGACTATGCGCGAGGCCAAAGCCATGTTTTTGCGCCCATGCATTCAGGGCATGACCTGTGAACTCCGGCCCATTGTCCGTAAGGAGTCTGCGTGGCAGGCGTCCTTGCAACCGAAGGCGCTCCAGCACCTGAACCACCCGTTGGCCGGAAAGCGATATATCCACTTCCAGGGC
>NZ_JAAVBE010000016.1 GCF_014803725.1 Desulfovibrio sp.
GCGGTGTTGACGCCAGACCCGGGACTCGTGATGGGATTGCCGCCGGCGCCCACAGTGACCGGGTACTCCTCCCCGGCCACGAGCCATGCGAAGCCCCAACGTAAGCCTCCGCTGTCGCCGCCAATTACGCTATAGTAAGTCGCATAGGCCCCGTGGCCGCCGTCGATGCACAGCACCTCGTGCCAGCCAGTCACCCGCGCGGTGAAGGTGCCGGACTCGGTGAGCCAGAGCTCACCGTTGAGGAGCAAGTTGCCGCCCAGAGCGGAAAGCCGGCCAGCTTCGTCCACCGTGACGGTTTTGCCGTCGGGCTGCATGAGGCCGGCCTTGAGGAGCGTGGCCAGGTGCGTGGGCGATTTAATAACCGCGTCTAGTGCCGCCACCAGCGCGGCCTCCACTTTGTCCAGGTCGCCGTCGTCCAGCACGCCGGGCGCGTAGCGGCGCGCCAAAAATTGCGCCAGGCCTGCGACCACGTGCGAGGCCTGCCGGGCCTGCTTGTTGGCGAGCTTGGCGCGGGCGATCCCGGGCTGGTGGCCAACATTGCGCTGCATGTCCACGGCGTATTCGGCTTGGGAGAGCAGATCGCGGCCCTCCTGGCCCTGCGCGCAGAAGGGCAAAATCTCGTTTATGGTGTCCTCGGGCGCAACGGTGACGCCCGTGTCCTTGAGGTCGGTTATGCTTTGCGGCTGTGCCATGTCTGGTCTCCTCGGGGGGCACTGTACGGCGCCCTGGCTTGCCGTTGCCCCCCGATATTGTTCGGGGGGCTGCCTATGCGGGAACCATGTACTCGGGCCAGCGGCCGGCATCGCCGGCCTCGTCCGGCCAGCCGGCAAGGCCGTCCGACTCGCAATCCCACGCGAACAGCTTGCCGCCGTCCGGCGTCACCGCGTACCAGTTGATGCGCACGCCCTCGGGCTTCAGCGGGATATAGTTGCCCGTGAGCAGCGCGCGGAAGACGGCATCGAGCCTTATGCCCGCTATGCCCACGCTCATGCTCATGTCCTGGTTGTCCTGGATGACCAGGATGCTCCCCGTGTCCGCAAAGACCATGCGCCAGACGGCGTAGGCCTGGGGCACGCTGCCGTCCCAGTGGTTCGCGGCGATACGCGCCTTGACCAGGCGCCGGAAGTTGTCGTCATCGAGCACGGAAAGGCCCGAGGCCGGGTCGTAGCGGCCTTTCCACACGCCCTCTTCCCAGCCCACGCCCTCCACGTCCCAGCTAAAATAGACGCCTTCCAGGGGCGTGTACAGGTAGCGGGTGACGCCCACCCACAGGCCCACGGCGTCAAGCTGCACGCCCACGGCCGTGTCCACGTCAAAGGCCGGGGGCAGCGCCGCAAGCGCCGCCTGGGCGTCCGCAAAGGGCTTGACGCTCGCGGCCACCAGCGCCAGAAAGTGCGGGCGGCGGTGCTCGCTCGTGACCAGGGCAACGTAGTCCGCCACGCCGGGCATTAGTCGCCCCCCGGCAGCAGCACGTCCTCCACGGCGCACTTGGCGGCGGCGTTGAACGCAATGGGCAGGTTGGCCTGCTGCCACGCGGCCTCGCCGTCCGGGGCGTCGCCCGTGCAGATCTCCACGGCCAGAACGTCAAAAGACCTGCGCCCGGGCACGTCCGCCTCATTTATGGGGCACAAGAGGCGGCTGACCAGCACGTCCTCGCCAATGGGCAGCGCGTTGACGTAGGCCGCAAGATTTTCGCGGATGGCCTGCGCGGTGCTGGACAAAAAGCCCGCCAGGGGCTTGATGGCCACGCGCAGGCGCACGCGCACGGGCGCGGCGTAGAAAAAGCGGATATGGTTCGGCACTCCCATTTCGTCCCGCGTCAAGACCTCCACGTCGCCGTAGGTGTAGCAGCCGGGCGTCTTTTTGATGGCGATGGCGTCCGCAATGGCCTGGGCGTTCCCCCCCTCCACCACAAGGCAGATACTATGCGGCGGCAGCCCGTTGTCGTCCGCCACGTTGGTGTCGTTTTCGTAGCCTCGCCAGCGCGTCACGCCGGCCACGGCCGCCACGGCGCCCAGGGTGCCCTCAAATACCGTGAGGCTCGGCAATGCCGTGGAGACCGCCTGCCGCTCGCGCAGGGCCGCGTCCGTCTCCACAGCGCGGCCGGGCGTGGCGGCCATGGTGTTGACGGCGCTTTGCCAGCCCCGGCAGGGAGTGGCGATGATCTTGATCTCGCCGGCGCCGGCGTGGATGTCCCCCGGCTCCTGCGCCGTGGCCGTGACGGTAATTTCGCCCGCGGCGGGGATGACAACCTCGGCGGGCAGATCCCACTTGCGCCCGCCGTCGTCCTCCAGTTGGCCGCCCCGAATGATAGTTCCGGCCGCGCCCACGAGGCGCACGGGCGCTGTGCTCACGCCCGCGGCGTGGCGCCTTATGCCGTTGATGATGACCATGCGCGAAAGCCCGGCCCCCTGGGCCGTCTGTGGCGAAAAGGCGTTGTAAACAGCCGCGGCGAGGGCGTAAGTATCCTGTTGCGCCAGGGCTATGATGGCGGCAAGCTGGCCCTCCTGGCTGTCCGGCTCAAGGTAGAGATCCGCCCCGAATATGTCCCGCAAACTCTGCCGCATGGCCTCAAGCGTGGCAGGGTACTCCGGCAGACGGAAGCCGTCCCGGTCAATAAAGGCGCTGTCCGCCATGGTGCCTCCTCACAACGTCGCGGCCACGGTGGCCGGCCCGTAAACAGTGTCGATCTCTGCGCTCACGGTGAGCTTGCGCGTCTCGGAGTCCCAGGAACTTTCATAACTCACGAGCGCCCGCACGCCCTGCGTCTGCAAAATGCGGCGGCGCAAAATGGGGTCATAGGTCTCCCGCGTGTGCTTGCCCCAGACGTGCGTGGCGTAGGGCGTGCCCTCGGTGAGATCCAGGAACCACTCGCCGGCGAGCAGCGCAAGGCGCGTCTTGACCGCCTGCGCCACGCCCAGGGCGTCATCCACAAAATAGTCGGCCTCGCCGTGGCCCAGCCGGAAGTCCCCGGCAGTGTCCAGCTTGCGGTAACGCATCAGGCCGGCTCCCCGGTTGTGCCGCCGGAGTCCCCCGGGTGTGTGTGGTGCGCCACGCTCTTGCCCCCGGCGGTCATGTCGCCCGTGGCGTCCAGCGTGCCCGTGAGGGTCACGGCCCCGCGCATGCTCACAACGCCCGCGCCCCCGCCTGTGCCCGTGGCGATCAGGTTGCCCTCGATGGTCACTTGCGGCGCCTTGATAGTCAGGCTGGCACTTGCCTCAAGCGTTATTTCCCCGGCCGGGGAAATGACCAGGCTGCCCTGTTCGTTGCGCATGTCCACGGTCTTGTCCGGCTTGATGGTCAGGCTTGCCTTGCCGTCGTCCATGCGCAGTTGCACGTTTTCGGGGTCTACGGGCGGGTTCAGGCGCCCCGCTTGAGAGCGGGGGCCCACAATGGCCAGCCCGTCCGAAAGGTCGTGCATACGACTGTCCGGCGGGGGCACGGTCTTACCCCCCTGCCACCAGCCGTCTATGCAGCGGCTGGCAAAGACCACCAGGGCCTCGTCGCCGGGCTTGATGGGATAGGTCAGCGAAAAACCGCCCCCGCAGGGAAAGACCACGGGCACGTCCACCAGCAGGGGCATGGCCTGGTTCTGGACATGGCCGCCTTCCCCCTTTACGCTGCCCATGACCGCGGGCTGCACGCTCACGGTCATGGCCACGGGGTCAAAGGCCTGGACAATGCCGGGCAGCGCCGTCCAGAGCTGCGCCTGCTGGCCTTCCTGGGCGAGGCGCTGGGCCTCCACCGGGTCATTGAGTCGTTCTGATCTTTCCATAGGCGGAGGGTTCTCCCATGCTAGATGTTATTGAACGTCAGCTTATTGAAGCAGAGAAGGATCTTGCTCTCTATTCCAGCGCCCCGATTAGTGTGTTAAGTGGGGCACTTTTTGCAATGCTTGGATTGATGCCAGCATATCTTAGCAGTGATATAAAACATCTTGGCCTCTACTTTACTTGTATTTTTATGATTGGTTTTATTGCAATATTATGTTATATTTATTCAAAGTGTAAATTAAATAATGATATAATCCCTAAAATTGTAAGACTGCGCACCGAAAAAATGAAACTTGAATATGAGATGTTCAAAGCGCATCCATAGGTAATTTTGCGGTGTCGTCAATGCCAATGCACACCAGGTCGGCGTACCAGTCATTGCCGCGCGTATCGCCCCTGAACTCCACCTTGAGGATGCGATAAAAGCCGTCCGCGTCCATGCGCGGGGCCTGCTGGCCGGCCGCCTGCTTCAAGGGCGACTGCATGGCCTTGACCTGCGCGTTGTCGAGCTTGATGCGGCCGCCCACGGCAAGGCGCGGGTTGAGCAGGCAGCGCACGGTGATGCCGTCCTGCGTCTGCTCGGGGCTGCCCACAAGGCCGGTCTCATGCGTCAGCACAACGGCCTCGCCGGGCAAATAGCCCTTGCGCGGCACCATCTGCACCTTGCCGTCCTGGATGCTCCAGTCGGTATCGGTATCGCGCGCCTCGTCGCGCATGTACTCCCGCGCCATGCCGTACATGACCTTGCCGCGCGGAAGGGGCTGGCCCCCAAGGTCGGGCGTATAGCCGGGCTTTGCGCCCTTGGCCCCCATGCTTCCCTGGCACACGCGCACGCGGTCGGCCGGGCGCGAGCCCGCGGCCAATGTGGTGTTGACCGTGGCAAAGTTGTAGGCGCGGTCGCCGTCCGCGGCCAAAATGGCCAGCACCGTGTCCACGCCGTTCTCGCGCCACAGGCGCACCTGGCGGATATTGCCACGGAATATTGTGCCCAGGTTGCCCTCATAGCCGGCGGCGAGGTTGACCTGGGTAAACTCGCGGCGAATCTTCGCGGCCGTGTCGTCCGAGAGATTATAGACGTTGATCTCGGCGCTGTTGGGCGTCTCTGTGTCGCCCTTTTTTGTGGCAAAGGTTATGCGCAGGGCGGAGAGCTCCAGCCCCTCGCCGCTGTCCGGGCCCACAATGAGCGAGCAGGCCCTAAGCCATTGCCGGCCTTCGTTTTCGGAACCGCTCACCCGCGCGTCCTGCGCGGGATTCGCGCTCGCTGCGCCCTGAGCGCGGTCAGGGCTTGCTCCGCTGCGCGGCGCCCCGCCCTCCCTGGCGGTGAAATCAGGCATTGTCCACCTCCGTTTCAAACAGCAGCAGCACGTCCTCGCCCAAGTTGTCCAGGTCGGGCGGCATGTCGCCCGAAAGAGAGAGTCCCCCGCCAAGGCCCAGGTAGGCATAAGGCCGCAAAAGATCACAGCCGGCCACCAGCGGGATGCCCAGGACAAGCGGGGCGAGGTCGTCCGGCGCGTCAAAAATGTCCAGCAGCCAGCCCCCGGGGGCGTCCGGGCAGGTGCTCTCCGCCCAGCGCACGGCCAGGCGCAACTCCCGCCCGGCCAGGCTTATGCCGAAACTTTGCGGCTCGGGTGTCAGGGGTATCTCGTACAGTGCCATGCGGGCACTGTACCAGAAGGCTTATATGTGGTATCCCCCCGAAAAAGTTCGGGGGGAAGGCCGTGCCAGTGCAAACCCCGCAGGCCATGGGACAAGGAGGGATCAATGGAATTCAATGAAGGGCTGACAAGCCTCGCCAACCGCGCGCAGAAAATGAAGCCGAGCCTCAATACCGAAGAGGCCACCAAGACAGCCTGCGTGCTGCCGTTCATCCGCCTTCTGGGCTATGATGTTTTCAACCCTCTGGAGGTCGTGCCGGAGTTTGTGGCGGACGTGGCTGACAGGAAGGGGGAAAAGGTCGATTACGCCATCCTCAACAGTGAGGGCAAGCCCATCATCCTCATTGAGTGCAAAACGTGCGGCTGCATGCTCAACAGCGACAACTGCGAGCAGCTTCACCGCTACTTCACCACTGTGGACGCGCGCATCGGCGTTTTGACTGACGGGCTGCGCTACCTCTTCTTCTCCGACCTGGAGGAGTACAAGAAGATGGACAGCCGCCCCTTCATGGAAATTGACCTCGAGAACATCGACGCCACGCTTATTCCCGAGCTCGCCAAGCTCCGCAAGGATGCCTTTGACCTTGAAACCGCCCTCGGCACGGCCAAGGAGCTCAAGTACAACCGCCAGATAAAGAACCTGCTGCTGGCCCAGATGGAGGAGCCCAGCGAGGGCTTTGTGGACTTCTTCGTGCGCGAGCTCTATGCGGGCCGGGCCACAAAGAATGTGCGCGAGCAGTTCGCGGCCTTTGTGAAGCGCGCTTTCAGCGAGTTTGTGGAGGAGCGGGTGGACGCCCGGCTCAAGTCCGCCATCGCCGCCGCGCCCAAGAAGGCCGAGGCGCCCGCGCCCGCCCCGGTCGAGGAGAAGGTGGTCACAACGGAAGATGAGTGGCAGGGGTTCTTCCTGGTCAAGTCCCTGCTCATGGGCGTGGTCGATCCTGCCCGCGTCTTTATCCGCGACGCGCAGAGCTATTGCAACGTGCTTCTGGACGACAGCCGCCTGAAGCCGCTCATGCGCATGTATTTCAACAACCCCGAGCGCATGCGCATTGAGCTTTTTGGCGAGAACAAGGAAAAAACCATGGTGGACATCACCGGGCTGGATGACATCCTGCAATATGCGGAGGCCATCCGGGATACGGCCCGGCGCTACGACGCCCAGTAGACATGAAAAAGCCCCGCGCACGCGGGGCTTTTTCGTGCGCGAAACGCAATTTGAAAATTTTGCTTGACTCAAATTGTAAGTATATGCTTATCTAAGCCCGCAGGAGGTCAACGTGGCAGACGAGCAGACCACCATAACCATACGGGTAGCCAAGGAGGAACACAAAAAGGCTAAGGTTGTTGCCGCACTTGAGGGGAAAACTCTCAAACAAATCTTTTTGGAGGCAATTAATCGGCTGGCCGAAAAACAAAAACGGGATTAAAAACCTAAATCGGCGCGCCTCAAGACTGGTACTCTTAAAGCGCGCCTAACCGTACCACTACATCGGAGGTAGTGAAATGGCTGATAACACAGTATCTCAACTCGCGCCCATTGTCAAAGAAAACAGCGGTATAACCTTTCACGCCCTGGGGCCTGCCCCCGCCGTCCTTTCCACTGACGTGGCCCGCCACTTCCAGAAACGGCATACCAATATCCTGCGCGATATTGACCGCCTGCGCTCTATCCTACCGAAATCATTTCTTGCGCTCAATTTTGAGCCCAAGTCCGTTGAGGTAAAAATCGACAACGGGGCGACTCGCCAAGTCCGCGCCTTCCTCCTCACCCGCGACGCCCTTTCCCTGCTCATCATGGGCATGACGGGGAAGGCGGCCATCATGTGGAAGCTGCGCTACATCGAGGCCTTCAACGCCATGGAGGCGGCGCTGGGCATGGCCGCGCCCCGGCAACAGGCCCTGCCCGTGGCGCAGGAAGCGCGGCTCAAGGCCACCTACCTTGAGGGCATGCGCGAGGGCGAGCGCCTGGCCGCCAAAAAAGACCGGCTGCGCCTTCTGGAACGGGCCATGGGCTACCGCCGCAAGGGCATGAGCCTTCGGGACATTGGCGTGCTGCTGGGCATTTCGCACAACAGGGTGGACAGGCTGCTCGCCGCCGGGCGCAGACTGGGCATGGGCGTGGAAGCGGCCCGGAAGGACAAAGGGGAGGCGGCGTAATGGCGGGCATCTATGACTTCCCCACGGCGCAGCCCTTTGACCGGGTGCGGGCGGTAGCCAAGGCCCTGGGCTTTTTGGGCACGGCCACATGGGCGCTGGAGGACATGGCGGCGCAAAAGCGCGGGCCGGATCTCAATGCGGACGACTATGAGGGGCTCTCCATCCTCTTGCAAACCTGCGCGGAGACCTTGGCTGAAGTGGAAAAGACGCAATGAGCGAGAAGGGGGGCGAAAGCCCCCTTCTTACTTGTTCATATCGCGCCGATAGCCCTTCCCTTGCAAGCCGGCCTGCATGGCGCTTTGCTGGGGCGCGGCCTTGGCCTGCTTTTGGCCCTTGTCCGCGCTGCCCCCGGTGCGCCCGGCGTTTTTGTGCCGCTTTCGCGGCGGCACGCTGGTCGTCTGTGTCTGGACGATGATCACCTCGCGGCATTGCGCCGTGACAAAAAGGGCGTGTTCGCTGGTGTTGTCCGTTGTGGTGTTTACGGCCTCCACCAGCATGTTGGTGTAGAGGCGCTTGCCGGTGACAATCTCCACGGGCTCGCGCTTGCGCATGAGCTCAAGCAGCTTCTCGTAGATTTCCCGGCTGGCCCCGGGGCCGGCCGTGTCCGAATGGCCCGCGCGCAGGGTCAGGCTGGCGGGCTCGACGTAGGCGTGGTCATTGATTTTCGCGCCCTGCTCCACGGGGTGCTCGGTAATGGTCACCTTGTCCTCGTGGGCCTCCTCCACCACCACGGCAAATTGCAGGCCGCCCAGGTTGCGCCCCGTTATCACTGTCCCGCTCTCGCTCACCGCACCGCCCCCTGCGTGTTGCGCGCAATGTCCGCGGCCACGTTATGCTGCGCCGCGGCCACCTTGCCCGCCACCTGTTCCGGGTTTTGCGCGCCGTTGACCGTAATTTCGGCCTTGCTGTCCACCTTGACGCTCGTGTTTTTGTTGGTCGCGCCGTGGGCCTGGAGGGGCGAGGGCTTGAGGGCTGCCCCTTGCGGGATAACAGGCGGCGCGGCGGGCGCGGCCTGCTTTTCCGGCGCGGCAGCGTCCCCGGAAAGGCCCAGCTTTTTTTGAATGAACTCGGGCAGGATGGACGCCATGCTCCTGATTTTGCCCTTGATCCAGTCGATAGCCGGCGCAAAAAAGTCCATTATGGCCTTGGCCGCGCCCTCGGCCCAGGCGGCCACGTCCGGGAAGGCATCGGCAAAGCCGTCCCAGAGGTGCCCGAAAAACTCTTTTATGGGCTCCCAATACTCAATGACCAGGGCCGCCAGAGTTATGATGATGCCAAGGGGATTGGCCTTGAGGATGCCCCACAACACCTTGAATGCGGCGGTAACGCCGCCCAGGACACCCTTGACCGCCAGCAGCGCCCCCTTGAGCGCCAGGGCAACGCCAAGGCCCGTAGCTATGGCCGTAAACAGGCGTTCATTTTCGGCGCAAAACTTGAGCACGGCGGAAATGGCGTCGCCTATGGCCTTGCGTACGGCCTCGATGGTCTCTTCCCAGAGCCCCCAGTCAAAATAGCTCTCGCCCCCCTCCATGTAGGTGCAATAGTCGTCAATGAGGGCCACAATGGCCGCAAGCCCGGCCACGATGGCGCCAAGCGGCGTGGCAAGGAAGCCCGCGTTGAGGAGCTTCCAGGCCGTCAGGAAGAGCGCGAGGCCCTGGACAAGGCGCTTTTGGCCGTCATCGAGCTTGTCATACCAGGAGACCAGGGACGCCGCCCAAGTGACGACACGGCGCACCAGGGCGCCCACAACCCCGGCCACGCGCAAGACCAGGCTTATGACGGTCTCAAACAGGCGCTTGATCTTGCCGAAATTTTCCATGACGACGCGGCGCAGGCTCTCCACGTCCCCCCTGATCTTGCCCAAAAAGGCCCCGCCCACGGCCTTGGCCAAAAGATCGCACATGGAGCGCAGCTTCCTCAGCTCGGCCATAAAGGCCTTGCTGTCCTCCGCGGCCTTTTGCGCGTCCCGCCCGGCAACGGCGTACATGGCCGCGAACTCGCTTTTGAGCTCGCCCACGTCCCGCGTAAGCATGGGCACAAGGGCCGGGTCAATGCCCATGCGCCTGGCGTAGAGCCGCGCGGCCTGGTCGCTCATGCCGCGCATGGCCCGGCCCGCGCGCTCCAACAGTACGCTCGCGTCCTTGATGTGCGGGTACTTGCTCTTGAGGCTGCCCAGGGACGTAGCCACCGCGTCGGCGCTGGCGCCTGTCTGCTCGGCCACGTAGCCAAGCTCCTCCAGCTTTTGGATAGGGACGCCCAGGCCCTCGGCCTTTTTGGCCAGTTCCACCTCGCTTTGCGCCACGCGCATGATGCCGGCAATGGCCGCGCCCGCGGCCACAGAGCAGGCGGCGCCAAAGCCGGCCACCTTGGCCAGCGCCGCCTTCATGCCCTTTTCGTCGACTTTAAAGCCGATGCTGGCCAAAAATTCGGCAATGGTCGCCGCCATCATGCGTCCTTGTGTCTTATGGCGTCCAGGTAGCGGCGCTCATTTTCGGCCGCCACGTCCAGGGCGTCGTTCATGAGCGCCACGTCCTTGAGGTCAAGCTCTCCGTTTTTCAGGCTCTCATAGCGGCACATGCCGCGCACGGCGGGCCGCAAGAGCCAGTCCTCGCCGCCGGGCATGGCCACCCACTCAACACTTACGCCGTCGCCGTCTCCCCCCCAGCCGGCGCGAGCGAGGGGAGCGCGAGAAAAAACCCCGCAAGATTGTCCTGGAGGGTGTGGGCGGTGAGCGAAATCAGGGTCAAGAGGTCGAGGTCGTACATGGTCGCGCCGTTCTGGCGCACGCGGGCCCAGCCGCCCCCCGCAATGCGGCACTCGCACACGTCCAGGCAGGCGTTGCAGATGTATTCCAGGCTCTCGTCCGGGAGCGCGCCGATGGCGCAGCCCAGCGGCTCCACAAGGGTCTCGGGCCGCTCCATGTCCGCCTGCTGCAAAAGGCCCTGGAGCTTGCCCAGCACGGGCGCGGCGCGCTTGACGATATACATCTGCGCAAAGGCGTTGAGCTTGCCCGTGCGGTAGGTTGTGCCCTGGATGATCACTTCCTTCATGGCTTGTCTCTTGGTTTAGAAGATTTCCGGGGTGCCGCTGCCGATCTGGCTCTCGATCTTGCCGGCGTGGAATGTCCACTGATAGGTGCCCCCCTCCTGGGCAAAGACCTTGTCCGGCGCCTTGGAAAAGGCCACCTCCTGACACGTCACGGTGTCGCCGCGGGCAATGTCCCGGATGGTTACGGTGTTGCGCCCCCAGGAAGAGCTCGACTTGCTCTGCGTGTTGTAGAGGTTTTGCAGGAGGCGGTTGACCGGGCTGGTGCGCAGCAGGGTCACGGTGATAGTGCCCGAGCAGTCCGCGATCAGGGAGTGCATGGCCGCGCCGTCCGCGCCGATGGTCATGACGTTTTTGTCGCCCGTGGGCGTTATGGCGATGCCCTCCTGGGCAATGCCCACACGGTCGCCCGAGAGCGGGAAATTGCCCCCGGGCCCGGAAATGGCGGCCTGAACGTCCAGGAAAGAATATGCAAAGCCCATGATGCCCCCTTTTAGCGGTTGACGTTGATGGCCACGTCCACGGAATGGATGGCCCCGGCCAGCTTGATGGCGCACTGGATGGGCGGGGCCTTGCGCTGCTCGCGCTCGCTCTGCGCCTGCAACTCGATGGGCTCGGAATAGACGTAATAGCCCTTGGGCAGGTACTCGCCGCGCTCAATTTGCCCGAAGCCGTCGCCGTTCCAAGTGCCCGGCGCCACCAGGGCGTTGTTGACGGCCTGCTCCATGACGTTCTCAATGCAGGCGATCAACTGGTTGACGCCGGAATTGGTTTGCGGGATCTTGGTCTTGCTCTGGTAGAGCAGGTTCCACAACTCCGTCTGCACGGCGTTTTGCAGCCAGTCGGTGCCGTGGATCTCGTCAAACCAGGCGTCGCCGCTCATGACGCCTTCCTGCAAAATGGCCGTGTCGTTATTGTAGGCCGCAAAGACGTTGCAACGCTTGGCCGCCAGGGTATTGGCCTGGCTTTCGGTCAGGCCCTCGGCTTCCACGCTCGGGAGCTGCTTGAATTTGAGCGTAATGGTGGAGCGGTTGGCCGAAAAATTGACCGTAAAGGCCCGGCCGATGGCGCTTATGGCCGCGTAGGGGTTGGCGCTGTAGCAGACAAAGCAGCGCGAGAGTTTCAGCGCCTTGGCGCGGCTCGCCAGGTCGTCCGCGTAAGCACTGTCCAGGACGCGCGTATCGGTAACGGTGGCCGCATAAATGCGGCTCTTGGGCGCCGCCTGGAGGTACTGCGCCACGGCCAGGTGGTCATCCACGGGCACGTCCGCGTCCGCCACGGCAAAGCCGTACCAGTCGCCGCGATCCGCCAGCTCCACCGCGCACGCTTTCAGGCTTTCGGCGTCGTGGCCGTCCTGGGGCGCAAGGCCCGTGGCCCGCGTCATCTTGAGCATGGCGGCGAGCGGCGTGCCGTTTTCGGCGTCCTCACAATAGTTGAGAGTGGCTTCCGCGCCCGTGGCCTTGCTGGTCAGCGCGAAGCGCTCGCCGTCAAAGGTGCAGTTGGCCCCGGCGCCCGCGGCTTTGGCGTCAATGACGGCGGCCACGGCGTTGAGGTTCGTGGCCGCGGAAAAGTCCAGGTCTTCCAGGGCCGTCTCCACGCCGCCCACGCTGATCACAAGGGAGCCGTCGGTAATGACGCTCCAGCGACTCATGGCCATCTCTTCGGCCGTGAGGATGCCGCCCGCAAGCTGCGCCGGGCTGGCCGTCTTTACCCAGCGGCCGATTTGCAGGATGGCCGGGCGCGGGGACTGACTGAAAAAGAGCTCCGCGGCCAGATATTCCGGGGCCGTGACGCCGAAGTCCGCCGCCACGCCGTCAATGCCCGTGTAGGTGCGGATACGCTCCGCGGGACTGATCACAGAGGACGGCCCGGCAATGAGCAAGACGCCGAAATTGCGGCGGCTGGCGGCCAGCGGTTGCAGGTTGACGGTGACGTTGACAACGCGGTCAACGGAAAGGGCTTTCGTGGCCATAGCGTGCCTCCTATCGGCTTCTGCCGCACAGGCCGCAGGCCCGGGCGGTCTTGAGATCCTTGATGTCTGTAGTCCCTTCGCGGGGCGGTGTCTTGCCCATCCACGGCCCGCGCGTAAACGTGATGCTCACGTCCTGGCGGCGCTGCCAGCGCCCGTCAACAAGCTCCGGCGCGGGCGTTATGGCGCCCACGCGCACCAGGGCGAGGTTGGCCGGCTCGCGCAGCATGGCCCGGTTTTGCTCGATCCACAGGCCGTCGCGCAGTGCCCTTGCCAGCGCCCGGGCGTGGGGCCCGTAAAAACTGCACAGCACGGCCAGGCTCTCATGGACAGCAAGCCGGGTTGCGCCGCCCTCATGCCAGGCCGCGCCGCCCGGCGCGTCCTCGCCCACAATGCCAAGCGCGCACCAGTCCACGTCCGGGCCCGGGGCCGCGGGCGGCTTGGGCTGCCAGCGCGGGCGCACCATGGGGCCGGGCAGGCCCGTAAGGCCGCAGACCATGCCGTGCAGCACGTCCTCCAGGGTCGGCTCGTCAGGCCCGGGCGCGGGCTTGAGCCACCCGGCCGAAAGACTGCTCGCGTCACTCACTTGCGGCCTCGGGCAACAGCGTGGCCAGGGCGCGCACATAGCCGGGCCACGGCTCCACGCTGGCCACCTCGTAGCGCTGCCCCTGCCACAAGATCACGTCCGCCGCTGTGCCTTCGGGGCGCTGGCCCCCGCGCAGGGGCTCGCGGCTGTAAACCGTGATGGTCTCGCGGTCGCGGTCGCCTTCGGGCAAGCGCTCCAACTCGCGCGGCGTGGCGGGCTGGACGACACCCCGCCAGGGCAGCACTTCACAGGCCAGTTGCGCCCGGCCCATGTCGTCCACGGTCTCTGTCTGACGTTCCACATCAAAGGCCGCGCAAAAATCCGGGTCGGAAAGCAGGTAGGAGACATCAAGCGCCATTGCCGCCCCCCGGCGTGATAAGGCCACTTCCCCCGCCGCGTTTGCGGATGACATAGGTGTGGCTTTTCATAAGCTGGGCCGTGTCGATGAGCGGGTTCAGCCTGCCGCGCTCGAGGCGGGACTTGCCGCGCTTGACCTCGCCCTTGCGCTTGCCCTTCTCATACGTGAGCACCTTGCCTTCGTCGTTTTTCAGCAGGGGCTTGTAGTCCAGCGTTTCGGCCTTGAGCGGCTGCCAGTCGTTATCCTGGAACATGGCGCGCACCGAGCTTTCCCCGCGCTGGCCAATATGGTTGAGCGCCGCTTCCACGGCCTGCTCATTGCCCTTGAACGCCTGCGCGGCCGCTTCCCGGAGCTCCTGCGCCGCCATAGGGAGTATTTTTTCAATGCCCGGTATGAGGTGCGGGCGCGCCGGAATACCCGCGGCCGGGGCCCCGAACTCGTGAATATAGGACAATTCGGCGTTGTTAATGCCGTGGCTTGCCCGCGCATGGGCGCCGTGATCCTTTTTCTTGATGTCGCCGCGCTCGTCGTCATCAGCCGGGACGCCGATGAACACGTCCTGCCCGGTCAAATTGGCCACGGCCCGGCGGATGGCGGCTGTCTGGTTCGCCGTCTGCCTCACGGAAAGCGTGGGCTTCATGCCACCATGCCCCCGGCCCCCACTATCTGCACCAGCGCCCAAAACTGCTGGCCGTAGCTCGTCAAATTGTATTGGCCAGCCCCAGAAAGGGCATTGCCCTGGGCGGACGCGCCCGTGCGCGTGGTGGAGTGCGAGAGGCCGCCCACGGTCTTTGTCTCGCTGGTCACGGGGCCGGCGGCCGCGTTGATGCCGCCCGTGCCCGAGGCGTCCTTGGCCGCTTCAAGCTCAAGCGTTATCTGGTGCGCGGCATAAAGCCCCATGCCCTCCTCGAGGAGTTCCCCCCAACGAGCGGCGGGCAAGAGCTTGCCCGCCACCCGCAGGTGGAACGCCACGCGGCCGTCCGGCACAAGGTCCGGCGAAAACTGCGGGAACGCCTCGCGGAAGGCCGCCACGTTCATGGCTATACCCCGTCCGCGTAGGCCACGGTCTCGGGATAGACGAACTCCACCTCGCCCAGAGCGGCGTAGTAGGTGGTCATCTGGTACAAGCCCCGGAACTCCACGGGCGTGTGCTGGAGCGGCACCAGCGGGAAACGCACATACTGGCGCGACTTGGTGTAAGCCACCATGCGGTCTTTCTTGGCCGTGCCGATGCCCGCCAGGTGTTTGACCGGGGCCACCTCCAGCAGCCTGCCGTTGACGGTGTTACAAAGGCACTGCTCGCGCACATATTGCAGGATGCTGATGCTGCCCGCTGCCGTCATGGGCTTGGTGAGGCTGCTCATGGCCTTGGGCGGGACCAGCAGGCGATCCGGCAGGATGGAGTAGCCGCTGGCCTCCCAGGCGGTTTCCAGAACCTGGTTGATGCTCTTCAGGATCTCGTCCGGCGTGGACGCGCTCCACAGCTTGGCCAGCGTTGTCGCGCTTACGTCGGGGTTGTTGCACAGCCCCGTGGCCCCCACGGCCTCGTCGCCCACATAGACCATCTGATCGATGTCCATCTGGTGTTTGAGGTGCAGGGCGTCCAGCTTTTCGCGGTCAATGGGGCGGCTCAGCTGCTGGGCGGCCGCCAGTTCCTTGACCGTGTAGCCAATTTCATTGGCCCACAGGCGCAGGGGCTTGCTGGACTTTTCGATGTTGACGGCCACGCCGGGAATGGCCGTGGCGTCCTTGCCCGCCCAGTTGATGCCACCCGCGTAGATGCCGCCCATAGCCGCAAAGCTGGTGTTGGTGTAGCTGGACACCTCGTCGGCCAGGGTCACGTCCTCGCGCAGGTCAATGTCGCGCCCCCAGGTCACGGCCGCCAGGGGGCCGTGGAGTTCCGGGTCCAGACGCTCGAGTTCCCCCTTGAGGAAAGCCCCGGCGTCGCGGATATGTTTTGCGTCCATCGTAAACATGCGTCTCGCTCCTAGATGTTGAAGGCGATCTCGACGATGCCGCCGTCGTCCGCGGCCCCCATAAAGATGCAGCCGGGCACCTCCACGGTCTCGTCCTTGACCGCCGTGGCCTCGATGTCGCCCACGGCCTTGCCCTCGGCGGCGGCAACGCGCACGTGGACGGCCGCGCCCTTGGCGGCCGTGCCGCGCGCAAGCCGGACGGCCATGTAGCCGCGCCGCATGCAGTCCTGGATGCTCCCGGCCGTGGCCTGCGCGTCCTGTGTGGGATAGGGGCGCACCACGAAGCCGTAGACGGCGTCGGCCGCCGCCGAAAGCGGAGAAAGTTTGCCCGCGCCGTCCAGCTTGACGGGCGCGCCGAAAGCCACGTCCGCGCCCATAAGGCCGGATTCCACCGTGGCCTCGGCCTTGCGAGTCACGTCCCCGGCAAAGCCCGAGGGCATCCTGGTCAGGTAAGCGTTACCCATTATTGCCTCCCTTGCCGTAGAAAGCGGCGTTGGCCTTGTTGATGTCAGCCGGGGTCCACACCTTCGGGCCGCCATTGGCGACGGGGCGCGTCAGGCTGTCCGCGGTGCGCCGGTTGTTGCCGGCGGCCGTGACAGCGGCCACGGCGCCAAAGGCCGCGGCAAGCTCGGGCGCGCTCGCGCGGGAGAGCGGCTTGTCGCCCAGAATGTCCCGCACGAGGCGGGCGCTATCCGCGTCGCGCATGGCGAGCGCCAGCGCCCCGCGCTGCACGGCGTCCGCACTGTCGCCGGCGCGCGCGCCCGCAAGGCCCATACCCTTGGCGCGGCGCACCATATCCGCGTCCGCCAGGCGCTTGGGCCGGCGGTCACGGGCGGGCGCGGACGGCTCTTCGTCCTGGGGGTTCGCCGGGTCGTCATCGTCGCAAGGGTCTTCATCCTGCGGGCTGCCGGGCTCCTCGTCCCGGGGATCGTCGTCGCCCGCTTTTTTGGGCATGAGCGCCTCGCAGAGCGTGCGCAGCATGAGCTTGATCTCTTCCAGGCTGGCGGCCACGTCGTCGTCGGTGGTCGCCGGGGCCTGCTCCTCGTCCTTGCCGGGCGTGTCCTCGTCCGCGGGGGCCGGGTTTTCCTCGTCCGCGGCCTTGGCGGCTTCCTCGGCTTCCGCCGCATCCAGCCAGCGGCGCAGCCGCTGCCAGGGCGTACCCTTGGGCTTTTTGGCCATAGCTTCCTCATCCTTGATTTTGCAGCGCCCACCGGCCCTGCCGTGATCGACCAGGGCAACGTGGTTGCCCCGTATATGCGTCTGCCGCCCCACACCGGGGCGGATGCGCTCCACTTCCGCGTCATAGCCGCAAGACAATTCGCGCAGGCCGCCCTCAATGGCGGCAATGGCTTCCGCGTCCGTCACCAGGATGTCCGCCAGCACAAGGTCGCTCGCGGGCCCGCTGCCCCGGCGCACATTGGTCACAATGCCGCGGGCAAGCTCGGCCCAGTTTTCCGGGGCCACGTCCTCGTCGGGGTGATCCAGCGTGAGCGGCTTGCCCTCAAAACTGGCCAGCGCCTCCGGGCTAAAGACCTCGCTGTCGTCCCGGTAGACCAGCACTTCCTTGCCGGCAAAGCCTTCGGTTATGTCCTCGCTCACCTCTTCGGGCAGGTAGCGCATGACGCCAGTCCGCCCCAGGGCGGCCTCGCGGCACAGCAGGTAGCCCTCGGGCGTCTTGTCCAGGTGCTCGGAGAGATTCACAACGGTGCGGATACGCATGGGGGCAGCATGGACTTGGGGCGCAAAAAAAGCCCCCCCGAAAAAGTTCGGGGGGGCCGGAATTGTAAGACGTGTTTACAGGGTGTTTATCTTGCCGCCTGCTGCGTCAAACGGGGCCGTCCTGTAGGTCGGCCCATGTTGGCACTTAAAAATGTCTTAGACGGCGTTTTTGACATAGGGGGCGAGATCGGCTTCCCGGGCGTAGAGGACGCCATAGCCGGATTCGGCCTTATCATCATCAAATTCCACCTCATATGTGTTGTCCGGGAAGACATTGATGACGGTCGCGAGCTGGCCGGCCTTCGCCGATACCTGTGTATCGCCGTAAAGGTCACGGCCCTTCAGGGAGTGCAGCAGCACAACGCTGTCAAGGTCGTTATATGGCATGGCTTTTTTTGTCCGGCAAAATATTTATGAGGCGCGGATGGGTTGAAATACTCTTTCCATCATCGGCCCTCTTATAGAACCACGCCGTAATGACGTCAACAGTCTTGCCATTGGGCCCCGTTACGGGCACTCGCACATTAAACCGGATTCCTTTCTTGTCTGGCGTGCCGTGAGGCACGGCCTCCAGGTGCTCGAGGTAGGCCATGACCTGTTTTTCTATCATTGGGGCGTCCTTTGCCGTGGCTCCGATGGTCGCCTGCCAAAGAATCGCCTTATCCTTCCCCCGTGGGTGATTAAAATCCATTGAATATGTGGTCAGCTTCTCCGGCACGAATATGGCCTTGTCCACGTTGAGCAGGGGCGCGTCCGGCACATGCGGGATGACTTCCGAGCCCACGGACTTTTCCCATTGCGTCAGGAGACGCTTTTGCCCGCTCTCCCGCTCCTCCTCCTGCGTGGGGAGCATTGCGCGGTATACGCCCTTGCCGTCGCTCCTGGGTATGACCGGCTCCGGGTAACAGCGGCAGTTGGGGAACTCGCCGGCATGCCCGGTCATGCCGTCAAGCGTGGGCGGCTCGCTCCACTTGACAAACTTGCCCTCCATGGCCCGGTGGCTCGGACGCGTGGCGCCGTCGCGCACACTGCGCCAAATGTAGCCCTCGCTCCCGAACTGCTCGGAGCGCGCTTGGGTGAGGGCCGTGGCGGCCTTGCTTACCTCGGTCACGGCTATGACCTTGGCGCGGGCCTTGGTGACGCCGTTGAGGCCATAGATCTCCTCGGCCATGTCCTCGGCGCGCATGCCTGTAATGAGGCTTTCGTGGGCCAGTTCGCCCGCGCGTAGTGCCGAGTCCAGCACCAGGGACTTGATGAGGCGCGTATTTTCGGCAATGCGCGCGGCCACAACCTGCCCCACGGCATCGCCGCCCAAAAATGTCCGCATGTCGTAGCCCATGCGGTGCGCCAGACGCGCAAACTTGTCCGCGTTGTCGCGCTCTATGCCAAGCACCATGTTGGCGGCCGTCTGCTGCGCCCAGGGGCCGATGGTCTCGGCATAGTCGCGCAAGGTTGCCTCAGCGTCCCGGGGGGGATATGTGGCCAGCACGCCCGCGATCTTGTCCGCCAGGCTTCTAAGGGCGCGCGCGTAGGCGCGCTCGGCCCCGCGCGAGGGCGTAAACACGCCCGCCTTGGCCTTGGCCGCGTCTGCCCATGACCACACCAGGCCGGGCCATGCCGGGGCGCGCCAGGGTGTGCTCATTGCTGGTCAGGGGCCGCGGGTGTTGCCAGGCCGGCGAGACCTGCCCCGAGCTCGGGCAATGCCGGGGCGGCCTCGGCCTTTTTGGCGGCCTCGATGTCCGCGTCCGTAATGCCCGCAAAGCGCCCCGTGAGGCGCGAGGAGTCGCGCAGGGCGGCAAGGGCCTGGGGCTCCTTGATGATGCCCCCTTGCGTAAGTGCCGCCACGGTCTGCGCGTCCGCCGTGGCAATTTGCGCCTTGTCCATTTCCGACGGCTGCATCAGGCTCTCAAACGCAAACGTAAAGCCCTCGGGCAAATCCTCGCCCCACAGGTGGCGCGAGAGCACGGCAAACACCACGTCCAGGGCGGGCCTAAGGTCGTCATCCTGCAAGGTGGATATGGTGTCGTAGTAGGTGCGCAGATCCGACTCGCCGCTGCTGAAGCCCTTGGGGCTCTGCCCCAAAAGACGCACCAGGGGGATGCCCGTCGCCCCCGCGATCTGCTCGGCAAAGGCCTGCAAGGCGTCGTACATGCCCGCAAAGGTATAGCCGGTCGTAAAAAAGGTGTCGTTTTTGTCCAGCAGGGTAATACCTTCGTTGCTCTGCATCTGCCGGATCATCTCAAATTGCTTGACCAGCGCGGTCTCGGCGCGGCCGCCCGTGGCCAGGATGGCGCGCAGCCCCTCCACGCCTATGACGCGCAGGAAAGACTTGTACAGCAAGTTTGCGCTGCCCTGCGTGGCGCTGTCATAGGCAATAAGCCTGTCGTAGGCCTGCTCCACCACGCTGGCGCCCCAGTGCTGCTCGGTGCGGCGCTGCTGCCAGGGCAGCTCAACGCCGATGAAGCGCAAAACGCGGCTGTGGTGGATTTTCTGGCGGTCAAAGCCCTCGCCGGTGTTGACCGTATAATACTCGGGATAGCCCAAAAGCGGGCCCAGGTCGTCGATAAGTTCGGTGCTGGGCGTCAGTTGCCAGCGGTCGAGCACATGCAGGCCGCGGAAGCTGCCCCGGGCAACTGCCGAAATATCCAGGGGCCGCGCCAGGTCGTCCCCGTCAATGAGCAGCACGGCCAGCGCGCCGCCGTAGAGCCGCGCCCACTTGATAGCATCCGAGAGTCGCCCCGGGCAGCCCAGGCGGCGATAAGCCTGCCAGAGCTCGTCGGTTTTGCCCACGTCCCATTGCGCTTGGATGTCAACGCCGCCGCGCACCATGTCCTCGGCCACCACGTTGACCATGCGGCCCACGAGCCAGCTTGTGCGGTACATGTCCTCAAGTTGCAGGCGGTCGCGCGTGAGATAGCCCCCGGCCTGGTAGCCGCTTTGGGCGAGCATGTTGTCCTCGCCCAAGCCCAGCCGCGCCACGAAATTCTGGAAGCCGTCCCGCATGCGCAGGCTGCGCCGCGCCTGTTTTGCCTTGGGTCTAATCATCGGCAAGTTTCTCCCATACGCTCAAGCCGTGGCTCTTGAGATAGCGCAAGGCCTGGCTGGTGGCGTCCACCTGGTCGTCGTGGGCCCCCGCGGGGAAGGCCACGAGTTCTTCCTTGTATTCATCCAGCCAGGGCGCGGCCGCCGGAAGGTACACATTGCCCCCGGCAAACAGCGCCGTCACGGCATAGGCCCGGGCAATCTTGCTGCCGTCCGGCTCAATGGGCACAAGCCCGGGCACGTCGTCGCGCAGGGCGTCCAGCACGGCCGGCCCGTTGGCCTTGTCCTCAATAAGCACGGCCGATGTCTCCGGGTGCCGCACACACATGGCCAGCACCGCGGCCTTGCTGGCCGTAAAGCCCATGCGCGCCCGGTGCTGCTCGAGCAGGTAGTAGGCAACGCCCGCGCGGGCCCACAACTGGCCCACCACAAAGTCCGAGCCGTCCGTGTCCTTAAAGGTCATGTCCCAGGACTGGATCACCTCGTCAAAGCGCTCCGGCAAGTCTCCGCGCCGCCATGTCCTGAACCATGCCTCGTCAAAGATGTTGCCGCCGTCCGCCACCGGGCTCTGCTGGTACAGGGCAGACCATTGCGTAGGCGAGAGCGTGGCCCGTGTTTCCAGCAGCTTCTCCACCGGGTGCAGCTCCGGCACCAGGGCGCGGCCTTCGGCGTCCAGCGCCGGGAACTTCAGGTGCTCGGCGCGGCTGTTTCTTTTGCTCACCGTGCCTATAAGGTCGTCCACGGCCCAGCTTGTAGCCATGATGATTTGCCCGGAGCGCCGGGAAAGGCGGGTCAGAAAGACCGTGTTGTACCAGCCCTCAATGGTGCGCTTGACCGTGGCCGAGCGGGCCTCCTCCTCATTTTTGATGGGGTCGTCGATGATGCCTATATCGACGCTCTTGCCGGTCAAGGCGCCGCCCACGCCCGCGCAAATGTAGTACCCGCGGCGCCCCACAATATCGAAGCGGTCAGAATTGCGGAGCGCCAGGCCCTCCAATGTCACCACGCGCTTGGGGTTCAGGGACGCATGGGGGAAGAGGGTGGCGTATTCCTCGCTCATCATGATGCGTTGCACGTCCCGGTTCATGTCCCGGGCGAGGTCAGCGCCATAACTGCACGCCGCAATGCGGAGGTCAGGGTTCTGCCCGAAGGCAAAGGGGGGAAACATGCGGGAGACAAGCTGGCTCTTGCCATGCTGCGGGGGCGCCTGAAACAGCTTGACCGGGCGGCGCCCGGCCAGCACGGCCTCCAGGAAGTCATCCAGCGCGCCGCAGACGGTGCGGGAAAAGTCGCTATGGATGTAGTCCGGCATTATGTAGGAGACAAAGGCCGCCATATGCCGCCGGGCCTGCTCGGCCTTGAGGGCGCGCCGCTCCTGCTCGCGCTGTAAACACTCGATGGCCTGCGCGCGTTTATGCGCCGGCATGGGGCACTTCCACGGTCAATTCGGCCAGCTTGCGCGCCAGGTCTTCGTCCGAGAGTTCTTTTATGGAGGCCGCGCTGCCAAGCTCGCGCACGCGCGCGCGGATCTGCTCGCTTGCCTCGCGCCGGGCCTCCTCGCGGATACGCTTGGCAAAGTCCGCCTCAAGGGTCATGGCCTGGGAAAGGTTCTTGAAACTGCGCGCCAGGCGGTCGATTTCCGCGGCGTCCACCTTGGCGTCCGGGTTGCCCATGCGATCCTGTATAGCGCGGTAGCAGATGCCGCGCAGCATCTCCACCAAAAGGCGCCCCTGCTCGCTCTCCACGCTTTCCGCGCCAAGCTCCTGCGCCAGCGCCCGGGCCATGTCCCGGTTTTCGCGCATGACCTTGGCCGCCGCCTCAAAATTGCTCGAATAGCGCCACAGGGCCGTCCGGCTGGGCGCGGCCTCGCCCTCGGCCGCACATTTTGCGGCCACAAAGGCGTGGAGCTCGTCCAGTGTCATGCGGCCCTGGGCCAGGGCCTTGTCGATCTGGCTGCGCAAGGAAAGCGGCAGGCGCGTCACCGTGCTTTTGCGGCCCATATTAGTCCCCCAGCCGGGGCCGCTTGATGCCCGGCACCACCACAAGGCCCCTTGCCACCTCCACGCCCCGGGACGTGACACGGAAAATAGGCACCGTGCCCACGTATTCAACGCGCAAAAGCCCCCGCTCCTCCAGATACGACGCGTCCTCCATGACCTGCACGCGCGGCACGCGGTGCGCCATGAGTTCCAGGGCGTCCTGCATGACGCTGGCGCTCATGCGGCCGTCCGCCTCCTCGGCCAGGAAGCGCAGGATGACCAGGCGGCGGTCTTGCGCAAGGCGCTCCTGAAATTCCGCATTGTAAGACATTTCCGCCCAGCCCTCCTACTTCATATGGACTTCCTGGAACATGTCCACGGTGCGTTCCAGGCGGCTTATCATGTGCTCAAAGCCATCCATCTGCGCGCGCAGGCCTTTGACATCGCCCTCCAGTTCTTTGACCGTCACCATGATGTCCTGGAGCTCGGCCGAGGTGGGCAAATTGTCCAGCTTGCCGCTGAGGGCCTGCAATGTCGTGGCGCGCGCGTTCTGGCGCCGCTCCACAGCATCAATGCGGGCCTCGAGGCCGGCATTGGCGCTTTTGCGGCAGGCCTCGCAGTCCTGCCGGGTCACAAAGACCTTCTTAATAGACCACCACAGCCACAGGCAGGCGCCCGTGGCCACAAACTGAATGATGCCCGGCAGGTAATGCCAGAGCAAAGAGGCCACATGCTCCATTAGTCATCTCCCGGCGCGGGCGCCTTGGCTGGCGGCTCGGCTGGCATAAGTTGCGCCTCGTAGCAGTCCAGGGCATCCGAGAGTCCGGCAATATAGTCCCGCATGATCTGGTCGCGCCGCTTCAGCAGCGCATAGCCCCGGGGGCTCTCCAGCAGGTCAAGCCCGGAGAGCCTGGGCAGCTCCGGGGCGGCAGGGCGCGCGCAACGCGCGGGCCAGATGATAACCGGCGCAGACTCGCGCGGGGCCGGGGCGCCCGCGCAGGCGCTACAAAGGGCGGTCAAGATCAGCACACAAGGCACGGCGCGTGGCATCGTCCGGCACTCCCTGGGCTTCCGCCCCGCTCATGGAGCGGAGGGTCATGTTGGTAAGGATGTCCTGCCAGCGCCCGGCATCAGCGCGGGCGGCGGTCTCGCGGTCAAGGCAGGCCTGCGCCTGCACCATGAGGGCCTGTGTGGCCGTGTTGGCGCGGTCATTGGCCGCCTTCCACATGGCGATATTTTCGCGGAGCTGCCCCATTTCAGCCCCGGCACGGGCGGCCTTGGCCCTCCACCGGGCGGCTTCCGCCTGTGCTGCCGTGACCTCCAGTTGCTTGATGGCAATGGCCCCGACGATGACCGCCCCGAAAAAGAGGTAGATGATGGTATCTCTCACGGCCGCCCCTCCTGGGTGGCAAGCTCGGCCAGCGCCGGGCGGTAGCGCTCGCGGCGCTCGCCCATGACGTTGCGCACATAGGCCCGGTTGACGCTGTAGGGGGATTTGTCCGCATAGGCCTTGCCCATGCTCTTGCGCGACTTTCGGCTGTGCGTCTCCACATGGCCGCGCCACCGGCCCTGGTCACAGCCCTTGACACGCCCGCAATAGGCGCGGTCTTGCAACACGCCGCCAAGGCCCCCGTTGTAGGCCGCCAGCATCATGGCCGCGCGGTCGTCGTCCGTGGCGCAGCCCTTGAGGGCGTTCCAGGCGTGGCGATCCTTGAGAAGGAGCGCGCGCAACTGGAGGCGCGGGTCATAGCGGTCTTCCCAGCGCCACGTCTTGAGGCTGGCATGGAGCCTGCGCACGTCGTCAAAATTGTTAAAGCGCACCTTGCCGGCGCTGTCGTAGGCGATGGTTATCTGCCCGAGCCCAAAGCCATACTCGCGCGAGGTCTTGAGCTCGGTGCGCGGGTTCCAGCAGCGCCGGTCGCGCAGGCCGTAGCACGTCTCTTGCTCCACCTGGCCGGCATAGATGGCCGGGTCGTAAAAGTCCGGCGTGTAGGCCAGGTGCTCCTCAAAGAGCATGGGCAGGTAGAGTTGCGCCAAGAGCGGCAGCGCCAGCAGGGCCGAGGCCATGGTTACTTGCCCCAGGCCATAAGGGTTATGAGCAGCCCGAGGATCAGGATCACCCGCGCCAGCACCACCAGCGCCGAGGCCACGTTGCCCTCCACCAGCGCCGCGCGGATATGCTTGGAGAGACGCAGGTAGGGCATGAGTATCTTGGAGAGCATGAGGGCGGCGCCGGCCATGCCGATGACATATGCCAGGTAGCCGGCGAGTCCCAAGGTGGCCGCGGGGTCAGTCAAAAGGCCCAGGCCCAGGCCGGCCGCCAACAGCAGGAGCGCGCGGAAGTCGTAGAGCGGGCGCAGGGTGGCAAACAGTTTTTTGAGCAGGTTCATAAAAAAGCCTCCTGCGCTGGTGTAGCGCAGGAGGCCTTTGAAAATAGCCCCGAACTTGTTCGGGGCTATCCGGGCACATTCTTGTTAAAGTCGTCGATGAAGGCTTTGGAAGGCATGGCCTCACGGATTACCGGCCTGCCATGTAAAATTTCAAATAATAATATCAGGCCACGCGCACCGATTTTACCGGCATGACCTTCCCGTAAGTCCCCAGTCCCACACAGGCGTACAAGTTGGCCCTCAAGGAAGGACTGTAATGCGAGCCCAGAGTCTGCGGGTATGTTATCGCTCTCATACCCAACGGGATCTTGGTTATCCAGTTCAACTACAACCATATTCCTTGGAAGATTGTTGGTTGGCATTCGCCATAGCTCCTGCGTTAAATATTTCGAGGAGGCTGCCCTGGCGGGCGCTGTGTCGTGCTGACTTGGCCAGATATTCCACATAGCGCTGCGTCACGTCAAGGCGCAGGGCAATTTCCCGCTCTGACATGCCCCTGGCGAGCATGTCGAGGATCTTGCCCTTGCGCGGGCCTTCCTTGCGTCGGTTGGGCGTGACGATGATCTCGCCGCCATAGACCTGCGCCAGCTTGCGCAGGGCCGCGAGCCCGATGATCCTGGCGAGCTCGCCGCCCTCGTCCGGCACCTTGGGCACATAGAGCGTCACGCCGCCCCGCGTGCGGCACAGAGCGTGCGCCGCGTCGTTACCAATAAGGCCCGCAAGCTCGCCCCAGCTTATCCAGCACGCGCCCATTAGTATACCTGCCTGCCGTGGCGCCTGGCGTCCCGCGTCAGGGCTGCGATGACGCCGCGCAACTGCTCGGGCGTGGCCTGGTCAAGGGAGCGCGTAACGCCGCCAGATTGCTTTTTGAGGATGCTGACGGCATAAGCCCAGGGCATGTCCGTGCCCTCCACGCGGCCCTTTTCGGCAAGCTGCGCCTCGATTTTTTGCATGAGCTTTTTGCGGCCCTGCCCCGTGTCGTCCTTGGCAAGCGTGGCCGGCACCGTGCGCTTGCGGCTCGTCCCGCGCCGCGCGTGGCCGCGCTTGGGGCGGAAACCGTAGGCGCGCAACTCAAAGACCATGCGCTGCAAGCCCTCACCGTCCAGGTGCGCGGCCGAGCTGACGCCAAAGTTGCCCTCAAGCATGGCGCGGTATTCCGCGTCTGTGAGGCCGAGTTGCTTTTTCGCCACGTGGATCTTGGCCAGGAGCGCCTTGCGCATTTCCTCGGAGACCGTCCCGCGTTTACGGCGTGGCGCCGGGGGCCGCTTGGGCGCAGCCTGGGCTGGGGCCGCTTGCGGCTCCCGGGGGCCGGAAAAGTGGATCACTCGGGCGCACATGGCTAGGCCTCCTGCTTGGGTACTGTGGGCCATTCCGCCCACATGTCCCCCACGGTGAGGGGGCAGGTTCTGTTATTTTCCCCGTAATCCGGCCAGCGGGACTCCCATTCCCAGCCAACAAAGACCGGCGTGTCACTCCCATCGAAAGCCTCTACGGGCTGTAGCGTATAGCCCTGGTCTCTTACTTTTTCTTCGCCATGCGGGCGCAGGAGATAGACCGTCCGAAGCTCCGGGATGAGATCCCATCCCTTGTCATACAGGAGTTCCTTGATGGAGTGCGGGCGCGTCTCGAGGGTGCCGTCGTAGGTAATCCAATTAATGCTCGTGGTCATATTGCGCCTCCCGGTTTTTCATCCACTGGCGGGGGCGCCCGGCTTGATACTTTGCGGGCAGGGGCGTCACGTCCTCGCAACGGGCATGCCAGCGCCGTCCGGCGGCACTGACCAGCACATACCAGCAGCCGTCATTCGCCAGGATGGGCTCGGAGTACGTCCAGCCCATAACAGGCTCGCCCACGTCAAGTTCGCCCTCGCCCGGAAGCCACACGCGCACGCGCATGTCCGCGCAGATCTCCGGGCGCGGCGTGGGCTCAAGCGGGCCCGCAGCCAGCAGGCCCGCCATAAATTCCGCGAGCCGGGCGCGATCCATGTACAGAGGCGCGCCGTCAACACCATCATGCCAGCGCCTGTTTACGCGCACACGCCACGCACCTTCCGGGCCACCGTAAATTTCGGCCGGCGAAAGCTGGATGCGCACGGGCTTGCCGTCCACGCGCAATACGCAAGAGACCGGGAAGCGGCGCGGGTCAGGCCTCATAGCGCGTTCCACTCGCTTTCTTCAGCCTCGGTGCTCCCGCGCAGCCGTGCCCAACACTTAGGGCAGCGGTAGTCATTGGTGGGGCGTCCGCAGTCATGGCAACGCCGCTTTGTGCCGTGGCCGTATTGACGGATGCCGCCGCGGGGCAGCATCTCGGGGGCGATGGGCTTAGGCTCCGCATAGCCCGCGGCCGTGGCCGCGCCCTCGCCAAAAGCCAAGAGCAGGAGGCGCCGCACAGAGCGCAAGCTATCTGCGATGTAGTAATACGGCCCCGAGGGGCCATTGCGGCGCACGAGGTGGAGCGGGCGCCCTTTGCGCCCTATGCACTCGCCCGCGCGGTTGATGTAGTAGCCATCGAGGCCCGGGAGCGGCACAAAGCCCTCGGGGATTGCCTTGACTTCTTTTTCCATGTGCTCGGGGGCTGGCGCGGCGGTCACGGGCTCCGGCTCGGGCGCCGGCTTGGGCTCCGGCGGCCACGCCAGGGCAATAAGCTCCCGGGGCGTCAGGCGCACCAGGACGCCGCCGCGCGAAAGCACATAGCGCGTCCCTCGCCTGCCAAGCTCATAGCCCGAGGACTTGCGCAGCCTGCCGCGCTCGGAGACCTGATAGCCCGGATAGCCGGGTACGTCCCGCCACTCCATGACTTAGCTCTCCTGCGCCCGCTTCCGGGGCGCCCCGGCCGCGTTGAGCGCGTCCAGCATGACTTTCACCATGGCCTGCGTTTTTTCTATCGGCCGTTTGCCCTGATGGACAAAGCAAACCAAGCTGTCGTCCGAAAGGTCTTTAATAAACCAGGCATCAGCCTGGGAGCGGCGCAGGATAAAGCGTTGCGGATGTCCGGCCATTAGTCCTCCTCGTCCTTCTGGACTTTGATGGCGTGGCCGCAATGGGGGCATTCCGTAGGCTTTGGGGTCTCGTATGAGTACGCGCCAAAGAACGCGTAAAGGAGGGCGACGATCAAAAAGCCCTCCGAGTCCAGCATCCCCGCGGCGAGCACCATAAGCGCCGTCACCGCATGGTGGGCACAGGTGACAATCACAAAGGCTTCCAGCTCGGGCTTCATTCTTCTTTTCCTTGGCTGCTCGTCAGGTCCGGCGCGCCACCGCCGGACGACCGCGCCGCCCTTGGATCGGGCGGGCGGTTTCGCTGTTAGTCCTCGTCAGGGGCGTGGTCGCTGTCGCCGGTCAACCAGTCCAGCATGTCCATAAGGCCCTGCTCATAGGACATGCCGGGATAGCGGGTGCCTCCGTCAATGCCCTGGCTGGCCCAGTTCCACACGCGGGCGATCTCTCCCTCGCTCCTTACGATGTTCACGGCCGGCCTCCGTTGAGGGCGGTCTTGAGGTCCTTGCCGGCCTGGAAGCGCACCACAACGCAGGCCGGGATTTCCACGGGATCGCCCGTACGCGGGTTGCGGCCGGTGCGGGCGCGGCGCTTTTTGGGCTCGAGCTTGCCGCCGGCCAGCGGCACGGACTCGCCCCTGGCCAGGGCGTCCTTCACCGTCTCGGCAAGAACGCGTAGGAAGTCCTCGGTATCGGCCTTGCTGACGCTTTTGTCATAGCGGCTGCGCCGAAAGGTCAAAGAGTCCACAAGTTCAGCCTTGGTCATTGCTTGACCTCCGTAATCGGGTTTCTGCCTTCCATTTCCTTCGCAGTTTCGTTCAGGATCGCTGCCACTGCGTCATGGAGTTTCTTGCCCGCTGCATCGCCAAGCGGTTGCAGCCACTTTTTAAAGGCCGTCTGCGTGAGGATGTGGCCGTTATCGGTAAACTTGACCATGATCACCACATCCTGGTGCCCAAAGACAGCATTATCGCATTTCACTTCCACCCTACGCCCCCTCCGGCACGGGCTCGCGCGGAATGTCCACGAAAAAGTCGTCCGTCTGCTTGATTTTCAGCCCCACCAGGGCAAGGCGCTCCTCCGGCCAGCCAAGCAACACGGCCTTGGCAAGGCTCTCCTTGACCATGATGCCCTCGGCCAAGCCAAGCTCGCGCAGGCGCGCCAGCGAAGCCTCCACCGTAACGCCGTTCTGCTGTGCGATGCTCGGCATCGACATGCGGAAGCCGATTTTCCCGGCGCCAAGGTCAAGAGTTTTGCCGTCCGTAAACAGTTCCTCTTTGCGCAGTTTGGCCCAGGTGCAGAGAGCCTTTTCCAGATCCTTGTAGCGATCCCGCAGCCCCGCCGCCTTCTGCGCGGCCTCGGCCTTGGCGCGGTCGATTTTTTCCTTCAGCTCCACCTCAATGAGGGTCAGTTCGCGGTCAATGCCGGCCATATCCGCCACGGCCTCCGTAGCGTCATTTTTGTCTGTCACCACAAAGGCCCTCACAACGCGCCGTGCCATGCCTATGCCTCCTCGACCGTTTCCTGCGGCCTGTAGTACGCCTCCAGCGCGGCCGCGCTTTCGGCCACGTCCTCAAGGTTGATCCGCGCCAGGCGGATAATCTCGTAGTCCTGTTCCGGCAGCCGCCCGGCCAGTTCGCCGAGACGGGCGCTTATGCTGCGGATCTTCTCATGCAACATGTCTTTCTCCTGTATTCTTGGGGTTGAAATGCCGGCAGCCGTTGCGGCAGGCCCGGTAAACACTCACGGCCAGCGGAGACGCGCTCACAAAGGGCTTGCCCTGCTCCTCCTGGCATTGCGCCGCCGAGATCATGCCCAGGGCCGGGCAGGCCAGTATCTCGGCCATCAGCATGGCGCGCACGCGGCCGGCCAGGAAGTCCAGCGAGGCGGCGTACCTGGCATTAATGACGCGGGAGACAAGGGCGGGACTTACCTTGATGCTCACGGCCACCTGGCGGATGCTCCGGGCATCGCAGGCTTCCGCAAGCCGCAAGATCCAGTCCGGCGCAGCCGCGCCCCAGGCAGCCCGCGCCCGCTCCACGGCGCCCCCGGCCCTCATGCCGCGCCCTCGGCCGCGTCAACGGCCTCCTGGAGCGTCTGCCCGGCCATGATCTTGCCCGTGTTAGGGTCGTAGAGTTGCTTGACGTGCAATATCTGCGGAGCCTTTGGGCCGGTATCCTTGACAAGGCGGTAGGGCTCGCCACGTTTTTGCGGGGAGCGCAGGTAGCCGCCCCGCGCAAGCCAGGTACAATAGGACGCCGCCGTGGCCATCTTGAGGGTGAACCCGGCCATTGCCGCATTGGCCACAAGATCTCGCGCGCTAAACTCCCGGAGCACGCGCATTGCGCGCCACATGGCCTGTTGTGCCGGTTCCGGCACCACGCTCCCGTCTCTGCGTACGCGCGGGGCCTCCACGCCCATGTCCTGCACAAGGGTATAAGTGGCATGTTCGCCGATTCGCCCCGGCCATGCCGCCACGCGGATGATGCCCGCGTGCAGTAGGCCGCGCAGGTAATCACTTACGCTATACTTGCTCCGATCCACGCCTGCCCTGCGTGCCAAATCCGGCACGCGAAAGGTCTTGAGCTCGCGCATGGCGCGCCAGAGCTTTTCCCGCGTCGAGAGCACGCCAGCCGGGGCGAGCGTCACGGCTTTGCGCTTGCTGCTCATGCCCGCCCCCGCACCGGCGCCTCGCCCGTGTACATGGGGCGCTTGCCCCACTCGGTGAGGCCCATGGACTTTTTGCCCAGGCCGAGGCCGGCCTGCTGCGCCCGCTCGAGGTTGACGCAAATACGGCGCGCCACGCCCTTGCTCACCTCGTGGATCTTCGTGAGCAGGTCGTCCTCGATTGCCACCTTGTCGCAGTACAGGTCGCGCAGAGCCCGGGCATCCGCCATGGTGGCGTACTGCGCCGGAATCCACTCCAGGACGCGGTTGTGGATACGCTCCCACCGCGCGAGGCCCGCGGGCAGGTGTTCCTCGCCAATAAGCAGGATGGCCGCGCCCGAGGCTTCGTAGATGTCCCGCACTATCTCAATGCTGGACTTGGCTACCAGGTGGTCACATTCGTCCACGATCAGCGGACGGCCGCTGGCGGCAAGCTGCGCCGCCACCTGGTCTTCCATGTCGTAGATGGTCTTCGCCGGGACAATGCCCATGACCTTCAGGACGGCCTGATAGACGGCCTTGCGCGTCCAGCTTGACTTGGCCTGGACGTAGTAGGCTTGCAACTGCATGGCAGCCACGGCCGCCGCCGTGGACTTGCCAAGGCCGGAGGGGCCGTAGAGGACGACGATGCCCGGCAGGTGCGCGGGGCGCTTCACGGCGCCCTGGAGCGCCGAGACCGTGAGGCCCACGTTTGCGAGCGGCGCCTTGCCGCCCAGGTTGACAATCTGCTTTGACTCTGCCATTGTTGAGTCCTCCTGTTTTTGGCGGGGTGCGTTGGTAGTGCGGCGCGCCCCGCGTTTTTATTGGTTGACGGCCCGGAGGGGTTCCGGGTCGATCAGGGCAAAGCCCCGAAATTCGTTAGATTCCGTATAGATTTGCAGCCACTCCACCTGGTCCGCTGGCAGACTTTCGCCCGCGTCCTGGCGCGCCTTGAGGCGTTTCCATAGGGCATACTTTTCTTGCGGGTGCTCGGGCAGCCAATGCTCGGCCTCGGCCTGCGCCATGGTGGCGCGGGCAAGCTCCAGCGCCGCGGCCACGTCAACACCCGGGGGCAGGCTTGCCGGCTCTTCCACCGCCTTGACCGCCTGCGCCGCGGCCTCCAAGGCGTCGCTCTCATGCTCCACCACTTCCGGCGCGGCCGGTGTTGACGCCTCCTCAATGGCGCGGGCGCGATCCTGGTACATTGCCATAATGTCCGCGGCCGCATGCCCGGCGCCCGTGCTCTCCGCGGCCGAGTCCAGCACCTTGCGGCCGCTGGTGATGGAGGCCATCTGCTTGCGGCGCTTGTCCCGGGCAAGCTGCATGCGTTCCTCAAGGGCAAGCCCGGAGACTTCCGTGGCCACGCCCAAAAACTCGCCATTCTCGCCAAAGATCCACGCCCGCGTCCTGTCCGTGGGGTCGACGCGCACCTGCGCGCGCTCGCCCACGTGCGGCCCCAGGGCCGCGGAGTCGTAGCGCATGCCGTCCAGGCGGATGCCCTTCTTGGTGATTTCCCGCCAGCCGCTATCCATGAGGAGCACGTCCAGGGCGCGCTCCTGCTCGCCCGTCAAGCGGCGCACCTCGCCTTTCCACGCCTGGCGTACCTGCCAGGGCGTCTTGCCCTTGAGGCCGCTGTGGGGCTTGTGCCGGTAAACCGTGTCTGTCCAGGCATCGCAAAACTCTTGCAGCTCTTCGGGCGTGATCGCCATGGAAAGCTGGTCTTGCTCCGAGGACATCAAGCGCTTGGCGAATGTCTCGCGCTCGCGGATCTGCTGACGCGTGGCTACATTGTGCCCGAGGTAGCAGGGGCAAAGAGGGAGGAGATGGTGGCTAAACGTCCGAAAAACGCGCTCAATGGCGGGCTTCAGGCGCGGCTGGAAGGGGGGCAGGATGTCCGGGACAATGCCCAAGTCGAGAAAAAGCCCCTGCATGAAGGTACTGACAAACTCTTTGCCATTGTCAGTAACTGCAACACGCGGAACGCCCCAGTCAAGGATACAGCGGCGCGTCAGGTTCGCCACGGTGCGGCCCGTGCTCCGCTCCGCAACTTCAAACTTCACCTCGCGCGAATAGCAGTTGATGATCCCTACGATGGTGTAGCGCTTGCCGTCCGAGAGCATGAGGTCAGCGGGCGTGCCGTCGTATTCCCAGCGCGCGTTGTATTCCGTTAGGCCCTCATAGGCCACGCCCGTTGCCGACTGGTACTGGCCGCGCCACTTGTCCGGCGCCGTAATATAGGCCAGCAGGGAGCGGTGCGTTGCCTTCCAGTTGGCAATCCATGTCTGGAGCCGGCGCAGGGACGGTACCTCAATGTCGTGGCCGTGGTGCGCCAGGGCCTCGATACGCTCGCGTATAACGGCCGCGCTGGCGTTAGGGTACTGGCGCACCATGCCCAGGATGGTGTTGATGACCACGTCCTGCCGGTCGATGCAGCCCGCGCCGCGCATTTTTGGGGCATATTTTCCGCCGAGCGAGGCCGCGCCATCTGCCTTGGCGCTGGCGTCCCAGCGGCGCAGGGAGCTCATGCACAGCGTGGGCAGTTCCGCCCGCGTGGCCTCGGAAAGGACTATTTCCCCGGCGTTGTAGCGCCGGGCGAAGGTCTCAAGGGCCATCGTATATGGCAGGCCCGAGTCCACCATAAAAGTGCGCGCCGCCAGTGTGGCCTCAATGCGGGCATCCGCGCGCCGCTTGGCAGCACCAGAAAGGGAGGCGAGGGAGACGTGCGCCCCCCCATTGGAGGCGCACGTGCTGCCGGAAGAGGAAGAGACCGGCAGCAAATCTTTTGCCACGCATACCTTGGCGGCAATGGCAAGGCGCGTGGGCTCGGGCATGGAGGACACAAGCCACTCATTGCCGCCGCCCTTGCCTGCACGGGTACGGCCGCACCAGCCTTCACGCTCGGCCCGCTTCAGCGCGCTCTTAACCGACACACTAAGTATATCAGCGAGCTCTCGTGTGGTGTAAGATTCTCTCATTTTACGCCACTTCTTTGGCCGTCATGCGGCGGGGGTCATAAAGATATTCTTCCGGGACGCCTGCTTTGCGCAGGGCATCCAAGACACGCGCACTATGCTGTTTACCTGTTAGTGTCTGGCTCATAGCTGAGGTAGAGATGCCGAGCGCGCGTGCGAGGCTCGCAGAATTTGTGCCGTGCTCCGCAAGCGCCTCGTGTATGCGGTAGACCGCGCGGCAACGCTTTTGCCCGCATGCCGTGCGAAAAAAGAGGCTCCCGTCATTCTTACCCATGCAATCCGGCCTCCAGCATCTTGCGGCGCTTACGGGCCGCCCGCATCTCCGCATCCAGCTTTCCCAAGTCCCGGTAACGGCGATCCTCGTCGGTCATAACGTCCAGCCCCACGGCGCGCAGCATGGCGCGGAGCGGCGCCGGGTCTCCCGTGGCAGCCACAAAAGCCAGCAGGGCGAGCACAGACGGCGGGTGGCTCTCGTCAGACGGTGAGAGCCACTTGTCCAAGGTGTCCTTAGATATGGCGCGAGTGTTGCCCCCCGTGAGCTTGATGCCGCACATGGCGGCCACGGCGTTGATTTTGTCCGGCAACGCCTTGCGGCCTTCTCCATCGGGCGCGCCCGCAACGGCGCGCATGGCGGCACGGATTTCCGCCATGACCCCTGCCATCGGGGCTATGTCATCCAAGAGGGAGAGCTGCCGCATGAGTGGCTCCATCGAGCTGTCCAAATCTTGCCCGCTTGCGGACGTTGACCGGGTGCGCGGCGGTTGGTAAAAATTAGCTTGCTAAGGTAATTCCTAACCGCCCGAATCTGTTTTAAGACGAAATATCGAATTTGTAAACAGAATTTCGGGGTAAAACTTTAAATTTGTCCGAAATTTTATTTCCCTGCGTTTCCAAGTGCTTGCATGCAAATACGAGGAAAAGGTTAGGGTAATAGTTCGGGCCGGGAACTTTTACCCTATGAGTACCCTTGGTGAACGTCTAAAAATGATTAGGGGCGCTGAAAAACAGGAAGACTTTGCCGCGCGCATGGGCATTTCAAAAAGTTCTATGAGCGGCTACGAAAAGGACGAAAATTTACCAGGCGCAGATGCAATTTCAAAAATTTGTCTCAAGGCCGGAATTTCGTCTGACTGGCTACTCTTTGGAAAGGGCTCAATGCAAGGAAGCGAAGAGGCGGGCGTCGCTAGAGCCTTAGACCATAAGGTATCCCCGGAAGATTTGATTATGATTCCAATGGTGGATGCTATTCTCTCCGCTGGCACAGGCAGCCTGGAAACCAGTGGCCAGATGGCGCGAGAATACGCTTTCAGACAAGATTTTATCCTGCGCAAGGGGAATCCCGCAAATATGGTCTTGATGCGCGTCAGGGGCGATTCTATGCAGCCCGAGGTCATGGATAATGACGTCGTGCTGCTCGATCAGTCCAAGACGCGGCCACACCCCGGCCCGATTTTCGCCGTGGGCATAGAGGACGCCATATACCTGAAGCGCGTGGACATGCTCCCGGGCCAGATCATCCTTAAGAGCGTCAACACTGACTATGAGCCCATCCGCATAGATATGGGCGAGCAGACAAGCGACCAGTTCCGCGTCATCGGCCAGGTGCTTTGGGTAGGCAGAGAGTACAAATAACAACGCCCCGCGCGTGCCACTTTTGACACACAGCGGGGCGTCCGATGATTTTCAAATTGCGTTTCGCGCGGCCGGTTTTTTTCAAATTGCGTTTCGCGCAGGGTAAAAGTTCCACGCGGCGCTTTTTTGATGCCGCGCTCACGCAAGCCCGCACCAGACGTGGCTTCCCGTTTCACCACGTCCCTCTAAGTTCCGTTATATTCCGCTTCTTTTAATTTTCAATCTGTCTGTCGCTGCACACCGGAAGGGGGAAGTGACATGGCAACGCTCAATCAGGGCAAAATCGTCAAGGCCTTGGAAAGCACCCTCAAGGGGCCGCAGCAGGATTTCATCTGGGAATTCCTGAAAGCCTTCGGCACCTCCCCTGCCACGCTCAAGCGCCTGCGCCTCGGCGACGGCCAGCGCAATGTCGCCAAACTGGAAGGCGACCTCGGCATGCCGCAAAAGCTGTATTTTCGCGCTGTGCCCGAGGGGCAGCCCCTGCCTGACGCCCTGGCCGAAATCCTCGCGCAACCCCTGCTCGCCGCGCATAAGATTCGCTTTGTCATGGTGACGGACTTCGCTACCGTCATGGCCCATGACCGCAAGGTGGACGACACCGTCACCTTTGATTTTGCCGAGCTGCCCCAGAATTACGAGTTCTTCCTGCCCCTGACCGGCCTCTATGAAAAGCCCGTGGCCTATGCCGAGCACCCGGCGGACACCAAGGCCTGCGAAAAAATGGGGCGACTCTACGACGGCATCCGCAAAATCAACGACTACCAAAAAAGCGAGCTCCACGCGCTCAACGTGTTCCTCACCCGGCTGCTGTTCTGCTTTTTCGCGGAAGATACGGGCATCTTCCCCAAAGAGCAGCAGATGACGGATGCCGTGCATTCCCTCACCAGGGAGGACGGCTCGGATGTGGCGGACTTTTTTCAAACCCTGTTCAAGGTGCTCGACCTTCCCCCGGACGCGCCGGAGCGCAAGCACCTCCCCGCCAGCTTTCAAGCCTTCCCCTATGTCAATGGCGAACTCTTCCGCGAGAAGGTGCGCATCCCCAACTTTGACCGGAGGACGCGCCGCCTGCTCATCGACTGCGGCAACATGAAGTGGAGCGAAATCTCGCCGGTGATTTTCGGCTCCATGTTCCAGGCCGTCATGGATCAGGACGCCCGGCGCTCCTTGGGCGCGCACTACACCAGCGAGAAAAACATCCTCAAGGTGGTGCGTCCGCTCTTCCTCGACGCCCTTGAGGAGGAATTTCAGGCTATCCTCGCCCTAAAGAAGGACAAAGCCAAGGCCCTGAAGGACTTCAAGAAAAAGCTGGGCTCGCTGACCTTTCTTGACCCGGCCTGCGGCTGCGGCAATTTCCTTATCGTCGCCTACCGGGAATTGCGGGATCTGGAGCTGCGCGTCCTGCTGGCCATGCGCGAAGAGCTCATCGGCGACACCGATTTCCAGTGGTTGAATGTGGATCTGCTCTCTGGCGTGACCATCGAGCAGTTTTACGGCATCGAGCTTGAGGAATTTCCCGTGGATGTGGCCCGCGTCTCCCTCTGGCTCATGGAACACGTCATGAACGTGAAACTGGGCCAGACCTTCGGGCTGGTGGTTCCCACCATTCCGCTCAAGCACGCAGCGAATATCGTGTGCGCGAATGCCTTGACGACCCCGTGGGAAGAGGTGGTCAAGCCGGAGAAGCTGAACTACATTTTGGGGAATCCCCCATTCTCTGGCGCATACCAAATGTCAAGGGAGCAAAAACAAGAAGTTGCCGATGTGTTTCACAATGTTCGCTCTGCGGGAGTCCTTGATTACGTAACTGCCTGGTACAAACTGGCCATTGATTTTATTCAGGGCACAAATATCGAGGTGGCTTTTGTTTCCACCAACTCAACATGCCAAGGCGAACAGGTAAGCGTTCTTTGGACCTATCTTATCAATAACGGCTGCATTATCAATTTCGCGCATAGAACCTTCGCATGGAGGAATGAGGCGCGCAATAATGCTGCTGTCTATTGCATTATCATAGGATTTTCACTTATTGAACGTCCAGAAAAGAAGATTTTTTCTTATCCAAATATTTTAGGTACCCCTACCGAGGTAATACTTTCTGCCATAACTCCCTATCTCACAGAAGGGAAGCTACTGGTTGTGGAGGCTGCCATTAAATCCCTTTCCGCGCCCATCCCCATGGTCTATGGCAACAAACCTACCGATGGTGGCTTTTTTATCTTCAGCGATGCAGAGAAAGACGAATTCATTCAGAAAGAGATACAGGCTGCCCCCTATTTTCGGAAACTTTTGGGCGCGCGGGAATTTCTCCATGGTGAGAACCGCTGGTGCCTGTGGCTGGAGGGTGCCCCGGAGAATATCCTGGAGCTGCCTCTTGTTAAAGAGAGGGTGGAGAAACGAAAGCAATTTTTATTGCAAAGCAAAGCCAGCATAACCCGGGAATTTGCCTCTCAGCACCCGGAGCTTTTTCGGCAAATCACACAGCCGAAGGGATGCGACTTTTTACTCGTTCCGCGAGTCAGCTCAGAGCGCCGGACTTATGTCCCCATGGGATTTTTCCATTCAGATGTGATTGCTAGCGATGCCGTCCAAATCATCCCCAATGCCACCCATTACCACTTTGCCATTCTCACCTCCGCCATGCACATGGCATGGATGCGCACGGTCTGCGGGCGGCTGGAAATGCGCTATCGGTACTCCCGCGACCTGTGCTATAATACCTTCCCGTGGCCAACGGTTTCGGCTGCCCAGAAGCAGGAAATCGAACACCTTGCCGAAGAGGTACTTGCCGCGCGGGAGGCGCACCCGGAGCTGACCCTGGCGGAAATGTACGACCCGGACAAAATGCCCGCGACCTTGCGCCAAGCCCACCACGCCCTCGACATGGCCGTGGACGCCCTGTACCGCAAGAAGCCCTTTGCCAATGACGAGGAGCGGCTGTAACTCCTGTTTAAGCTCTATGAGGACTTGGTGAAGAAAAAATAAGATAAAAAAGCTCAAAAATTTTTTAAAAAAATTTTTCTTTTCTCCAAAGGAGCAAACCATGGTAGCAAATTTTGGAAAAAATCAGATGGTTGCGGACACACTTGATGCATACCTTCAGCAGAATAAGCCTCGATTTGCAGTTCAACTACAAGGGAAATGGGGAAGTGGTAAAACATGGTTTATTCGTAAATATATTGATAAAAAAGATATTGGCAACCAACCTTTTTGCTATGTGAGCCTCTTTGGAATCGAGCAGCTAAAAGAAATTGACAGTCAAATACTATCCCAGACAAACAAAATTCTAGCAAAATCACAATTATTGAGTAGACTTGCAGGGGATATTATCGAAAAATGCACCCCTGCAATTAATAGAGACAATATAGATAAACTTTGGGAGTTTCTGAGAGATTTGTGCAAGATTCCAAAAAATCTTGTACTTGTGCTGGATGACCTTGAGCGATCCCGCATTCCTCTAGACCTAGTGCTAGGTTATGTGAGTGATAAGCTGGATCAAGTAGGGATAAAAGTTATTTTGTTATGCGATCAAGAACAAATCCCTGACCAAGAGAAAGAGAAGTTTTCCCGTTTTAAAGAAAAGGTTGTCGGAAGTACCATTGCCGTTATTCCGGATGCAGAAACAGTTTATAATTATCAAATAGAATTAATTCCCGACCCTAATATAAGAAAAATATTTCAACAAAATAAGAGAACATTAATAAAGGATTTTATGGCCTCTAAAACTGATAACCTTAGAAGTATAAAAAAAATTATTTATGAATTTTCTATGTGCTATAAATATATGACCGAGGATATGCAAACAAATTATTCTTTTATAAATGAATTTTTACATGTGCTTTTTATTTTTTCTATAGAAAATAACAAATCTCTTAAAAACATAGAAGATTATCGCAATAATAAGAATAAAATTTATATATATTATGAAAGACCAGAACATTATTCAAGACCTGATGCAGTCACTAAAGATGATGAATGGTGGTATGCACAATTATCTAGTGAATACAGTAAATTTATAGAAAAATTTTTTTATAATGGTATAATAGATGAAGTAGCACTTATGGATTCCTATGTAAATCTAGGATATTCCAAGGATTCTGAGATTCCATTGATAATATACCACAAATTTCAGAGTCTGGACATTGATGAATCCGAAATGAAAGATCTATACAGTCAGCTTCAAGAGGATATAAAAAATCATAAGTATACTGATCCCAGTGTAATTCTTCATGCATTTGATATCATGCTTAAGTTTAATCAGATTGGTCTCGACGGAAGGCAATCTGAGAATATTAAGGCTTTAGCTAATGAATATTTAGAAGAAGTTAAGTTTTTCAGCAAACCGTTCAAATTAAATGAATTTGAAGCGGAACTTTTATTTTTATCAGGCAAGACAGATTCATTCCGAGCAATCTACCACGCTGTATGTCACCGGATAACTGAACTTCACACAAAAAAAATGAATACTTTCATTAAGAAATCAAGCCAGCTACTCCCAGACAATCCTGATAAGTTTATTGCACGTTTTTCTTGTAAGCGTGCCAACCCAGCAAGCTTTACGGACCTTAACGCAAGAGACTTTGCACAAAGAGTAACTAAAGTGCATGTATCAAAACTTCGCAAGATAATGGAAATAATTTATTTTAACATAACACATACTAATAATAAATTACATCATAACATTCTATGGTATAAGGAATTTTGCAATGCACTTAAAGACAACTTAAACTCCATGTCACCACTGGCTCGATACACATTAGATACATTGATTGTTGAATCGGAAAAAATCCTTCCACCTCAATATCCTGAACAACTTCTTGAAAAGCAACTCAAAGGATGACTCCTATGCCTGAACTTCTCCATGTCACCTATGCCCAGACCGGCAAGAGCTCTGCTCCCGACGCCCTCGGTATGCGCGAGATGCAGGCGCGCGCCTATGCCAGGCGCAACGCGCAATACCTGCTGCTCAAGGCTCCGCCCGCTTCCGGCAAGTCGCGGGCGCTCATGTTCCTGGCGCTGGACAAGGTCCACCATCAGGGGCTCGACAAGGCCATCATCGCCGTGCCGGAAATGTCCATCGGCGGCTCGTTCAGCGATACCAAGCTTAGCAAGCACGGCTTCTTTGCGGACTGGCACATCAAGCCGGAATACAATCTCTGCACGCCGGGCAACGAGGGCAAGGTGGACACCTTGCTCCAGTTCCTGACGGACGACAGCGCGCATTACCTGCTTTGCACCCACGCTACCCTGCGCTTCGCCTGGGGGCGTCTTTCCGATGTGCGCCAGCTTGACCGCACGCTCATCGCCATTGACGAGTTCCACCACACCTCCGCCGAGGAGGGCAACAAGCTCGGCGCTATGCTGGACGATATCATGACTCACAGCACGGCGCATGTCATCGCTATGACCGGCTCCTACTTTCGCGGCGACCAGGTGCCCATCCTCACGCCCGAGGCCGAGGCGCGCTTCACGCCGGTCACCTACACCTATTATGAGCAGCTCAACGGCTACCGGCATCTCAAGTCGCTGGGGCTCGGTTACCATTTCTATCAGGGGCGCTATTTCGACGCCCTGAAAGAGGTGCTGGACACCCACAAGAAGACCATCATCCACATCCCCAAGTCAATTCGCGCGAATCCTCCGGCCACAAGTATGACGAGGTGGACAGGATACTCGACCTCATTGGCAAGGTGGAGAGCCGCGACCCCGAAACCGGCATCTTCACCGTCCGCACCACTGACGGCAGGCGGCTCAAGGTGGCCGACCTTGTGAGCGACGACGCCAGCCGCGTCAACGTGCTCTCCTATCTGCGCAAGATCAGCGCGGGCGGCTCGCGCGACGACGTGGACATCATCATCGCCCTGGGCATGGCCAAGGAGGGCTTTGACTGGCCGTGGTGCGAGCATGTGCTGACCGTCGGCTACCGCAGCTCGCTCACCGAAGTGGTGCAGATCATCGGGCGCGCCACCCGCGACTGCGAGGGCAAGAGCCACGCCCAGTTCACCAACCTCATCGCCCAGCCGGACGCGGCGGACGAGGACGTGAAGACCTCGGTCAACAACCTGCTCAAGGCCATCACCCTGTCGCTTTTGATGCGCGAGGTGCTGGCTCCAAACATCACCTTCCGACCGCGCTCCACCATGATGGACCGGGACGTGGCCCAGCCGGGCGACATCATCGTGGAGGACGGCGACGCGCCGATTTCGCCGCGCGTGAAGGAAATCCTGGAGTCCGGCGGCGTGGAGCAGATATTGACCACGCTCATCACAAAGCCCGAGGTCATCGGCCCGGCGCTGGTGAGCCAGGAGCAGGCCAAGCTGGTGACGGAAGTGGAGATGCCCAAGATCATCGCCGAGACCTTCCCTGACTTGCAGCCAGAAGAGGTGGCGTTGCTCAACGACCTGGCCAAGACGCGGCTTGCGGTGCAGGCAAGCGGAGGCCTGATTCCGGCGGACTCTTTGCCGCCGGGGCTGGAAGTGGTGGGCGTCCCCGATGGTGAGGGCGATACGGGCGCAAGCGATGCTGGGGGCGCGTCGCCGCGCGCCGTGCAGGAATTTTTGCGCATCGGCAACCGGCTGCTCCATGTGGACCAACTGGATATTGACCTCATCGACCGCATCAATCCCTTTCAGGGTGCGTTTGAAATCCTCTCCAAGGCCGTGGACGCGCCCATGCTCAAGACCATTCAGGACCATGTCACGGCGCGAAACAGCGCCATGACAGAGGAAGAGGCCGTCCTGCTTTGGGAGAATATCAAGGAATTCAAGAAAGAGCATGGCGTCCCGCCGTCCCTGCTGGCGGAGGATGCCTACGAGCGGCGGCTGGCCGAGGCGCTGGCCTTCATCCGTGACCAGAAGGCGCGGAAACTTCAGGAAGCCGCCGCAGGGAAGGACCAATGAAACTGCGCGCAAGGGCACACAACCGGGCGGCAACGCTTGGGGATATTCTCGCCGAGGCGGACGAGCTGCATCTGCTGGACGGCGTGGAAGCCAAGCAGGCAAAACCGCGCACTGCCAGCGAGCCGGTAATCAGCAATTTTCTGGAGCTGGTGGATTTTGTGGCCGCGCATGGCCACGAGCCCTGCGCGACTGTGCCGGAGGAAAAACTACTGGCGGTGCGGTTGAACGCCTATCGCACACGGCCTGAATTGCGCGCCAAGGTTCGGGAGTACGACTCGGTCGGACTGTTGGGGGAGGGAGAAGCAGGTGCGACGGCGGGGCTGCAGGCTGTGGAGCAGGCGGAGAGCCAGGAAGCCCAGGCAAAGCCTAGTCCCACTTCACTGGATGAAATTTTTCAGGATGACGACCTTGACCTCCTTGGCAGCGTGGACACCTCCATCTTTCAGCTCTCCCACGTCCCGGCGCACAAAGTGAAGGAGACGCCGGACGAAATCGCCAGCCGCAAACCCTGCGAGGATTTCTACCGCTACGAAAAGCTGTTCCACGATTTCCAAAAGGTACTGAAAACCCAGGCGGTCATGCAGCCCCGCTTCTCAAGTGAGGAGACCGTGGTGGTAGGCAACGTGTTCATCCTGCGGGGGATGCTCTGCTATATAGACAGCATTCTTAAGGAGGACACCTCCCAAGCCGAGCGCGATAACCCCCGCTTGCGCGTGATTTTTGAAAACGGCACGGAAACCGATCTGCTCAAGCGGTCCTTCATCCGCGCCTTGTATAAAGACCCGCACGGTAAGTATGTGGACTTCGGGCTGAACCTCTTTTCCAAAACTTCCGTCACCATCACCGGCAAGGACCAACCCACCGGCTATATTTACATTCTCACCTCGGAGACTGACGCCCCGGCACTTGCCAAATGGAAAAACGCCGGGCTGCTGGTGAAGATCGGCTACTCCGCGCAGGATGTGCGCGAGCGCATCAAGAACGCCGCCAACGACCCGACCTATCTGGAGGCCCCTGTCAAGCTTCGCGCCTCCATCGCCTGCTACAATCTCAACCCGCAGAAATTTGAGAATCTTGTCCATTCCTTCTTGCACAAGCAACGGCTCAACCTGAAGCTCATTGACCAGAAGGGTAAGCCGTACCACCCCGAAGAATGGTTTACAGTCGATTGGCAGACGGCGCTGGAAGTGTGCCAGCGCATTGTGGATGGGAGCATCACCAAGTATCGGATCGATAATACAACTGGGAAAATAGTTGTAAAAAATATATTTCTATCTAATTCTGATTCTATAGAAGGACAATAGGCGCAAAAACTATTTATTCCATCCATATTATCTTGCCATAGTCTCCTACAAAATCGTTGGGGACTATGGCAAGCTAATATATTTATGAGTCAACTGCCACCAAATCATCTTCATCTACTTCGAATTCCGTGTCTTTTTTTCCTATATTGCACTTGGCGCAAAGCGGAACTATATACCACTTCCTATCTGTCGAGTCAGCTTTTTGTACATGTGCACCATGTTCCGCATCTCTCGTGCATCCCTTGCAGGAACATGTCTCAAATGGCCACACCTGCTTTTCTTCCCAAAACTCTCTCCATGAAGAACATCCAGCCGGGGGAGGATTATCACTGGTGCCTTTCAAATTTTTTACTTTTACCATTTCTTCCCTCCTTAGTATTGTGAGGAACCATTTGGAATTGCTACCTTAACATATTTAGCCACGATAAGACGCTGTACTTCCTACTGAGGGAACATAAATTTTTTGCTAAAAAATAGCAAGAAAACCTATATAATTTTAACGTGTCCACTTTATTGAAAGGATTACCCACTCGAGATGATTAAACTATCAATTTTATTAATTTTATCTATCATCTATGCTATCAATTAGATGGTAGTGCCCCCGATATGGATTGAGTGTTGGCGAAAGCCGCCCGAAGCTCTACGGAGAGGGTCATCGCTATCAAGGATACGCTGGGTTTCGGCCAAGATCACAAAAAAATCAAGTTTCGGCAGTCAACCCTGAGTCAACCTTTGAAAATTTCCACCAGTCATAATCTCGGTTTCCTGTGCTGCCTGTACTCCACTTGTACACTAAGCGTGTGTGCTCATCCATTTATGGGTCATGTAAATCCGCCATTATCCGTGTCGAGACAGTACGCAGGCGCATCGCATGAGCGTTCCAGTCCCTACATAATGCGGCAGTCGGAAAATGGACGATCCTCCGCCACTTCGAGGAGAGTGCTACTATCTACCAAAGGCAAGAACTGCCAGAGATACTTTCCAGTAAGCACAAGTCTACCGCCCATACCCTTGGCTTCAGCCTAGCTCAAGTTCCCTACGAACTTATCACCGCTGAAACGCCACCCCTGCATTCCTAGCCTCTCCTATGCCAGGGATACTAACGTTTCAATGGGCCAGTTTATGGGGGGATCACGGTTATAATCCTGGCGCAACTCCTCGATGAGCTGCAGAGCTTCTGCCAGAGACACGAAGATATTCTGGTTCAGTCATTCATCCCGGGGCTTCCCTTTGAAACTCTCCACGAAACCGTTATCTGTCGGTTTCCCGGGTGGGCTGTGTCCCAGGTCCTGTATTTTTGCGCCAATGCATTCAAGGCGTTGCCTATGGACTCCTAGCCATTGTCTGTAGGAAGTCCGCGTGAGAGGCGTCTTTGCAGGCGGAGGCGCTCCAACACCTGCACTACCCGTTGGCACAAAAGTGATACATCCACTTCCAGAGCTGCCTTGACCGATCCCAAAGAGCAAGGATGGCCAGGATATGGATACGCTGACCTGACTCAAGGCTGTCCCTGACAAAATCCATTCCTCATTGCTTGCAAGGATCGATGGCGTTGGTTGTGCGACCGCAGGACACAGGGACACTTCTTCATGGGACGCAAGCGCAAGGCTAGACCCTCCTAGCGGTACAGGCGTTCTGTCCGCTTGTGGTTCACAACGAGCCCCCACGCTGCAACAAGATATGCAGCCGCAGAACGCCAAAATGTCGCCCATCCTCTACCAATCCCCGTAGGCGCGGGGCAGGTCCGCATCCCGGTCCAGTGGTGGGGGACGCCGCACAGTGCTCCGACTGGCACCAAGTGCCACACGAGACCGCCGCGGGGCGGCCCTGTATGTCGTCGGGATATAGCGCATGGCCTCACGGCACGACGCGGGCTTCAGAAGTTTTTGACAGGACATCCTTGCGGATGGAAATGTTCAGCGCGTGCTCTGCCACCATCTCCCTCAGCTTGGCGTTCTCCTCCTCAGGCTGGCGTAGGCGCATGGCATCCGAAACATCCATGCCACCATTCTTCGACAGCCACTTGTAGAAAGTGGCATCCGAAATACCGTGCTTAAAGCATATGTCCACGAAGCGTATACCGGCATCGGCCCTCACAAGATCCCGATGATCTTCTCTCCGCTAACTCGACTCCGTTTCATAGTGTTGCTCGCGCGCAGGGACACTAATTTTCCGATGGAACAGCATTTTTTTTGGGGGGGGCAGAGGACACATCCCAGACGAGAGAAGTTATGTGGCTAGAAAGCCTTCTGGATAGAAGAAGTCATCGACTACGCAGTCGACATCATCTAGCGAGGAGCCCTATCGAAGCCGTAATTGGGGTACGAGCTTCGAGCCAAAAGGGACATGTTGCAAACTGTTGAGTCCAACCGTAAATGGCGTCGTTGGAATTGGATGGTGTACACTTCGCCAAAAATAGTCTTTTTCCCAAAGTGCCTATGCAAAGATGATAAGAATTTCAATAGATCAAATTTTGAGGAAATGATCAATTTCTACTTGCACCTAATAAAAATTTACGACATTATTAAAAAAATCATTCAATTTCATGGCATATGCGGAGGAAGTATGGGTAGCATAGTCTTTAAGCTCTATAGGTACCAGATCCTTCCTATTAGCAAACAATATGATCTTCGATTTTCTCTGGAAGATGTGATAGCCAACAAAAATAGGCTTTTTGCAGAATCATTGATGAAAATTAACCCTGAATCTTCAAGTACCTCTAAAATTAACTATAGGATAACAATAGAAGAGAATACACTTAGTAAATTCCTACTGGTTATTTCAAGGGAGAAAAATGTAAAATATTATAGGAAAGATCATGTGAAGGATATCATCCCATCATTTCCACCTGCATATATTCTCATTGATAATGCAAATGATATCCAAATAATTGCTGTACAAAATACTATTGAATATAGCTCTACAGAACAAATTATAAAAGTATTAATAGATAGAATTAATGCAAAGATAAAATATATGAACCTTTACGTTAAATACTCTTCCATTTATCGTGAAAGTTCTTTTTGGAAATTTGTGGAGAATCATAAGAATGAAATTGCTTATGTGTATTTTGAAATAATTACCCCAAACATGTCCTCGATTTCAAAAAATTTAAGTGATGACTTTAAAAGGATTGCAAAGGCGACAAATGCTGTATCAACTAAGTACAAAATTCAAGCAAATATGGATAGCCACTTAAATATTGATCGAGACAATAGAGATATAGCAGGATTAGCTGACTATACATCCAGAGGCGGCGGCGAATCAAAAATTAAATTGCGTGGAACAAAAATTGATTTTCGATCTAATGATTTTCAGTTACAAGTTGAAATTCCTGAAATAGATATTCCACGAAATTATAGTAACCTATTAGAAAAAATTGTAGGGGAAGTATACAATGGCTCAGATAGGTAAATATACAATAATGTTTATTATTGCTATTGTTATCATATTACTAAGTAACATTACAGATAGCACATATCTTAAAGAATCATTCTCGAAGGACGCGTTACTATTAGGTGGAGGAATTTTTACAATTCATGCAGCATCTGTGGGAATTCTCATCAGCCAACTCTCTCTCCTATCATGGAGGGAAAAGCATGATTTCACAAATACAGTATCGAGTATTCGAAAGAGTTTAATTGAATCCATAATCTGCCTTGCGCTAATTATTATGGGTGCAATTTTCCAATACTCAAAATCATGTTATCTTAATAATCCTAGTCATCCGGTATTAAATATAAAAAGTACATCTTTAATCATTCAAATAGTATGCATTTCAAATTTATTATACATCATTTATGATACAATTAATGCAATTCTTCTTAGCTTTAAAAATATGCCCCTTAATAATGAGAAGTAAACAAAAATCTGTAACACATTAATATCTAGCTTGATGGATTTAATATATAATCTTTCGTTGCCTCTTGCCGTTTATCCTAGCCATTCATTAGAGGCGATTATTAAGAAGAGTACGACGACATAAACGATGCGTAATCCCTTCTAAGCATTCTAGTCTACCCATTCTACTTGGAACCTACTAGACATAGCCGGACTTAAAAAGTAAGGCTAGGAAGCAAGATCACCTTATAGCGAATAAAGGCCAGCCCCGGAGAAAGCATGCCGTCAATCAGCAATACCTTTGGCACCGAGGAACCTCTCCTGAGCGACCTTTTGCGCATGATCCAAGACGGTACCATCCAGTTGCCAGATTTTCAGCGGGGCTGGGTGTGGGACGATGGCCGCATCCGTGGGCTCATTGCAAGTATATCCCAAGGGTATCCTGTCGGTGCCCTGATGAGCATGGAAACAGGGGGAGACGGAGTTCGCTTTTCTCCTCGCCCTTTTGAGGGCGCGACCCCGTCCAAGTCTCAGCCTGATATATTGATGCTCGATGGCCAGCAGCGCATGACGTCCTTATTCCTTGCACTTAAGCATAAAGAAGCCGTCCCCACTCGTGACGAGCGTAAAAACCCAATGGAACGCTTCTATTATCTCGACATGGAAACGTGCCTGAATGGTTCTGACCGCTTTGACTCCGTAATTTCAGTACCGAAAAATAAAAAAATTACAAGCGATTTTGGGAGGATAGTAAATCTAGACCTTACGGAGAGGAAGAAAGAATTCGCATCCGGGATGTTCCCGCTCAACATAATATTTGATACCGACCTTACCAGTCAGTGGCAAATGGGGTATCAGGAACATTTCAATTTTGATACCGAGAAGATTAAATTCTTATTTAAATTCTCTTCTGATGTTATCATCCCCTTTCAAAAATATAAAATCCCTGTGATAAAGTTACTTAAAGAAACGCCCAAGGAAGCGGTCTGCCAGGTTTTTGAAAATGTGAACACTGGAGGTGTATCGCTAACTGTATTTGAGTTATTAACAGCAACCTTTGCGGCAGAGGATTTTCGTTTACGGCAAGATTGGGAAGAGCGCAAAGTCCTCCTGCGTGAGATAGACCCGGTGCTGGAGGGGGTAGACGAAACGGCCTACCTCACCGCTATCGCGCTTCTAGCTTCATACAGGAGGCATTTGGAACAGGACACTGCAGTGAGCTGCAAGCGTAAGGACGTCCTCAACCTTGAATTGACCGAATACAAAGCATGTGCCGATGATTTGATGGAGGGCTTACGGAAAACAGCAAAATTTCTCCATTCTCAAAGAATTTTCGATATGTGGAACCTCCCCTATCAGACACAGCTTATTCCTTTGGCTGCGATTTGCGCTTGTCTGGGAGATAGGTTTGAAGACCATGAAGTTAAACAAAAAATCAGCCGCTGGTATTGGTGCGGCGTATTTGGAGAACTTTACGGAAGCGCCAATGAAACCCGCTACGCCCAAGATATTCAGAATTTTATGGAGTGGTTGGAGGCTGGCGATGAGCCGGTGACCGTCCGCGATGCGAATTTTGCTCCAGTTCGCCTATTATCGCTCCAGACGCGCAACAGCGCGGCATACAAAGGCGTGATGGACTTGACCATGAATATAGGATGCAAAGACTTCATAAGTGGGGACTCAATCCAACAAACTAACTATTTCGATGAAAAAATTGACATCCATCATATTTTTCCTGCAAATTACTGCAAGCACAATAATCTATCCCCGATCCTCTGGAACAGTGTGATAAATAAAACTCCACTTTCAGCACGGACAAATCGCATTCTTGGGGGCAAGGCTCCCTCTAACTATTTGGAAAGAATTGTAACCACACATCATGTCAATTCCGTGGCCCTAGATGAGCATCTTCGCTCACATCTCATCAATCCCGCGAACCTCCAGACGGATGATTTTGGTAAATTCATCATTGACCGAGCCATAGCATTACTTGATTTGATTGAAAATGCCATGGGCAAAAAGGTCAGTGGACGAGATTCTGAAGAGACTATTAGAGCCTTTGGCGCATCCCTAGTGTAAACTTGGAATCATGTTCAGTGCGAGTGGTAGAGACACTTTGCAGAGGCTCATTTCACCTCATCCTTGTCCGGTGAGCGGGCCGTTGGGTATCGCGCTCCTCCCCAGCCTTGGAATCGGTCGTCTGATCGCCTTCATTGGCACGGGGCTGTGTCTCTGCCAGTACTGGTTTCGATAACTTACCGGCTTTGACTGCCAGCTCGCGCGCAACGGATGTATCCCCTTCAATGCCGAAAGCATAAGCCATCATGCGACGGGCGTAGCGTCGCCAGTCCCTGTCCGGGGGATTTTTCCAGGCTTGGGGCGCGCACTGGAAAAGCGTCTCCTCCACCACTTTTGGAGGAAAACCGACTTTGCGCATTTGGTAGGCAATGGAAGCATTGAAGCGCTCCGGTGTCACATTCGGGGAAGCCTGGAGGATGGCGCGGCCATAAGCCGTGTATGCGGCGCGCGGATCCCAAGTCGGCTGTGGCGGCACGGTGGGCCTTCCGCGAAATTCCGGGGGGAGCGCCTCAAGCGCCTTTCGGTAGCGCCAACGATGCGCCTGATAGACAAAACCGTGTTCGCGCAGCCAGTCCTCAAAGCGCTGGCGACGCGGCGGTTTTCTCTTAGGGAGCTCTCGCCGCAGCTGGCGCAGTCCCTTCCGCTGCTGGCGTTTGAGAAAATGCCTGGCGATGTTCAGGATATAGCGCGGGTAGCCCTGAAAGCGTTCATGCAAGGTTGACTGCTCCTGGCGTTGCTCCTTTTTCTTCCGTGCAAGCGCGGCATCAAGTTCGGCAGGCTCCTCAGGCTTGTCGCTTGCCGCCAGGGCCGCACAGTCCTCCTGATATTTCCGCCAGAGCTTTTGGTTGATGGGGCTCACCGGCTCCGGCTGTGGCGCGGACACCATCTCCCCATAATCTCCCACCACGAATTCCCCCAGCCTTTTCTGCAATTTACCAAGGCTGAACGCCTTGTCCACCGAAGACGCCTTGACTGCCACGTCACCCACGAAAATGATGGCCCCGGAGCCCTTGCGCTCAAAACGCAGTCCCACCTCCGCGAGCCTGGCGTGGAGCTCCGCCCAGGTTTCCGCCGTGGCGAGGATTTTGTGCCCGCGTTCGTGCGCCACCCGCTGGGCCGACTTTTCCCCTGTGGCGCACTCAACATCCCTGGCAGCCTGCGTGAGTCTATGCCCGCGCCTGCGCGGACGCGCCACGACCTTACCGCGCTCATCCACCGCGTAACGGGCGTGGGCTTCGGGCGTCCAGCCCTGCCGGTGCTCCACCAGCGCCAGAACCTTGTGCGCGGCCTCGATGTCAAAGCCGTTATTGGGGTCAATAACCTTCATGGAGACCGGGTGCATACGGTTGACGGCGATATGCACATGATAATTGTCCGTGTTCCAATGCAGCCCGTACACGGTCTGGCAGCCCTCAAGGCCCAGCTCCTTGAGAAAGATGTCTACGAGCTCGTCCACCTGCGCAGCCGTGGGCTGCTCGTCAGCCCTCCAGGAAAAGACATAGTGCGAAACGGGCATCCGCGAATGGACGCTCTCCGTCGCCAGGGCGATCATTTCCAGACGCTGGCCTTCATGCCGCGAAGCGAGAAAATTGCGGCTGCCCGAGTGCTCCACTTTTTCAGCACCGCGCCCTCCTTTCGGCTGCCGGATGTAGTCCACCAGGTCGGCGATTTGGCGCGCTTTTGACTTGGAACATTTTTTAGATTTGATCTTCTTCACGATCATGATTGGCCGCTCCGATGGCGTCGATTTTTTTCGTGATGGTGTGCAAAAGTTTTTCGTGGAGCAGCAAAAATTCCTCACTGACTTTCGCTTCCCGCAGAGTCAGAAAATGATGTTTCAGCAGGCCGCCCATGCGCCGCAGCTCGCGGATGGTCCACTCGTCCGTGCGCGGGATAATCGGCCTGCCGCCAAAAATTTTTGATCGAGCATATTCGGAAAGCGACACGCCGATGACCTCCGCTTTTTCCCGCAATCGCGTTTTTTCTTCCGGCGTGACGGGGAGGGTCAGCAACTGGTTTTCCGCATAGCGCGGTCGTGTGTTTCGGTGGTTCATGGTTCACTCTTTTTTGCCTTTTGGACGTGAGAAGCGCAGCGCCGAGCGGCCCGGGAGTCCAGAGGGATTTCCCTCTGGCAGGATGGAGACGTATTACGGCTCCCATCCTGCCAGAAAATACCGGGGGACTTGGAACTCAGCTTTTTGCCTCGCATGTTCCCCGCGTTTGCGGAAAAAATTCCTCAGAAAAGTGCGCTCCGTTTTTCAGAAGAAGCGGCCAGATTTCGCGGAGAAAATGCTGGCGGAGGGCTGTGTCTTCCGGCATGGGAAAGGTGCGGCTCTCCGGCGCGACAATGGCTCGTTTCTCCTCCGGCGAAAGGCCGAAACGCCACGCCTCGAACGCGGAATTTTTGCGTTCCTCGCGCGCGATTCTCAGCCGTTCCCCCTCGGTGGCGGCGTCCCTTTCCGCCTGTTCCTTGGGCGAGATATAGCCCTGCGGTCTGCGGTAATATCCTGTCCGCGCCAGCGAACTGAACACCCAATTAAGCGGGTGCGAAACCGGCTCGCCATTTTTATCGCGCATGGCTCCCTGCTCCAGTTCCCACTCGGCATGGGTGAGACCTTGCGCCAGATTTTCAGCCCCCAAGCCGACCTGAAAAAGGCGCCCAAGAATCTGGCGAACCTGGCAGGTGCCGAAACCGATTTTCGCCAGGTTGGGCCAATGGAACGCGATGTCTTCCTCGCTTAAGGATTCCAGACGCTGACTGGCCGAGGGCGGATCATGCTCCCCGGAAAAGACAGAAAGATTTCTTCTGTCTGTCTTTTCTTTAAGAAGAGAAGGCGCGGGATTTTCCCCGGTGGGCGTGGGCGCCTTCGTGGGCGTCTCCATGCCCGACTGCGCGCTCGGCTCTGGAAAGCTCGGGGGGGATATGTGCGGGCACGGATCCGCCGAAAACGCATAGCGGTTACCCTGCGCCCTGCCAGTGGCAGCGCGGCTGCGGACAAGGAAGCCCCGCTTGTCCAGCCGCTCCAGCGCGCCGCGCACCGCGCCCTCTGTGGCGCCAATGCCGTACAGGCGCGTGACGGCCTCGGCGATCTGCCAGTAGGCCATGAGCGGCGGCTGCGCCTTGAGCAGGCTCAGGATGGCGATTTGCATCTCGGAAAAACCGAGCGGACAGCGGGCTTTTCGCAAGACCGTCTTCGCGGGCCTCTCCGTGGACGGCTGTACGCCCGCATCCGCGCCGGTCTGCATACACGCCCGGCTGCACGGGCGACTCCGCGCCGGGCCGCACGCCTGGCTCCACAGCAGCGCGCCGGGATACACGGGCGAATTCATGCTGGGGTTCATGGCTGTCTCCGCTCCATCTACGGGAGGGGAACTTCCCCGGCGGCCACAAAAGCCATGAGGTCGGAGAGGCGGTAGCGGACGGCGTTACTGCCGGGCAGCTTAATATAGACGGGCGGCTGCGAGAGGTAGCGCCGCTGCTGGAGAGTGCGGTCGGTGAGGCCGAGATAGGCCGCCGCCTGCTTTTCGTTGAGCAGGATGTGGTAGGGATCGTCGGAGAGCTGTGCGAGCGGAGCCGATTTCTTAAGGCCGGAGTTGTGATGTGTCATGCTGCGAACCTCCTTTTGTGGCTCACAGCATGCGGAAGGCCCGTATTTTTTCCTATCCCAGATACGAAAAAGAACGAATCAGCGCGAAAAAGGACGTTTTCTTATCTGCTACTTTCAGTTTTCAGCTTTTGATTTCACAGGGTTACGTTCTTTCTTTACGCCACGCAGCCGGGGCAGGAATTTTGCGGCCTCGATGCAGCGGCAGGCGTCCTGATAGTCGGCATAGAGGGTGGTGCGGGCGGTCGTGAGCTCCCGAAAGTCATACCAGTCGAGATTCTTGCCCGTGCCCGTTTTCGTCGGCTGCCAGTGGGAATTGCTCTCCGGGAAGTGGCGTTCCTCCAGGGCGCGCATGGCCTCGGCCGGAGTGACGCCGTATTCCTGGCAATGATCCCAGAGCCACAAGCCGAGCATCCGGTGCAAGGGCTCGGCGCGAATCCTGCCCCGCTCCTCGTTGAGCGCGGCCCGGTAGAGGCGCTGCTCCTCCTGCTGGACGGCGGCAACGCACTCGGCGGAGCAAATCGGGGACTCACCGTGGCCGTCCCTAACCTCCTGCACCTTGCGCGCCTCCAGAGTACACCGCGCCGCATCGCGAGGGCAAAGCCGGAACAGCGCATCGCGGTCGATTAAGGGCGGCGGGCTTTCCCGCTCCCAATAGCGGAACTGGCCCGAAAGCATCCGGCCCACGATGAAATCCGAAGTGTAGTCCACAATGGGCCACGCCGGATAATAGCCAAATTTTTCCACCAGGGCGTCGATGGCCTGATTGCAGGTGGCAAACAGTTCCTGGGCCAGTCCGGCCCCTGCTTCGGCGCGCCCGGTGATGGTCTGGTATTCCTTGAGATTGGAGACCGGCAGGCGGGGCATAATGGAAACGGCATCTGAACCTTGGAGGATAGGCTCAAGCACGGCCCGCAGCTTTCGGTATTCCGGGTTTCTGTAGGTATATTGCCAGCTCCAGAAATTGTAGATTTCGCCGGAGAGGTGGCTCTGGTCGGCCATAAGGCGCTTTTCCGGGAAAAGCTGCACCGGCTCCGGCTCGGCGTCAAAGAGCGCCTGCCAGCAAATCAGGGCCACGCAGTTACGGATCGCCTGATTCTCCCCGGCGAGGAGCGGCGCAAGGCGCTCCAGAAACACATTCAGAACGCGAAAATGGAAAAGGCAGCCGTAATAGGCGCTTTCCCGCTGGCGGAGCCTGCTTCGATACCTGCTGGAGACGCGTTGCAACAGGGTTTCAAGAACAGGGTTCCCGAAAAAGGCTTGCCGGGGCGTGACAGCCTGAATTTGCCGGAGGAGATGCGCGGCGGATTCCCCCTTGCACAACTCGCTTACACGCTGGGCAAGGTTTTGCTTGCCCAGCTCGGTTGGCGGCGAGAGAAAATCCCCTTGCGCGGTGGCCAGCGCCGCGTTGATGGCTGTATAGAGTCGAGGCGCGTCTCCGGGCAGCGCCTCATGCAAGAGAAGGAGAACACTTTTCTGAAAAGGCAGCCGCCACGATCTCCACGGGATGACGCCCAGGCTCCAGAGCAGCTGGTCGTTCCAGTACATGGCCCCGGAGACTTGGCGCACCGCCGAGTCGTCCACCTGTGGCAGCAGAAAGAATCGCCGCCAATGCTCCTGAAATACAGTTTCGCGCTTGGTACTCATGACGCAGTCTGGTGAACGCGCATGCCACACCCTGCAGATTTATCAGTGCCACATCCGCACCATATCCTATCCTTTTATTCCGCCATATCATCAAAAAAATCAGAGTCAATATGTTTTAGTTCAAGCTTCCTATACCTTCTGACGCCGATACCATGCTGTACCATAATCTTTGCCAGTTCATCGCCATCTATCAGTCGCAAGTGCTTATGGCTCCGTTCTGCATATTCACGTGCTGCCTTGGTATATCGGCTTGTGGTTACAAATACCCCTTTAACAATGCCATGCGCATCCATGGCACCAGCGAACTCGCGGATTTTATCCGGGCCTATGCCCGAATCAGGGCTGTATCTTTTTGCCTGAAGATAGATCTTGTCCAGGCCGAGCACGTCCTCGGTGATGACGCCGTCTATGGCACCATCACCTGACCCGCCTGTCCTTTTGCCGGAGCCACTTGCCCCATAGCCAAGTCCAAGCATCAGCTTGACAATCAGCTGTTCAAATTGGCCATCACTCAGGGTTTGGACTCGTTCTTTAATGTCAGATTGCAAAGCATCATTGTGATCCTTAAACGCCGCTTCTATTCGTTCTTCTGGCGTGCCCTCCTCCCCTTCGGTAAGGTGTGGAGTTCCCTCGGCGTTTTCATCTTCAGCATGAGATGTGCTTCCGCCACTGAACTGACGAAAGCTTTCTGATCGAGCTTTTAAAAAATTTTTGTCTATGCGTTTCGGGTTCTCAGCAAGAGCTTTGCGCCCGGCTTCTGTAATGGTGTATACCCCCCGAGACTCCCGCTGTAGGAGCCCTGCTTTGGCAAGATAGGTAAAAGACCATACTACTCTGTTGGCAAGCCGCGTCTGCCGCCCACTTGGCAACATTTCCCGCCTGTCTTCATCGGAAAGACCAAATTCAGCAGTAATGTGAGCAACCGCTTCTGCTGTATTCACCGGCTGGGTTGCCGCCAAGCGAAGGACTGGCAGCATGAAGCTTTGAAAGTCGGGAATCGCCATAAGTGACGCACCTCCTCATGATTCATTTTGGGCTTGCATGTAGGGGGAGGAAATGCCCATGCCACACGGATGCCAATATAGCTCATGCGAACAGCATGGCAAATAGCGCGAACCCTGACAAGGGGATTGGCGCGGAAACGTGTGGTTTACGGGACATGGCCTTGTCGACCTGGGACGCTGTTCAAATACGGAACCGCTCTTTTCCTCGCTCTTTGCCGTCCATGACGGTCAACCTGTCGGAAATCCTGACATGTTCAAACCTGTCGCCTCATCCCCCTATTTAATCTGCGAATGAGCAGCACTACAAATACTCAAACGCATCGCGCATAAGCCGAATTTCGGAGGGAGCCGCTTTGACGTGGGTGGCTTCGTGCCGCCAATGGGAGACGGCCTCGCGGATTTCAGTAAGGCGGTTCTGCGCCTCGCTCTTGCGGAAGCGGAAAAACTCGGCAGCTTCCAGCGCATCGTCCAGGCTGAAGGCGCTTCTGTCCTCTATAATCGCCGTATGCAGATACGCCGCCTTTTCCGTGGGATGGGAAGTTTCAAGGTCGTAAACGGGCGAGAGCCGCCAGCCCAGCGGCTCCCGCAGGAAGCCATGATTCCTCAGGTGGTCGTCCACATTGTACACGCACATATTGAAGACCATGCGCGACCAGAGTTCATGCAGGTCTTGCACGGGGGCCGAACCTTCCGCCTGAAGCACCGAGGCCATATCCACATAACTCATGTGGTCGCCGTCCCTGGCCTCAAGCAGGCTCATGGCCGAGATGAACGGTATCCGGTCCGCTCCCTGACGGTCAAACCGTTGCACAAGCAGGACGTTCTTCCCGGCCACCTTTTGGAGCTGGACTTCCGGGGTGCGGATGCCCGCCCGGCGCGCCAGCTTGAAAGTCACATATTCCCAGAGGGGGATGTCGCGGTCATCGTTGCGGCTGGGGAACTTGGCGATAAGCAGCTCGCCGTTCTTCCCGAGCACAGAGGCCTTGGGCCGTGCTCCGCCAAGCGAGGAGCCGGGGGCGACAAGCACCTTCAGGTCGGCATCCGTTTCCGTCCGGGCGTCGATATTCTGCGCCGCGCTCAGGAGTTTGGGCAGAGAAATGAGGGGCGGCACGGAAGCGGCCCCGGATTCCGCAAGAAAGCTCTTCCCCTCATCCGCTGAAAGGCGAATGGCCCCTTGCCGGGTAACATCGTTGACCCGGAGCAAAAAATCCGAGTCCAGCAAGGTGCGCGGCTTGCGTTTTTCCGCCTCGGCCCGGGCGCTTTCCTGTCTGCGCAGGAGCACCTTGCCCCAGCGGTCCGGCGAGCAATCCTGAAAACAGCGGAAAAGCCCTTCGCAAGCCTTGGGATACGGGTCGAGCGGCAGGTCCGGGCTCAGGGCGAACGCCTGCGGGGCCTCAAGCCACTCGGGCGCATAGGAAAACGCGGAGGAAAGCCTGCCCTTGCTCTGGTTCAGCCAGAGCGTGCCCACAAGCCGGGGCCTCTCGCGGTGGAGATAGACAGAATATTTCTCGCCCATCTAGCTCTCCATTTTCCGCACACGGGCTCGCTTGGGCAGACGCTCCTCGTCCAGCATCAGGCCGAAGGCATCGTTNTTCTGGTCGAGCANNTCCGANAACGGCGTGCCCATGCCGAGAGCGTAGATGACCGCCGCNACGTTNCCCANGCTNACGCCGNTTTCGCCNTTCTCAAGACTGGCCAGCGTNNTGNTGGAGATTCCGGCNCGCTCGGCCACGAGGGACATGGGGAGCCNNCGNCGGAGCCGCGCGGANNTGANNTCGCTGCCGAATTTTTTGAGGGAGCGNGAAACNTGGAGATTCGCCATGATAAACTCGAAATATTTTACTTGTTATTTTNGAATAACAGGCANTTTATTTCCAGTTTNNTNTGGCGTCAAGATGAGGNGTNCCANGNGTNTGCGGNTACAGACACGNNGCNNNCATATNCCCTCANGNANANTTGAAAAATTATGGAACAGGNGCCCNCCNGGCCCAGAAGCCCNCAACCTATCCTCCGCTTCCGNCCNCCANNCCCGGCACATCCTCCAGNAANTCCCCCACCAGNCTGGCGGAATTTTTCAGGGCGCTGTCCTCCAGNTGNGCGTAGCGCTGCGTCAGCGAAGGGTCCTTGTGGGTCAGNAGNTTCTGCACATGGGAGAGCGGCACCCCGTGGGACACGGCCACGCTGGCGAANGTGTGCCGGAGNCCGTGCAGNGGCCGGAAGTCCTCCGGCANGTCGGCNGCGCGCTTGATGGCGTTGACCTGCTTGTTGATGTCGGTCATGCGGCTCACGCCGTCCCNGCCGGGGAAGACATAGGCGCTGTCGTTGCCGCCGATTTCGGCCAGCAGTTCGCGCACCGGCTGGGTGAGCGGGATGCGCTCGTCCCGGCTGCTCTTGGCCCCNTCCTGCTCCTCGCCCNTGATGGTGATGAAGCCGCGNTCNAAGTCGATGTGCGCCCACTTGAGGCGGAAGAGCTCGCCGCGCCGCATNCCCGTATAATAGGCCATGAGCATGAACTGCCCGGCCTTGCGGTTTTTCGCGTTNCGCGCNGCCTCGATGAAGCGGGCGCGNTGCTCGGCGGTGAGCATNTCNGTCTTGNCATTGTTGAGGCGCGGCATCTCGAAATGGAGNTGCGCGGGCGACTGCCACGGGCACAGTCCCTTTTTGACNCCGAAATTGATGATGCGCCNNAGCAGCTCCAGCACGTTCTTCACNGTCCCNGCCTTCTNGCCCGCCTTGGCGAGCCTGAGGCGCAGGGCGTCCACGTCATGNGTNCCGATNTCCTCCGGNGTNCGTCCNGCGAANTCCTGCAAATAGTTCTTGTAGCGGTTCTCGTCCGTGACGATGCCCTTGAGGCCCGGCTTGTTGGCCTTGTACGCCTCCCAGAGNCGCGCGATGGTCCAGCGCCCGGCGATGGCGGCTTCCTGNGCNCGGCGGATGCGGCGGCGCTCGGCATTGGGNAGGCTCACGCCGTTGACGCGCTGNTCCCGGATTTTCGCGGCCTTGGCGGCGGTCATGCGCTCGGATTCGCGNCCCACCTTTTCCTCGATCTTTTTCCCGTCCAGCCGGTACATGATGTAGAATATCTTGTCCGGNTTNCCTGTNGGNACNTCNTCCCGACTNTTGGCGCGCGGCTTNCCGAGGACAAAAAAGACGCCGATTTTTTCAGTCTGNTGGCGCTCAAGTTTAGACATGGCAAGCTCTCCNNGGCGATTTTGCCCCTCTCTATTCCCACCATATTCCCACCACGTCAAGCCGAAAAAGGCCGAAAAANANCGAAAACGACCGTAAGACNCACCTCAACTTAAATCAATTATTAGTAGTAAGTTAGTANAAAAAAGAAGGGAACCGATAACGGCTCCCTCTGTGCTCATAACCCGAAGGTCGTAGATTCAAATCCTGCCCCCCCAGCAACCAATAAAATCAGGCACTTACGGTTTTCTAACCNTAAGTGCCTTTTCATTTTTCTAACCTATTTCTAACCANGCTCAAGGAATGCCAAGCGGCAAAGCGTGGATTCATGCGGTTTTTCGGACACGGTGGTATAACTTCTGTACGGATGGTATGGAGGACTCCAAAGAAAATATCTTCCACGGCGTCTTAGCCACGCTGGCCCATACCTCCTGATGCCCAAGGAGATAAAATGTTTATTGCAACCAGTTGAAAGCATGCATTAAATATATACGGTATTTATTTCCTACCCATAAAGTTGAAATCTTTCAAAAATTTTTGTTATCCCTAATTGGACATAAATTTTGTTAGGGGCTTTAGTTCTCTCGTAGAGTGGATTTTATAGAGGCNACATCTGAATCCGGAAGCGCTTTGGGNNTATTGTCAACGAAGCGNCCGCTTCATGCTCCGCCCACATTTGCCGTAGAGCGCCAATTACTGTCATTCCGAATTCTTGAATNCTTATATCTGTATCGATAAGGGGAATAATACTTGTGAAGCACTCTTTACAATAGGTAATCATTGTATAAATTTTATCTTAGGNAAAAACTNTGAAATAGATTTTTCATATACACCATAATTACACTGTCCAATGCATCACTTTCATGCTATATTTAAATTTGTATCGCATAAATAGCATTTCTGGGGCGAGGAGAGTGACTTTCGCTTGACGTTTACCGTGCCGTAGGACTTAAAAATTTCCGAGACCATGCCTGAGAAGGGAAAAACCTGTTTGGTGCGTCATCGACTCTTGAATGAACGGCAGGTTGCTTTGGCTGAAGGGCAGCGATAGCAATCTTTGAGGCCTGCCCAGGAGAGGTGAAGGCGTTGAGCCGGGAATACGCTATTCCTCAATAACCGACATAAACAAGAAATCTTCACGGTTTACTCCTGGTAGGGAAAATGCCGACAGCCGGCTATTGACACAGGTGGGGAACTGAAGTACCTACCTAACGGTAGGTAGGAACGGCTCGTACCTCATCCCCCTGCTTGCCGCGAATTTTTGCGCATCTTCTCCCCGTCAGGCGGTCGGCATGTCGAAAGACAAAATCATCGCTTCAGCTCTCTCCAAGTTTGCGAAACAAGGCTACTACCATACATCTTTGGCGGAAATTGCTGAGGATGTTGGTATCCGAAAGCCCTCTATCTATGCGCATTTTCCCTCTAAAGAAATGATTTTTCTTACACTGTTGCATGAGGCGTTTACCCGTGAGCAGTCTGCTCTCGACATTTTTTCTATTCAAAATCCATCCCAAGATACGCTTCATGAGTATTTTTTTGGGATTCCTGTGCGATATGAGAAAAATGGATATCTGCGTTTCTGGATACGGGCTTTATACATGCCGCCATATGACCTCGAGAAAGAAGTCAAGGAATGTGACCGATTGTATTCAAAAATGATTGATTCGACCCTAAATAATGTCCTGCAAAAGATTGAAATGGAAACTGACCTCTTACGTCCAAAGATAGAGGTCGCCGATGCTTTTACGGGTCTTCTGCGGGGCATTCATGCGGAGTTACTCTATAACGGCGCACAGGATGCGTTAAAAAAAGCACGAGGAATGTGGGCAATTTTTGAACTTGTCTTTTCGAAAGAAAACGGGCGAATATGCTAAAAGCACCATAAGTAGTTTATAATGAAAAAAGTTACTGCTTCCCCGAATATTTTTCTTCGGCGTCCTATTCTTTCTATCGTCATTTCACTGGTAATTACTTTATCAGGAAGCCTTGCCATTATTGCGCTCCCTGTTGCCCAGTATCCGGAGCTTGTGCCGCCCACAGTAAATGTGACGGTGGCTTATCCGGGTGCTTCCGCCGAAACCATAGCCTCTACCGTGCTCGCCCCGCTTGAGGTAAATATAAACGGTGTGGAGAATATGCTCTACATGGTGTCCTCGGCCGCATCAGGTTCCGGACAAGGGACTATCAATGTCTATTTTTCCTTGGGGACAGACCCTGATATTGCGCTCGTAAATGTGAATAACAAGGTGAACCTGTCACAAACCCAGCTTCCCGAAGAGGTGCGTCGGCAGGGCATCACCGTCGCCAAGCGTTCTCCTGCGATGCTGTTGGGCTTCAGTTGTTTTTCGCCTGACGGGCGCTATGACCAGGTGTTCCTGACCAACTGGATGAAAATCAACATGGTCGATGAGCTGAAACGCATACCAGGAGTAGGCGATTGCCGGATATTCGGCGGCCTCGACTATGCCATGCGTATTTGGCTCCAACCCGACAAGCTGGCGAAATACGGCATATCGGTTCCCGAAGTAGCTGCTGCCATCCAAAAACAGAATTCGCAGTTCGCGCCCGGACGCCTTGGGGAGATGCCGGTAGCCACGGGGACGCAATTAAGCTGGCAAATCGATACCAAAGGACGCCTGGTCGACCCCAAACAGTTTGGCAATATTATCATCAGGACAGGGAAGAACAGCGCCGCACTCCGCCTCAAAGATGTCGCGGAAATTGAACTTGGGGGTCGGGATTACAGTGTTCTCGCAAGATATAACGGCATGCCGGCGACTATGGGCGCCCTTTACTTACAGCCTGGCGCCAACGGCATCGCCACGGGCGCAAGGGTCGTCGCCAGGCTCGAGGAGATAGCGGCACTCATGCCGACGGACATGGAATATGCCATCGTGTCGAATAACAATGATTTTGTCCTTGAATCCATCCATGAGGTCGTTGAGACCTTTTTTGAAGCCCTTTTTCTGGTCATCATCGTCGTGTATGTGTTCCTACAAAACTGGCGCGCCACGCTTATTCCCTGCCTGGCGGTGCCGGTGTCTATCATCGGCACTTTCGCAGGACTGTTTGCGTTCGGATTCACTATCAATACCTTGACACTGTTCGCCATGGTGCTCGCCATCGGGCTTGTCGTGGACGATGCCATTGTTGTCCTGGAAAATGTGGAAAGGATAATGCAAAAAGAGGGACTGGGCGCTTTTGAAGCCACGGCCAAAGGAATGCGCGAAGTGACCCCGGCGGTCATCGGCGTAGTCTTTTCGTTGTGTTCGGTCTTCATCCCCGTGACCTTCATGGGTGGCCTCGCGGGGCAGATGTACAAGCAGTTCGCCATCACCATTTCCATTTCCGTCATCCTGTCTGGTGTCGTGGCGCTCACCCTCACACCGGCGCTCTGCGCCCTCTTGCTCGATGGCGATGAAAAACGCGCAAAACCACCGCTTCCTTTTCGTTGGTTCAATAGGGGCTTTAGCCTTGTCACCCGGGCTTACCTCAGAATTGTCCGCTGGCTTGACATGCATGCCCCCGTCAGCATTGCTGCCGTGCTCCTGTTATGCGGGGGCCTGTTCTGTCTGTTCCGCATTCTCCCAGGGGCGCTCGTTCCCAACGAGGATCAAGGCAACCTTACCTGCCTTGGTATCCTTGATGACGGCGCTTCCCTGAACCGCACTATGGAAGCCGGAGATCTTATAACCAGTTACGCGCTTTCGAACCCGGCCATACGATCCGTTACGAATATAAGCGGCCTCGATGTCACCACAGCAGCGGTCAAGAGCAATTACGGAACCTTCTTTGTGAACCTCGCCCCCTGGAAGGAGCGCCGGGAGGCCCGCGACTCGTCGGCTGCCCTTGTGGAGAAGCTGGCCGCGGCAAGCCTGCTCCAGCCCGAGGCACTGGTGCTGAGCTTCATGCCTCCACCCATTTCGGGAATGAGTACCACGGGTGGCTTTGATGGCTACATCCAGATGCGCGGTACGGGCACCCTGGCAGACCTCGAAAAAAGGGCAAAGGAGTTCGTGGTCGAGGCCACATCCCTCCTCCCGGATGGGCAAAAAAAATACCCCGCCATCGGCACCATCCGGAACCTCTTTTCAACTGGCGCCCCCCAGCTTTTCGCCCATCTTGATGAGGAGAGGTGCATGGACATGGGAGTGGATGTGGATGCGGTGTTCACGGCCATGAACGGCACGTTCGGGCGGCACTATGTAAATGACTTCAATTACCTGGGACGCACATTCCAGGTCGTCCTTCAGTCCGCACCGGAATGGCGCATGCTGGAGCGCTCTCTTGGGGATGTGGCCGTTCCCAATGATCAGGGGAAAATGATTCCCCTCACGGCTCTCATATCTTTTGAGCGAAGGACGGCACCAGACGTTGTAGAGCGGTATAACGTCTTTCCTGCCGCCCATGTCATGGGCAGGCCGGCGGACGGCTACACCACCGGGCAGGCCATCGCCGCCATGGAGGAGGTGGCGGCCACGCTCCCCGCCGATTATTCCCTGGGCTGGGCGGGTGCGGCGCTTCAGGAAAAACTCGCCTCCCGGGACAGCGGTGTTATTTTCAGCCTGGCCCTCCTGATGGTCTTCCTCGTGCTTGCAGCGCAATATGAATCCTGGTCACTGCCTGTTTCTGTTCTGACGGCGGTGCCCTTTGGCATTTTTGGCGCAGTTGCCGCCACGTGGCTCAGGGGTCTCCAGAATGACGTCTACTTTCAGATAGCCCTTATCACCATCATCGGACTTTCAGCCAAGAACGCCATCCTTATCGTTGAGTTCGCGTCGGACGCGTGGCGCGCCGGACAGAACCCGACCGAGGCTGCGCTGTATGCGGCGCGGGTGCGCTTTCGCCCCATCATCATGACCTCCATCGCCTTTATCTTGGGTACCTTGCCGCTTGCCATCAGTACCGGGGCAGGTGCCAACAGCCGCCATGCTATCGGGACGGCCGTGATTGGCGGCATGCTTGGTGCCACTATGCTCGCCACCCTGTTCGTGCCGTTCTTTTTCAGGCTGATTGCGTCCCTGGCCGAAAAGACCACATCACGCAAGAAAGCCTGCAAAATCAACAAAATTTCGGAGGAAGAAGCAAAATGAAGCCTGTTGTAAGTGTTTGTCTGGCTGTTCTGGCTCTTCTTCTCCAGACCTCGCTTTACGCCGCCCCAATGACCGGGCCCGGTGGGCCCAAGCTGGGCGCGCCGGGGGGTGGTCCTGTCATCGACAAGAGCGACGATGAAGTGCTGCAGCAAATGATAGCAAGGTATGTTCCTCAATTTAGCCAGGATTGCTTTGTGGACGAGGAAAACGGCGTCACGCTTGCGTACAGCCTTTTCCGCCCCGCTGCATCATCCTCGGTCAAAGGGACCCCGCTGGTGCTGTTCATGGCCGATGCGAGCACTCCGGGCAAGGATGTCCTCCGGCCCCTCCTTCAAGGCTATGGAGCCCTGGTCTGGGCCACGAACCAGTGGCAGACCAAACACCCCTGCTACATCCTCGTGCCGCAATTCAGCGGTGTGGCGGTCAATGATGCCTATGAGCGGACTCCAGAAGTCGATACGGTACTTCGCCTGGTGGAACATATCGTTGCCACAGAAAATATTGACACGAACCGCATTTATACCACAGGACAATCCATGGGCGGCATGATCTCCATGCTTTTTACGGCTTCACGTCCCGATATTTTCGCTGCCTCGCTTTTTGTTGACTGTCATTGGAATGAAAACGTATTTCCAACACTTGCCAGAGCTACATTCACCTTTATCACTGCGGGAAAATCGGGAAAATCCTTCGCGAATATTTCGGCACTGGAAAAGGCCGTAAAGGCCATCGGCAGGCAGTATGCTTTTGAGGAATGGAGTGCCAAGCTCCCGCTTAGCGAGCAGGATACACTCGCTAACGCACTTTTTGCGAAAGGTGCGCCCGTGAACATAATAAATTTTACGCCAAAATCAGTGCTCCCCGCCGATGGGAACGGAAGCGAACATATGTATTCCTTTGACTGTGCCTATCGGCTCAAGCCCGTACAAGAATGGCTGTTCCGCCAATCAAAATAGCGGGATTCCCATCTTCTGAAAGCCGGCTCTACCCCATTCATGATGCCAAGGATAAGTTAGTGGCTCCTGTCCGGTTTGGGGGTTGATGGGCTGCCCGATAAGCCGCCGGGCTTTGCCAGCCAAGGGCGCTGTGGGGGCGGTTGCAGTTATAATCCTGTCGCCACTCTTCGAGGAGGCGCCGGGCTTCCGCCAAGGA
>NZ_JAAVBE010000017.1 GCF_014803725.1 Desulfovibrio sp.
CCCTGTTGCGACCCGGCGCGCCTGCCCGCAGGCTCTGTGCTCGACTTCGGCGGCACGGCGCGCTTTGTGCCTGAGGCCGCGGCCGCGTTGCTCCCCCCCGGCTTCGGCTGGCAGGCCGCGCCGCTCGGCCGCATGGACGGCGCCGGCGCCTTCGCGCCCGCCCCGCGCCTGCGTTGCCTTGTGCCCGGGGGCGCCGCTGGGGAGCCCGGGCCGCAGTCCCTCGTGCTGGAGGAGGTAACCGAGGTGGAAGCCCTGCTCCAGGGGCGCGCGCTCCAGACCGGCCTCACAGGCCGCGAGGCCGCGCTCTGGTGGCGGGATCTTCCGCTCGGCTGCATCGGCCTGCGCCAGGGCCGGGCGCTCGCCGCCTTCCGCTAGGCGCCCGCGCTTGCCTGTACCCGGAGAATCCGGCATACTGTCTCCGCGCTGAAGGCGGCGGAGGCATCCATGCAGGCGGAACTTCTCCTGTTCGATGTGGGCAATACGTCCATCAAGGTGGGCATGGCCGACGAGAGCCATGTGCTCGCCGCCTACACCCTCCCCGCCGCCACGGGCCAGACGGCCGACAGCCTCGGGCTCACCCTGCTCTCTCTGCTCGGGCATGCGGGCGTGGCGCCGGCGTCGCTCAAAGCCTGCGTGGCCTCCTCGGTGGTGCCGCCGCTGGACCCGCTGCTCGCCGAGGCCGTGGCCCGCTTTGTGGGCCGCCCGCTGCTGCGGGCCGTGGACGACCTCCCGGTGCCGCTGGAAAACCGCTACGAGCGCCCGGCCGAAGTGGGCGCCGACCGCCTGGTGGCGGCCTATGCGGCCAGGCGCCAGTTTCCCGAAGCGGCGTCCCTCGTGGTGGCCGATTTCGGCACCGCCCTCACCCTCGACTGCGTGAGCGGCGAGGCCTACCTGGGCGGCCTCATCTTTCCCGGGCCCGCCACGGCCATGGCCGCGCTCTCGAGCCACGCCGCCAAGCTCCCGCCGGTGAGCATGGACGTGAGCGCCGAGGAGCCGACCCCGGGCCGCGACACGGTGACGAGCATCCGCCACGGGCTTTTCTTCGGCTATGTGAGCATCAGCGAGGGCCTCACCGGGCGCCTCGGCCGGCAGATGCCCGGCCCGGTGACGACGGTCGCCACCGGGGGCTTCGCCGCCGCCATCGCCCAGGCGAGCCCGGTATTTGACGCGGTTTTGCCGCAGCTCCTCCTCGAGGGGCTGAGGCGCCTTTACTATGAAGATCAGGCGTGTGACGCCAGCAAATCCGGCCCGGCCGGCAAAAAGGAGGAGCCATGAGCACCATTGTCTCTGTCCATGGCCGCGAGATCCTTGACTCGCGCGGCAATCCCACCGTGGAGGTGGAAGTTTCCCTGGAGTCGGGCATCAACGCCCGTGCGGCCGTGCCCTCGGGCGCGTCCACCGGCAGCCGCGAAGCGCTCGAAATGCGCGACGGCGACAAGAAACGCTATGGCGGCAAGGGCGTCACCCGCGCCGTCGAGCATGTGAACAACGAGATCGCCCAGGCCCTCGTGGGCATGGACGCCCTGCGCCAGGTGCAGATCGACAATACCCTCATCGACCTCGACGGCACGGACAACAAGTCCCGCCTCGGCGCCAACGCCATGCTCGGCGCTTCCATGGCCTGCGCGCGCGCCGCGGCCACCTTCCTCGGGCTTCCGCTCTACAAGTATATCGGCGGCATCAACGCCAAGGTCCTGCCCGCGCCCATGATGAACATCATCAACGGCGGCGCGCACGCCCCCAACAACCTGGACATCCAGGAATTCATGATCATGCCGCTCGGCGCCATGAGCTTCCGCGACTCGCTGCGCATGGGCGCGGAGATCTTCCACACGCTGGCCGCCATCCTCAAGGCCGACGGGCATGTGACCAGCGTGGGCGACGAGGGCGGCTTCGCCCCCAACCTCAAGAACCATGACGAGGCCTTCAGCTACATCATCCGCGCCATCGAGGAGGCCGGCTACAATCCCGGCGGCGAGGTGGCGCTGGCCATCGACGCGGCCTCGTCCGAGTTCTACAAGGACGGCAAGTACGTCTGCGAGGGCAAGAGCTTCACCAGCGCCGAGATGGCCGAATGGCTCGCCGAGTTCACGCGCAAGTACCCGCTCATCTCCATCGAGGACGGCATGGCCGAAAACGACTGGGACGGCTGGAGCCTGCTCACCTCCACTCTCGGCGAGAACGTGCAGCTCGTGGGCGACGACCTCTTCGTGACCAATCCCTCCATCCTCGCCGAGGGTATCGCCGCCGGGGTCGCCAACTCCATCCTCATCAAGCTCAACCAGATCGGCACCGTCACCGAGACCCTCGACACCATCGAGATGGCCAAGGAAGCGGCCTACACCACCGTGGTCTCCCACCGCTCGGGCGAGACGGAAGACAGCTTCATCGCCGACCTCGCGGTGGGCGTCAACGCCGGCCAGATCAAGACCGGCTCGCTCTCCCGCTCCGACCGCATGAGCAAGTACAACCAGCTTTTGCGCATCGAGGAAGAGCTGGGCGACGACGCCGAGTTCTTCGGCCCCATGCTGGCCGAATACTACGCCCTCGGGCACGGCGACGCCTAGGCGACAGAAACGGGCAACGACAGCGAAACGCGGCGGGGCCCCTGTCCCGCCGCGTTTTTTGCGCCCGGCGCAGAGGGGGGCGCGGCGGAGCGCGCCTTGACGCGCGGGCGCAAAAAAGCCCCGGGGGCGTAGCCAGCCGGGGCGGAAAATCATGCGCGGCCCTCAGGGCTCGCGCGGCGCGTGTGCGCTTTTAGTAGCGGGGAGGACGCGGGGCCCGGGGTTTGGCTTCGTTGACGCGCAGGGTACGGCCCCCGAAGCTGACGTTATCCAGCGCTTCGATGGCGGCATCGGCGTCGCCGTCTTCCATTTCCACAAAGCCGAAGCCGCGGGCGCGGCCCGTTTCCCTGTCGCTGACGAGCTTGACGCTCAGGACATTGCCGTACTCGGAAAACAGATCCTGCACCTGCTCCTCGGTGGCCGACCAGGGAAGGTTCCCCACATAGATGGACTTGGACATGAAACACCCTCGCAAAAAACCAAAAATTTCCCGCGTTGCCCCCGGCAAAACATTTCGCCGGAACGCGGCCCGTTGCGAGGACAAGACCACGCTTTGCGGGGATTGTCAACGCTATGGCGCCAACAACTTGATATTTTATACCTTTTTTCGCCGCTTCCCTACAAAAAGAGTCGGATTTCAAAATGTGAAAAATCAGGCATTTATCCCGCACAGCGGCACATAAAAGGCCATGGGCCACAAAAAAGCCCGCAAAAGAGGGAACAACGCGGTTTTCTCCAGTTTATGACACACCAGCGGTTGAGCGCTTTTCCTTAAGCCCGTCTGGAGCGTAGCAGAAGGCAGGTGCCGGAGCGCCCCTTGCGCGCGGCGGGCGCCCGGGCTACAAGGGCCGGCATGACCCCCGACACGGCCCTGATCTTCTGGCACTGGGGCGCCAGCCTGCTCGGCATCGCGGCCAATGCCGCGGCCACGCTGCCCTTCATGGCGGCGCTCGCCCTCATCCTCGGGCGGCGCGGGCATGCGGCCTTCTGCCTGACGGGCGCCGCGTCCCTCGCCGGCCTCGGCCTCGCGCTTTCGGCCGCGTGGCCGGCGCTCGTCATCGGGGACGCCCTGGTCCAGCTCTCCCAGGTGGCGGACGCGCCGCTCGCGCGGCGTCTCGGCGCCTTTTTCACGCCGGCCGGCGCGGGCATCAGCCTGAGCGTGGCCCTGTGGTGCGCGGGCATCCTCTGCGCGTGGAGCGGCCGGCACGCCTGCCTGCGCAAGGCCGCCGGCCTGCCCCCGGGGACGGACAGCTACAGCGCCCGGGCCATCCGCCTGCCGCTGGTGCTCCTTTTCGGCGCCGCTTGCTGCGCACTGGCGGCATTCGCGCTCCTCAACTGGCCTTTCGCGGGTCTCCCCCCCGGCATGGACTTCTCACGCGCGGCCGCAGCCGTGCTCAAGCATGCCTGCCGCGCCTATTTTACGGCCTTCAGCTCCGGCGGCGCCGTGGGGCTCATCTTGGCAGCCCTTGTGGCGCGCCGGGGCTGGCTCGGCCGCCCGCTCAGCGCCGCAGAGGCCGCGGGCGCCGTGCGCTGGTGCGCCGTGTGGGCCGTGGCCGGGGCCGTGCCGCAGCTCCTCGAGCGCTGGGGCGTGGCTCTGGGGCTCTTGCTGCGCAAGGGGAGCGCCCTCCCCGGCGAGGCGCACGCGGCGCTCTTCCAGCTGGTGGCGCTCTGCCTGCTCACACTGGCTGCCGCCGCCTGGGGGGCTTTACTCGCGGCCCGCGTGCCCAAGAGGCGCCTTGCGCTGGCGGCGGCCGGCCTTGTGCTCCTCATCCTTTCCGCAAGCGCCCCGTGGGCGCTCCGCCTGCTTGTCCCCTGAACCGTGGAGTGACCATGCCAAGAATCGCTTTTGCCGCCCTCCTGCTCCTTCTCCTGTTCTGCCTCCCCGGGAGCGCGGCTGCGCAAAACCCGGAAACGGCCGCCACATCCTCCGCAGACACGCCGGGCGAGCGCAGCTTCAGCCGCTTCGCCGCGACGCTTCCCCCCGGGTGGGACGGCGAGGAGCGCACGGGCTTCAGCAGCGGCGCGCCCGAGGAGTACATGCTCGTGCTCGGCGTGCAGGACGAGGCGGCCGAGCGCTTTCTCGCGCAGGTGAGCGTGTTCGTGCTGCCCAACCGCAAGGGAAGCACGGCCCGCGACTTCGCGCGCGGGATGGCCGAACTTCAGGGCGATGCCACGGAGCCGCGCGAGGAGGGCCGCTTCTGGATCTTTGAGGGCGAGCCGCGCACCCAGGCCCTGCGCGGGCGCGCCACAACGCGGGTGGCCGCCACGCCGGAGCGCCTGCTCATCCTCATCACGCAAGACCCGGAAAATCTCGGCGGCGCGCAGGTAACGGAAAGCCTGCGCGGCCTTGACAACGAAACGCGCGCCCTGCTCGGCCGCTGACAGCTCATACAGCAGCGGCCGCCGCGCCTGTACCGGACGCAACGGCCGCCAGCCTCAGGTTGCTTTCTCCGCTCAGGCTTTTTTCGCCTTGGTCTCCCGCAGCATCTTGACCGCGCAGAACTTGCCGCACATGGCGCAGACCTCCTCGCCCTTGTGCGGCTCGCGCCGCTTGGCGAGCTGTTCGGGGTCGATGGCGGCTTTCGCCATGCCGTCCCAGTCCAGCGCCTTGCGCGCCGCGTTCATGGCCTTCTCGCGAGCCACGGCGCCCGGGCGCCCCAGCGCCACCTCGCCCACCTGCGCGGCCACGCGCGAGGCCATCACCCCGGCGGCCACGTCAGCGGCGTCGGGCAGGGTCAGGTGCTCGGCGGGCGTGAGGTAACAGAGGAAGTCCACCCCGGCCTCCACGCCGAGCGCCCCGCCGATGGCCCCGGCGATGTGGTCGTAGCCGGGCGCGCTGTCGCAGCAGAGCGGCCCGAGCACATAGAGCGGCGCGCCGTGGGTGAGGCGCTTGATGCCCTGTATCTGCGTGCGCACCTGGTTGAGCGGCACATGGCCCGGCCCCTCGATCATGCACTGCACGCCGCGCTCGAGCGCGCGCCGGGCGAGGACGCCGAGATTGATGACCTCCTCCCACTGGGCAGCGTCGCCCGCGTCCGCGCCGGCGCCGGGCCTCAAGCCGTCGCCCAGCGAGAGCACGAGATTGTGCTTAAGGCTGATGTCGACGAGGCGGTCAAATTCCTCCAGCAGCGGATTTTCCCGGTCATTTTCCAGCATCCAGCGCGCCAGCATGGAGCCGCCGCGCGAGACGATGCCCATCTCGCGGCCGCCATTTACGGCGAGCTCTGCCCCGCGCCGCGAGAGCCCGCAATGCACGGTGACGAAATCCACGCCCTGCCGGGCCTGTTTCTCGATTTCCGCGAAAAGGTCGTCCGGCTTCATGGAGGCGATGTCGCGCCCGGCGTCGAGCAGCTGCTGGCCCACGGCGTACATGGGCACCGTACCGAGCGGGAGCTGCCATGCGGCGAGCATTTCCCGCCGGATGGCGTCGAGGTCGCCCGCGATGGAAAGGTCCATGATGGTGTCGGCGCCGGCCCTGGCAGCGGCGGCGATCTTGGCCCGCTCGGTCTCCATGCAGGAGCTGAGCGGCGAGGTGCCGAGATTGGCGTTGACCTTCACCCGCGCGGGCTGGCCCACGAGGATGGGCTTGAGGCCCGGGTGGGCGGGATTGCCCAGAAAGGCCATGGTGCCCGCGTCCAGCGCCTCGAGGATGAGGGCCTCGTCAAGGGCCTCCTCGCGGGCGAGCGTGGCGAGATGCCGCTCGCAAAGCCCGGACAGCGCCGCGTTTTTGGACAAGAGAGTTGATGCCATGATGCCTCCGGCGTTTGCGACGCAGGGCGCAAAAAAAGACCGGAACCTGCGGGAATCCGGTCTGCGCTTCCCTCCGGCAGTGCGAACTGCGTCAGGTTCACAGGGTCTGGGGCATGTCCCCACTCTCAGCCGCCTTGCCAGCGCCACGCGCGGGCCTGTTCGGCTCCCCTAGCTGGGGCGTTTATAGCGGTTTGCGTGCGGACTGTAAAGAGAAGTTCAACTATCCAATGTAGTTGACAGATATTCCATACCCCGTCTGGAGCGAAGCGGAAGACGGGTGCTGGTGCCGGAAGAATCCTAAAAAATAAGATTTTTTGCTGCTTGCAAGGAAGATAAAAATTTTCGCAGGGAGTGTACTTAAGTACTCGACCAAGAAAATTTTTCTCTGACGCAGCAAGCAGCAAAAAGGCTGTTTTTGACGGATAATTTCGGCATTATTGCCACAGCACAAGGACACCGCCACCGCAAAAGTACAGCAAGGTCAAAGGAAACGTGCGCACTAGGACGCCGCAGGCGCGTCCTGCGGCAGCGCCCAGAAGGGGAGCTCGCGCCAGGCTCGGGAAAGGCCCCGCTCGAGCCGGGCCCAGTCGGGCGAGACGCGCGCGAGCTCGGCGCGGTAGGCCGGGGAATGATCCATGTGGCGCAAATGGCAGAGCTCATGGAAGCAGAGGTGGTCGAGCAGGGGCGGCGGGAGGAGGAGTGCCCGCCAGTTGAGCTGGATGTGGGGCTCGGCCGCGCCGGCGCGCCCGCGCGAGCAGCTTCCCCAGCGGGAGCGCTGGTCGCGCACGGCCACCCTGGGCGGCGCGAAACCATGCGCCCGGCCGAGCGATTCCAGGTGCGGCGGCAAGAGGCGCGTGGCCATCCCCCGGCACCAGCGTTGAAGGGCGTGGCCGCAGAGGGCGAGGTCATCCGTGGCGCCGAAAAGCCGCAGATTTTCTCCATGCTCCAGCAGGAGCACGCGGCGGCTGCCCGCGCCCAGGCGCACGAGGGACGCGGCCCCGGCGCTGGCCGCGCGGCCGGCGGCGAAATCTCCGCCGGCGACCACCGAGAGCTCCCGGCCGGCAAGCGGCAGGGCGATTTTTTCAGGCAGGGCGGGCTTGGGGCGCGAGGCGGCAAAACGCGGCCAGGCGCGCTCAAGCCAGGGAAGGAAGGCCGGGACGAGCTCGCCCAGGCGGGCGGACGGCCACGCGGCCGGGATGACCAGCGCAAGCGCGCCCCGGGGCGACAGGCTGAGCCTGGGGCGCCGGCTTCTGGCCGAGCGGCGCACCGTTGCCGTGAGCACTTCACCGCTCGCGAGCACAAAGGGCACGTTTTCTTCCGCTTTCGGGGCTGGCGCTACCATGCCGCCATGCTGCCACAGGCGCGGGTTTCGGTAAAGCGCGGTCATCTCCCCTTCCGCGCGGCACGATTCCTGCTTCTTTCCCGGCACGACACGCCGGGCGGGCAATTCCTGCCGGGCCAGCCATCGGGAGACAAGCATGGAAATCAGCGGAGCCTACAGTTCAAACGCCCTCTGGAACCTCGATGCCGTGAGCGCGGTGGACGGGGAAAGAAGTTCCACCAGCCGCAGCCAGCGCTCGGGCTCGGGCGACACGGCGGAAATTTCCGACGAGGCGAAGCGCCTCTACTCCGAGATGATCCACAAATATGACCAGCCCGCAAGCTCCAGCGCCTCGCAGAACAGCGGCGGCGATGCCGGCCAGTCCGGCGGCGAGGCCGGCGGTGAGGGCGCGCCCGCCGGAGGCGGGGGCGGCGCCGGGGGAGCTTCCTCCTCGTCCGGCAACGATGCCGAGAGCATCCGCAAGCAGATCCAGGCCCTGAAAAGCCAGCTCATGAGCCTGACCTCCAACCTCACGGGCGGCGCGGCGGACGCGGGCGTGACCGGCAAAATCGACGCCCTCCAGTCGCAGATCGCGGCCCTGGAGGCCCAGCTCAACGAAATGGAGCAGGCCGGCTAGGGGCCTTGGGCGTCCATCATCCCCCTCCTGCGCGAACCTATTTGACAGAAACGGCGCGGCTGGGATAGGGTAGGCTTCCGGGCGCGGAAAATTCCGCCGCCGAAGCACCCCAACCTGGCCAGCCAGCTGACCGGAGGTTCGCATGAAGTCACTGAAGGGCTCCCAGACCGAGAAAAATATCCTCATCGCCTTTTCCGGCGAGTCCCAGGCCCGCAACCGCTACACCTTCTACGCCTCGCAGGCCAAGAAGGACGGCTTCATCTTCGTGAGCAAGATCTTTGAGGAGACGGCCTATCAGGAAAAGGAACACGCCGAGCGCCTGTTCAAGCTCCTCGAGGGCGGCCAGCTCGAGATTTCCGGCACCTTCCCGGCCGGCGTCATCGCCGACACCTATGCCAACCTGATCGAGTCCGCGGCCGGCGAGCATGAGGAATACACCAAGATGTATCCCGACTTCGCCACCATCGCCGAAAACGAGGGCTTCATCCCGGTTGCCATAGCCATGCGCAACATCCTCATCGCGGAAAACTACCACGAGAAGCGCTTCCTCGACCTGGCCAACAAGATCAAGACCAACACCATGTTCTCCAATCCCGAGCCCACGGTGTGGCGCTGCCTCAACTGCGGCTGCCTCGTGGACGGCAAGGACGCCCCGGACGTGTGCCCGGCCTGTCTGCATCCCAAGGGCTGGTTCGTGCGCCTGGACATCCAGTTCTAGGACTTTACAGCTTTTGACGAAAACGCCGCCGCTCCTTTCGGAACGGCGGCGTTTTTTGCGTTATGCGCGAATTTTGCGAAGCGCTGCGCCTAATCGATCCCCTTGAAGGTATTGCACTGGCCCGGGTCGCCGCTGTCAAAGCCGCGCCGGAACCAGCGGAGCCGCTGCGCCGAGGTGCCGTGCGTGAAGCTGTCCGGCACCACGCGGCCCATGCTCTGCCGCTGGAGGCGGTCGTCGCCGATGGCGCTCGCCGTGTTGAGCGCCTCCTCAAGGTCGCCGGCTTCGAGGATGCCCTGCTCCTCCATATACCTGCCCCAGACGCCCGCAAAACAGTCGGCCTGAAGCTCCAGCATCACCGAGAGCCGGTTGGCCTCGACCTGGGATGCCCCGGACTGCTGGCGGCGCACCTCCTGGGCGATGCCGAGCTCGTTCTGCACGTGGTGGCCCACCTCGTGCGCCAGCACATATCCCAGGGCGAAGTCCCCGCCGCCGCCAAGCTTGCGCTCCATGTCGCCGTAAAAGGCGAGGTCGATGTAGACGTTCTGGTCGGCCGGGCAATAGAAGGGCCCCATGGCGCTCTGGCCGTAGCCGCAGGCCGTGTCCGTGCTGTCGCTGAAGAGCACGAGCGTGGGCGGGTCGTAGCGTTTGCCCGAGGCGCGGAAGATCTTGTCCCAGGTGTCCTCGGTGCTCTTGAGCGTCACCGAGGCGAAGCGGGCGAGCTCGTCATCCCCGGAGCCGGTCCCGGCCGGCCGCGGGGCGCTCACCTGGGCAACATCGCCGCCCAAGCCGCCCAGAAGCGGGGTCAGGTCATAGCCGTAATAGCCGGCCACCAGCACCACGAGCAGGAGGATGGCCCCCGCCTTGCCGCCGATGGGCATGCCCCGGAAGGCCATGGGCGACCTGCCGCGGCGGTCCTCCACGTGGGAGCTTTGCTGCTGATTCTGCCAGCGCATGCGCGTTCCTCCTGCTTGTGCCGCTGTCGGGCCGCCAAATCCTAGCCAGTGCGGCCCAAAAGCGCAAGGCCGCTTGCTTGGCACTGGCGGGCCTTTTGTGTAGAGTCGTGCGGCGGCGCGCCGCTTCGCGCCCAAGGAGGGCTTGCCATGGAAGTGCGGTTTCAGAATCTCGGCCCCGAGCACTGGAAGGGCGACGTGCTTTTGGCCTTCGCCTGCGAGGGCGAGGAGCTGTTGCAGGAGAACCCGGAGCTCGACAAGGCCGCGCCCTGGCTCGCCGTGGCGCCCGCCCTGCGCGATTTCAAGCCCAAAGAAGGGGCGCTGGCCCTTTTGCACGGCCACCCGGAGCTCGCCATCCCGCGCGTGCTCGCCATCGGCCTCGGCAAGCGGGAGGACGTCACGCCCGAGCGCATCCGCAAGGCCGTGGCCAGTGCCGTGCAGCGCTGCCGCGCCCTGGGCGTGACATCCATCCTGTTGCCCGAGCCGCAGCTCGGCCGCCTGCCGGGGGGCCGCGAGCGCCTGGTGGAGGAATGCGTCTGCGCGGCGCAGCTCGCCCTCTACCGCTTCGACGCCCTGAAAAAGGCGCCCAAGGACGAAAATCCGGCGCCGGAATGGCTGGCCCTGGGCTTTGACGGCGAGAGCGTGCCCGACGGGGGCCATGCCGCGGCACGCAGGGGCGAGAGCGCGGCCTGGGCCGTCTCTCTCGCGCGCGACCTCGCCAACATGCCGGGCAATCTCCTCTCGCCGGCGCTGCTCGCCGAGCGCGCCGCAACGGTGGCCGAGGAAAGCGGCCTCACCTGCGAGATACTGGACGAGGACGCGCTGGCCCGCGAGGGGCTCGACTGCCTGCGCGCCGTGGGCCAGGGCTCCACGCGGCCGCCGCGCCTCGTTGTGCTCGAATACGCGCCCGCCGGCCACGAGCAGGAAAAGCCGCTCATCCTCGTGGGCAAGGGTATCACCTTCGATTCCGGCGGCCTGTGCATCAAGCCCGCGGCCAACATGTACCAGATGAAGTGCGACATGAGCGGCGCCGCGGCGGTGCTCGCCTCCATGGCCGCGCTGGCCCGGGAGGGCGCGCCCCGCCGGGTGGTGGGCCTGCTCGCCTGCGCGGAGAACATGCCCGACGGCGGCGCGTTTCGGCCCGGGGATGTGGTGACGGCCGCCAATGGCGACAGCGTGGAGGTCATCAATACCGACGCCGAGGGGCGCCTCGCACTCTGCGACGCGCTGGCCTGGGCGCAAAAGCGCTGGACGCCCGCGGCCATCGTGGACATCGCCACGCTCACCGGAGCCTGCGCCGTGGCGCTGGGCACCGGGCTGGCCGGCCTGTTCTGCGACGACGACGGCCTCGCCGAACGCCTCGGCGCCGCCGGGGCCGTTGCCGGGGAAAATTACTGGCGTCTGCCGCTCTGGCAGCCCTATGCGGAGCAGTTGAAAAGCGAAGTGGCCGACATCAAACACACGGCCGGCCGCGAGGGCGGCGCCATCACGGCCGCGCTCTTCCTGCGCCACTTCGTGCGCGAGGGCGAGCTGTGGGCGCACCTCGACATCGCCGGCGTGGACTGGAACGCCAAGACCACGCCGCTCTGCCCCGAGGGCGCCTCGGGCTTCGGCGCGCGCACCCTGCTCGAGCTTATGCGCGGGGGCATCCAGTGATGCTCGTCTACCTGCTCGGCGCGGGCCCCGGGGACCCGGGCCTGCTCACGCTCAAGGCCCGCGACGCCCTGGCCCGCGCGGATGTGGTCGTGTATGACGCGCTCGCCAATCCTTCCCTGCTGGACCACGCCCGGCCGGACGCCGAGCGCATCTACGTGGGCAAGATAGCGGACAAGCACGCCCTGCCCCAGCACGAGATCAACGCGCTCCTCGTGCGCAAGGCCCAGGAGGGCGGTGGCCGCGTGGTGGCGCGCCTCAAGGGCGGCGACCCCTATATTTTCGGGCGCGGCGGCGAGGAGGCCGAGGCGCTGGTGGCCGCGGGCGTACCCTTTGAGGAGGTGCCCGGCGTGACGAGCGCCATCGCGGCCCCGGCCTATGCGGGCATCCCGCTCACGCACCGCGATTTCGCCTCTTCCGTGACCATCATCACCGGCCACGAAAGCCCGGACAAGCCGGGCTCGGTGCACAACTGGGAGGCGCTCGCCAAAAGCGCCTCAACCCTCGTCTTTGTCATGGGCATGAAGAACCTGCCCGACATCGCGGCCAACCTCATCCGGGCCGGCATGGCGGCGGACACGCCGGCGGCCCTCGTCTATCGCGGCACCACGCCGCGCCAGCGCTCGCTCGTGGCGCCGCTGGAGGAGCTGCCGCGGGAGGCCGTGGCCCAGGGCTTCAGCAACCCCTCGATCATCGTGGTTGGCAAGGTGGCCGAGCTCAACGCGAGCCTGGACTGGTTCGGCAAGAAGCCCCTGCTCGGCCGGCGCGTGGTGGTGACGCGCGCGCGAGAGCAGGCCAGCGGCCTCGCGGCCAGGCTCACGGAACTGGGGGCGGAGGTCATCCAGTTCCCCACCATCGAAATCAGCGAGCCCGAAAGCTACGGCCCGCTGGACGCGGCCATCGCAGGCCTGGGCGCATATGACTGGCTCATCTTCACCTCGGTCAACGGGGTGCGCCACTTCTGGCAGCGGCTTGAGGCCGCAGGCAAGGACAGCCGCGCGCTCGGGGGCCTGCGGGTGGCGGCCATCGGGCCGGCCACGGCCGAGGCCCTGGCGAGCCGGGGCATCAGGGCGGACTTTGTGCCGCCCAAGTACCAGGCCGAGGACGTGGCCGAAGGGCTCAAGGCCGTTGCGGGCAAGGAGATCGCCGGCATGCGCTTCCTTTTGCCGCGCGCCCGGGAGGCACGGGAGGTGCTGCCGGACGAATTGCGCAAGGCCGCCGCGGTGGTGGGGGTAGTGCCCGCCTATGTGACCGTGCCGGCCGCCGGCCGCAAGGACGAGGTGCTGCAACTCTTGGAGGCCGGCAAGCTCGATTGCGTGAGCTTCGGCTCCTCCTCCACGGTGGAGAATTTCCTTGCGCTCGTGCCCGAGGAACTGCTCAAGGCGCATCCCGAGACCGTGCTCGCGGCCATCGGCCCGGTCACGGGGCGCACCCTCGAGCGCCACGGGCTCAAGGCCGCGGTGATGCCACAGGACTACACCATCCCGGCCCTGGCGGACGCCATCGCCGCGCACTTCGACACCCCCTGAGCGGAGCCGACATGCCCCTCAAGATCGCCATCCTCGCCTCGGGCAGCGGCACCAACGCCCAGGCCATGATTGACAAGGCCGCGGCAGGCGTGCTCGACGTGGACATCCGCCTCATCGTGAGCAACCGCCCGGGCGCTGGCGTGCTCGAGCGGGCGCAAAAAGCCGGAATTCCTTGCGCCGTGCTGGATCACAAGGACCATCCCATCCGGGAGGCCCACGATGCGGCCATGGTGGAGGCCCTGAAAGCGAGCGGCGCGGAATACATCGTGCTCGCCGGCTATATGCGCATCCTCACCCCGGTGTTTCTGGAGGCCTTCGCGGGCCGGGTGCTCAATATCCACCCCGCGCTCCTGCCGAGCTTTCCGGGTGCGCACGGCGGCGCGGACGCGCTCGCCTACGGCGTCAAGCTCACGGGCTGCAGCGTGCATTTTGTGGAAGAGGAGATGGACGCGGGCCCGCTCATCATCCAGGCGGCCGTACCCGTCAATGCTGGCGAGCCGCTGGAAACGCTCATGCCGCGCATCCACGCCCTGGAGCACCGCATCTACCCGCAGGCCCTGCAATGGCTGGCAGAGGGCCGCATCCGCCGCGAGGGCCGGCAGGTATATCTTGCGCCCGGGGACGCCAGAGCCCTGCGCCCGGACGGCGACTGGCTCGTCTGGCCACCGCTGGAGGAGAGGTTTTAGCCGCGGCTTCCCCGTTCCCCCGACTTTTGGAGGTATGCTTCATGGAAAGCTGGCATCCCTATGCGGACGGCGCGACGCTGGGTGAGAAAGGAACGGAAAACGGCATCATCCGGCTTGACGAAGAATTTTCCCTGGGCGCGCGTATCACGCTGGAGGAGGCCGGCTACCAGCCTTGGGGCATCACTTGCAGCATTTATGGCTGCTTCGTCCGTACTGCCTTTGCCTCTTCCGAAGAAGAGGCGCGGACAAAATACGCGACCATGAAAGAGGAAATCGGAACCACACTGGAGCGGGTCGAGTCCCTGCCCGAAGACGACGCCAGCGATTTTATCGACGGCTTTACCGAGCGTTTCTGCAATACTTACTGATGGGGCGCCGCTGGGGCATTACCCCTGCCCCACCTCGAACTCATAAAACACCCGCCGATAGCCTGCGTCCTGCCCCCGGCGCATCTCGGTAAATCCCAAGCGGTCGTAAAAAGCCTGGGCTTCGGTCATGACCGCATTGGTGTAGAGCTTGAGGCGGCGGCAGCCCAAGGTCTTGGCGCGGCGCAGGGCAAAGTCCACCAGCGCCCGGCCGTAGCCCCGGCCCTGAGCGTCGCCGCTCACGGCCAGCACTTCCAGCGACAGGGCGCCGTCGGCATCCGGCACGAGCACGATGCAGCCCCGGATACTTCCTTGCGGCGCGACCTCCCCATGCGCCCCGCCATCCTCCTCCAGCACGAAAGCCTGCCCGGCCCTGATGTAGGCGCCGTAATCGTCCAGCATGGGATACGGCTTGCGGTCCATGCGCGGCAGATAGACACTGAACGCCTCCATCACCACGGCCTCAAGCCCCTCCCGGTCGCGCTCCGCCGCCGTGCGGATGCGCCACGGCCTTTCGCCCTGCTCTCCGTCCATCTGCTCCGCCTCCTGAAAACCATTCCTTCCGCTCACGCAAAAAGGGCAGCCCGAAGGCTGCCCTCTCGTATCCCTTTTTCCCGCAGCGGGGCTAGTCCTCGCTGTTCTCCTGCGCGGCGGCCTTGAGCAGGTCGCCCAGGCTCTGGCCACTCTCCTGCGGGCCGGCGTGGAATTCCTTGGGCTTGCGGCGCTCCTCCTCGTCCTTGATCTGCTTGATGGAGAGGCCGAGGCGGCGTTCCTCCGCGCTGACGTGGATGACCTTGGCCTGGATCTCCTGGCCTTCCTTGAAGGCCTCGGCCGGGGTCTTGAGCTTCTTGCCCGAGAGCTCGGACACGTGCACCAGGCCCTCGATGCCTTCCTCGACCTCCACGAAGAGGCCGAAGTCGGTGATATTGGTCACCGTGCCCTTGATGGTGCAGCCCACGGGATAGGTGTCCGGCACATGGGCCCACGGGTCGTCGGCCAGCTGCTTGATGCCCAGGGTGAACTTCTCGTTGCCCTGGTCCACCACGAGCACCTTGGCCTGCACCACGTCGCCCACCTTGTAGAGCTCGTTGGGGTGGCGCACCTTCTTGGTCCACGAGATGTCGGACACATGGATGAGGCCGTCGATGCCGTCCTCGATGCCGATGAACATGCCGAACTCGGTGATGTTCTTGATGACGCCCTCAAGCACGGTGCCCTCGGGGTAGCGCTCGGCCACGAGCTCCCACGGGTTGGGCCGGACCTGCTTCATGCCGAGACTGATGCGCTTCTTCTCGCCGTCCACGCCGAGGATGACCACTTCCACCTCGTCGCCGGTGTGCACCATCTGGGAGGGATGCCTGAGCTTGCGCGTCCACGACATTTCGGAGATGTGCACCAGGCCCTCGACGCCGGGCTCAAGCTCCACGAAGGCGCCGTAGTCCACAAGGTTGGTGACCTTGCCGTTGATGCGCGCGCCCTGCGGGAAGCGGGCCGAGATGTCCTGCCACGGGTCAGGCACGAGCTGCTTGAGGCCCAGGGAGACCTTGTTGGTCTCGCGGTCAAAGGAAAGCACCTTGAGGGTCAGGTCCTGGCCCATGGTGATCATTTCCTTGGGGTGGCGGATGCGCTTCCAGCTCATGTCCGTGATATGGAGCAGGCCGTCGAGGCCGCCCAAGTCCACGAAGACGCCGTACTCGGTGATATTCTTGGCCTTGCCGTTGACCACCTGGCCCTCGGCGAGGGTCTTGAGCAGCTCGGCGCGCTTGGCGTCGCGCTCCTCCTCGAGCAGCACGCGGCGCGAGACGATGACATTGCTGCGCCGGCGGTTGATCTTGAGCACGCGGAACTCGAACTCCTGGTTGACCAGGGCGTCCATGTCCGGCACGGGGCGCAAATCGACGTGGGAACCGGGCAGGAAGGCCTCAACGCCCCCGATGTTCACCGTGTAGCCGCCCTTGATGCGGCGCACGATATGCCCCTTGATGACCTTGTTGTTCTCCTGCACGTCCTCGAGCTGGTCGAAGACCTGCATGCGCTTGGCCTTTTCAAAGGAGAGCGTGATGGTGCCGTCCTGCTCGTTCTTGCGGACCACATAGACATCCACCCTGTCGCCCACCTTGACGCCCACATTGCCCGCCGCGTCGCGGAACTCGGCCGTGGGGATCTGGCCCTCGGACTTGAAGCCCACGTCCACGAGCACATTGTCGTCGTTGACGCGGACGATCTCGCCCTTGGTGATGGAGCCTTCTTCAAGATCGCCAAAATCGGGGTTGAGGTAGTCCTCGAGGGCGGCGCCGAAATCGATTTCGTCGTGCCCGGTTTCCTTGTCTGCCATAATTGCCTTGCCTCCAAACAACCGATGGATTTCCCCGCATGCACCGCGAGGGACTGGCACCATAGACGAAAGCACGAAAAAGCGCAAGGAATTTCGCGACGCCGGGCCGGAAAGGCGTTGACATTTTTGGCCTGAAGAGGTAAGGGCGCAGGATTGCGGGGAATTCCGTGCAAATCGGAAACAGTCGCGCTGCGGTAAGAGGGCACGGCGCTTCCTCGCCGTCCGGCCACGTCCTTGGGGCTGGCCCGGACGGCGCGACAGCCAGTCGGCACACGGGCGAAAGCCCGGCCCCATGGGGGACGGCCGGTGAAGGCGAAGCAATGGCGGGGCGCATCCTGGGCCCCACATCCCTCAAGTCCGAAACCCGCCCTGGCCGCCGGAGCGTCCGGCAGGCCCTTCACGCCCTTTCAACGCACGATTGGAGGCCGTCCATGTCTTGTGCCCGTTTCTTCCCGCCCCGTCTTTTCGTTTTTTCGCCCGTCGCAGCCCTTGTGGGCGCCCTGTTCCTCTGCCTGAGCCTCGCCGCGCCGGCCGGCGCCGCTGACCCGGCCCCGCGCGAGGGCATCCTGCTCGTGGCCTTCGGCACCAGCGTGCCCGAGGCCGAGGCCGCCTTCAAGGCCACGGACAAGGCCTTCAGGGCCGCATGGCCGGACTCGCCGGTGGTCTGGGCCTATACCTCGCAGATCATCCGCAAGAAGCTCGCCAAAGAGGGACGCCCGGTGGGCGGCATCGCGGCCGGCCTTGCCCAGCTTGCACGCGACGGTGTGGAGGTCGTGCGCGTGCAGTCGCTGCATGTGATGGCCGGGGAGGAATTCGCGGCGCTGGCGCGCGCCGTGCTGCTGGATGTGGCGAAGCATCCCGGCCGCTTCAAGGCCGTCTATCTCGGCCGCCCGCTGCTGGAATCGCGCGCCGACGCGCAGGACGTGGCCAAGGATGTGCTCGGCGCGCTGGCCGGGCGGCGCCAGCCGGGCGACGCGCTGGTGCTCATGGGCCACGGGCAGGAGAAGGGCCGCGCCGACCTCGTGCTGGAGGGCACGCGCGCGGCCTTCCAGACGAGTGATCCGCTGGTCTTTATCGCCAGTGTGGAGGGCAGCCGCAGCTTTGACGAGCTTTTGGCCGAGCTTCGCGCGCACAAGGTGCGCCGCGTGTGGCTCCAGCCGCTGATGCTGGTGGCGGGCGACCATGCCCGCAACGACCTTGCCGGGGAGGAGGAAGACTCCTGGGCCTCGCGGCTCAGGGCCGCGGGCTTCGAGGTGGAGGCCAACCTCGTGGGCCTTGGCGAGGTGCCGGGCATTGCCGAACGCTTTGTGGAGCACGCCCGCGCCAGCGAGGACGACCTTACCCGCGAGCCCCGGAAGGAGTAGGTTTACCCCCGCACGGCCGCCCAGGCGCGGCGGCACAGGCTCTTCACGAGGCGCCCGGGGCTGAAGGACGTGTGCTTGAGCACGGCGGGCACGATGAAGCCCTGCACGCGGCACTCGCCGGGGCTCAGGAGCGGATAGGCGGCTTCGGGCCTGGCGGCGGCGTCTCCCGCGGCAGCCCGGCGCCCCAGGGCCCGTTCCAGCGGGGGCACCGGCGCGCCCAAAAGCTCGCGCAGGGCCGTATCCAGCGCAGGGGCCGACACGCTCGCGCCCACGAGCCCGAGGGCGAAGGGCTCGCCGCGGGATGGCCCGGTGACGTGCATGGCCGTAACGCCGTCGGCCAGCGCCGCCACCGGCGTCAGCGCCGCCCAGAGCGCGGCGATGGCGTCGGCAAAGAGCTCCGGCTCCTGCCCCTCGCGCGCATGCACGAGCGCCTTGCCAAGGCCCGGCACGCAGCCAAAGCAGTTCTTGACCGCGAGGGTCAATTCCATCTGGCTGTGCGCCTTGACCTTGGCCGCGGAGAGCACAAGGTCGGCCTCCAGCGCCCTGCGCGAGACGCGGAAGGGCAGCCGGCCGCCGTCAGGAAGACGGAGTTCCACGCACGCGGCCCGGTCACGGGGCGCCACGGCGAGGCCCAAGGGCCGCAAGGCCGCGGTGAGGCCGATGGCCTCGGCCACGGCGCTGGCGCGGCCAAAGCCAGGCGAATCCGCCACCGCCACGCGGGCGCCGCGCCCGAGCAGCCATTCACAGGCCGCGGCCACCACCTGCGGATGCGTGCAGGCAAGCGGTTTTGCCATGAGCAGATTGGGCTTGACGAGCACGCGCGCACCCGGGGACACGGCAAGGCCCGAGGCGTCCAGCACGCGGAACACCGCGTCGCGCACCACGGGCGGCTCATAGCTTGCGCAGCGAAGCAGGGCCACGGGAACGGCGGGAGCCGAAGTCGAAACGGGAGCGGACTGCATGCACAGAGCCTATGCCGTCCCGCCGGCCCCTGTAAAGCCTCCGGGCCGGCGTCCTCCCCGGGCGCCCCTCCGCGCCTTGTTCCCGCGCCCGCGCCGCGCTAGACTGGCGCCATGGACGCCCATCTCTTCCGCCGCTTTTGCGAAGCCGCCGAGCCCCTGCTCGTGGGGAGCCGCATCGAAAAACTCCAGGAGGCCGGCCCGGGCCTGCTCGTCCTGAGCCTCTACGGCAATGGGCAAAAACGCCAGCTCTGCCTGCGCCATGACCGCAAGGAACCGTTCTGCTTTTTCGCGGCCTCCCGCCTGACAGCCGGGGCCGCGCCCTCGGCCGCCATCATGCGCCTGCGCAAGTATGCGGTGGGGCGGCGCATCGCGGCCCTGGTCCCGCAATTCTGGCAGCGCCGGCTCTGGCTTTTGCTTGCCGGCAACGCGGAAAAGGAGGGCGGCGCGCTCCCGGCCGGGTTCGCGCTCTGGCTGTTGCTCGACCTGCGCGAGGGCGCGAGCCTCCACTTCCAGCCGCCGGAGGGCGCCGAACGGGGCGCCTCCGCCCTCCCCCTGCCGCCCGAGCCGGACGCGCCGCAATGGCCCGGGCCCGCGCAGCTTCAGGACGCGCTCGGCCACTGGCGCGACTGGCCCGTGCTCACCCCGGCCCTGCGCCGCAGCCTCGCGCACATGGAAGAACCCGACCAATGGGCGCTCATGGAGGATCTGCGCGCCGGCGGCGGGGATGTGTTCCTGTATTCGCAGACGGGCGCGCCGGATGTGGTCCGCGCCGCGTCCGCATGGCCGCTGCCGCCGGAACTGCGCGCGGGCCTTGTGGAAGAATCCGGGGAGGATGTGCTCGCCCTCACCGAGCGGGCCGCGGCCTCGCTGGTGCTGGGGCGACTTGCCGCGGCCGGGGAGGCGGAGCGCGCGAAGCCCGTGCAGCGGCGTTTGCGCAAGGTGGGCAAGCTGCTCGAAAAACTCGACGAGGAGGAGCGGCGGCTCAAGGCCATGACGAGCCGGCAGGCGGACGCGCTGGCGCTCTCGGCGAACCTCTGGCGCTGGCAGGCCGACGCCCGCGCCGAATGGGTGGAAGTGCCGGACGAAACGAGCGGGGACGGCGAGCCGCGCCGCATCCGGCTGGACGCGCGCCATGACATCCGCGCCAATATGGAGCGGCTCTTCCATGCCGCCAAGCGGGGCAAGCGCGGGCTCGAAATGCTTGAGCCCCGGCGCGCGGCCCTGCTGGAAGAGGCCGCGGGCGTCAGGCAGGCGCTTGGCGAGGGGGGCGAGGCGCTCCCCGCTGCCGCTGGCGGGGAGGCTGCCACCCCCGCCGCTCCTGTGGGGGCGCGAATCATCCCGCGCGAGCTGCCCAAACGGGTGCAGGCCTTCGTGAGCGAGGACGGCTTTTTGCTTTTGCGCGGCCGCGACGCCCGGGGCAACCAGGCCCTCTTGCGCAAGGCCGCGCCCGGGGACATCTGGCTGCACGCCGAGGGCGGCCCTGGCGCACACGTGCTCATCCGGCGCGCCCATGCCGGGCAGGAGGTGCCGGAACGCACGCTTCAGCAGGCCGGATGCCTTGCGGCCAGCAAGAGCTGGCGCCGCGACGCGGCGAGCGCGCGCATCCTCTATGCCGAGGCGCGCCATGTGCGCCCCCTGCGCGGCGCCGCGCCCGGCACGGTGCGCATGGACAAGATCCTCGCCACGCGCGAGGTGGCCGTGGACCCGGAGCTGGAGAACCGCCTCGTCCACTCCTGAAAGTTCTTGCCCACGGGAGTCGGGGCCTTCCTTAAATCCGTCTGGAGCGAAGCGGAAGACGGGTGCTACGACCGGCTGGCGGCGCGAAGCGCCGTGCCCGTTGGCGAGCGAAGCGAGCCCTACGGGCATCGACAGCAGCGATGCTGCCGAACCCGGTCCCTACCAGCCCACCACAAGCTCCGCCGGCCACGCGCCGAAGGCCGACTCATAGCGGCTCCTGAACTCGGCCGGCGTGTAGTTGTGCTCCTGCGTGCCCATGCGCTCGATGGCAAAGCTCGCGCTCACCGAGCCCAGGCGCGCCGCCTCGGGTATGGCAAGCCCGGCGGCCAGCCCCTTGATGAGGCCCGCGCGCTGGGCGTCGCCCGCGCCTGTGGGGTCCACCACGCGCTCCACGGGCACCGAGGCCACGCGCACGTCCGTGCCGTCCGCGCCGCGCACGCGGCAGCCCGCGGCGCCGAGGGTGGTCACGAGCCAGAGGGTGCGTCCGAGCAGTTCGTCCTCGCTCATGCCCGTGGCCTTGCAGATCATGTTCAGTTCGTAGTCGTTGGTGATGCAGGCGAAGGAGCCCTCAATGGCCGCCCTAAGGTCGCTGCCCGAGAGCACGGGGAGCTGCTGGCCCGGGTCGAAGATATAGGGCACGCCGTGCTCGCGGAAAAAGGCGGGCAGGCGGCACATGTCCTCCACATTGCCGGGCGAGATGATGGCGATGTCCTTTTCCGCGTCCAGGTCAGGGAAGCTGTAGTCGGAGGGCACGTTCATGGCGCCGGGATAGAAGCCCGTGATCTGGTTGCTGTTCATGTCCGTGGTGATGTAGCAGAGCGCCGTGAATACGGCCGGGTCGCGGCGGATGCCGTCCAGCGGCAGGCCGAGCTCACGAAGGCGCGCGGCATAGGCGTCAAAATCGCGCCCGGCCGAGGACACGATGACCGGCTTCTCGCCGAGCAGCGCCAGCGAATAGGCGATATTGCCGGCGCAGCCGCCGTTGCGCTCCTCCATGCGGTCCACCATGAAGCTCACATTGAGCATGTGCAGCTTGTCCAGGAGGATGTGGTCCTGAAAGTTGCCGGGAAAGGTCATGATGCGGTCAAAGGCCAGGGAGCCGGAAACGTAGATGGACATGGATGCCTCGCTGATGTGTTGGGCGGTTGTCAGTGCCGCCGGGGCCGTGCTTTGCGCGGAGTGCGCAGAAATTCGGGGAAGCTTGTTATCTTTTGTGTTGGTGCCGTGTCCGTGCGGACTGGGTAATGCCGAAATTATCAGTCAAAAACAGCCTTTTCGAGGCTGGCTGCGTCAGAGAAAAATTTTCTCGGTCGAGTACTTAAGTACACTCCTGTCGAAAATTTTCATCTTCCTTGCCCGCCTCGAAAAATCTTATTTTTTAGGATTCTTCCGGCACCAGCACCCGTCTTCCGCTTCGCTTCAGACGGATTTAAGGAATATTTACCAACTCCTCCAAAAAGGATTAGGACGCTGGCGCCGTGCTGTTCTCGCCTACCCAGCGCACGAAGGGCGCATGCCCGGTCGCCACCGCAAGCCCGAGCACGCAGGGGACGGCGTGCGGATGCGCCGCCGTGACCGCCGCGCAAAAGGCCGCAAAGGCCGGCGCCCCCACCTGCGCGAACAGGATGCGCTCCCGCGCCTCGCGGACCTCGCCCTGCCAGCGGTAGACCGAGCGCGCCCCGTCCACCACATTGACGCCCGCGGCAAGCCCGCGCTCCACCAGGAGCCTGGCCAGCGCAAAAGCCGCCTCGCCGTCGCCCGCCGCATCCGGCACGGTCACATAGGCGAGCAGCACCCCGGGGAGGGCGCCACCCTCGTCTTCCGGGCCGGTCATGCCGCCGTCTCCGGGGCCGACCCCCTGCCGCCGCGAATCTTTTCTTCCATGAGGCGATACATGGCCTGCACGTCCAGCGGCTTGGCGAGGTGGCCGTCCATGCCGGCGGCGAGCGCCGCGGTGACATCATCGTCAAAGGCGTTGGCCGTCATGGCGAGGATGGGGACAGTCTGCGCGTCGGGCCTCTCCAGCGCGCGAATGGCCCGGGTGGCCTCGTGGCCGTCCATCTCCGGCATCTGCACATCCATGAGGATGCAGGCATAGGTGCCCGGCGCAGAAGCCTGAAACTTCTCCACGGCCTCGCGGCCGTTGGCGGCCACGTCCACCGTGGCGCCCACCATGTCGAGAAATTCGCAGGCGATCTCCTGGTTGAACTCGTTGTCTTCGGCCAGCAGCAGGCGGCAATCGCTGAAATCGAAGCGGCCCACGCCGCCCTTCTCCGCGGGCGGCTGCGGGGCGGGCGCATGCTCCGCGGCGGCGCTGTCCCCCGCGCCTTCGGCTGCCGCCTGCGCCTCACCTGCCTGCGTCCCCTCGCGCGCCGCCGCTCGGCGCGTCACCGTGCACAGGGTATTGTAGAGGCTCGAGGCGAAGAAGGGCTTGGGGATGAAGGCGTCCACGCCCACGGCGCGGGCTTCCTCCTCGATGACGCTGTAATCGTAGGCCGAAGCGAGGATGAGGATGATGTGCGAGGCACCGATCTCCGCGCGGATGCGGCGCGCGAGCTCCTTGCCGTCCATCTCGGGCATCTTCCAGTCGATGACGCAGATGTCGAAGTCCTCGCCCCTGCCATGCGCCTCGTGGAGCACGCGCAGGGCGTCCTTGCCGTTGAGCGTCCAGCTCACGGTCATGCCCATCTTGTCGAGCAGAAGGTCGGCGTGCTCGCAGGTGCCCTGGTCGTCGTCCACCACCAGCACCCGCAAGGGCCCGAGCTCGCAGCGCTCGGCCTCGCCGCCGCCCTCCGCCACGCGGAAGGGCAGTTCCACGGTGAATTCCGTGCCCTTGCCCTCCTCGCTCTCCACCTGGATGGTGCCCCCGAGCAGGGTGATGAGGTTCTGGGTGATGGCCATGCCGAGGCCCGTGCCGCCGAACCTGGCTGCGGTGCTCGCCGAGGCCTGCTCGAAGGGCCGGTACAGGTGCTCGAGCGCCTCGCTGTTCATGCCGATGCCCGTGTCGCGAACGATGAACTGCAGGCGCACCGTGGCGTCGCGGGCCATGACCTCGCGCACCGTGAGCGCCACGGTGCCCCCGGCCGGCGTGAACTTGATGGAATTGGACAGCAGGTTGAGGAGGATCTGGTTGAGCCTGAGCGCGTCGCCCACCAGGTGTTCGGCCACCTCGTCATGCACGAGGATGTCGAAATTGAGGCCGCGCGCCTCCACCTGCGGCATGACGAGGGTGGCGAGCGATTGCAGGGACTCCTTGAGGTCGAAGGGCTCGCGGTTGATGGAGAGCTTGCCTTCCTCGATCTTGGCCATGTCGAGCACGTCGTTGATCAGGCCCAAAAGGTGCCGGGACGAAAGCGCGATCTTGCCGAGGCAATCCTCCACGCGCGCAGGGTTGTTCATATGGCTGAGCGCGATGGTGGTCATGCCGATGATGGCGTTCATGGGCGTGCGGATCTCGTGGCTCATGTGCGAGAGGAAGCTGCTCTTGGCGGAATTGGCCGTGCGCGCGTTCTGGAGCGCGTCGTTGAGCGCCTGCTGGCTCCTGATGGCCTCGGTCTGGTCGTTGAGCACGAGGATGGTGCGCTGGAAGCAGTCGCCCACCCAGATGGGATAGACGCGCACCTTGAAGAAGCGGCCGCCCGAGGGGAGCCTCAGCTCCATGTCCGACTCTTCGCCGGGGTAGAGGGTGACGTCGCGCTCCGAGGGGTGGCGGCTGTGGAACTGGAGCACCAGCCCCTTGAGCCACTCGGCCACGGGCGCGTCGAAGAGGCCGTAGAGCCGTTCGGGCTCCTCGCGCAATTCCGCAGCCGGGATGCCGAGGATGCGCCCGCTGTTGACGCTCACATAGTCGAGGGCGCCCGCGCCGTCCGCAATGAGGAAGACCTCGTCGATATTCTCGCCGAGCAGCCGGAAGAGCCGCTCCTGGTAGGCCACCTCGGCCATGCGCGCGCTTTCGAGGCGGTGGGTGTACATGATGAGCAAGAGGATCATCACGCCCACCACGAAGGTCACGAGAACAGCAGCATTGCGGATGCGGTTCATGTCCTCCACGAGGGCCAGGGCGCGCGCCTCCGCGCCGGCCGTGATCTCCCGGAGGATGGTGTCCACCGTGCGGAAGCGCGGCAGCACGATGCGGGCATAGTCGCGCTCCACTTCCTCGCTGTCGTCCCTGCCCACATTGGCGGCAACGAAGTCGCGGCGCACGTGGCGCAATTCCGCAAGCGCGTCCACAAGCGCGGTGAGCTGGCTCTCGTTGCCGCGGAACTTGTCACGGATGCGCGCGATGGCCTCGTCGCCCACGCGCGCCTGCCCGGCAAGGAAGGAATTGACCTCGGCCTCGCCCACGCCCGGGCGCCCCACGAAGAGCGGGAGCGAACGGCTGAGCTCGCCAAGGCGCGTGCGCAGTTGCGTGGCCTCGCCCGAAACGATGAAGGGATACTGGTAGAGGAGGTCGGTGATGGCGCCCAAACGGTGCAGCGCAAGGGCGGTAAAGGCCATATAGGCCACGGTGACGCAATAGAGGAAGGGCAGAAGCCACTTGCGCAGGGGCGCGGAGGCCCGGGGATGGCTATGCGTCAAGTTCAGCCCCGGAGCACGGCGCACACGCGGTCGTATTCTTCCTGAAGCTCGGGCATCATGGCCTTGGCGCCGGGCCAGTCGCCCGCGCGCATCTTCGCCTCCTGGGCGAGGGCCAGCTCCTGCATGCGGTCGCAGCCGATACTGCCGCAGACGCTCTTGAGCGTGTGCACGGCGGCGGCGGCGGCAGCCGCGTCGTCAGCGGCCACTGCCGCGGCCAGGGCCGCATAGCTCTTTTCTTCGAGAAAGCGGCCGAAATAGCGCTCGAGCATGCCGGCATTGCCCATGAAGCGCTCGAGGGCGCCGTCCACATTGATCCCCGCGGCCTTGAGCCGTTCCTTGCGAGTCGCATCCATGAAAGTTCACCTTGTCTGAGTCTGGGTGTGCGTATGGGCGCCGCGCGCATACAGGTCGCGGATGGCGGGCGCGATGTCGCGGAAATATTCCATGAGCACGGGGTTGAAGGCCCCGCAGCGGCCGTTGACGATCATGTCCACCGCGTCCAGGTGCTCGAAGGGCGGCTTGTAGACGCGCTGGCTCACCAGGGCGTCGTACACGTCGGCCACGCCCACGATCTGCGCGTAGATGGGGATGTCGTCCCCGGCGAGGCCGTCGGGATAGCCCTTGCCGTCCCAGCGCTCGTGATGGTGGCGGGCGATGAGCCTGGCGTAATCGTAAAAGGGCAGGCCCTTGAGCTGCGGGATCTGGGTCAGCATCTCGTCGCCGCTCACCGTGTGCCGCTGCATGGTGGCGAACTCTTCGGGCGTGAGCCTGGCGGGCTTGTTGAGGATGGCGTCCGGCACGGAGATCTTGCCCACGTCGTGCAGGATGGCCGCCAGCGCGATCTGGCGGATCTCCTCCTTGGAGAACTGCTCGCGCAGAGGGGTCTGCTCGAGCAGGAGCCGCGTGATGTCGTGGATGCGGCGCACATGCTCGCCGGACTCCCCGCTGCGGAACTCGGTGGCCGTGGCAAGGGCCTCGATCATGCCCATGTTGAGGTTCTGGAGCTGCTGGTTCTGCTCGCGCAGTTCCTCGGTCTGCTCGGCCACCACGTCGGCGAGGTGGTTGCGCGCGGCGAAGAGCTCCATGACCGAATTGACGCGCCGGAGCACGATGGGCGGCGTGATGGGCTTGGAGATGACATCCATGACCCCGAGGTCGTACGCCTGCTTGATGACCTCGCTGTCGCTCTCGCCGGTGATGAGGAAGACCGGGATGCGCTCGGGGACGTGCCGTTCGGCCAGGCGCTCGAGCATGGCCATGCCGTCCATGACCGGCATCATCACGTCGAGGAGGATGGCGCAGACCTCGGCCTCGTGCTCGGCGAGCAGGTCGAGGCCCTGTTGGCCGTTCTCCGCCTGGAGGATGGCGTGCTCCGCCTCGAAGATCATGGAGAGGATGTCGCGGTTCAGCTCGTCGTCATCCACGATGAGCATGGTATTGGGGGCGCCCTGGCGGCGCGTGAAAGACGTTTGCATGGCGAGGCCCGTGCGGGGTTGGCGACGGCGCGGCGCCGTCCATTCTTGCAAGGGGGAACCCACAACCTGTCCCGGGCAGCCTAGCGGATTTTGCCCGCTTCAGCAACAGTGCGCGGGCCGTGCGGGGCGCTTGGGGAGAGATGTACTGCAGTGATGTTGTCCGCCCTTCCTTCATTCCGTCTGGAGCGAAGCGGAAGACGGGTGCGGGTGGCGGAAGAATCCTAAAAAATAAGATTCTTCGGTGCTTGCAAGGAAGACAAAAATTTCCGACGGGAGTGTACTTAAGTACTCGACCGAGGAAATTTTTTTCTGACGCAGCAAGCAGCGAAGAGGCTGTTTTTGACGGATAATTTCGGCATTAACCAAGCGGCACAGGCAGAGCGCCAATGCAAAACCAGGCAAACTGCATTGCTCGCCCTGTGCAGACCCGGGGCTCAGCGGTCCTTGGGGCCTTCGGCGCCCTTGTCCTCCCTGAGCGGGCGGAAGCTCAGCACGCGGCAGGGCGGGGCCGCGGGCGTTTCGTCCCGCTCGAGCACGAAGTCCGCGGACGCGGGGCCTTCCGTCGCCGAGGCGGGCGCCGCCCCGGGCTGTCCCCCACGGGCCTGGCCGCGCTCCCCCCCCCGTTCCTCGGGCGGCCGGCGCTGCTCGCGCCAGCAATAGTTGAAGAGCTGGTTTTTCCAGCGTTTGGCCTGGATGAGCGAAAAAACGAGCGCCCCCTCCTCCCAGCGCTTCGTGGGCTCGAAACGGCTCGTCAGGGTGGCGTACTTGCTCCAGAGCGACATGAGCGAGGCTTCGTCCAGGGCGTCCAGCTGCCGCGCGAGCTTGAGCAGTAGTTTTTCCATGCGCCGGGCACCTCCCCCTTGTGTGGCCTTCCTTCCGCCTTCTTGTAGTGGTTCGCGCGGGGCGCGTCAACGCGCCGGCTGGCGTCCGGCCGGCTTTCATGCTATGGTGGCGCCTTCCCGCGCGGCCCCTTCCCGCGCCGCGCCCAGCGCACGGAGACGCACGATGCCCGACCTCAAAGCCATGTATTCCACCATCCGCAAGGATGCCTTCCCGGACACCATGACCATCCTCCTCGGCGACGAGCGCCTGGTCTATGAAAAGCGCACCTGGACCCTCGATAACGAGGAAAAGGGCCTGCGCTACGGCGAAAACCCGGACCAGCCGGCGGCCCTCTACGCCCTGAAGGAAGGCTGCCCCACGCTCGGCGGCCTTGCCTGGCGGGGACCAAAGCACGGCATCGTCTCGCGCATGGACGAGGCGCAGATGATCCAGGCCGGCAAGCATCCCGGCAAGACCAACCTCACGGACGTGGACAACGGCGCCAACATCCTGCAATACCTCACCGAGCGCCCGGCCGCGGTCATCCTCAAGCACAACAACCCTTGCGGCGCGGCCTGGGTGGCCGAGGCCGAGGGCGGCGTGGCCGAGGCCGTCACCCGCGCCTACTGGAGTGACCGCATTGCGGCTTTCGGCGGCGCGGTGGTGGTCAACCGGGCGCTCACCAGGGCGGCCGCCGAGACCATCGCGGCGAGCTACTTTGAGGTGGTGGCCGCGCCGGCCTTCGAGGAGGGGACGGTGGACATCCTCAAGGGCCGCAAGAACCTGCGCATCATGGAGCTGCCGGGCCTCGGCCGCCTCGAGGAGCTCACGGGCTCCGCCTGGCTCGACATCAAGAGCCTTGCCGACGGCGGCATCATCGTCCAGAAATCCTTTCAGAACCGCATCCTGACCGACGCGGACTTCCTGCCGGCCACGGCGCGCACCAAGGACGGCGTGGAGGTCGTGGCGCGCGCGCCCGACCGCAAGGAGCTTTCGGACCTGCGCTTCGCCTGGGCCGTGGAGGCGGGCGTGACCTCCAATTCGGTCATCTTCGCCCGCGACGGCGCGACCGTCGCCATCGGCACCGGCGAGCAGGACCGCGTGGGCTGCGTGGAGCTCACCATCCACAAGGCCATGACCAAGTATGCGGACAGCCTCGCCTTCCGCGAATGCGGGCTCTCGCTCTACGAGCTTGAGCAGAAGGCCGCGGCCGACCCGGCCCTTGAGGAAAAGCTCACTGACATCCGCACGCGCACCCGCGAGTCGCGCGGGGGCCTCCCCGGCTCGCGCCTCGTGTCCGACGGCTTCTTCCCCTTCCGCGACGGCGTGGATGTGGCCATTGCCCAGGGCGTCACGGCCATCGCCCAGCCCGGCGGCTCCCTGCGCGACGCCGAGGTGATCATGGCCTGCAACGAGGCCGTCCCGCAGGTGGCCATGGTCTTCACCGGCCAGCGGTCTTTCAAGCATTAGGCAAGGCGACCGCATGGATGCCACGCCGCCCAAACGCGCCGCGCCCACGCGCTTCCCGCGCCTCTGCGTGAGCGCCGCGTCCGGCGGCGGCGGCAAGACCCTCCTCTGCCTCGGGCTCGCGCGGGCCTTTTGCGAGGCGGGGCTTTCCGTCAAGCCTTTCAAGAAGGGGCCGGATTATATCGACGCCGCCTGGCTCGGCCGGGCGGCCGGAGGTGCGGAAGGCACGACGGCCACCAATCTCGACCCCTTCTTTCTCGACGCGCCGGAGCTCGTCCGGCTTTTCGCGCGAAGTATGGAAGGCACGGGCATTGCGGCCGCGCCCGCCGGCGCCCCCCGTTTGGGCCTCATCGAGGGCAACCGCGGCCTCTATGACGGGCTGGATACCGCCGGCACCTGCTCCACGGCGCGGCTTGCGCGCATCCTCGACTGCCCGCTGCTGCTCTGCCTCAATGCCGCCAAGATGACGCGCACCGCGGTCGCGTTGTTGTCCGGCCTTATAGGTTTCGAGCCCGGCTTGCTCTTTTGCGGGGTGGTCTTCAACCGCGTGGGCTCGCCACGGCACGAGGGCGCCTTGCGCCGCATGGTGGAAGTGCATCTCGAGCTCCCCGTGCTCGGCGCCCTGCCGCGCCTTGAGCATGATCCGCTCCCCGAACGGCACATGGGCATCGCCAGCACCGGCGAGGGCCTCAGCGCGGAAGCCGACGCCCTGCTGGACGAACTCGCCCGCCTCGTGCGCGCGCATGTGGACGTGGACGCGGTGCTCGCCGCGGCGCGGGAGGCGCCCCCGCTCCCAGGCGTGGAGGAAGAGAGGGGGGGGGAAACCGCTTCGCAGGACGCGGTCGTGCCGCCGCACATTTCCGTCTCCTCCCTCCGCGCAGCAAGCCCCCCGGAATCCCCAAAAATCCGCCCGCGCATCGGCTATGTGCGCGACGCGGCCTTCTGGTTCTATTATCCCGAAAACCTCGCCGCGCTCACCGCTGCCGGCGCGGAGCTCGTGCCGCTGGCGCTGGCGGAGGCGCCGGAACATAAGGAATGTCTTTGGGACACGCTGGACGGCCTCTATCTCGGCGGCGGCTTCCCCGAAGACTATCTCCCGCAGCTTTCCGGCTCGCCACAGCTTGCGCGCGTAGCCGCGCTCGCCCGGGCGGGGCTGCCCGTGTATGCGGAGTGCGGCGGCCTCATCCTGCTTTCGCGCGGCATGGAGCGGGACGGCGCGTTCTGGCCGCTCGGTGGCGTGCTCCCCTTGCGCGCCGTGTGGACGCCCAGGCCGCAGGGCCTCGGCTATGTGGAAGGGACGGTCAGGGCCGCAAATCCTTTCTTTCCCGTGGGGCTCTCCCTGCGCGGCCATGAATTCCATTATTCGCGCTGTGTGCGCGAGGCGGACGCACCTGCGCCGGCGCTGGAACTTTCCCGCGGGAGTGGCACGGGCGCCGCGGCAGCCAAGGGAAAAAAGGCGGGGGACGGCGTTGTGTGCGGACGCACCTGGGGCGCCTATACCCACATTTTCGCGCCGGCCGTCCCCTGCTGGGCGCCCAGCTTCGTGGCCGCCGCGACGGCGTGGCGCGCGGGCCAGCGCTGAAAGGAGGGCGGTATGCGCGTTTCCGTCATCATCCCGGCCTGGAACCTCGTGGAGCTCACCGCCGCCTGCCTGCGCTCGCTGGCCGCGCACAGCGCCGGCGCCGACCTTGAGGTGCTTGTGGTGGACAACGGCTCCACGGACGCCACGCCCGAGGCCCTGCCGCCGCTGGGGCGCGAACTTTTCGGCCCGGGCTTCCGGCTGCTCCGCATGCCGGAAAACCTGGGCTTCGCCCGCGCCTGCAATGCCGGCGGCCAGGCGGCCACGGGCGAGATGCTCTTCTTCCTCAACAACGACACATTGTGCACCGAGGGCTGGCTCCCTCCGCTGCTCGGCGCCTTCAAGGGACGCGTGGGCGCCGTTGGCCCGCGCCTGCTCTATCCCGACGGGCGGCTCCAGCATTGCGGCATTACGTTTTCGCCCTTTTTCCGCGTGGGGCATCTCTATGAGTTCTTCCCGGGCGACCATCCTGTGATAAACCGGCCCCGGCCGCTCCAGGCCATCACCGGCGCGGCACTCATGCTGCCGGCGCAGCTCTTCCGGGAGGCGGGCGGCTTTTTCGAGGGCTACCGCAACGGCTATGAGGACATGGACCTCTGTCTCACCCTCATGGCGCAAGGCCGCAAGCTCGCCGTGGCGCCGGAGAGCCGCATCATCCACTACACCAGCGCCACGCCGGGCCGCTTCGTGCACGACACGGCCAATGGCGAACTCCTCATGCGCCGCCACGGGAAACACCTGAAGCCAGACCTGCACCTGCTGGGGCGCCTGGACGGCTATGCCATGCGGCTCGACGCCGGTCTCTCCTGCTGGCTGGAGCTCCCGGAAGGCCCCGCGCAGGAGCTTTCCGCCGCAACAGCGCGGGCGGACGGCGACGCCGTTGCGGAAGCGCTTACACGCGAACCGCTATGGCGCGCCGGCTGGCTCAGGCTCATGGAGCTGCGCGAAGCCGAGGGGCGCCCTCGCGAGGCGCTTGCCGCCGGCATGCAGGGCTTGCGCTTCTTCCCCGCGCCGGAGCTGGCGGCCCGTTTGCAGGCGCTCACGCAGCCGCAAGGCGAGCTTGCGGAATTTGCAAAGGACGCGGCCGCCATTGCCGCTGGGCTAGCCCCGCCGACTGATCCTGCCCGCATCGCCGCCAACCGGGCCCGCCTCAAGGCCGCCCGCCGCGACGCCTACAGCCGCGGCGACACCGCGCTTGCGGAAGTGCTTTCAGAGGCGCTCAGCGGCCAGCCGCAGCCGGAAAGTGCGCAGATTGCAGGGAAGCCAACAGGGCCGGGATGCCGGCCTGCGGATGCTTGAGGTCAAGAAAAACAACATCGAGCGTCACACCGTCCCCGGAACAGAAACTGCGGGCCACAGCAAAGCCCGCATGCGGGTCGATCCTCATATCCCCGGCCTGGGGATAGAGCAGGACCACTCTTTTCGCCGCATATTTTTTCCCATAGGCATACATCTGGTACAGGTCCGCCTGGGCGACACCGAAGTTGGGGGCACCGGGCTCAACGATTTTCCACTTTGTATCCAGCACAAGGATTGTCTCGCCGCCTGCGGCGTCGGAGAGGACGATGTCGGGCCGCAGCGCCCCCAGGCGCCGGCCCGCGTCTTCAAAAAGGCTGTGGTGGCTGTCCTGAAGGCGCACCTTCATGCGGTTTCCGCAATGCTTTCGCGCCAGCGCGGCGATATGGCTTTCAAACAGTTTTTCCATGGGGAACAGCAGGGAGAGCGCCACATTCGGCCCGGCAAAGGGCGTTAGGGCCTTGCGCTGCAAAAAGACGCGGCACCAGGGCAGCAGGCGGGAATACGCCGCCATGGTGCGGTCATCCCGGCAGGCGGCAAAATCCTTTTCCACGGCCGAGGAAAGGTGCACCCCATCAAGGGCGCCCAGCAACTGAATGGCCCGCCTGCGGTTGCGCGCGGTGCGGCTCAGGGTGCGCAAACGCGCAAGGGTAGTCTTGATCAGGCGGTTTTCCGGCCTGTCCGCAGTGAACTCGTCATGCCGCAGGAAGAAGCGATCCCTGCGGACGAGGTTGTGACGAAGATGCTGCGCATGCAGGAGTTTGCCCTTGTACATCCGCTCATTCCTTTCAACGCTCCGATAGGCGGAGCGCAGCCCCTGGGCCACGAGCCTCGCCGCCTCGTCGAGGAACATGCCGATAAAAATCTCCAGCAGGTCGCAGTGCGCCGCCGCCAGACGCGAAAAGGAAAACCGCTTGCAGGGTGGATCTTCCACAACCCGCAGCATCTTGAGGAAGATTTTTCTGGCCGCGTCACGCCCCGCATTATCAGGTGAAAGGCCCGCGATCTTTGGCAGGATCTCAATGACCGTGCCGTCATCAAGGCGGATGAGGCCCACATGGTTGCGGGCGGTGAGAATCTCGCCGACACCGCGGCGCGATGAAAGCCCCATCACCTCAAGGCCGTCGGCCACGCCCTGCGCCCCGGGCGAGAGGATGAAGGCCTTAAGCGCGCTGAAAGCCGGTTCCGGCAGCGTGGCATATCCCGGCACCTGCTTTGCGCAGGTCAGGCCCTCATGCTCGCAGATGGCAATTGGCGTCGCGTGTTTAGTGCTCATCGGCCGGTGCGGCGTCTTCGCCTGCGCCGTTGTCGAGGCCCAGATACCTGTACGCCACAGGATTTTCAAAGGCTTTAAGATCAATGCTGTAGCGCGTGCCGTCCGCATCGGCGTGCGGGCCGAAAAGCTCCACGCCCTCCTCGAGCTCATCTATGAATTTCACGTCGTCCGATTGCGTTTTTTGGTTGTCGCCCAGCACGAGCCGGATCTTTTCATAATCGTTGTAAAAATACTCCTGCAGCAGGGGCAGTACGGCGTTTTTCATAATCGCCGCCAGCGCGGCCATGTCTGCATTTTCCTTCAGGCCGAGAAAGGCCGCGTGCCCGAGCACATGGTCCCGGTCCAGCAAGGCCTCGATACGGCGGTTGAACAGGTCGAGCAGCCTGTCGATGTGGATACCTTCGACCATCGTTCCCTCCAGGAGCTTTGGCTCGGGGGGGATTTCAACGAAGCTGAAACGCCGCCGCAAGGCCGCATCCATGAGCGCAATGGACCGGTCCGCCGTATTCATGGTACCGATGATATACACATTGCCCGGCACGCCGAAAGAGTCGCCGCTATAGGGCAGGTGGACGCGCTTTTCCTCTTTTGCGCCCAGGCGCTTGCTTTCTTCAATGAGCGTCATGAGCTCGCCAAAGATTTTTGCCATGTTGCCCCGGTTGATCTCGTCAATGATGAAGACGAAGTTTTGCTGCTCCTGATGCGCGGGCTGTCCAGCGGGTTCACCCATGCCGATCATCGCCAGTATCTCGGCCACAGGGATGGACAGCTTGTAAAGCGTGGAAAGCGTGAGCACCTTGTCGCCGTTACGGTGATAGATGTTCTCCCGAATATCCTTCGCGAGCCACCGAACCTTGCGCAAGCGCTTGTAACTTCCATATTCGTCATGCCATTCCGGCTCGCCCGTCACGACGCCCACAGCGTCCACGACCTTGTGGGAATAACAGGAAAGGACAATATCCCCGGGCTGCATCCGGTTATAGAAGGCATCAAGGGCGGCCCTGCCGCCGTCCTTATACTCGGTCTGCTCAGAAAGGTTCGGCCCATAGCCATCCCAGCCGATGCGGATATGCCCATTATCCAGGCATTCCCTGCGCGTGGGATTGTCCCCTGTCCGCTCCAGTGATATTTTCCAGACAGTGGGGTTGGGGGCCAGCTCCAGCCCCTGCGCCTGTTCTGTCACAGGCACAGTTTCGGCGTCACGGCAAAAGGCCTTGAAAACACCCTCGTGGATCTCATAGGAGAGCTCGCCTTCATTGGCCCCGTCTTCATCGGCCAGCCGCGGGCGCAAGCCCTCTATGAACTCTTCATATTCATAGGACTGATGAAAAGTGATAAAGCAGATGCGCCCCTTGTCCTTATACTCGCGGTATCGGCGTACAACATCGCCATATTCTTCGGTCTCGATTTCTGCCAAGGGCTTGTTTTCAACGATGGCGACCGCGTACTGGACCGTCCTGTAGGTTTTGCCCGTGCCCGGGGAGCCATAGAGAATGATATTCTTGGGGAGAGAATAGGTGGAGTGAGTCACATCTGGCATAGGGATATCCTCTGGTTGTGACTGAATGAAGGGAACATCCTGAAGCTGTTCACCCGTAATATAGTCTTTATAATTTTCAAATATTTTTTTTAGTGCAGAGTTATTTCCCTCGGGGTTAAACTTTTCATTAATTTCTCTATTACTCTCAGTAGCTTTATAATCATTACTATATAGAGGAATTTTAAGATTCTTCCAATGATTCAGCCTATTTTCAAATTTTGGTAACAACCAATAATCTTCCCTCCCAGGCTTATGCAGCTGTGTGAGGGTATCATGAACGTCTGTCTGAGATGCCTCCTTCTTTTTCCCTTCCTTCATCTTCTTTTCAGTTACAACTTTATATACGAGTCGCATCTGACGCAGGAGCTGTAAAAAAAGGACTCTTACCTCGTCGTTTTGGAAAAATGGCTCTTTATCTTGAATACAGGGGAGGAGTTTATTCATATCTGGCCTATCACGATCAGATATTTCAATGAAGGGCCACGTATCCAATCGCTCTTGGATATACAGAAGTTGCTCTTGCGAGCAGCCTTCAAGACCCAGTATCCGCGCTTCTTCCTGCGTCAGCATCATCGCCTTTCCTGCTCCCCATAGAGACCAAGAAGCCGAAGGGCACCCCCTTCGGCTTCCAAGCACTCACGTCAATGCGTGCAGCTACTTCTTTTCCGGCTGCTTTTCCGCCTTCTCCGCCTTGTCCTGCGCCGGCTCCCAGAGGGGCAGGCCGCAGGCTTCGAGATAGGCGTTGATGGCCTCGCGGCCGCCCACGCTCTCGGCGGTTTCGGGCCAGACCTCGCGCAGGGCGAGGTCGCGCCAGGCGCTCTCGTCCTCCACGGTGGTGATCTTCACGCCCTCGGCCTTGAGCGCCGTCTTGGCCATGGCGTTCATTTCCTTCTGGTACTGGAGCGAAAGCTCCTGCACATGCTGGCCGGCCTCCACAAGGATCTTGCGGTCGGCCTCGGAGAGGGCGTCAAAAACGCCGGCGCCGATGACGAGCGGCTGGAGATTGTAGAGATAGTGGAGCTCGGTGATGTATTTCTGGCCGGCATCGTGGAACTTCATGGCCCTGAAGCCGCTGTAGTCATAGCACTGGCCGTCCACGAGGCCGTTCTTGAGGGCGTTGCGCGTCATGGGCCACGCCACGGGCATGGGGATGGCCCCGAAGGCGCGGTAGGTCTTGATCATCACGAGGCTCTGCGGCACGCGGATGCGCAGGCCCTGCATGTCGTCCGGGCTCGCGATGGCGCGTTTGCTGTTGGAGAGGTAGCGGTAGCCGTAATAGGTCCAGGCGAGGATGCGCAGGCCGGCCTTTTCCGCATAACTGTTGAGCAGCTCCGCCGCCTTGCCCGTGGTGCCGCGCACCACGGCCTCCTCGTTGGGGAAGAGATAGGGCAGCGTCACCACGCCGAGGCCGCGCACCATGGGCGCGAGGTTGCCCACGCCGCCCAGCATCATGCCGAGCTTGCCCGTCTGCACGCGGTGGAACTGGAAGGTCTCGTCCGCGTCGAGGCCGCCGCTGTAGGAGAGCTTGATATTGATCTTGCCCTTGCTGGCCCGGGTCACATAGTTCTTGAAGGCCAGCCCGAGCATGCCCATTTCGGAGTCTTCGGGGTCGCCGATGGCGAAGGTGATGGTCACGGTGCCGTCGGCGGTGGTCACGGCCTTGGCGGCTGCCTTGCCGCCCGCGGCGTGGGCACAGAGGGGCGCGGCCACAAAGAGCAGCGCCAGAAGAAGAGGCAGGAAAACTTTGGTACGCATGCAAACCTCGCGCAGGTGGGTTCGGAAAGGGTGGAGCCAGTCAGAAAGGAGGGCGGCGGGAAAACCCGCCGCCCGTCCTGCACTTGCTTACGGTGCGGCCACGGTCATCATGTTCGGCAGGAACATGACGAGGCTCGGGAAGACCACCAGGATGACAATGGCGAGCAGGTTGGCGAAGACCATGGGCATGGCCTTGAGGGAGATGATCTCCAGCGACTGGTTGGAGATACCCGAGGCGATGAACATGTTCTCGCCGAGCGGCGGCGTGGAGAAGCCGATGCCGCAGCAGCAGATGAGGATGAGGCCGAAGTGGATGGGGTCNACCCCGTAGGCCGTCATGATGGGNAGNANCACNGGCGTNACCAGCATGATGATGGCCAGCGTCTCCATGAACATGCCGAGGAAGATGAGCAACACCACCACAAAGACCCACACCATGTACACGTTGTTGGTGAAGCTCAAGACCCAGTTGGCGAGCTCCACGGGGATGCGGTACGAGGTGAGCAAATAGCCGAAGGCCGTGGCCGTGAACACGAGCACGAGCACGCGGCCCGTGAGCCACGAGGTGGTGTTCAGCGAGGCCATGAAGGCTTTGAACTTGAGCTCGCGGTGGATGAAGATGCCCACGAAGAGCGTGTAGAAAATGGCCACGATGGCGGCTTCGGTGGGCGTGAAGAGGCCCGCGTAGATGCCGCCCAGGATGATGAGCGGCGCGAGGATGGACCAGAAGCCGTCCTTCATGGTGTGGAGCAGGTGCCTGAGCGACCAGGAATCGCCGCCGAGATTGAGCTTGCGGCACTTGAAGAAGTGCAGCAGGCAGAGCGAGAGCGCGATGAGGAAGCCCGGGATGAAGCCGGCCATGAACATCTTGGAGATGCTCACCTGCCCGGTGACGCCGTAGATGACCATGGGGATGCTCGGCGGGATGATGATGCCGATGCCGCCGGCCGTGGCCGTGGTGGCCGCCGCGTAGGCCGTGTTGTAGCCGCGCTTGGTCATGGCCGGGATCATGAGCATGCCCACCGCCGCCGTGGTGGCCGGGCCGGAGCCGGAAATGGCGCCGAAGAAGACGCAGGAGAGCACCGTCGAAATGGCGAGGCCGCCGGGGATGGGGCCCACAAAGGCCTCGGCGACGGCCACNAGTCTTCGTGATATGCCCGANGCCTCCATGAGCGCGCCCGCGAGCACGAAGGCTGGCAAGGCCATGAGCGGGAAGGCCGTGAGCGAGGCGAAGGCGCGCTCGATCATCATCGAGAGGTCGATGTCGAGGATGATGAAGCAGACCATGGTGCCCACGCCGAGGGCGACCATGATGGGGCAGCCGATGAGCAGCAGGACGAAGAANACGGCGAAGAGCAGGCCGCCGATGCCCATGGGGGTGAGCGCTTCCATCAGGCAGCCCCTCCTTCTTTGCCGCTGTCTTCAAGCAGGGCGCTCTGGCTCTGCTTCACCGCCTCCTGGTCCGGGTCGGCGATTTCCTGCTTGAGGATGAACTTGATGTAGTTCACCTGCAGGATGCGGATGGCCATGAGCGTGAAGCTCAGCGGAAAGACCAGGTAGACGTAGCTCTGGTCCCAGTCGAGCGCCGGNGTGAAATAGGGAAATTCGCGCAGATCCATCACCGCGAGGTAGCCCTGCCAGGCCATGATGAGGCTGAAGGCCAGCCAGATCATGTCGCTGATGAAGAGCAGAAGGTTCGCCACCCACTTGGGGGCCTTGGCGAACTGGAGCGTGACGCGGTTGAGCGCGCACAGCCGGGTGGCGTAGCAGGCGCCGAAGAGGATGAACCAGATGAAGGCGAAGCGCGCGATCTCCTCCGTCCAGGGGAGCGAGGCGTCCAGGAAGCGGAGGATGATCTGGATAAAGACGACGACGACGAAAAAGACCAGCAAAAATTGACAGAGATAGCTTTCAAAATGATCCATGAAAGCAAGAACGAACTTCTTCACGCCGAACCCCCCAGGCTGTCAGCCGGGCGGCCCCGGCATCTGTTGCCAATGTGCGCGTGAATGGCGGCATGGCCGCAAGGCGGCCGGGCCCCTGANGGAGCCCGGCCGCAGGGAATCGGGAGCCTAGTTCTGCCAGGGCTCTTTGCCCATGGCCTTCAGGTATTCGTTGATGGCGTCCTTGCCGCCCACAAAGTCGGCCATTTCGGGCCACACCTTGTCATAGGCGGCCTTCTTCCACGCTTCCTCGTCCTCAAGCATGTCGACCACGAGGCCGCCCGCGATGAGCTCGTCCTTGGCGGCCTGGGCGTATTCCTTCTGGTACTTGAGCACGGCTTCCTGGGCGAAGAGGCCGCCGTCCACGAAGATCTTCTGGAGCTCGGGCTTGGTCTTCTTGTAGACGCGCTCGCTCATGACCAGCGGCTGGAGCTGGTAGGTGTAGTGCACCTCGGTGAGGTACTTCTGGTTGGCTTCGTTGAACTTCATGGCCTTGAAGCCGATGTAGCCGTAGCACTGGCCGTCCACCACGCCCTGCTGGAGAGCCGTGAAGGTCTCGGCCCAGGAGATGGGGGTCGGGCTGCCGCCGAAGGCCTTGTAGGCGGCGATGAGCACGGCGCTCTGCGGCACGCGGAACTTGAGGTCCTTGATGTCGTCGAGCTTCTTGATGGGATGCTTGGAGTTGGAGATGTAGCGGAAGTCGGTGTAGGTCCAGCAGAGGATGCGGAAGCCGGCCTTGGTGGCATAGCTGTTGAGCAGCTCGGCGGGCTTGCCGTTGGTGCCCTTCACCACTTCGTCAAGGTTCTCGAAGAGGTAGGGCAGGGTCAGGAGGCCCAGCTTCTTCTCAAAGGGCACGAGGTTGGCGATGCCGCCCACGGCGAAGGGCAGGGTGCCCTTCTGCACGTTGCGGAAGGCCTCGCTCTCGTCGCCGAGNGCGCCGGCGAAGAAGAGGTCGATCTGCACTTCGCCCTTGGTCTCTTTCTCCACATAGGCCTTGAAGGCCAGCGCNGCCACGCCCTGCTCGGAATCCTCGGGGTCGCCCACGGCGACCTTGTAGTTCACCGCCGCCTGGGCGGANACGGTGAGCATGAACAGGAACGCCAGCGTCAGGACACACAGTTTCTTGAAGCTCATACACCCTCCTGAAGTCAATGATGGAAATCCCCTACTACTCTGCCTTCNCNCTAGCATTTTTTTTCACAGCTATCAAGCCTCATGCCCCGGAAAGGCAGCTTCCCCCTTCCTCCTAGCCGCGCAGCATGGCGAGCAGCNTGTCCAGGCTCGCNGCCGCGTCGCCCAGCATCATGACCACGCCCGGCTTTGNGTAGAGCGGGTTNNNNACGCCCGCGTAGCCCGGCTTTTCNTCANANTTGCAGATGATGACGCCNTTGGCCTTGTCCACGTCGAGGATGGGCATGCCGTAGATGGGCGTGCCCTCGGCCGTGTTGGCCGCAGGGTTCACCACGTCGTTGGCGCCCACGATGACCACGAGGTCCGCCTCCGGGAAGAGCGGGTTCACCGTGTCCATCTCGAGCAGGTGCTCGTAATCCACATTGGCCTCGGCGAGNAGCACNTTCATGTGCCCNGGCATGCGGCCGGCCACGGGATGGATGGCGTAATCCACCTTGGCGCCGNNNGCCTCCAGCGCGTCGGCGAGCTGCTTNACCTTGTGCTGCGCCTGCGCCANGGCCATGCCGTAGCCGGGCACGATGATGACGCGCTTGGCGTTCTTNAGCATGGAAGCCGCGTCGCCAGCGCCAGCCGGGGCGGCCGCGGAGCGAGCATCGGCTGCGGCAGGCGCCGCCCCGCCCTCGGGCGTGGCGCCCTGGGCGAGGTCCACAAGGCGCCCCACGGTCCTGGCCGCGTCGCCGAACATGAGGATGGCGCCCGGCTTGGAGTAGAGCGGATTCTCCACGCCCGCGTAGCCCGGCTTGCCGTCATAGTTGCAGACGATGACGCCCTTGGCCTTGTCCACGTCGAGGATGGGCATNCCGTAGATNGGCGTGCCCTCGGCNGTNTTGGCNGCNGGGTTCACCACGTCGTTGGCGCCCACGATGACCACGAGGTCCGCCTCCGGGAAGAGCGGGTTCACCGTGTCCATNTCGAGCAGGTGCTCNTAATCCACATTGGCNTCGGCNAGNAGCACGTTCATGTGNCCNGGCATNCGGCCCGCNACCGGNTGGATGGCNTAATCCACCTTGGCGCCGTTGGCCTCCAGCGCGTCGGCGAGCTGCTTGACCTTGTGCTGCGCCTGCGCCAGCGCCATGCCGTAGCCGGGCACGATGATCACGCGCTTGGCGTTCTTCAGCATGTCCGCGGCGCGGGCCTCGTCGCTTCCGCCGGAAGCCGCGCCCGCCGGNGCGGCAGCGGCNGGGGCCTTCACGTCGCCCTTGGCGAGGTCCACGAGGTGGGCCACGGTCTTGGCCGCGTCGCCCAGGCGCATGTGCACGCCTTCCTTCTTGTAGAGCGGGTTGGGCACGCCGGCATAGCCGGGCTTTTCGTCATAGTTGCAGACGATGACGCCCTTGGCCTTGTCCACATCAAGGATGGGCATCCCGTAGATGGGCGTGCCCTCGGCCGTGTTGGCCGCCGGGTTCACCACGTCGTTGGCGCCCACGATGACCACGAGGTCCGCCTCGGGGAAGAGCGGATTGACCGTCTCCATCTCCANAAGGTGCTCGTAGTCCACATTGGCCTCGGCGAGCAGCACGTTCATGTGCCCGGGCATGCGGCCGGCAACGGGATGGATGGCATAATCCACCTTGGCGCCNTTGGCNTCCAGCGCGTCGGCGAGCTGCTTGACCTGATGCTGCGCCTGCGCCAGCGCCATGCCGTAGCCGGGCACGATGATCACGCGCTTCGCCTCATGCAGCAGTTTGGAGAGCGCGGCNTCGTCGTCGCCAGCGGCAGNGGCGNCGCCGGCAGCGGCGGGGGCCGCCACATTGCCCTTGGCGAGGTCCACGAGGTGGGCCACGGTCTTGGCGGCGTCGCCAAGGCGCATGTGCACGCCCTGCTTCTTGTAGAGCGGGTTGGGCACGCCGGCATAGCCGGGCTTTTCGTCATAGTTGCAGACGATGATGCCCTTGGCCTTGTCCACATCGAGGATGGGCATGCCGTAGATGGGCGTGCCCTCGGCCGTGTTGGCGGCAGGGTTNACCACGTCGTTGGCGCCCACGATGACCACCGCGTCCGCCTCGGGGAAGAGCGGGTTCACGGTGTCCATTTCGAGCAGGTGCTCGTANTCCACATTGGCCTCGGCGAGNAGCACGTTCATGTGCCCGGGCATGCGGCCGGCAACCGGGTGGATGGCGTAATCCACCTTGGCGCCATTGGCCTCCAGCGCGTCGGCGAGCTGCTTGACCTGGTGCTGCGCCTGCGCGAGCGCCATGCCGTAGCCGGGCACGATGATGACGCGCTTCGCCCCGCGGAGGAGCTTGGCTATCTCCGCATCGTCATTGGCGGCGGCGTCAGCGGCAGGNGCCGCGGCAGCGCCCGAAGGGCCGGCCGGGGACTTGGGCGGCGCCGGAGCGGCGGCAGCGGGGGCCGCGCCGGGCTTCTTGCCCGCCACCGAGGACTCGCCCAGAAGGATGGGCATGAGCCGGCGGTTCATGGCCTTGCACATGACGCGGGTGAGCATGTAGCCGGCCGAGCCGATGATGCCGCCCACGGCGATGAGCAGCGGGTCGGCCACGGCGAAGCCCGCGATGGCGCAGGAGATGCCGCCCATGGAGTTGAGCAGNGAAATGGTGATGGGCATGTCCGCGCCGCCCACGCGCAGGGTGAAGACCACGCCGAAGAGCGCGCCGGTCACGAACATGAGGCCGATCATCAGCCAGGGCAGGAAGTCGGGCGCGATGTTGTAGATGACCAGCGCCACGCCCATGATGCCNAGNAGGATATTGACGATGCGGCTGTGGTTGGGCAGCACGATGGGCCGCTGCGGCAGCACCTGGTGCAGCTTGCCCGCGGCCACGAAGGAGCCGGCGATGGTGGTCATGCCCGAGCANAGGGCGAGGCAGGCGTCGATGCGGTGGAAGGCCGATTCCGGCCCCACGTCCACCAGCATGATGAGGCCCACCAGCGCGGCCGCGCCGCCGCCGAAGCCGTGGAGAAAGGCCACGAGCTGCGGCATCTGGATCATCTTCACCTTGTTGGAGAGGAAGAGGCCGAAGGCCATGCCCGCGGCGATGGCCACCCAGAGCGTGACCGAGCCGAAGGAATCGTCCCTGAGCATGGTGATGANGATGGCGAGGGCCATGGCCAGGGCGGCGATGGCATTGCCCCGGACGGCGGTCTTGACGTTGCTCATCAGGTGCAGCCCGTAGAGGATGGCGACGGCCAGCACCGTGGCAATGATGTAATAGGCGAAAGAGCTCATGCGCGGAGTATCTCCCTGGGATTGTGGCGGCNGGCGCGGGGCCGGCGGCCTAGCGCTTCTTGCCGGCGATCATCTTCAGCATCTTGTTNGTGATGTCGAAGCCGCCNAAGACATTGGTGATGGCGAGCGCGATGGCGACGCCGCCGAAAAACGCGCCCAGCGCGGTGGTGGCGAGGTGCGTGGCCGTGAGCGCGCCCAGGATGATGACGCCGTCAAGGGCGTTCATGCTCGACATGAGCGGCGTGTGCAAGAGGCTCGGGATGTGGCTCAGCACCTTGTAGCCGATGACGAGGGCGGCGATGAAGACCAGGATGAGGATGAACGTGGTCAAGGGAATGCCTCCGCGAATGCGAAAGGGTGGTGCCGGACGGCGGATACGAGAAGGGCGCGCCGCCCCGTCGGGAAGCGCGCCCTTGCCAATGCGGTGCTACACGCCGGCTTCCTTGGCCCCGGCGTGGACGATCTCCTTGTTGATGGTGGTCAGNGAGGAGGCCACGATGGGGTCGTTGCGGTCGAGCTCGATCTTGCCGTCCTTGGTGAGGTAGGCAAGCAGGTTGTAGATGTTGTTGGCGAACATCCAGGTGGAGCTGGTGGGCATCATGCCNGGGATGTTCTTGATGCCGCTGACGGTCACGCCGTCCACCACGACTTCCTCGCCGGCCTTGGTGACGGCGCAGTTGCCGCCCTGGTCGATGGCGATGTCAACGATGACCGAGCCGGGCTTCATGGACTTGACCATCTCCTCGGTGATGAGCACCGGGGCGAGCTTGCCGGGGATGAGGGCCGTGAGGATGANNACGTCGGCATCCTTCACCACGGGCTTGATGGCCTCGATCTCCTTCTTGAGCCACTCGTCGGGCAGGCGCTGGGCATAGCCGCCCTCGCCGATGGCCACTTCCTTCGGCACGCCGGTGTCCACGGACTTGGCGCCCAGGCTGCGGGCCTGCTCGGCGGCGTCGGGGCGGATGTCGATGGCGGTCACTTCGGCGCCGAGGCGCTTGGCGGTGGCGACNGCCTGNAGGCCGGCCACGCCCGTGCCGATGACCACGACCTTGGCGGGCTTGATGACGCCCACGGCCGTGCCGATCATGGGCATGAACTTGGCGAGGTAGCTCGCGGCCATGAGCACGCCCTTGTAGCCGGCCACGGTGCTCATGGAGGTGAGNGCGTCCATGCTCTGCGCGCGGGAGATGCGCGGGATGCCGTCAAGGGTGATGCTGATGCAGCCCGTGTCGCGCAGCTTGCGCATGGGCTCGCGGTTCACCGGGGCGGCGGGGTGCAGGAAGGTGATGAGATACTGGCCGTCGCGGAGCATGTCGCTCTCGTGCATGCCTTCCTTCTCGTTGAANAGGGGCTCTTTCACCTTGAGGATGACGTCGGCCTTGTCAAAGATGTCCTTGGCGCGCTCCACGATGGTGGCGCCCGCGGCCTTGTACTGGTCGTCGGAGAAGAACGAGCCCTCGCCCGCGCCCGCCTGCACGAGCACGACGGCGCCGTCGTCCACCATCTTCTTCACGGTCTCGGGGGTGGAGGACACGCGGCGCTCGCCGGGCATGATTTCCGTGGGCACGCCGATGGTCATACCGGTAAATTTCATGGGAATGGCTCCTTCAAAATCTTNGTGTGCACGATGAGGGGCCGGGGCGGCCTGACGCATTCCCCGGCCCGCCGAAACCGTAAAACTAGGCCTTGACCACCTTGAAGGCGTTGTCGAGGGCCTTGAGGATCTCGTCGAGCTCCACCGTGGTGGTGATGAGCGCCGGGGCGAGGCAGATGGTGTTGTTGAACTCGCGGAAGCTGCGGCTCGTCTTGCCGATGATGACGCCCTGCTTCATGCACTCGGCCACCACGGCGCCGGCCACGGCTTCGGACACGGGCTCGCGGGTGGCGCGGTCCTTGACGAGCTCNAGGCCGCAGAAGAGGCCCTTGCCGCGCACGTCGCCGATGATCTCGTACTTCTTCTCCAGCTCCTTGAGGCCGTTCAGGAGGTACTCGCCCATCTTGACCACGTTGTCGAGCACGTTGTGCTCTTCCATGTAGCANAGGTTGGCGTAGCCCGCGGCCGGGCCGGAGGTGCAGCCGCCGAAGGTGCTGATGTCGCGGAANTAGCCCTCGCGGTCGGAGGGGTCGGCGATGAAGTCCTGGAAGACCTCCTCGGTGGTCACCGTGCAGGAGATGGGCGCGTAGCCCGCGGCCACGCCCTTGGCCATGGTCACGATGTCGGGCTTGACGTTGAAGTGCTGGTAGCCGAACCACTTGCCCGTGCGGCCGAGCCCGCAGACCACTTCGTCGATGATGAGCAGNAGGCCGTACTTCTTGCAGATCTCGGTGATGGTCTCAAAATAGCCGTCCGGGGGCACGATGACGCCGCCGCCNGCGGTGATGGGCTCGAGGATGACCGCGCCCACGGTGTCCGGGTCTTCNNNCTGCACCACCTTCTCAAGCTCGAGGGCGAACTTTTCGCCAAGGTTGGTCGTGCCGGCCGGATAGGGCGAGCGGTAGACCGAGCACGCCGGGAATTCCACAAAGCCCGGGGTGAAGGGGCCGTACTGCATCTTGCGCTCTTCCTGGCCGCAGGCGGAAAGCGTGGTGATGGTGGTGCCGTGGTAGTCGCGGTTGCGGTAGATGATCTTGTACTTCTTGCCGCCGTGCTTGAGCTGCGAGATCTGGCGCACGATCTTGAAGGCCTTTTCATTGGCCTCGGAGCCGGAATTGGAGAGATAGACGCGCGAGAGGCCCGGCATCTTCTCGATGAGCTTCTTGGAGAAGCGGATGGTGGGGATGTTGCCGTAGCCGTTGGCGAAGTAGCAGAGCTCCTTGATCTGGTCGCTCACGGCCTTGCACAGGGTCTCGTTGCCGTAACCCAGGTTGACCGTCCAGACGCCGCCGGAGACCGCATCCAGGTACTGCTTGCCGTTGATGTCCGTGACCCGCATGCCTTCGCCCTTGACAAAGATGATGGGATCGGACTTTTCATAGACCTTGTGCTGGGTGAGATGATGCCAGACGTACTTCTTGTCGTCCGCGATCAGCTCGGCGGCGTTGAAGGACTGCGCCATTTCTTCCTCCGATTGAGTGCTTGGCGCCGCAGGGGATGCCCGACCGGCACATCCGGGGGCGGCGTCGGATTCCGCATGGTTTAAGCCCGGCGGTACCCTCCCGGACCACAGGGCCGTGTCCGAAATAGCAAGCCTTGTGCCAGATGGCACAGGCTCATTTTGACAAGTGATTTCACCAAGTTGCACGCGCGCCTTCTTTCCCGGAAGGCCCCGCCACTCCAATTTCAAACCGATTCAGACTCAAAATGACGGTTGGGGCTAAACCGTAATCGACTTGCAATCCGTTTTTGATTCAAGACTGCGTGCCGATATAAACTCTTCCAAAGGATATCATGCAATCTGCGGTGGTTGGCAGAAGGCTCCTTAATCCCGTCTGGAGCGAAGCGGAAGACGGGTGCTGGTGCCGGAAGAATCCTAAAAAATAAGATTTTTTGCTGCTGGCAAGGAAGACAAAAATTTCCGAAGGGAGTGTACTTAAGTACTCGACCGAGGAAATTTTTTTCTGACGCAGCCAGCAGCAAAAAGGCTGTTTTTGACGGATAATTTCGGCGTTAGAAAGCAGCACAGCCCCACCACCAATCGCAAGTATAACAGAGCTTAAAACGGCAGAGGCCCGCCCCGCAGAAGCGGAACGGGCCTCCTTGTGCGAAGGTGCGGTGTCTCAGCCTAGCGCAGCATCCAGGCGAGCGGCCCAGCCTGCAGCCAGGTGAGTACGCAGAGCAGGATGGTCATGCCGATGCTGTGCAGGATGGTGAAGCGGAAGAGGTTGCCCTCCTCGCCCACCATGCCCGTGGCCGCGGTGGCCACGGAGAGGGACTGCGGCGAGATCATCTTGGCCGTGGTGCCGCCAGAGGCGTTGGCCGCCACGGCGAGGTCCGGGTTCATGCCCACGGCCACGGCGGTGTCGCGCTGCATGCCGCCGAAGAGCGCGCAGGAGGACGTGTCCGACCCGGTGAGGAACACGCCGAGCCAGCCCAAAATGGGCGCGAAGAAGGGGAAGAAGCCGCCCGTGAGCGTGAAGGCCAGGCCCAGGGTGGCGCTCATGCCCGAGTAGTTCATCAGGTACGCAAGGCCCAGGATCAGGGCGATGGTGATGATGGGCAGGATGAGCTGGCGGATGGTGCGGAAGAAGCACGCAATGGCGCGGCCAAAGCCATAGCGCGGCATGAGCGGCACCGACACGAGGCCGGAGAGCAAAATGGCCGTGCCGCCGGCCGAGAGCCAGTTGAAGGTGTACTTGGCGGCGTAGACCGCGTTTTCCTTGACGATGGGCGCGGTCTTGAGCACCTCGCCGTCAAGGCCGGGCCAGCCGAAGGTGAAGATGGCGCCGGGCACGGCGTTGAGCACCTTCTTGAACTCGGGTAGCCCCCAGAAGAACACGAAGACCGCCAGCACCAGATAGGGTCCCCAGGCGCGCATGACCACGGCCGCGGGGAAGCCGTCGCCCTCGAGCTTCGAGTCGCCCTCGCCGGGGAAGCGGTAGGTCTGCTTCGGCCGCCAGACCTTGAGCAGCAGCACGAGGCCCACGATGGTGGCGATGGCCGAGCCGATGTCCGGCAGGGTCGGGCCGTGGAAGTTGGAGAGCAAAAATTCCATGCCCGCGAAGCACACGCCCGAGACCACGATGGCCGGGAAGACCTCCATGCTGCGTTTAAAGCCGCACATGGTCACGCAGACCCACATGGGCACGATGAGCGCGAGCAGGGAAAGCTGGCGGCCGGCGATGGAGCTCACGGACATGAGGTCGAGGCCGGACACGGACGCCGCCACGATGATGGGCACGCCGATGGCGCCGAAGGCCACGGGCGCCGTGTTGGCGATGAGCGCGATGCCCGCGCCCCAGAGCGGGGTGAAGCCCAGGCCCACCAGCATGGCCGCGGCGATGGCCACGGGCGTGCCGAAGCCGGCCGTGCCCTCGATGAAGCAGCTGAAGGCATAGGCAATGAGCAGGGCCTGGAGGCGGCGGTCATCGGTGAGGCGCGCGAGCGAATCCTTGATGATCTCGAACTCGCCGGACTCCACGGTCATGTTGTAGACCCAGACCGCCGTGACCACGATCCAGACGATGGGGAAGAGGCCGAAGGCCGCGCCCATGAGCGTGGAGCTCACGGCGAGGCCCACGGGCATGTCCCACACGGCCACGGCCACGATGAGCGCGCCGATGAGGCCGGCCGCCGCGGCGATATGGCCCTTGGCCTTGCGCACGGCCAGCATGTAAAAGAGGATGAGCAGCGGGATGGCCGCCACGCAGGCCGAGGCCACGGTGCTCCCGCCCACGGTGATGTAATTCTGGATCCACGGCATAGAAGTCCAACCTTTCTCTCAAATGTGCGGGGAACCTCGTTCCCGAAAAACAGCGCCCGCGCCCCCCGGAAAGGCCTGCCCCGGCCTTTCCCGGTCACGCGCCGGCGCCCCCTCCGTGCCGCAGCATACGGGATGCGCGGGGCGGGAGCAAAGCAATTCCCGCAGTTGGGCCGCGAATAGTTATTGAAAATTCAATAAATATTCAAAATCCGCCGCGCTGGCGCACGCGACGGGTGGGAGCGCGTCCTCTCCGCAAAAATACAAAGGAAGAGGAAGGGACAGTGCCGTCCGGCGACTGCCAGTGGGGGGCTTCTTTCCCCCTACCTGAAGCGGAAGCTCCCGCACACGAGCGCCGCGCACACGGCAAGCGGCACGAGCATGGCGGTCTCGAGGCCGAAATGCTGGGCGAGCCAGCCGAGACTCGGCGGCACGACCAAAAGGCCACCATACCCCAAAAGCGAGACCAGGGCGCTCGCGCTGGCCGGCGGGAGCGCCCCGTGCGCGCCGGCCCGGCTGATGACGATGGGCATGATGGGCGAGAGCCCGAGCCCCATGAGGGCGAAGCCGCCGAGGCACAGCCACGGCAGCGGCGAGAGCAGTACGAGGCCGAGCCCGGCGAAGGCGAGGAGGCCGCCCGCGAGCAGCAGGCGAAAATCCCCGAAACGCTCGCGCAGCCGGTCTTCGGTGAGGCGGGCAAAAGCCATGGGCGCGGAGAGCGCGCCGAAAGCCAGGGCGGCGGTGCCCGCGTCGGCCCCCTTGGCCTCTTTCAGCAGCAGGCCGCCCCATTCGGCGGACGAGCCTTCCGCGATAAAGGCCCCCAGGGCCATGAGGCCGCAAAATAGAATGAAGAAGGGAACCTTCTGTCTTGTTTTTTTCGTCTCCCGCGCGCTCACGTCGGGCAAGAGACCACGCCCGGAAAGGAAGACCAGGGGCGTGAGCAGGAGGGAAATACTCAAAAAATTGGCAAATATCCCGATGCCGGCATAGGCGAAGGCGGAACCGCTCATGGAGCCCAGAAAGCCGCCGATGCTGTAGCAGGCATGCATGGCCGCCATGCGGGAACGGTGGGCGACTCGTTCCAGCAGCATGGCCTGCACATTCATGCAGACATCAAAAAGCGCGGTGGCGAGGCCGAACAGGGCGGCGACACTGCACAGACTGAAGAAACCGGGAGCAAGGGCGATGCCGGTCAGCTCGAGCAAGAGCGCGAGCGAGGACGCCATGAGCATGAAGCGGGAGGGGACACGCGTGAGCAGCAGGGGCGCCCCCAGGAAGCCCGCGATGGAGCCTGTGCCGAACACGAGGAGCACAAGGCCGAGCTCCGCGTCATTGATGCCGGAATGGAGCTTGATGGCCGGGATGCGCGCGGTGAACTGCCCATAGACCATGCCCGCGCAAATGAAGAAAAATAGGCAGCTGTAAAAGCTCCTGGCCGCCTGGGACATGTTGTTCACTGGTCTTGCCCCGTGCCTGCGGAAGCGGGCCTTGTCATTTGGGAATGCGGTTTCAGGGTGACAAGCCGGCTCCTCAGGTCATTGCGGTATTGTCGCAACAGCCGCAACAAATTCTCCCTTTCTTCTTCAGGCCAGCTGCCGAGCAGGGCATTCTCGAGGCGGACAAGGGGAACGATCCTTTCGTGAAGCAGCTGCTGCCCCTGCTCCGTAAGATGGATCCCGCGCGCCCGCCCGGGCCCCTTTTGCAAATAAATGATCCCGTTGCGCACCAGTGTGCCGATGGCGGAATGCACGGTCTGGCGGCTGGTTCCGAAAGCGCGGTACACCTCCCGGGGCGTTGCGCCTTCGCCGAACATGGCGATGGTATAGAGCACCTGGCAGGCACTTTCAGAGATGCCCAGCCGCACGCAGGCTTCGTGGTACAGGCCGTGGATCTCGGCCAGCACGAGATTAAAATTCCGCAATTCGTCATTCAGTACGACCATGGGCGCATCTCCGTCCGAATTCGGACGAATTTTCTTGTCCTGAATCAGACGAAATGTCAAGATTGAATTGCGCACCAGGATGCGCGCGTAAAGAGCGGCAGCGCCTGGGCACCGCCGCTCGAAAATTGTGGACAGGGGCCGGGAAAGCCGGCCCGCAGAGGGGTAAGGAAGACCCTACAGGCAGTCGCAGAGGGTGCGCGCGCGCAGCGAATGCAGGCGGATGGAGCCGTTTATGAGCTCGCGGCGCAGCTCGCCCACGCGGCGCCCGATGCTTTCGGGGACGCTCCCCGGCGCGCCCTTGCCGGCGGCTGCGAGAAAGGCCGGAAGGCCGGCAACGTCCACGCCGCCGTTGGCCAGGTCATAGACCACGATCTCCTTGCCGCGGAAATGCGGGGAGGCCGCCGAGGCCGCGATCTCATAAACGGCCTTGTCCGCCCGCTTGACGATGGAAAGCAGCACATGTCCCGGAAAGGCGGAAGCCTGGTCCGTGTCCAGCCCGACGAGGTAGGCGTTGGCGCCGCGAAGCTCCGCCAGGGCCTGGGGATTGCCCGCGCCCGCGGCCAGGGCCACCACGTCCGCGCCGGCGCCGAGCAGGCCCTCGGTCTTGGCGGCGGCCGTTTCGCCGTCCGTGAAGGAGCCCACAACGGCCTGCACCACGCGCACGTCCGGCGCGGCGAGCTGCGCGCCCTCGGCAAAACCGCTGAAGAGCGAGCGCATGGCCGGCGTGTCCTCCCCGGAGAGCCAGCCGATCACCCGCTGGTCATTGATGCCCGGAAGCCGCGCGCCGGTGAGCAGGGCCGCGGCCGCGCCGGCCAGAAAGGCCGCCTGCTCGTCCGCAAAGGTCACGGACATGATGTTGGGCGCGCGCACGCCCGCGTCGATGCAGCCGAACATGGTGCGCCGGAAATTGGCCGCATTGTCGCGCAGGGCCTCGTGCAGCCCGTCCGAGGCCACGAGCACGAGGTCGGCCCCGGCCGCTGCCCTGCGCAGGGCTTCGGCCTGGCCGTCCCCTTTCGGGGCGTAGACCACCGAGGTCTGCATGCCGAAATCCCGGGCCGCGCGCTCAAGCCCGGCGAGCAGCAGGTCGTTCCACGGCGAGGCCTGCTCATGCTCGAGCAGCAGGGTCGCCCGCAGCGGGGCCGTGCGCGGCGCGGCGTCCGCGGCATTTACCGGGGCCGGCCGGAGCGGGGCCAGGAGCAGAAGGAGGCAGGACAGCGCGAAGAAGAAGTGCCGGGAATGGAGCTGCATCTTCATGGGACTCTTGGGCTACGGATGAACTGGGACAATGACTCTTAAATGGTTATCACGCCGCCGGGCTTCTTGGTCTTTTCCGGGGCGGTTTTGGGCGCGGGGGCCGTCTTGGGAGTTGGCGCCGGCGCCGGGGCAGCCTTGGCCGGGGCCTCCTGCTCCGCGGGCGCGGCGAGGGCGTACTGCCGCGCCGTCTGCTCCATGGCGGCACGCCCCACCACGAGCCAGCGGCCGCCCACCTTGCGCAGGGCGAGCCAGCTGGTGAGCCGCGCCGGCGTGGTGACCTTGGCGATGGCCGCGTCCTCCCCGAGCTCCACCACCGTGGCATCGCGCAGGGCCTGCGCAACCCAGGGGCAATCCGGGGTGTCGGCCGCGCGGCAGCGGGCCATGAGCTCGCCCGTGCTCACGCCGCGGGTGAAGTCCGCTTCCATCTGGGCCTTCATGTCCAGCGCGCCGGAGAGGAGCTGGTCCACATTGCCGAGGCGGAAGAGCCGCCCCAGCGAGCCCAGGGCGCGCAGGGCCGGGTCGTCCTCAGCGAGGTTGCGGATATGGTTCTCGGCATAGGCGGTCATGTCCATGCCCGCCAGAAAGGCCGCGCTGTCATTGGCGTCCAGCGCCTTGGCGAGGCCGTCGAGGGCCTTTTGCGGTCCGCTTTGCGACATGCAGGCACAGAGCAGCAAAACCGCAACGAAAGCGCAAGCCAGCCGGGCAAAACCTTTCCTCTCCATTTCCTGCTCCTTGTATTCAATAAGCCTTGGGGGCGCCCCCCATACTAGACACAGCGCCGCGCCCCGTCCAGCCCCGGGGAGCCGCGTCAGCCCAGCACGAAGTCGCGCAGGGCGCGCACCTCGCGCCGGAGCGCGTCATAATCGAAGCGGCTGAAACGGCCGTCCCGGTAGAGGACTTCGCCGCCCACCATGGTGAGGCGCACCTCGTGCCCCGTGGCCGCGTACACGAGATGCGAGACCGGTGCGTACATGGGCTGGAGATTGGGCTCCGCAAGGTCAAGGGCGATGAGGTCCGCGGCCATGCCCGGCCCGAGGGACCCCAGATGAGGCGCCCGCAGGGCCTGGGCGCCGCCGAGGGTGGCCATGTCGAGCACGGCCTGGGCGGGCACGCTGGCCGGGTCGCCGCTGACGAGCTTGTGGAGCAGGGCCGCGCGGCCCATCTCCTGAAAGAGGTTGCACTGGTTGTTGCTGGCCGGGCCGTCCGTGCCGAGGCCCACGGCGAGCCCGCGCCGGAGCATGGCGGCCACGGGCGCGGCCCCGGAGGCGAGCTTCATGTTGGAGGAGGGATTGTGCGCGACCGCGGCGCCGCTGGCGCCGAGCACGTCGAGCTCGGCTTCGGTAACGTCCACCACATGAGCGAAGGTGCACCTCGCGTCGAGCACGCCGAGGCCGCGGCAGTATTCCAGCGGGCGCAGCCCGTGTTCGGCCAGGCAGCGCTCGGTCTCGCCGCGGGTCTCGGCGAGGTGCATGTGCAAGGGCAGGTCGAGCTCAAGGGCGAGGTCGCGGCAGGCGGCGATGATTTCCGGGGTGGTGGTGTAGACGCTGTGGCAGTTGACGGCCACGGAAATGCGCTCATGCCCGGCATAGCGCTCGGCCAGCTCGCGCGTGGCCGCAAGCGCCGCGCCGGCGTCCGGGCAGGCGGCGGAGGGAAAGCCGAAGACCGCCTCGCCGCCAACGCAGCGCAGGCCGGCCTCTTCCGCGGCCTCGAGCACCGCACCCTCGAAGAGGTACATGTCCATGGCGGCCGTGGTGCCGGTGCGCAACATCTCCGCAAAGCCGAGCAGGCTGCCAAGGCGCACGATGTCCGCCGAGAGGCGCGCCTCCACCGGGAAGACGCGGCCGGTGAGCCATTCCATGAGCGGCATGTCGTCCGCAAGCCCGCGCAGGAAGGTCATGGCGGCGTGCGAATGGGCGTTGACGAGGCCCGGCAGAACGAGCATGTTGCCGAGGTCCAGGCGCTCGCGGGGCTGCCAGCGGGCCGCGAGCTCGTCGGCCGGGCCAACATCGAGGATGACGCCGCCCGCGATGGCCAGCGCTCCGGGGGCGAGGATGCGCCGCTCCGCGTCCTGGGTGACGAGCACGCCCGCGTGGACAAGGGTCTGGCACTCAGGCATGGGCACTCCTTTGCGCTGGAGGTGGGGATGACGGACGGGACGTACAGCCGGGAGGGCACCGGGGCCGGAGTTTCCGCGCCTGACGCGGGGCGGCCCCGCGCCCTGCTCTTCCACGGGCTCGCGGGCATGCCCTTCGAGGTCGCGCCCGTGGCGCGGGCGCTCGAGGCCGAGGGCATTGCCGCGCAAACGCCGCTTTTGCCCGGCCACGGCGCCACGCCCGAGGCGTATCTGGCCGCATCGTTCAGCGAATGGCGCGCCTTCGCCCGCGCGCAATACCGGCGCCTTGTCGCGGAAGGGCCGCTGCTTCTGGGCGGCTATTCGCTGGGCGGCATCCTCGCCCTCGACATCGCCGAAAACGCCGCGGAGGAAGGCCTCCCCACACCCGCGGGCCTGCTCCTTCTGGCGACGCCGCTGTGGTTCGGCGCGTGGCGGCCTGACTTACGCCTGCGCGGGCCCGGGAGCTGGCGCTTGCGCCTGTTGCCGCTCACAGTGAGGCTCCGGCCCGTGCTCCGCATGCCCCCGCGCAGCCCTGAGGCCCGCGCCGTGGCCCCGTGGCAGGGGCACGAAGAGGTCTGTTCATTGCGCCATTTTGCGGAGCTTGACCGCGTCCTCAAGGGCATCCGCCGTCGCCTCGCCCTCGTGCGGGCGCCGCTCTGCGTCATCCAGCTTGGCCATGACGCGAGCTGCCCGCGCGGCCACGCCGCCTGGCTGCTTGCGCATTGCGCTTCGGCGGAAGCGGAGCTTCATATCCTGCGCACAGCAAGCCCGCATGGTGGGCATTTGCCGTCCACGCACGCGGAAAGCCGGGAGCGCGTGGCGCAACTCGCCCGCGCCTTTGCGCGGCGCTCACTCGCCCTAGCCTCAAGCGCGGCCGGCGCTCCTTTTTAAGCAGCCCTAAAAGCCCAGCTGGGCGAGCATGTCGTCGATGGCTCCTTGCGAAACGCCGTTTTTGTCCGGGCCCTTGAGTTCGGACCCGCCGGATTTTTCGCTGCCCCCCCGGGCCTCGCCGCCGGCCATGGCTCCCGTCTGCCTGCGGCTTTCCCGGAAGTCGGCGACGGCCTGCCGCGCCTCGTCCTGCAGGGTCTGCGCGTCCTTGGCCGGGTCCTTTTCCGCGCCGTCCATGACGAGGCCCGAGGCCACATAGAGGTCCACCACCTGGCGCTCGATGCCGTTGAGCGCCGTCACCACCTTCTTGATGCGCTGGCCCGTGATGTCCTGGAAGCTCAGGGTGGTGAGCAGGGTGGTGAGGTCGGCCCCGAGCTCGTCATTGATGGCCGCGAGCCGCGCCATGCCGGCCGCCTCGCCCGCGGCCGCGATGAGGGAGGCGCTCTCGGCCTGGAGGTCAAGGTGCTTTTCCACGATCTCCATGATGCTCATGGCCGCGGCTTCGGTGTCCCTCAGCACTTCGTGGAGCTGGGCCGAGGCCTCGTGAAACAGCGCGTCCGTGGCCGGGGCCGCGCCCTCCGCCGCCGAGGCGGTGGAGATCTGCTGGTAGATGTCCTTGAGGCCCTGGCGCATGTCCGCGCTCAGTTGCCTGTAGACCGCTTCCTGCCCTTTCTCTTCCGACATGGCTCTTTACCCCTGTAACGGCGTTTCCCGAAGCACCGTGATCCTCTCGCGCCGCTTAGCTGTTGGTCTTGAGGAAACTCCTGGCCCGCGCCGCTTCCGGCGAGTTGGGATACTTGCTGATGACTTCCTGCATGCGCGCCTTGGCCGCGGCGGCCTGGCCTATCTTGCTGAAGCTGATGCCCTGCTTCAGGTAGGCGCCGGGCGCGCTCGACGACTTGGGATACTGCTTGATCACCTTGTCATAGGCGAGCGCCGCGTCCGCAAACTGGTTGCGCTGGAAATAGCATTCCGCAAGATAGTATTGCGCTTCCGCGGCCTGGCTGTGATCCTTGTAATTCTTGAGGAAATCCGTGAAGGAACGCTGCGCCTCCTCATACTTGCGCGCATTGTAGGCATTGACGCCCGCATCGAAAAGCGCAAGCGAGATGTCCTTTTGCGGCACCTGCGCCACGGGCTTGGGGTCGGCCTGGCCCCATGTGGAGCCCGATGGCGCCTGCGCGGGGATGCTGCCCGCGCTGCCGTCCGCGGGCAGGCCATAACTTCCCGTGGCAGCGGCACCCGTGGCGCCGGCGGCGGCCCCAGCTGCCCCGGCCGCGGCAAGGCCGCCCATGGGCACCGGCGGCTGCACCTGCGAGCCCGCGCCTCCGTCGGCAGCGGCAACGGGCGTCACCGGCTGCGCCATGACCGGCGCGCTGGCGGCCGCGCTCATGGGCTCGCCGAGGTCGAGGTTCATGGCCATGGTGGTGTTCACCTGGCGCAGGGCCGCGTCATGCCGGCGCACCCTGTCCACCAGGGCGCGCGCGCCGCCCGCGTTGTTGAGGTCGTCCATCTGGCCCTTGAGCGTATTGAGCTCCTGGCGCATGGCCTGCATCTGGTTCCAGGTGTCGGCCTGGTTGGGCTGGAGCTGGCGCAGCTGGGCGTCATGCTGCTGCACCCGCTGCTCGAGGTTCTGGCTGCCCTGCGTGGCGCAGCCGCCAAGAAGGAGCGCGCCCAGGCCGAGGGCGAGAAAACGGAAAGCGCCCGTGCTCTTCATCGTTGCCTCCGTCAGATTTTGGCAAGGGCCTTTTTGCGGCCCGTGAATATATAGATGATACCGCCGATGACCGGCACAAACACCACCAGCACGAGCCAGAGGGCGCGCGCCTGCGGATTGGGGAAGTCGTGGTTCCAGATATGCCAGATGCTCCAGAAGGTGGGGAGCATGGGTATCCAGACCACCACGGCATGCCACCAGGCGAAGCTCATACCCGCTTCTCCCCCGCTTTCGGCGCGCCCTTGCGCCGCTCCGCGCGCCACACGGCAAGGCAGGCGCAGGCCGCGCCCACGCAGATGCCCATGTCCGCCACGTTGAAGGCCGGCCAGTGCCAGCCCCGCCAGTAGACATCCAGAAAATCCACCACCGCGCGGAAGCGCAGCCTGTCGATGAGGTTGCCGAGCGCGCCCCCGAGGATGAGCCCCAGGCCCACCAGCAGCAGGGGTTGGCGCGTGTTGCGCGCCAAGACCGCAATGGCCCAGACAGAGACGAGGGTCGCCGCCAGGAAGAGCCAGAACTGCCACTCGATGTCCGAGCGGTTGAGAAAGCCGAAGGCCGCGCCCCGGTTGCGGATGTTCACGAGGTCGAAAAAGCCGGGAATGACGACGACCGGGCGATGCTCGGGAATGGTGGCCATGACGAGCCACTTGCTCGCCTGGTCGAGCACGAGCAGGGCCCCCGCGGAGCCGGACAANAGGCCCCAGCGGAAGGCCGCGCCGCGGCNCCCGCTCATGCGCCGGCCCCCNCGAGCCCGCGCACCACGGCCGCNCAGCGCGGGCAGAGCGTGGGATGGGCCGGGTCGNTGCCCAGGTCNTCGTGATAGATCCAGCAGCGCTCGCACTTNTCNCCGNGGGCCTTTTCCACGCTCACGGCAAGGCCCTCCACGCCGGGCTCGCGCCANNCGCCCTCGGGCGCGTCNGCNAGGCGCCCNAGCNCNAGCTGCGANACGATNCACACGGCNCGNAGNTCCGTGCCNAGNCCNTCCAGCCGCTCNNNNANNTCNTCGGCNAGCCAGAGNGTGACCCGCGTGTCCAGCGAGTGCCCCACNTCGCCCTCGCGNCGCAGNGGCTCGATGGCCGCGGTGACGGCGCCGCGCACGGCGANCAGGGTCATCCAGTCGTCGCGCACGCCGTCNGGNAGGAGATACGGCGCGNTGTCCACGGGCTGGAGCGCGAAGACCGTCTTNTCCGGGCCGCGCAGGCTCTCGGGCAGGNAGCCGAAGATCTCGTCCGCCGTGAAGGAGAGGATGGGCGCCATGTCGCGCANAAGCAGGCGCAGGATGTGCCACAGCGCGCTCTGNGCCGAGCGGCGCTCGCGGCTNTCCGGCGCCGAGGCNTAGAGCCGGTCTTTNAGGATGTCGAGGTACACCGCCGAGAGGTCGGTGACGCAATAGTTGTGCAGCCCGTGGAAGACCTTGTGGAACTCGAAGTCCAGATAGGCCTCCTGCAGGCGCTCGTGCAGCCGCGCCGCCACGTCGAGGGCGAAGCGGTCCAGCGGCAGCAGCGCCNCGGGCGCCATGAGNTTGCCCNTGTCGAGGCCGTCCAGGTTGCCGAGCAGGAAGCGGCAGGTGTTGCGGATGCGGCGGTAGGCGTCCACNAGGCGGCGCAGGATCTCGTCCGANATGCGGATGTCCTCGCGGTAGTCNACGGANGAGGCCCAGAGNCGCAANATCTCGGCNCCGAACTTGTCGATGAGCTCCTGCGGGGCGATGACATTGCCCACGGACTTGGACATCTTGCGGCCNTTGCCGTCCACCACGTAGCCNTGCGTGAGCACNGCCTTGTANGGCGCGGNCCCGCGCACGCCCTCGGCGATGAGCAGGGAGCTGTGGAACCAGCCGCGNTGCTGGTCCGAGCCTTCNAGATAGAGGTCCGCNGGGAAGCGCAGCTCGGGCCGGGCCTCGAGCACGGCNGCGAAGCTCGTGCCGGAATCGAACCAGACATCGAGGATGTCCGTTTCCTTGCGCCAGTGCTGCCCNCCGCANTTGGGGCACTTGAGNCCNTCGGGCACGATGTCCTCGAGCGGCGCGGCGTACCAGTAGTCGCAGCCCGTGGGNNACTCGGCNAAGCGGGCGCAGATGGCGCGCATCCAGTCCGGGTCGTTCCAGGCCTCGCCGCAATCCTCGCAGATGAGGGCCAGGATGGGCACGCCCCANTGCCGCTGGCGCGANATGCACCAGTCNGGCCNGAACTCGATCATGTTNTGGATGCGCTCGCGGCCCCAGGCCGGNATCCAGCGCACNTCGTTGTCGATGGCGGCNAGNGCCCGGGCNCNNANNTCNTTCTTNTCCATGCTGATGAACCACTGCGTNGTCGCCCGGAAGATGACCGGCTTCTTGCAGCGCCAGCAATGCGGATAGGAATGCGAGAGCCTGGCCTGGGCCATGAGGGCGCCGTCTTGCTCCAGGCGCTCGATGACCCGGGGATTGGCCTCGAACACGTTGAGCCCGGCGAAATATTCCACCGNGGGNAGNAAGCGGCCGGCGTCGTCCAGCGGCGAATACACCTCGAGGCCGTACTTGAGGCCCACCTCATAGTCTTCGCGGCCGTGGCCCGGCGCGGTGTGNACGCAGCCCGTGCCCGCGTCCAGCGTCACGTGCTGNCCGAGGATGAGCGGCGANTNGCGGTCATAGAAGGGGTGGNGNGCNACAAGNCCCTCCAGCNCGGCGCCNCGGGCGCGGCCCACGNTGCGCGGNNNCTCCCAGCCGAAGGCCGCGGCGCACGCGGGCANNAGCTCCTCGGCNAGCACATACTGNCCGTCCCCGGCCTCCACNAGCACNTAGTCGAANTCGGGATGCAGGCAGACAGCCTCGTTGGCCGGNAGCGTCCAGGGCGNGGTCGTCCAGATGACCACGGCGGCGCGCCCGGGGTCGGCNCCGGGAAAGANNTCNGCNAGNTTCNNGTCCGGCAGGGCGAAGCGCACATAGACCGAGGGCGAGGTGTGGTCGCCGTATTCCACCTCGGCCTCGGCNAGCGCCGTATGGCAGGAGCAGCACCAGTAAATGGGCTTCTTGGCGCGGCTCACGCCGCCCTCGGCCACGAAGGTGGCGAGNTTGTCGGCCGTGGCCGCCTCATAGGCCGGCAGCATGCTNANNTACGGGTGCTCCCAGTCGGCGAGCACGCCNAGGCGCTTGAACTCCNCGCGCTGGATGTCGATCCAGCTTTCGGCATAGCTGCGGCAGCGGCGGCGNACATCNAGCACNGGNAGGGTCTTGCCCNCGGCCTTGAGCTCCTGCTCCACCTTGTGCTCNATGGGNAGGCCNTGGCAGTCCCAGCCGGGCACATAGCGCGAGGCCCAGCCCTGCATGTTGCGCGACTTGACCACCATGTCCTTNAGGATCTTGTTGAGCGCCGTGCCCATGTGGATATGCCCGTTGGCATAGGGCGGGCCGTCATGGAGCACATAGTCNCCCTTCGCCCCCGACGCGGCCACCATGGCTTCCCGGGCGNGGATGGCCTCCCAGTGGCGGAGCATTTCCGGCTCGCGCACGGTGAGATTGGCCTTCATGGGAAAGCCGGTCTTTGGAAGGTTGAGGGTCTTCTTGTAATCGCTCATGCCGACTCCAGCAGTAGTTGCCCGACAGTGATAGAACGCGCCCGCCCGGAAATATCGGGCAGGCGACGGGACAAGGCGGTAAAAACCGGCCTAGTTTGGGCAATGCGCCGCGCAAAGTCAAGGCGCGCCCATGGCCCGCGCCCGCACGCGGGGAACGCACGGCACGGGCAGCGGGCAACCGGGCGCCTAGCGCGGCTGCTTCATGGCGAAGCTCCCGCCCTCGAGCTTGCGCACGTCGCTCACCATGGGGAAGTGCATGCCCGCTAACAGGGAGCGCTCCTGCGCTGCGCGCTCAAGGAGGCGCTTGCGCGCGGCCGCGGCCTTTTCGCCGTCCATGTCATAGACCGTGCTGAGATCGGGCCGGGGGAGCTGCACGGGCGCGATATGCAGGATGTCGCCCGCGATGGTCATCTTGTCCTTGCCGGAAACTATGTCGTAGGCGGTGTGGCCCGGCGTGTGGCCCGCGGCGTCCACGGCCGTGACCCCGGGCAGGAGCTCGTCGCCGTAGTTGAACTGCTTCACCTTGTAGGCCGCGGCCACCTTTTTGGCGAGGTCCACGGCGGCCTCGCCCCGGTTGACGCCGCCCCCGCCGACCCAGGCCTCGTATTCCGGCACCGAGATCCAGAGCGTGGCATTGGGATAGACCGGCCGGCCGCTGTCCAGAAGGCCGCCGATGTGGTCCATGTCCATGTGCGTGAGCAGGATGTCGGTGATGTCGTCCTCGGCGATGCCGTTTTCATGCAAAAGGTCGGCGGTGTGGCCCTCGACCTTGTGCTCCTTGCCCCAGCCGGCATCCACGAGCACCTGCCGGCCATCCTTCTTGAAGTAGAAGGTCTGGTCCACGGCAGGGACGGGTCCGTTCTGGAACACGCCCACGAATTCCGGGGCCTTTTCCGCAAGGCCCGGCAAAAGCTGCTGGCCCATGGTCACGTCGGCGTCGCGGATGACCATGACATCGAGGTCGCCCACGCTGTAATGATCCACGCCATCCTCGGCCAGGGCCGGCCCGGCCGCCAAGAAAACAACCGCCAAGGCGGCGCAGAGTTTCGGCAAGAGTCGCATGCTGGTTCCCCTTGATGAGGATAGAGATGAGGAAAAAAGAGGAGATGGCGTACCGGCGCAGGCTGCCGATGCCGTCAGGCTGCCAGCCTAATTGAGCCGCGGGTGGGGGTCAAGGAGCGTTGAGGGGCGTGGGTGGGGGCCCAGACTTATGCCCCGGTCAGGCGCAAGGGGAAGATCCACACCTTGCGTTCGGCGCCGTCCGCGCCCGGCTCCTCCCGCTGGAAGGGCTCGCCGGCAGCCTCGAGGCGCCCGCGATAGGTGTAGCGGCCCTGCGTGCGCACCTCAAAATAATACATGGGCAAGGCCCCCTGCATCCCTTCGCAGAGCCTTTTGTTGCTGCCCTTTATCAGGTCCTGGTCGCCGCTCTTGCCGCTGCCGGTGTAATACAGCACGCCGTCCTGCCACGTGCCGCCCGTATGGCGCGGGTCCACATAATTGCTGACCACGACGAGCACGTGGTATGCGGAAGAATAGCGCACCCCGCCCTCGCAGCCGCACTTGAACGCGGTATAGAGCGTCCTGTTGCTGATGACCTCGCCCACGGTGAAGGGGCAGGAGAACGGCGGGGCCGTGCTCCGGGTGCTCATGGGGCGCCTCTCATGCCGGCGCCCGCGTGCCGGAGTGAACCAGCCCCGGCACGCGGGCGCTCTCGGAAGATATAAAGCTGTCGCGGGGCTTACGCGATGCGGTCAATACGACTGGACCCTGGCGAACAGCTCGTTGCCGTCGATTTCGCCGCTGTAGCGCCACACTTCCGTGCCGTTGAGGTAGATGATGAAGGTCGGCACGCCGCCGACCCGGGCCTCCTGCGCCGCGGCCTTGTTCTGGTCGATATCGAGCTGCACCACGGGAATGGCCTTCCCGAGGCGTTCCCGCACCTCGGCGACGACGGGCATCATCTTCTGTCAATGCGGGCACCAGGTGGCGAAAAATTCCACCAGGACCACCCGGGCTTCCCTGGTCATTTGCGCGTAGTGCATCGTTTGCTCCTGCTGTTGAAGGTCAGCACCTTTTTCCGGCCTAGCCAGCGGAAGGTTTTTTGTCAACAGCAGCCGCCACGCACGCCCCTCGCCCGGATACGCCGGCGCCGGGGCTGCTGTTTCAGTGTGTGCCGCCCTTCCCCAGCCGGCCTTCCGCCGTCATGGCGCCTCCGCCTTGCCATCGGCGGCCAATGTTTATACGCTTGACGGATTAACGCCGCATTTTTCCAAAAAGTGCGGAGAGGAGCCTTCTTTTCCCATGCTCATGCGCCTTTGTGTGTTTTTCGCCGGCCTTGGCTGCGTCGCCTTCGGGGTGGCCGTGACCACCAAGGCCCTCCTGGGCACCACGCCCATCGCGGCCATACCCTACTCCATGTCCCTGATCCTGCCTTCCGTCAGCTTCGGCGCCTGCGTCATCGTGTTCAACCAGCTGCTCATCGGGGCGGAGTGGCTGCTCCTGCGCGGGAAGATCCGTTTCTGGGCCATCTTTCTCCAGGCCTTTCTGGCCTGCATCTTCGGCACCTGCGTGGACGGCTCCATGTTCGTGCTGCTCGGCTTTGACCCGCACACCTATCTTTCGCGCCTCCTGTGGGTGGCTGGCGGCTCCCTGCTCATCGGGGTGGGCGCCTTCCTCACCATCCGGGCGAATATCGCGGTGCTGCCCTATGACGCCTTCGTGCTCGCGCTTGCCACGGCCACGGCCAGGGATTTCGGGCGCCTGCGCATGCTCTGCGATGTGTGCATGAGCGCGTTCGCGCTCTTGCTCTGCTGGCTTGTGCTCAATGACCTCGCCGGTGTGCGGGAGGGCACCATCCTCGCCAGCCTGTTGACGAGCCCGGTGATCCGCCTCCTGATGCGGCTTGGAAGCAGAGCCCGTGCGGACTGAGGGGAAAGCGCTCCTTCCTTTTTTGAGGGAGTGCCGTGTGCGTGCTCCGCAGGGAATGCCGAAATCATCCGTCAAAAACAGCCTTGCTCCAGCCGTTGCGACGCAGGAAGCTACGGATGGAGACAGCAGTTAGTTACCGCGTTAGCCAGTCAACGCAACCGCTGTCGCTATCCGTAAGGCTCGCAAGCTCGCCAACGGCTAGATAGTGTCGTCATTTCTCTTTTAATTTATGTAGCTTTCTGCTATCCTTTTCCAAAAGGAGGTAGACATGGAAGCTGCACATCGTCGCCACGATATATCTGACAAGGTTTGGGAGC
>NZ_JAAVBE010000018.1 GCF_014803725.1 Desulfovibrio sp.
ACCGCCCCCACAGCGCCCTTGGCTGGCAAAGCCCGGCGGCTTATCGGGCAGCCCATCAACCCCCAAACCGGACAGGAGCCACTAACTTATCCTTGGTATCATGAATGGGGTAGGGTCAAAGCCAGTGGCGTATTTCCGGCGAAAACTCCGCAAAGGTTTCTACATAGCTGTGCCGCCTCCCCGCCCAATTGACATACAACAAGAGCACACCCAGATCCACATAGTTTCGGATGGATTTCGAGAGCACCTGCTCCAGGTTGATGATATTCTTTTGTGACACCGTGCCCTGTGCGGTCGCCATGATGAGCGCCGCCATGGACAGGCGCATCACTTCTGCATAGTCTCGGCCACAGCGCCTGTGCAGCTCGGCAAGCTCGCGGGCAGTGGCCCTGGCGGAGCACCAGGGCAACCAGTTCCAAAACGCCATGCGCTTCCCTCATTCCCCGATATGCGAGGAGCGGTATTCCTTGTTCCGAGTAGTCATAACTACTCGGGCTCAAATTGGCATGCGTTATGAGAGGGCATGGAAAATGAAGAGCGCATCGCAAGGCGGCACATGCCCGGTATCATCCGGCGCTATCGCGCCCTGGCAGGCCTTTCGCAGCAGCAGCTCGCCGACAGCATGGGCGTGAGCAAGGGCTTTATTTCGGCGCTGGAAGGGGGCAAGAGCGTCCCTAATCTCGACATGCTCGTGGTGCTGGCGTCGGCGCTCAATGTGCGCCCCGGGGGGCTTGTGGACGCCATGGTGGAGGCCGCGGGGAAGGAGCACCGGGCGCCGGGGGCCTGCCCCAAAAACTGAGCCCCGCCAGAAGGCCGGGCGGCGCTCCTGACGGGGCTTGGTGTGCTGGTTCGGGCGTTGGCCTAGGGCTTGAGGCCCATCTTGTTCACGGCCTGCATGCCGCCCATGGAGTTCACCGTGTCCGTGATGCCGTTATTGGCGAGGATGAGCAGGCTCTCGTAGGCGCGCAGGCCCGAGTTGCAGATGAGGGCCACCGGCCGGTCGCGCGGGATCTCGCCCATGCGGGCCTTGAGCTCTTCCAGCGGGATGGAGTGCCAGTCGGGCTCGCGGTCCTGAATGGCCTTGCCGGCCTTGGGCGGCCGCGTGTCCATGAAGAAGATGTTGTTTTCCTTGCGGTGCTTCCAGAGTTCCATGAACTCGTCGCCCGTGACGGGCTTAAATCGCCCGGAGAGCACGTTGTCGGCCACGTTGGCCACCGTGTTCACCGCGTCCATGGCCGCGGCGAAGGGCGGCGCATAGGCGACCTCGAGGTTGGAGATATCCTCGAGCACGGGCCTGGCGTACTGGAGCACGCCGGCCACGGCGTCGATACGCGCCTTGAGTGCATCGCCGTCCACGCACGCGCCCTGCAGGCCGAGCACGCGGCGCGTGCCCTTCTCCACCACGATCTCGAGGCTCATCATCTTCTTTTCCGGGTAGAAATGCGCCCGGTCAAGCTGCTCGATGGCCACGCCCACGGCGTCGAAGCCCGCGGCGCGCGCCTTGGCGGCCGTGAAGCCCGTGCCGCAGAAGGACATGCCGAAGAGCTTCACCGCCCAGGTGCCCACATAGCCCGGGAAGGTGGCGTCCACCCCGGCCAGGTTGGAGCCGATGACCCGGCCCTGGCGGTTGGCCTCGCTGCCCATGGGGATGTAGCCGGGCTTGCCGGTGATGATGTTGCGCACGGCCGCGCAGTCGCCGCCCGCGTAAATGAGCGGGTCATTGGTGCGCAGGTGGTCGTCCACGAGGATGCCGCCGAAGGGCGCCACTTCAAGGCCCGCGGCCTTGGCGAGCTGGCCGTTGGGGATGAAGCCGGCCGCGAAAATGACGAGCTGCGCCGGGAGCTCGCGCTTGTCGGTGATGACCTTGGTGACGAGGCCGTTCTCGCCCTCGAGGCGCACGACCTTCTCGGAGGTGTAGACCGAGACCTTGTTGGCCTCGCACTCGTGCTGCGCCATGAGCGCCAGCGTATGCGAGAGCGCGCCGGGGAGGATCTGGTCCATCATCTCCACCACGCTCACCTTCACGCCCCACATGTCGGCGAGCGCCACGGCGGCCTCGAGCCCGATGAAGCCGCCGCCCACGATGACGGCCTCGTTGACCTTGCGCGCCTCGCAGGCCTCGCGGATCGTGCGGGCCGCCTCCAGGCGGGTCAGCGAGAGCACGTGGCCGAGCTTGGCGCCCTCCACATCGGGCATGCGCGGGGTGGCGCCGGTGGCGAGCACCAGCTTGTCATAGGGCAGCACTTCCTCGCGGTTCTCGTCCAGCTTCTGCACGAGCACGGTCTTGAGCTTGCGGTCGATGGAGACCGCGCGCGTGCGCGTGAGCACATTGACGCCCTTGAGCGCGCGGAAAAATTCCGGGTCGCGCACGACGCCCGCATTGGTGGCGCGCAGCTCGTCCAGGTTCTGCACCTCGGCGGACACATAGTAGGGGATGCCGCAGCCGCCGTAGGAGATGAAGGTATTCTCGTCCACAAGGGTCACTTCGGCATCCGGCGCAAGGCGCTTGCAGCGGGCGGCCGCCTTGGGGCCGAGCGCGACACCGCCGATGATCAGGATCTTTTCTGCCATTGAGTCCTCCCTTGGCTTGGATTTTTTAGGCATTGTTGTGCAGACACATGGAATTACGCTATGCAGCCGCGTGTCCTGCTGCATCCGCAATGCCGAAATTATCCGTCAAAAACAGTCTTTTCGGTGCTGGCTGCGTCAGAGAAAAATTTCCTTGGTCGAGTACTTAAGTACACTCCCTACGGAAATTTTTATCTTCCTTGCCAGCACCGAAAAATCTTATTTTTTAGGATTCTACCGGCACCAGCATCCGTCTTCCGCTTCGCTCCAGACGGAGTATGGAATGTCCTCATCCCCATGATACGGCGGCCTCATTCCTCATAGGCAACACTGCTCTAAAGGCGCGGCCCGCATTTCGCGCATTGCGGTCAGTTTGCGGGATTCCCCTCGGCTTCCCGGCTTTCCGCAAGGGCTTCCGTAAAAAGCTCGCGCCGCGCGGCCAGCTTGTCCCGCGCGTCGGTGATCTTTTCGGCGCGCTCGCGCTCCCGCGCCACCACTTCCGCAGGGGCGCGGCTCACAAAGCTCTCGTTGCGCAGCTTGCGGTTCACGTCCACCATGTCCTTTTCCAGCTTGGCGAGCTCCTTGTCGAGGCGAGCGAGCTCGTCAGCCAGATCCACGGCGCCGGCCAGCGGCACGATGACCTGGCAGCCCCCGGCCACGGCCGAGGCGGCGGCCTTGGGCGCGGGCATGGCCGCATCGATAATCAACTCCTCAAGGCGGGCCAGGGTCTCGATGCAGACGCGGTTCTGCTCGAGGATGCGGGCCTGCGCCTCGTCCGCCGGGTGCAGCAAAAGGCGCACCTTGCGCGTGGGGCTGATGCCGAGCTCTGCCTTGATGGTGCGCACGGCCACGATGACGCCCTGCACGAATTCCATGGCCCGCGCCTCGTCCGGGCGCACGCAGCCGGGCCGCGCCGGCGGGTAGGGCATAAGCGCGATGTCCGTGGGCGCCTCGCCCGCGGGCACCGGGAGCGCCTGCCAGATCTCGGCGGTCACAAAGGGCATAATGGGATGGAGCAGCAGCAAAATCTCGCGCAGGGTCAGCCAGAGCACATATTGCGCCCGGGCACGCACCGCGGGGTCCTCCGAGGCTATGTCCGGCTTGGAAAGCTCCAGGTACCAGTCGCAAAACTCGTTCCAGAGGAACTTGTATCCGCATTGCGCGGCGTCGTTGAAGCGGTAGTCCTCCAGCGCCTGGTCCATGTCCAGCTTCACGGCCTCGAGGCGGTCCAGTATCCACGCCTCGTGCAGGCTCAGGGGCCCCGAAAGGTCCACGGGCGCAGGCGCCGTCTCCGGCAGGTTCATGAGCACGAAGCGCGCCGCGTTCCAGAGCTTGTTGACGAAATGGCGGTAGCCCTCGATGCGCTCCTCCGAGAGGCGGATGTCGCGCCCCATGGCCGCGAAGGCCGTGAGCGTGAAGCGCAATGCGTCGCACCCGTATTTTTCGATCATGGCCAGCGGGTCGATGCCGTTGCCCTTGGACTTGGACATCTTCTGTCCCTGCGCGTCGCGCACGAGCGCATGGAGGTAGATGTCGCGGAAGGGCGGCTCGCCGAGAAAGTGCTGGCCCATCATCATCATGCGGGCCACCCAGAAAAAGAGGATGTCAAAGCCCGTCACGAGCACGCTCGTGGGATACCAGCGCTTGAGCTCGGGCGTCATTTCCGGCCAGCCCAGGGTGGAGAAGGGCCAGAGCGCGGACGAGAACCATGTGTCGAGCACGTCCTCGTCCTGCACGAGCTCGTGACTTCCGCAGCGCGGGCAGGTCTCGGGCGCGGTCTCGGCCACGATGAGCTCGCCGCACTGCTGGCACGTCCAGGCCGGGATGCGGTGGCCCCACCAGATCTGGCGGCTGATGCACCAGTCGCGGATGGTGTCGAGCCAGTGATAATAGGTCTTGAGCCAGGTCTCTGGGAAGAGCCGGGTGAGCTCGGGCACGGCGGCGCGCGCGGCCGGCGCCATCTTGGTGGTGGCCACGAACCACTGGCGCGACACATGCGGCTCCACCACGGTGTGGCAGCGGTAGCAGCGGCCCACGGCGTGGTTCAGCTCCTCCTCGCCGCGGGCGAGGCCGGCTTCCGCAATATCCTCCACAATGCGCTTGCGGGCCTCCTCCTTGGTCAGGCCCGCATAGGGGCCGGACTCGGGCTTCATGCGGCCGTCCTCGTCGATGACCTGAAGAAATTCCAGACCGTGGCGCTGGCCGAGCAGCCAGTCGTTATGGTCGTGCGAGGGCGTCACCTTGAGCGCGCCTGTGCCGAATTCCCGGTCCACATAGCTGTCCGCAATGATGGGGATCTCGCGGCCGAGCACGGGCACCACCACGCGCCGCCCCACAAGGCCGGCGTAGCGCTCGTCCTCGGGATGCACGCAGACGGCCGTGTCGCCCGGGATGGTCTCGGGCCTGGTGGTGGCGATGACGATCTCGCCGTCGCCGTCGGCGAGCTTGTAGGCCACCTTCCAGAGGCGGCCGGGCTGGTCCTCGTGCTCCACCTCGTCATCGGCGAGCGCGGTGTGGCAGCGCGAACACCAGTTGATGATATAGTCCCCGCGGTAGATGAGGCCCTCGTTATAGAGCTGCACGAAGACCTTGCGCACGGCCGCGGAAAGGCCGTCGTCGAGCGTGAAGCGCAGGCGCGACCAGTCCACCGAGCAGCCCAGCGCCGCGATCTGCTCGAGGATGCGGTGGCCGTAATCGGCGCGCCACTGCCAGACGCGCTCCACAAAGGCCTCGCGGCCGAGATCCTTGCGGCTCTTGCCTTCTTTGGCCAGCGCGCGCTCCACCACGTTCTGCGTGGAGATACCGGCATGGTCGGTGCCCGGTATCCAGAGCACGTTCTTGCCCTTCTGGCGGGCATGGCGGCAGAGCACATCGATGAGCGTGAGGTTGAGGGCGTGCCCGATGTGCAGGGCGCCGGTCACGTTGGGCGGTGGAATGACGATGGAATACGGCTCGCCCGGGGCGTCCGGGCTCGGGGTGAAAGTCCCGCTGTCTTCCCAGTGGCTGCGCCACCGGCGTTCCACGTCCTTAGGCTCGTAGCCCTTGGGGAGCGTCTCCGCCATCTTGCATTCTCCGTGAAAAGGCGGCAATAGTGCGCCATGCAGCGCGAAAGCAGCGTCCACATCCTGTGGGATGCCTCCCACATCTGGGGCCTCATGGCCTGGCGCGCCCTGCGCGCCCTGGGCGTGCCCTCGCGGCTGGTCAAGGCTAAAGAAATAGCCGAAGGCGCGCTTTCTGGCAAGCCGGGGCGGCACGGGCGCGCCCGCCTCCTGCTGGTGCCCGGAGGGAGCGCGGGCCGCAAGGCCGCCTTGCTGGGCAGCGCCGGACGCGAGGCCGTGCGGGACTTCGTACGCAAGGGCGGCACCTATCTCGGCTTTTGCGGCGGCGCCGGCCTCGCCCTGAGCCCCGCGCCAGAAGGACGGAGAGATGAAGCCCCGCTCGGCCTGTGCCCCTGGACACGCGCGCCCTATGTGCAGCGCTTCCAGCACCTCATCTCCGGCCATTTGCTCGCCAGAGCAACGGATGCGGGCGCAGACGCCTCAAGGACGGCGGGGGTAGTGTCCCTGCCCGTCTGGTGGCCCGGCCGCTTTGCGCCGGAAAGCGGCTCGCCCGACGTGACCGTGCTCGCCACCAGCGTAGGCCCGGACGCCGATCTCTGGCTCGCCGACCTGCCCCTTGCCGGCATATCCCCCCGGGTGCTGGAGACCTGGCGCAACTGCTACGGCGTGGACCTCTCGCCGGACTTTCTCGCCGGCCAGCCCCTTGCCGTGTGCGGCAGCTTCGGCGCGGGCCGCTACCTGCTCAGTTATTCGCATCTCGAAACGCCGGAAAGCCCGGCCGCCAATGCCTGGCTCGCCCGCATCCTCCGCGGCTTCGGCATTGCGGTTGCGGGGGACCGCGCCGTGCCCGCGTGGCAGCTTGACAGCGAGACTCCGTTGCCTCCAGCCCGCAAGGACGGCCCGGCGGCATCGGCGCGCCGTGCCTGCGCCCGCATCCGCGCCCTGCTCGAGCTCGGCGTCACGCAGCGCCTTTTTTTCCGGCGCACTTCCTGGCTCCGGGGCTGGCGGGCCGGCCTCCCCGGCATGGCGTGCAACAACCTCATGGCAGCCTTTGCGGAACTTGCGGAAGTGGCCGTAGCCACTGCGGAAGACCGCAGGCGCGATGCCGCCCGGGCTGCGCTGGATGACCTCTGGGCGCGCCTTGGCCCGCGCTTCGACAGGCTGCTCGACCTGTTCGCGGACGGCGCCGAGTCGTGGTTCATGGCGAGTCGGCTTTCCGATCTGCTCTCCCCCACCCTGCCGCATGCCGTGGACGCCCGCGGCCTCGCGCACCAGCGCGCGGCGCTGTTCGGCCACCCCATGCGCGGCGGCGGTATTGCGGAAGAACTGCTCCAGATGGCAGAGGAGGGAATCTATACGGCCCAGGCGCTTGCCGCCCCGCAGGCTAACTGAGCGGCGGCCGCATTCCCGCTGGCAAGCAACGCAAACGCCCCCGGTTCCGCAGGGAACCAGGGGCGAATATCGGTCTCCCGCAAGGGGAGGTGGAGGCTGGCGGAGCGGAAGTCAGCCGAACTATCAATACAACTTATTATATTTGATGAATATTCAAAAATAATATTTTTTCTGTTGCCCCCAAAGTTGCCCCCAATTTTTTACGCTGCCCCACTGGCGGCGTCACTCTCTTTTTGGGGGTTCAGCAGGGTAAAGAGCATATACCCAATATGCCCAAAATACCCAAAATTATCTCTCTTCCCCTGCCGCCCCTATCCCGGACCAGACGATTTTCAGGGGCAAGAGTATATGCCCAATATGCCCAAAATGCCCAGAATACCCTCGGCGCGTTGCGCGTCAGTGGTTCGGGAATCCCGAATGACTCAGCAGGGGCGGTGGGGCAACCTGCTAGGCATCCTCGTAGGTTCAAAAGCGGAACCGTACGTGCACAGGCGCGAGGACAAAAGAAAGGCCGCCCGGTGGGAGCGGCCTGAGGAGTGGGGTGGCGGAAGGGCTACTTCCGCCCGAAACCAAAGTCCAGATAACTCCAAACGCCAAGAATAGCGGTCGATCCCCCGTAAAAAAGGATTGTGTTCAGCATTTCGGGTTCCCCTTCCGATGGAATTTCAGGCCTAGCAGGCAGCAGATGATACCCGCATAGAGTGCGCTGCTGCTTGTTTCTATGAAGGCCACGGCAAAGATACGGCGCCCGCGCGTGAGCGGCGGCCGGGCGTGGTATGTCTGCGTCCTTAGGCTGGATAAAAGCTCGCCCTGCAACTGCCGGGGATATGGAAGAAAACAGGAAGCCCCCTGCCGGAACTTCCGGCGGGGGGGCTGAATTGTCCCGTTATGTCTCGTTAGAAAAAAATTTTTTGATTTTCTGTGACGGGAGCCCAAGGCTCGATGCGCAGTCTTTGATGAGCCTTATGTTATCAGGAGTTAATCTAGTAACATAAGTTTCCTCATCAAAGCTATCACAATCAAGGAAGGTATAAGCATCTTTAGAGAGGTCAACATAATAATGGCTGGGAGGAAGTTTCGGTATCCAGTCTTTGGGGATAAAGAATTTTTTAAGGTTTTTTTGGCAAGGAAAGCTGACTCCGGCTTCAGCGACCTGAAAAACAAGGTAGGGAGCTTCAGGGCTCCCCTGAAGCTCCCCAAGTTGCAGATATATTGAACCTTCGACTTTAAAAATATCGCCGTCTTTCATCGTGTCCCTTCCATGCGAGCTTTCACACCCGGCAACTTTAGGAACGCCGCATTGGCCTTGGCGACACTTTCACGCAGAAGCCGCCGCCGCTCTTTTTCTTGGGGGCGAAGAGTATCGTCTACCAAGGCTTCGAGTGGAATTTGCTTGCCCTTACCCTTACCGCCATTTTGTCTGTTCCAGACAATATCCCACGGTTCATTGGGGGCATGGGAGATTCTTGACATCTCTTCGCCAGTCGTATTCTTATACTTTTTACAAATATTCGCCAGAACCTTCAGTTCCTTATCATTAAACTCATCGTCTATAAATTCCTTTCCTTCCACAAGATTAAAGACTCCATCCCCGTTTTCGCGGATAACGGTTGTCAGGGAAAACTTGGGGATGATATTCTTCGCAAGGTCAATGGAAACGGGCACCGGCCCGAAATCGTCCGCGAAATAGTCCTGCCCGGAAATGGAAAAAGCCGTCCACTCAATCGCCAGCTTGTCCGCGAAATAGAAAAGCTTGTTCAGCTTCATGCGGTTGACGTTCTTTGTGTTCGCCACAAAATAGATAGCCATGTTCTGGACGCGATTCCTGATTTGATCCGGGAAAAGCATAGGATACCCCTTTAGGAGGGGATAGAGTGGGCCGGAAGCGTTGCCTCCTGTCCGCTTCCAGCTGATGCGGGCGGGTGCCGCATCCAGGTGAAGGGTGTTGAAGATGACCGCCTTGCTAGCTCCTCCAAGCAAAGCGCGCCCCGGGTTGCCCCGAAAGTGCGGGGCAGGCGATACAACAATAAATCCAAAAAGGCAATTTGTAAATTTTTATATGTGAAATATGTGTATTTCGTGACAAATTTTAACGTACTAATTTTTTAGGAAATTTTCATTTTCCTTCAATTTCCCCGGCTTTTCCGGCAAAAAATTTTTGCTTGACATGGTATACCAGCCGGCCACTTAGCGCAAACCTTCGGCCCTGCAACAAGGCGAAACACGCTTTGCCCGGCCATTGACGGGGCCAAGGCTGACTTCAACGACCTTCACCAGAAGCGCGGGCTTGTGGCGGTGTCGGGGAAATGAACGGAATGGGGCCTTGTGCCCTGGGGAAAGGGCGCGACGGTGGCAAGCGACCGGCCTCCCCCTCCTGCCGGGCGAAATGTTTCACGGGGCCGGGCGTGGCACGCGTAGCACGATTTTGCAGGTGCGGAATGGCGGCTTGTGAAACATGCGGAAACACTGGACATTTTTCCGGGAAAATGTCCCATAATAGGTGATTATGTAATCTTAGATAGTATTATATAGCATAAATTAGCATGACATATCACTTGACAACACGAACCTTGTCAACTACTTTCCCGAAAAAGGAGGTGACAGAGTGAGCCCGCTCACGGAAAACGAGAAGGCTCAGAGGCCCCTTGATGTGCTGGAGGCCGCCGAGTTCCTCAAGATTGGCCGCTCAACCATGTTCAAGCTGATAACCTCTGGAGAGGTGAAGGCCAAAAAAGTGGGGCGCCAATGGCGTGTGACCATTGAGGCCCTGAACGAGTACCTAAACAAGTCAGACAACTGAAAAGCGGCCCGGCAGGAGAATAGCCGTTCCCCTGCCGAGCCTGACCACCTAAGCGTCTCAGGAGGGCGCGAAGTATGGCTGACACAATTTCCCACGACGAACAGGCCCAGGTCAAGACGGATGACACCAGCAAGCCGGACGACTCCACCAGTAAGGCGCGGCTCGCCACTCTCCTTGAATCCTCCTACGAGCAGATGGAGGACATTCAGGAGCAGCTTGCCGAGCTCTCGGAGATGATCAACCCAGAGCCGGCCCCGCTGCCGGACTCAGTGGACCCCAACGTGCTGTTTGCCAAGGTGGCACTCAGCGAGGAGCGGGACGCCGTTGAAAAGGCGGCTGAGGCTCTGGGCGCTCAGGTTGAGACATTCCAGCAGGCGGTGAAGCTCATGAAGGGGCGGCTGCTCCATGGCCGCAACAGGCAGGCGTGGAAGGTTATCCTGGAGAAGTTCGATGCGGAGACCTACCACCATCTTGATTATGTCCAGTCCAGCATCACGGCGCTTATGGCCCATGTCAGCCTTCTCTCCGGGCTCGTGACTTTCGCCGTGGCCGAGGATGTGCCGGACGCCATGACGCAGGAGGCGGGCAATGTATAGCGGCATTTCACTGGAAGTCAGGGAGAAGAAGGCCAAAGACTACAAGGAAGGCTTCGAGCGCATACAGTCTATGCTTGATAGCCTGCTTGCGCTGCAAGAAATGATAGTGTCCAACAAGGGCGAAACCCTCGAGTTTTCGACGGTGGGGCGGAACGGTCTTGCCTCCGTTTTGGGCGCGTTGAGCCGCGACGGATGGGAGGGGTTGAAGAAATTGCCCCTCGTCTATGAGTTCCGAGAGCTCGTGGGTGTGGAAGGCCCCTGGGAGTATCCACACGAAGAACAGGAGAATGGCTCACCGCTCCTGTCATAGCGTTCACTCCCTGCCAGCATACAAACGGCCCCTGCCATTGCGGCGGGGGCTTTTTATTCAGAGCCGCCCATTCTCACTTGCTTCCCACTTGCTTCAACGTCCCTGCTGGCATTTTCGGCCCGCGATTTTCACCCGGCAAAAAGGGGCGCTCCCACGTCCAGGAACGCCCCTTTTTCTTGCTTCATTCTTGGTTCGATTCGCGCTTCACTCGCGCTTCGTTTCACGCTTCATTCTCGCTTCGATTCGGGCTTCATTCGAGCTTCGATGCTCTGACTCGCCATCTTCGGCCTGATTTTTCCAGCAGAGGGGGGAGAGCTTCGCCAGCGCCCGGAACGCCAAAGTTCTTCGCTTCGTCTTCGCTTCGATGTGGTTTCCGGGTCATTTTTTGCCCGACTTGCGCCACTGTCTTCCGGCCACCGCCGCCACCAGGGCAAGCTCCTCATCTTCGGGGATGATCTTCTTTGTCTCGGCGGCACTGGGGCCGAGTTCGTGAACCATGTCCCCGGCCTGTTCCCGGTTCTCGAGCAGCCACTTCCACAGGTCGTCAACGCTGGCCACGGGCTTGTCCCCCAGCAGGAGGATAGGCGCGCCGGCTTGCGCCCAGTCCTTCACCTGCTTGCCGGTGGCCCCGAAGATCCTCCCGATGGCTACCCAGCCCAGCGCAAGATCCATGCCCCTTTCTCTCTGCGCCCTTGCTCAACCCTTGACGAACTCACGCCGAAACTCATCAAGCTCCTTTCGGAGTTCAGCCGCTACCCTACGCACAAGAGGGTGCTGAATGGCGTTGCCGCCAATGATGTTGGTGAGGCCAAAGTCCGCCAGTTCGTGGATGATGTTGTCCTCCACGGACAGGGCCACTTCCTCGCTCTCCGAAACAAAGAGGATGCGCCGCTCTGCTTCATGCCCGGCAGCAAATATCTGTTGGATGCGCTTCACTTTGGCGGCGTTTTGCAGCACTCCGCGGCGCGTCCGTTCCTCGTGCTTGAGGACGCGGCCGCCGATGCCTTTGCCGATGTAAAAAATTTCCTGAGTGACCGGGTCAATCAGCGCATAGACGTAGAACCCCGCGGGCGGGTACGCCGTGCCGAGCCTGTAGCCGCTCTCTTTTTCCGCCTGCGCAACATTCCGGCTTGTCCGATAGGCGGAGAGAAAGGCGGAAAGATCCCCTTTCAAGCTCTCCATGTTCTCTTCTTCCTCCACTCGGTTTTTCGGGCCACCTCAATGCTCCTACCTGAAGCCGCCGCCCCGCTTGATGTATTCCGAAGGCGGCAGGATGAAGGTCTGCCCGAACTCCTTCTTCATCTTGCGCTCTGTACGGCGCAGGGTGCCGGGGGAGAGCATTTCGCGCACATGGTAAAGGAGCGCCCAGTCCAAGGCGGCGCGCGTGTACCAGAGGTTCACGAAGGGCATGTTGCTCATGGCGAGGCGCAGGGTATCTTCCGCGCCATTGGCGAAGTCCCCGCGCACAAGCTCGCCGGACACCTTGACAACTTCGCCCAGCGCGCCGCCCAGGGGGCCGACTGCGGTTTCGGCGAAGGAGTTGCCGAAGCGGTTGACCGTGCCGAAGAGGAAATCCCCGAAGATGCCCGCGCCGCCGGATTGCACGAGTGCCGCCATCCAGGTCTCCTTTTCCGTCAAGCTGCGCGGCGTGCGCCCCTTGCTGATGTCCTTCAGGGTCATGGCCGCGTAGCCGAAAGCCACGCTTGAGAGCATAAAGCCGAACAGGCCGCCCATGTCCCGGGTGATGGCGTCAGCCGCCGCCCCGGCGTTGAAGCCGAAGCGCATCCCCTGCTGACGGTCGCCGCGCACCCAGCGCCTGCCGCCGAGCACACGCTGCATGTAGGCAATGGGGAAGGACTTGAACTGCATGATCGACCGCCAGACTTCACCGGGCACGGTGCCGGGCCTCTGCCCCTGCCGCATGATGGCGCGCGTGGCGTCGTCCGGCTCGATGATGGCAAAGCCCGTCTCGTCGGCGAGCATTGCCATGGAGTCAAAGCGCAGGTTGCGGCGCAGCCTCTCAAGCTCCTCGGCGCGGGCCGCCTCCCACTGGGAGCGCTTGCGCGAGCCCTTCTTTCCCGGCGGATGGGCACGCAGGCTCTCCGGCAAGAGCGGCGCAAGGTCCGCGTCCGTCAGGTTGGCCGCCTCGTCAGGGAAGAAGTAGCGCTTGCCGTCCGGGCCCTGCTTTACCATCTTGCGCATGGCGTCCCAGCGGGGGGCGTCGATGCCGTGATATTCCAGCATGGCCCGACGCGGGCCGTCCAACTGGTCGAAAGTCCTTTCGCCCACTTCGCCCAGGTGTCCGGAGAGCCAGAGCGTGTAGCCCGCCTTGCCGCGTTCCGTCATCCAGTTGAGGCCGCTCCAGCGGAAGAGCTTGTCCTGAAGGGCGGCCATGAGTCCGGGCGTGCCCGCGTTGTCGTCCCAGCGGGCGGCAATGTCGCCCCGTATCTGGTCGAGGAACGCGCCGCACTGCCGCGCCGCCTCGCGCTTGCCGTGGCCGTAGTCCGCGAAATACTGGCCGAGGCTCTTGGTGATGGCACCGGGCCATGTCTCGCCGTTGACGCGCATGCTGGACGCCTTGACAAAGACATCCGCCACGGCGGACAGGCTGGCCGCGCCCAGCTTGGCGAGGGATTGCGTGGCGCGCAGGGTGGACATGACGCGGGCGAAGGTGGGCCGCGTGGGGATGTTCGTTTCCCCGGTGAGCTCCGCGAGCCACGCCGCCGCGCGCCCCTGCGTCATGATGCCCGGCGAAAAGGCGGTGGAAAGCTCGCGGAGCTGCTTCTGCTTTTCCGTGAGGGAGAGGTCGGGGTTCTCATGCACGGCAATCTGCTCCCGCTTGAGCAGGCGCGCGAGCATGTCCTGCGGGTCCGGCCCCATGCGCTCCAGCAGGGAGAGGGCGCGGGCGTCCATCTCCAGATGCCTGAGCATGGCGTCGAAGATGTTTCCGCGCCCGTAGCGGTCGTTATACTGCAAGGCCGCGTCCGCATCCCGGAAGTGGAGCACGCGCTGCTGCTCGAGCTTTTTCGTGAGGCGCTTCGGGCCGCCGCCCGTGCTTTCGCCCGCGCCCGGCATGTGCGGCATCTTGCCCAGGGTGAGGTTGTCATAGACGCCGCCGAGGATTTCTTTTGCCCGCGCCGCGTCCACGAGCCCGATGCCGTCAAAGGTGCGCTCAAGGTCAAGGCGCTCAAAGACGAAATCAACCCACGCCTGCCGGCCGCCCGCGCCGCCCCCGAGCAGCTTGTAGGGGTCATGGTTCTGCGGCGTCCAGCCGTCCAGCTTGCCGATGTCCGCCCCGGCGGCGTTGAGCTGCTGCCGCGCCTGCTCCATGTAGCGGGCGAAGATGCCCGCAATTTCTGCCGCGCTTTGGTTGCCGGTGCTCCCCGGCTCGCGCATCTCGCGGAAGATGGCATCATGGAAGCCCTTGTCCTCGCGCATCAGGCGCATGGCCGCGCCATTGCCCACCTGTTCCAGTTCCGTGAGCATGGGGGCTGTCCATGACTTGTAGATGCCGTTGCGCAGCGCGAAAACGGAGCGGCGCGCGCCGTCAAAGCGCTGGGAGATGCCCACCATGAACGCCTGAATGGCGTCCATGCCGGAAACACCCTGCGCCTTGCAATTGTCGATGAAGGCGGTCGCCTCCCCATAGCGCACGGTGGCAATGGCCTGACGGCGCAGGCGCATTGCCGCCTCGTGCTGCATAGCCTGCGCGGTGTTACTCCATGCGGCGGAGAGGTTTTGCGGCGTGGCGTTGCCCGCTGCCTTGAGCCGTGCCTTTTCCGCAAGGAGCATATCCACGATGTCGTTGGCTTCGCTTTCGGTCGCGCCGTTGTTCCTCAGTGCCGTGATACAGTCGCTCTTGCTGATGGCCGCCATGCCTATGCCTCCGCCTTCCAGATACATTCAATGACGCTCTGGCCGAGTTCGTCATACTGCTCGGCGCGGGCCGCCATGTCGCGCGATTCCGCCAGCGCGCGGGCACTTTCCTCATCCATGCGGCCGGAGGCCGTCATCTCCTCCAGCTTTTGCAGCGTGGCGGCGTCGGCCGCGTCGCGCGCGCCCTGAGCATCATGGGCTTCCACGTCCGGCGCGGGGGCGTAGTTCTCCCGCTGCTCCACGGCAAAGTTGACATTGGGGCGGCCGGTGCTTATGCTTTCTTTGCCCTTTGCCTCCGGGACGAGTGATTTAAGACCTCCCCCGGCAGTATCTTGGTAGTTAGGGGATTTGCCTCCATGTGAGGGTTCTCTCCCGCCAAGGAAGTAAGGGGCTTTTCTTTTTTCTGATAGCCCGTAGCCGTCAGTACCGGTGCGAAAAACGGTTATCAGCGTGGGCGAGTCGTGCCCCTTCTTCCGCTTGGCAATGGCATATACCGTGCGCGTTCCGTCGCCGTTGTCTATCGTCCAACGGGTTTCCCGCTTTGCCATCTGTCGCGTGGCTTCCTGAACAGGCTCAAACTCCCGGATGCGCTGCGGCATCCCGACAATATCCTCGCGCGTCACCTGAAAGCGCGGGTCCGCTTTGCTTTTTTCGCCGTGCCGCCAGAGGATTTTGACTAGCCCCCAGCCCCGGCTGCCATGAGTTTTCACAAAAGCGTCATCCTTGACGATGATTTCACCCTCGGGCCCTTCCACTCCCGGGCCGCGCTCCACAAGGATGCGCTCAAATTCCGGCGAGGAGAGTGAGGCGAGCACCTCATCCGCAGGGCCGCCCAGCGGATTCTCGCGCACCGTGTCATAGGCCCGGCCCAGCGCCTGCGATTCCCTGAGCACCGGGCCCACGTCCACGGGACGGCCGTCGCTCACGTCGGAAACCGCCTTTTCCATGGCGCGGGCGGCGTCGCGCTTGTCGCGCCCCGTCAGGGAGGCGCGGGCCATGTCCGCGTCGTCATTGCGCGGGAGGTGAAAGTCATCCTCCATGCGGGCCACATCTTCGCCGCCGCCTACGCGGGCAAGGAAGTCATTGTCCGGCGTTCCGAACTCCCCGGCATCCTGCTGCGGCCGGGCATTGGGGGCAGGCTCGGCACCTTCCATGCGCCGCGTCAGCCCCTCCAGCCGTGCAAGCCGCTTTGCGCCCACATAGCCCGCGAGAGCACCGCCCGCGCTCCCCATGCCCGCGCCGATGATTGCGCCGAATATCGTGTCCAGCATGAGATCGGTAAAGCCGACGTCCTCGCCGCGCGCCGCAAGATCGGGCAAGACAATGGCATCCGCCAGGGCATTGCCCAGCGCGCCCTCGACGATGCCCGCCTTCATGCCCGCGATTGCCCCGGCTTTGGCGGCAGCGCCCGCGCCGGCCGCCGCGCGCAAGGCCGCCTGCGCCTTTACCGCGCCCCCGGCGAAGGAAACGAAATTCACCGGGTCCGGCAGGCTGCCGATGAGCATGGCCCCGAAGCCAAGGCTGCGCGTGAGCAGGCCGTACGAGGCGTCCCCAGCGGTCACCACCTGTTCCCGGTAGCGGCGCTCGTCGTAATTTTCCGCCATGATGCGGGCTCGGGTCTGGGTCATGTCGGGCCGGTACTCCATGCCCTTGCGGAACCAGGGCGACGCTTCCCATGATTCCTTGGACATGGCGCGGGCGTGGGTCATGCCTGCGGCTTCCGGCGTCATGCCCTGCGCGAGCAGCATTTGCGCGTTCTGGCGGTACTCCTCGTCCGCCGTGCCTTCACGGCGTTCCGCGTCCATGATGTCCGTTTCTTCAAGGATGCGCCCGGTAGTGGTGCGCTCAAAGCCCTGCGCCACATGCGCGCCGAGGTATTCGGAGCGCGTGGGCGTCTGGAGGAGGCCAGAAGCGCCCGTGTACTGGTCGATGCTGACGCCCTGCAAACGGTCAAAAGCGTGGCCCATCATAGCTCTGCCTCCAGCCCCGCCATGTCGTCGTCGAAGGATTCCGCCACTTGCTGCAGGCGCGCCTTGCGCTCCGCCCCTTCCTTGACAATGGTGGCAATCTCAAAAGATAGGGGCGTGCCGTCTCCATAAACGACGGGGCGCCCGTGCTGCGGGTCAATGAGCGTCACCCTTGTGCCCGTTTCGTCCGACACGAACACGCCCCGCTCGATGAGGCCGGACAGGTTGGCGCGGTCGAGGCACCCCTGCTGCGTATCCTCGGGCACACCGGCAAGCAGCTTCTCCCGCAGGTCCTCGCGCACGTCCCTTGTGGCGTCCAGCACGTCGTCCACATCATAGGCGGCGTTGCGCGGCAGCATGAGGAAGCACTCCCCGTTGGCCGCGCTTTCAAAAGCCTTGTTAAAGTCCTCAAGGTTGCCGCCCAGCTTCACATAATTGGTGAGCATGGTTTCCATGCCCTGCCCGAAGCGGCGCATAGCCTCATTGGCCGGGAAGGCGCGGGAGAGCGTGAGCACATCCTTGAGCAGCCTGTTTTCGGCGGCGGCGTCCACGGCAGCCTGCTTCGCGTCCTTGTCCAGCCCCGGAATGTCCCCGTCCTTCACCTCCAGAGCCGTGAGCGCGAGCCCCATGCTTTTTTCGTTCATGACGCCAAGCACTGGCAGGAGAGTGACCACCTGTTCGGGCACCTGCATTTCATGCAATGCCTGCCGCGCATAGGGGCCGTAGGTTTTGCTGAGCTCCCCGAGCCACGCCACCCGCGACACCGGGGCGTCCAGCTTGTCATAGGCCGCCTTGAGCTGCCTTGCCTGTTCCACCGGCAGCACGCGCGGCTCAAAGGCAAGGCCCGCGCCTATGCGCTCCTGAAGCTCAAGGGAGCGGCGCACGCGCTCCTGCGGGGGCATCTCGCCCTGCATGGCCGGGAGCGCCGACACACTGGCGGCCGGGTCCTTGATGAACGCGGCCTGCTTTTGGGCCAGCACCCTGACCACATTGTCGCGCATGGCCGTGGCCGACTTGGCATTGTCCGGGGTCACCATGCTGTCGAGCTGCGCATGAACCGCCGCGCCCTGCTCGGCAAGGGGAAGGTCGTTCACGTCATTGAGCGCGCTGTGGGCCGTGCGGGCAAGCTCGAGACGCCCGGAAAGCTCCGCCGCCTCCAAGGCAAACCCGAGGGAACGCAAGGCCGTCACGTCCTTTTCCGCCGCCGTGAAGTCGCCCTTCTCAAGGCCGTATTCCAGATGATTGCCGAAAGCCTGCGTGGTCAGCCCGGCTTCCTGCGCCTGCTCGCGGCGGGCGTGGTCGATCTTGCCCTGAAGTTGCATCAGCTCAGCAGGGGGAAGCATTGCCTCCGGCCCGGAGCGTGCGAGGGCAAGGGCCTGCTCTTTCTCTTTGGCATAGCGCCCGCGTTGGGAGCTTAGGAGGCGTTGCCTGCCCGCTTCGTCCTTCTGTTCGGCAAGCGCCGTCCTGAACTCGCCGGGACGACCGCGCAGCTCGTAGGTGGCCGTGATGAACTGTTCAAGCTGCGCCTGCTTGTCCGCGCCCTTGTCCACCATGCCCCAGGCTTCCCGCAGGATGCGTTTTGCGCCGGCGGGGCCGTGCTGAATGGCCGTGGAAAGCATCACTTCCCGCATGGCCGCATTGTCCCCAAAGGCGGCGAAAAGCTCGCTTCCCTTGAGGCGCTGTTCAATTGGGCGCAAGTATTGGCTCGTAAGGTGTTCCCGCTGTGCCTGAACCATCTCCGCCCGCAGGGGGCCATTGGCCGCCTGTCTGAAGGCATTGTCGAATTCCTCGGAACCCACGGCATACTTGCCGCCGCCAAGCGCCTCATGGAGTTTTGGGTGTGTGGTTTTCAGCGATTCCATGAAGCTGTTGGCCGTGCCCTTGCCGCCTCTGTTGTTGAACTGGAAAAGCCCGTAGGACTTGGAGCCGCCCGTGTCCCGAGAGATGGCGCCGGGGTCCATGGCCGATTCATGCACCGCGGCGAGCGAGCCCACGCCGCCGTAACCGCTGGCCTGGTCAAGCGCGATCTGTGCTCCGGCCACATTCTTGCGGGCGAGCAGGGCGTCGATTGTCACGCCCGCCACCTTGCGGTTCAGGTCCGCCTCCATGGCGCGGTGGTCGAGGCCGGGCGTCATGTCCGCCATGCGCTGCTTGAGCCCGGCGAGGCTGTGCTGCACAAATTCGGCGTTGCCCGGGTCATTGGCGATGGCGTTGAGCGTCTCGCTCATGTCGCCTTCAAAGACGCTCTTTTGCCATACCTCCTTCTCGCGCCGCCCATAGGCCTGCCCCTGCTCGGTAAAGTGGAGCCCGGTCGCGGCCGCGTCCCGCAAAAACATCTCCCGCGCCCGGCCGGAAAACTGGTCGGCCAGCGGCTGGGCGGCCTCGCGCGCGAACGCGTCAAAATGCTCGCCCGCGTTCACGGCGTCCTTGCCCTTGTTCTCCGTGGTGTAACGCTCGCGCTCCTCGGAGAGCTGCCGCCGGTAATCGTTCAGGGCCTGGGCCACGGCCGTGCTCTGGTCCTTCACATATTCGCGGAAACCGACTTCCGTTATCTGCATCCCGGCCTTGGCCATCTCATTGATGATGTCCGCGTCGGTCGAGCGCCCGGCGTCCCGGATGAGCGGTTGCGCAAAGCCAGCGTCAATGCCCCCGGCATGGATATTCCGGGGCGGCGTACTGTAATGCTGAATGCGTATTGCCATGCTGCCTTCTCATGTGCCCAAAATGTTGTGTTTGGCCTGATTGCCAAGCTCCCTACTATCAACCGCGATACGCGTGGCGCGCCCCCGTTTGCGGCGCTGTTCGCTTCGGCAGGAGTGGTGTCGGCCGTTCCTCAAAGCCCATGTCGCACCTGCTCTGCATATTGAGTTTTCGCCCGGTGGCGGCGCAGCGCCCGGACCAATACGCCAACCCCGGCAGCCGCTGCCAGCAGAGACAGCTAAAGCACCGTAACGGTTCCCCCGGCAGGGATGCGGGAGTGGAGTCCTCGGGCGAAAGGATCGTCCCCACATGCTCCAAATCTTTCCCCTGCGCTCCCATAAAATGAATTCCGGGATTATTGGGTATATTGGGCATAGGGTTTCCAACCTGAAAACTCGCTCCAAAATCTTCCCACAAGCCCATTGCTTCACCCCCTCAGCGTGGCGGGGTTCACCTGGTATTGCGGGCTCGGCTTGCGGCCCGGCCCTGCTGGCCGTCCTAGTGGAAGTTCCCGAATAAAGCCGCGCTCCTCCAATTCCTCGAGGGCAGCCTGTACCACCTCCATATGGGTAAAGATTGAGGTTTGCCCCCGGACCCCGTGGAAGCAATCGCGGGCGCTGAACTGCTGCAATGCCCGGCGCCGTATCCATTCAAGGACGCGCTTGCCCCCTTCCAGCCGGTTGTCAGTGCCCATGAGGTCATAAGCGGCTTTGGCATGCGCTGCGAGGAGTGCGCCCATATAGGCCGCTCTCCTCATGGTCTCGCCGTCTATCTTGGCGTCAGCCGGCCGCTCATGGCCAATCAGATGGAAGAGCGCCGCAATTCTTGCCACGGCACCGGGCAACTTGCCGCCCCAGTCGCTCATCCCCTCAAATTCGCCGCCGGGGGCAAGTCCCTTCTCCACGCCAGCGGCGAAGTCATGCCAAAGCCTGTAGGCGTCCTGTGACAGCTCGAGGCGCATGGGCGCGGGCGGGTCTCCATCCCACTGGCGGGGGAGCAGGTCCAGAATGGCGTTGTGGAACCTGTCCCGCACCGGGGCGGGCATCGGGTCTGGTTCCATCTTGCGACGCCCCAGAAGCGATTCAGGCATGAAGTAGAGAAAGCGCCCGTCAAGCCCGCGCCCCCGGAATACTCTTGACGCCTCACGCTGCGACAGCGTGACGGGCTGCGGGGATATTCCGAGCGTCAGGCGCGGATGGTCCAGCAGGATGGGCGCGGCCCAGCGCCTATCAACGCGAAAGGAATCCCCGGAATGAGCTTTCAGGAAGAGGTCAAGATTCGGGGTTCCCTTGGAATACATGCCGGCAAGGATGTCGAAGATGCCGCCCTCAGCCGTGAGGATCGCCACACATCCCCCCACATTCTCCATGAGAGCGGCCAGAGCTTCCGGGGTGGTGTTGTCCGCGAGGAGGCGGGGAACGGCCGGGACTTCGGGAAGCTGTTCTTCCAGCTCCTCAACTTCTGATTGCAGCGCCTGAATCTCTTCAAGACTGGTTTTTTTCGCAGCGCGGGCTCGCGCCGCCTCTATTGCCTTCTCCATGGTCAGCCGGGCGCTTTTCGCCTTCTTCACCAGCGGGGCCATGTTTTCGGCCATGCGCCGTTCCCACTCCCGCAGAGGGGCGATGCAGCTTTCAACAACCGCGCTTTTCCTGTTCGCCGGTTCCAAGGGGCAGAGGGTATAAAGGTTCAGCGGTTCCTCGTATCCTTCCCGGATGCGCACCATAAACCGGCCCTGCGCCGCTGTGGCCAATGCCGCCAGAGCCATCGCCACGGCGATTTCCACGGGCACCTGCTTTTCCTCTGCCAGCGCCGAGCAAAAGTCTCCGAGGATGGGCGGCAGGCTCGCCGCATCCAGCCCGGGCAGATCATGAGCCGCAAAAGGAACAGGCTCGCCCCAGGTATCTTGCGAGCTGTCCCCGGTGGTGGATGCCGTGAGTTCAGGGCCCGGCGCGGTCACATTCCAGCGCGCCGCCGCCACGTTGGCGAAGTCCGCAGGGGAGATGGCCGCATCCCGAAGAAATTCCACCACGCGCTGATAGTCCCAGCCGTCAGCGCCTACCGCGTCCCCGCCGTCCCAGCCGTGAGGCGCGCCCTCTGGAGGCACGGCCACACTCACCGCTGCGGCCCCGGCCTGTTCCAGCAGGGAGCACACAAGCAACGCCGCCTTGGCTCCCGGTGCGTCCGCATCGGGCCAATACACCACGCGCCGCCCGGCCAATGGCGCAAAGTCCATCTGCTTCACGCCGCCGCTTCCTCCGAAAAGCCCGAGGACGGGCACAGTGCCCCCAAGGACGGCCTGCAGGGCATCGGCCTTGCCTTCGCCCTCCACCAGCACAACGGGGGCCGGAGCGGGCGCTTTTGCGAGCCGTGGCAGTCCATAGAGGGGGCGCGGCGTAGTGAAGCCCTGCCAGCGCCAGCCCTTGACCGTATAGACGCGCGGAGCGAACTCCTTGTGCAGCTTGCCCCGACTGTCCATCTCCTGCTTGGTGAACCGGGCCACAAAGCCGAGCAGCCGCCCGGCCGCGTCCTCGTAACGGTACACGGCGGCGGCTGTTCCGAGGCGGGGGTGCTTGTGTTCGGCAGGAGGGAAGACGCCATCAGGAACGGGCATCACGGCTTGCGGCTTGGCGGCGGCGGTGTTCGCCCGGGGCGGCAGAGTCTCCACGGGGCGCCCCACCATGTCCCCGAGCAGGCGCGCGGCCTCCACCTGGTTCACGCCGCGTTGCTCGGCCACCAGGGAAATGAGATCGCCGCCGCCCTGTCCCGCCGCAAAGTCAGCCCACTTGCCTGAATGGACGTTGACGGAGCAGGAAGCTCCCGGTCCGCCGCCAAGGTTGCCGCAAACGTATTCGGCCCCGCTGAGCTTGCCACCGGGAAGGAGCCTTTCCAGCAGGCCGGGACAGTGGGCCAGCGCCGCCTCGTTCAATGCCTGGAAGTCAAGGGCGCTGCTCATGCCAGCCCCCTTGAGGCTTGAAAATTGCCCGCACTTGGTGCATACTCTCTTCCAGAGAGTCCTTTGAGCTCCTGTCCTTTCGTGCCGCCCTGAACGCCATCGGGGCGGCTTCTCATTTCAGGGCTATTTGTTGTCATTCCGCACCCCCGCCACGCCGTGTTCAAGGTAGGCCGCGATGTCCTGGGCTCGCCAGCCGACGGCCCGTGGGCCGAGTTGAACAGACCGGGGAAAGGTGCCTCGCTTCATCCCCGTATAAATGGCGCTGGTGCAAAGCCCGGTGAGCTCCTGCACCTCGGGGCGTCGCAAGATGCGGTTCGCGGTGAGCGGGGGCGGCGTGGGTGTGGTGGAGGCGGTGGAGTGGGTTTTCGCCTGAGACATAAGGGAAGGCTCCTTTGCCCCAGGGCCGGGCTGGCTATGCCGCCCCCTTACCCGTTGCGTTGCAATGCAACGAGTTTTGCGGCATAGAAACAGCAGACGGCCCCTCGGGGCGGTTTTGACGCTCGGGTGGTGCCTTGCTACTGGTTTGCCGCCCGGCGGGAAGTGTTGGGGCCATTCGGCCCGGCTCTTGGCGGCAGGGTGTTGCAGCACCTTGCCGCCTTCTTTCGCGCAAGCTATAGCACGTCCATGTTGCTCTTTGTCAATAAAAAGAAAATACTAAAATGTACCAAATGGTTTATCAGGTGTTGGTATAAATCATTTCATAAGAGAAATCTCCCTTGGTAACTATCAAAAATAACTGGATTTGCATGAATACTTGCCTTATTCGCTATTTGTATCCATTTGTTCATGAATTTTTTTTCGCCAATCCACTTTGCGAAACAATATATCCGCTCTCATCTCTTCCCCGGGGCGGCAAGGGTGTCCGCCCTTGTCCGCATGGTTCATGACGCCATGCCTAGCCGGGGAAATGGGAAATCTGTTTCCTGTCCTTCGCCGTGTCCGCGCGCAGGGGCGTGTGGTTTCCCTTCGCTCATTCCCCAAAAAATGAATTTTGGGAATAATGGGCATATTGGGTATTAGATTTTCACCCTGAAAAAAACGCGCTCCCTGCTTCCCTCTCCTGCCTGGTCGAGCGGGGCGCTCGCCCACGGCTTTGCGTCTGCAAAGTATAGGGGCTATAGCTGTCCTCCGACAGCGGAATGCCCGGCGGATTCCCTCAAGCCGTCCAGATAGTCCGCCCATGCCTCCATCATGGCCCGGCGCTCTGGCAGATAGTCGGCATGATTATACGCCGCGCGCACCGCGTTCTTTTCGCCGTGGGCAAGCTGCGCCTCTATCACGTCCGGGCGGTAGCCCTGTTCATTGAGCAGCGTGGATGCCAGCCCCCGGAAGCCGTGAATGGACATGGTCTCTTTATCGTAGCCCATGCGCCGCAGGGCATTGAGCAGGCCCATATCAGTCAGACAGCGGGTGGCGGAAAAGGTCGAGGGGAAGACGAGCGGACCGTTACCGGTGATCTCCCGCAACTCGTGAAAGAGGCGCACCACCTGCGGGGCAAGCGGCACTACATGAGGGCGGCGCTTCTTCATCCGCTCAGCAGGAATGAGCCACGTTGCGGTTTCAAGGTCTATTTCAGCCCAAGGAGCGCCCCGGAGTTCCCCGCTGCGGACAAAGACATACGGGAGGATTTTCAGGGCATAGCGCGTCACCACTTCGCCGGGATAGTCATCTATCGCCCGCAGGAGCGCCCCGATCTCTTTCGGGTTGGTGATGGCGGCATGGTGGCGGACAGGGGCGGGGGCAAGCGCTTCTGTGAGCCCGCTGGCGGCATCCGCCTGAACGATACCGGCAAGACGGGCATAGCGCGTTACCTGCCCGCAGAGTTGCGCCAGCCGGTGCGCCATCTCAAGGCGTCCCCGTGCCTCTGTCTTTTGGATCACCGCAAGGAAGTCAGGTGCGCCCAGTTCGGCAATGGGGCGCGGTCCAAGCTCGGGGAAGATGCTGGCCTCCAGCCTCTGTATCACCTGCACGGCATACCGGGGCGTCCACCCGGAGCTTTTCTTTTTATGCCATTCCCGAGCCACGGCTTCAAAGGTCTGCCCTCTGGCAATCTCCACTGCCGCCGCTTCCGCCTTGGCAGCCTTCCTTTCTTCGCCGGGGTCGATGCCGCGCCGCAACAGGTCTTTAATTTCCCCTGCCCGGCTCCGGGCCTCTTTCAGCCCTACGGCAGGATAGACGCCCAGGGAAAGCCGCTTCTCCTTGCCCCCGAAACGGTACTTGATGCGCCACCACTTGCCCCCAGTGGGGGCAACCTCAATATACAGGCCTTCTCCGTCTGCCAGCTTGTAACGCTTTTGCCTCGGCTTGGCATTGCGGATGGCGGTATCTGTGAGCTTGAAGGGCATAGGGGCAACTCCGGGAAGGGGCAACTGGCAACGCCAAACTTGCCCCCATTGTTGCCCCCCTTTTTCGTGGCTGTCAACGGAACTTAGCGGACACTAACGGAAGATAAAAACAGAGAAAGCCCGCTCTGCTCAAGGCTTAGCGGGCTTTCTCACACATAGTTGGAAGCTTTTTTGGCGGAGCGGAAGGGACTCGAACCCTCGGCCTCCGGCGTGACAGGCCGGCGTTATAACCGTCTTAACTACCGCTCCGTGATGGCCCGCCCCGCATTGCGGGGTTGGCGCCGGGCCGGGCGAGTGGTGGTGGGCAGTACAGGACTTGAACCTGTGGCCCCCGCCGTGTGAAGGCGGTGCTCTACCAGCTGAGCTAACTGCCCTCCCGGAGCAATTTGTTTATTCCACTTGGGGCCATGCGTCAAGGCAAAATATCCGTAAAAAAATTTTTACGAAATATTTTTTCCAAGTGGCTGGAACTCCAGAAAAAAATTTTCCAGCACGCGCAAAGGCCCTCAGGGCGCCTTGCCGTTGGGCGCGGGCGGTGTTAGTTCTTGCGCCACACGGATGCAAGGAATGGACATGACGACCACGCGCGCATGGGGGCTCATCCTCGCCCTGACCTTTCTTCCCCTGCTCCCCGCCGAGGCCCCGGCGGCGGTCATCGACGGCAACCGCATCATGGACCAGCGCATGAGCGAGAACCTCTGCGCGCTCACCTTTGATGACGGCCCCTCCCGCTACACCGCCCACCTGCTCGACATGCTGGCGGGCTACGGCATCCCGGCCACCTTCTTCCTTCTGGGGGGCAATGCGGAGCGCAACCCCGCCATGGTGCGGCGCATCATTGCGGAAGGGCACGAAGTGGGCAACCATTCCTGGTCGCACCCCAATTTGCGGACTCTGGCACCTGAAGCGCAGGAGCAGGAGATCAGCGCCACCGACGCCCTGTTGCGCGCGCTCGGGGCGAGCCCTTCCTATCTCAGGCCGCCCTATGGCAATTTTGACGCGCATACGCTCGAGATCGCGCGGAATCTTGGCGTCGGCGTCATCCTCTGGTCCATGGACAGTCATGACTGGAAGCATCTGCCCGCCGATTATGCCAAGCTGCGCACCACCCGCGGCACCCAGTATGACGATGGCGAGCTGCGCGGTATCTTCCTTTTTCACGACACGCACAAGAGCACGGTGGACGACCTGCCGCGCATCATCGCCAACCTGCTGGCCGGCGGCTGCCGCCGCTTCGTCACCGTGAGCGACTATCTGGCTGCCGCCGTCGACCCGGAGCCGGGCCTGCTCATGACGCGCCACCCCAAGGCGCCCTTCCCCGCGCCCGAGCTGGCCGTGCAGCACCGGCGCATGCCGACGGGCACGGCGTGCGCCTTGCCACTGGCCCGCTGCAGCCGACCGTGGAACGCCACCGCCGCGCGCACAGCCCCGCCGCAGCCCTTGCGCGGCAGCTCGGGCACCGCAACGCCGCTTGACGACATCGACGACGCCCACGCGGCAGACGATTCCCGCGCGGCCGCGGAAATCTAGGCGCCCCGCATTCCGCAACGCAAGAGCGCAAGCCTTCTTCCTTCCCCCAGCTTCACGCCGGAAAGACCTGCGCCTCATACCAGAAGAGACGCGCCAGCGGCAGCCGCCACGCGCCCACCGGCACACCGGCCTTGACGCAAAGGTGGTCGAGATACGCCTCCCTGTCCCACCCCTGTTCCACCGGCACCTGGGGCAGGAAGACGCCGCTGCGCCCTCCATATTGCAGGGCGAGGCCATGGCGGCCCACCTCCACGCGCGCAGGGTCAGGGCAGGGCGTGAGCTCGTCCAGCACGGAAATCTCAAGGTTCGCCCGCTCCCACTCGCGGGCCGAGAGCGGCGGGAAGCGCGGGTCTTCCAGCGCAGCGGCCCGCGCCATGCGCCAGACATTCTCTTCCAGCGGCTCGCGGCCCACGATGGTGCCGATGCAGCCGCGCAAGTTCCCGCCAAGGGTGATGGTCACAAAGGCGCCGAGCGGGCGCCGGAGCACGGGGTGCTCCTCTCCGTTCAGGGCCTCGGGGCTGGCCATAGCCTCCGTGAGGCTTGTCACCCCGGTCAGCACGGGAGCAGCGCCAACCGCAAGCGCAATGGACTGCCGCGCAAGCCTGCTGAGCCACGCCTTTTCTGCTGCGTCAAGATCGAATGAAAGCCCCATGCCACCTCCTCACGACCGCAGTGCGGTCAGCTTGTCTGCATGCGCCTGTCGTCGCGGCTTCTTCCCACCACAGAAGCCGGCCCCATGGAAGAAAGGATCATCCCAACTACGCCAGCGGCCGCAACCGCAATGCCGTGCGGCCACTCACCGTGCAGCCCACAAAAAAGAAATGCCACAACCATGGGTTGCGGCACCTCTTGATTCGCCATGTCTGCGTCCGCCAGGCAGGCGCAGCTAGCGTTGCTACGCCTAGTCTTCGCCCTCGGCGTGGCTCTGCTTGCCCGCGCCCTTGAGGCCGTACATGGTGGTGGAGCCGGAAGACCAGAACTCCAGCACCTGGTCATTCACCAGGGCGGTGAGGATCTTCTTCACTTCGCGCGGCTTCATGTCCGGGAAGAGGGCAACGAAGTCATTGAAGTAAAACTTGGACTTGGCGGCGGACTTGCCCTTGAGGAAGTCCACAACAGTCTCTTTTTGCTGTTCCGTAACGTCGGCCATGATATCTCTCCTGCTGAAAAAGCGGCCCGGCCGTGGGAGGCCGGGCCGCAGGGAATGCCTAGAACTTGAACTGGGTGCTCTGGCGCCAGCTGTAGTAGGCGGATTCGCGGAAGTCGTCGATGAGGTGTTCGGAGAACTCAAGGCCGGTCAGCCTGAAGAACTCCTCCCAGCCGATGCGCTCCGCCCAGTCGCCCAGGCGCTCGTACTTCTCGGCATTGGCCGAGTAGACATCGATGATGTGGCGCACCGTCTTGGTGAGGGTGGGCCAGCGCGGCGGCTCGTTGGGGATGAAGGCCACCACGACCTTGGAGAACTTGGGCCAGGTGATGCGGTTGGAGACCTTGCCGCCCACCATGATGGCGATACCGTCGCTCTCGCCGTCGGCGATGGGGAGCGCGGGGCACATGGTGTAGCAGTTGCCGCAGTACATGCAGCGGTCTTCCTTGATGGCCACGGAGTTCACCTTCTTGCCGTCAAACTCCACCTTGGTGGGGCGCACGGCGGCGGTGGGGCAGGCGGCCACGGCCAGCGGGATCTCGCAGAGCTGGTCGACCCAGGCGGTGTCGATCATCGGCGGCTTGCGGTGGATGCCCACAAGGCCGATGTCGGAGCAGTGCACGGCGCCGCACATGTTGATGCAGCAGGCGAGGGCCACGCGCACCGGCGCGGGCATGCGCATGTGCACGAAACCGTCAAAGAGGGCGTCCATGACGGCCTTCACCGGGCCGGAGGCGTCGGTGGCCGGGGTGTGGCAGTGGATCCAGCCCTGGGTGTGGATCATGTTGCAGATACACGCGCCCGTGCCGCCCACGGGGAATTTCTGCGAGCCGCCCTCGAACTTGCGGGAGTTGAGGTCGTCGCGCAGGGCCTTCATGGTGGCTTCGTCCTTCACCATGAATTCGATGTTGTTGCGCGTGGTCCAGCGGACGTAGCCGTCGCAGTACTTGTCGGCGATGTCGCAGATCTCGCGGATATGCGTGATGGACATGGTACGCGAGCCGCCGCAGCGCACGGTGTAGACCTTGTCGCCGCTCTCGGCCACATGCAGGAGCACGCCGGGCTCGAGGATCTCATGATAGACCCACTTGCCGAAGTTCTTGGCGATGACCGGCGGGAAGTAGTCGCTGTACTTGTGAGGGCCGATGTCGGAGATGCGGCCTTCCATGGGTTTCTTGGGATCGTACCCCGTAGAGATGAATGCCATGTCTGTGTCCCCCTTTGGCGGCTAGCGCTGATGGCGTTGACGGTAAGCGGCGAGGTCATGCGTCCAGCCGCCGGGCACTTCACTTTCCTTGAAGAAGATGAAGGGGTTGGTGCGCGGATTCTTGACCTGGCAGGGCATGGCCGGGGTCTCGGTGGCCTCGAGCAGCTTCTGGAAGGAGAGGCGCTTCATGGTCTCGCCCACGCGCTCGCGGTTCTTGCCTTCTTCCATCCACCAGTCCCAGATCTTTTCGATGACTTCCTTGATGTCATCGTAGGGCTCTTCACAGGAGATGAAGGGGATGAGCACCGAGCCCATCTGCGCGCCGTCCACGACCGGGGCCTTGGCGCCGACCAGGATGCAGGCGCCGCGCTCGTCGCCGATGTGCAGGGCCTGGGGCATGGTGTTGATGCAGTGCATGCAGCGCACGCAGTCGGAGGTCTTGATGGAGAGCTTGCTGCCGTCCCACTTGATGCACTTGGTGGGGCAGCGGGCGATGACTTCCTTCTCGATGTCGAACTTGCCCCAGTCACGGCCGGCATGGGCGCCCGCGTTGGGCTTGATCTCGCCGGCGACATAGGCCTTGACCTTCTCCTGGTCGATCTTGATGTCGTCCTTCCAGGTGCCGATGACGGCGAAGTCGGAACGGGCCATGGCGCAGACGCAGCCGTTGGGGCAGCCGTCGAACTTGAACTTGAACTTGTAGGGGAAGGCCGGGCGATGCAGCTCGTCCTGGTAATCCATGGTGAGCTGGTAGCACATGTCCTGCGTGTTGTAGCAGGCGAACTCGCAGCGGGACATGCCGAGGCAGGCCGCGGGCGTGCGCAGGTTGGAGCCCGAGCCGCCGAGGTCGTTGTGCATCTCGTGGGTGAGCTGCCAGAAGATCTCTTCGAGCTGCGGGGTCTGCGTGCCGAGGAGCACGATGTCGCCCGTGGAGCCGTGCATGTTGGTGAGACCGGAGCCGCGCAGATCCCAGATGTCGCAGAGGGTGCGCAGGAACTTGGTATCATAGTACTTGCCGGAGGGCTGGGCCACGCGCATGGTGTGGAAGGCCGCCACGCCGGGGAACATTTCGGGCTGGTCGGAATAACGGCCGATGACGCCGCCGCCGTAGCCGAACACGCCCACGATGCCGCCGTGCTTCCAGTGGGTCTCCTTTTCCTTGTAGGAGAGCTCCACCTGGCCGAGCAGGTCTTCAAGGCAGTCCACCGGGATCTGGTAGTCCAGATTTTTGGGATTGGCCTTACGATTGGCCGCTTCCTGTTTGATGTCGGACACGAAGCTCGGCCAGGGGCCGCTTTCAAGCTCGTCCAACATGGGAGTCGGATATTTCGCCATTGCCATACCTCCACTATGGTTTGCGTCATGCCGCCGCGCCAAACGGCGGCCGCCACTGCTTGCGGCGCGGTTCCGGCTCGCCGGTGCGCCCGCTGGTTCACGCCCCCGGCCATGCGGGGTGCGGGGGGCGCGCCCGTGCGCTCAACCTGCGCCGGGAGGACCCAGAAACAGGAAAAGCCGGGCGAGCCGGGACTTGGCCCCAAAGGCCACAACGCGGTCTGCCTTAGGGGTATCACCAATCTTCCCGGTTGACAATATGTTGGAGGCAAATAATCGCAGACAGGCGGCACGGCGGCGCACCCGCGGCTCGGCCCGCTCAGGGGTTCCGGTCGCGCGGCAAAAGAAAAGGCGCCGCGGATGGCGGCGCCCACAGGCAAAGGAGAAAAATTCCTGCGGCCGCTCAGGCGTTGGCGGCCTTGAGCAGGTCTTCCACCATCTCGAGGGAGGGGGTGGCGCCGTCGTCAAGCCCGCAAAGGCCACGCACAGCGAGCATGAGCATGTCGAACTGGAGCACCATCTCGGTGGCGCCGTTGTGGATGACGCAGGTCTCGCCGCGCACGGAGAGGCGGTAGGCGTGGCGGGTGCGCTCATGGCCGCGCGAGCGCACGATGTAGTACACCTGCTCGCGCGTGTCGGTCACATAGAGCTGCTGGCGGGTGAGCGTGCCGGACTCCTCGTCGTACCAGGAGCACTCGGAAAACAGGCGGCCACGGAAGCGGAGATCTTCACCGTTGTCATGTTTCAGACAAATATCATCCATGGATTTCTGCACAATGCCCTCCCCGCTTGCGCCGCCCCGTGCCGGGGCGCTTCCCTGCTCCGTCCCGCGCCGAAAGACCCGGGACGCCGGCGCCGTTCCAGTGGCAGAACGCTAGCACCGGCCCAGAACCTTGTCAAGAAATCGCAGCAACCAGACAGCAAAAACGCAGCCAACAGGCATTTTTAATGACCAACCTGTTGATACGCAATATCTTTTGATCCCAGCCGCCCCGCAGTTCAGCAGCCGATAGCCGTATTCTGGCCCGCCCTTCAGCGGATTTTCGCTGAGTCGGCGCTTCATCCCAAGAGGTTGAGCTCTGGGAGTCATCCTTGAAAACACTTGAAATTCAAGATGTTAAGTTACCTTTTAGCCAGCACGGGTTTGTTCTGCCTTCAAGTTAAAGTTCGCATTGCGGTTTTAATGTGTTCCTTTACAGAAAATGTCTAAACAATCGCTAACCACCAAGTATTGAACATTTTTCGAGGATGCTCTCGCTTCCTTCATTCCTGCACGGGCTTGCCGGCCCTTATGGCTGCAAAGCGCGCATAGCAGCGCGCCACCGGCGAAGCGCTGTCCATGCTCGCCAAAAAGATGCCGCTCGGGCCTTGCGCCGGAGCATCCGATTCCTCCCGCTGCTCCGCCCGGCTCTGCTCCCGGCGGCTGCGCACGGGCTCGCCCCGCCCCAGGGGGAGCTGCACCTGCACCTCGCTGAAGTAGGCCTGGCCGAGAAAGCCGTTGACCCTGGCAAGGATTTCCTCACCGCGAAAACGCAGCTCCTGCAGGAGCATGGCATCCTCGGCGCCGAGCAGGAGCACGGCCCCGCCTGCGCTGGCATGGCTGCCGGTGTCTTCCCTTTGGTGGCCTTCGTGGTGCCCGAGCGGCCGGGCAAGCTCCGCGAGCTCAACGCCAAGCGCCGCTTCCCAATTGTCCCACAGGTTCTGCAGGCCCGCGCGCCCGGGCGTGCCGCCCATGGCCGCAAGCAGGGCGCGAAGACCGTCTCCCAGGGGCTCCGCCGTTGCGGAGGCTCCCGGGCGCCTGCCGCGCCACAGCCCCGAGCGGCGCCCCCGGCCCACCCCGCCATCCTTCTGCCAGCGCGCCATCAGGCGCCCCCCCGCAGACCGACCGCCCGGTGTGCCCGCTTGACCATATCAGGAAAAACGCATATGTATGCGCCCACGCGGATATAGTCGCCCCAAGGATAGTTCATGGACCTGCTCCCGATCAAAGCCCTTTCCGACGCCACACGCTTGCGGCTCGTGCATATCCTTCTCCATTATGAGCTTTCGGTCAATGAGCTTGTCCGTATCCTCGGCATGGGGCAGTCGCGCGTGTCGCGGCACCTCAAGATCCTCGCCGAAGCCGGTCTCCTGGCCTCGCGGCGCGACGGGCTGTGGGTCTTTTATTCCGCCCCTGCCAGTGGCCCCAGGCTCGCCTTTTTGCGCGCGGTGCTCCCCTTCGTGCCGGCTGACGCCGCCATGCGGGCCGACCTCAGCCTCGCCGCCCAAGTGCTGGAGGAGCGGGCGCGCCAGACACGCCAGTTTTTCAACGCCATCGCCGAAGACTGGGACGAGCTCAACCGCGAGGTCCTGGGGCCGCTCGACCTTGCGGGCATCGTGAGCGCGGCCTTGCCCGCCGGCTGCGGCACAGCTGTCGACCTTGGTTGCGGCACCGGGGCCGTGCTCCACCGCCTCCTGCCCGACGCCGGCACACTCATCGGGGTGGACGGCTCCGCGCGCATGCTCGACCTCTGCCGCCGCCGCTTCCACGACGAGGAGCTGGCCCGCGGCAAGGTCTCGCTGCGCATCGGCGAGCTCAGCCACCTGCCCCTGCGCGACCAGGAGGCGGACTTCGCCTGCATCAACCTTGTGCTCCACCACCTGCCTGTCCCGGCCGAAGGCCTCGCCGAGGCGCGGCGCATCATGTCGCCCGGCGGCACGCTCTTTCTGGCCGACTTTTTGAGCCACAACGACGAGACCATGCGCAGCCGCTATGGCGACCACTGGCTCGGCTTTGACGAGGACACCCTGCACGCCGCACTCGACCGCGCCGGTTTCGCAGCCGCACAGTGCCGACGCGAGCCTGTGGGCCGCGGCCTCACCCTCTTGCTCATGACGGCGACGGCCCGCTGAGGGACGCCCGCCATTCCCTGCCATCAATCCAACCCGCAAAGGAGTTGACCATGACCAAACCTCTCGACCTTTCCCTGCCCTACAAGGTGGCGGACATCAAGCTCGCCGATTTCGGCCGCAAGGAGATGCAGCTTTCCGAACGCGAGATGCCCGGCCTCATGGAGTGCATCCGCAAATACGGCCCTTCCAAGCCGCTCAAGGGGCTGAAGCTCTCCGGCTCGCTGCACATGACCATCCAGACGGCCATGCTCATCAAGACCCTGCACGCCCTGGGCGCCGACATCCGCTGGGCCTCGTGCAACATTTTCTCCACCCAGGACCACGCCGCCGCGGCCGTGGCGGACATGGGCCTCGCCGCGGTGTTCGCCTGGAAGGGCGAGACCCTTGAGGATTACTGGTGGTGCACGGAAATGGCCCTCACCTGGCCGGACGGCTCCGGGCCCGACCTTATCGTGGACGACGGCGGCGACGCGACCCTGCTCATCCACAAGGGCGTGGAGGCCGAGAACGAGCCCTCGCTGCTTGAGCAGAAGACCGACAACAAGGAGCTCCAGTGCGTGCTCGACCGGCTGGCGCTGCGCTTCAAGGAAGAGCCGCGCCACTGGCAGAAGGTGGCGGCCGTGGTCAAGGGCGTGTCGGAAGAGACCACCACGGGCGTGCACCGGCTCTATCAGCTCGAGAAGGAGGGCAAGCTGCTCTTCCCGGCCATCAACGTGAACGATTCCGTCACCAAGTCCAAGTTCGACAATCTCTACGGCTGCCGCGAGTCACTGGCCGACGGAATCAAGCGCGCCACGGACATCATGGTGGCCGGCAAGGTGGTGGTCGTGTGCGGCTATGGCGACGTGGGCAAGGGCTGCGCCCAGTCCATGCGCGGCTTCGGGGCGCGCGTGCTTGTCACCGAGATCGACCCCATCTGCGCGCTCCAGGCGGCCATGGAGGGCTTTGAGGTCGTCACTGTCGAGGACGCGCTGGCCGAGGGCGACATCTTCGTCACCTGCACGGGCAATTACCACGTCATCACCGGCGAGCACATGGAAGGCATGAAGGACGAGGCCATCGTCTGCAATATCGGCCACTTCGACAACGAGATCGACATGGCCTACCTGGAGCGCACCCCGGGCGTGACCAAGATCAATATCAAGCCCCAGGTGGACAAGTGGACGCTCAAGTCCGGCCGCAGCATCATCGTGCTGGCCGAGGGGCGCCTCGTCAACCTGGGTTGCGCCACAGGGCATGCCAGCTTCGTCATGTCCAACAGCTTCACCAACCAGACCCTCGCGCAGATCAAGCTCGCCACCGAGAAGCTCGAAAACCGCGTCTACACCCTGCCCAAGGAGCTGGACGAGGAAGTGGCGCGCCTGCACCTCGCGCGCCTCGGCGCCAAGCTGACCAGGCTCACGCCCGAACAGGCCGAATATATCGGCGTCAAGGTCGAGGGTCCCTACAAGAACGAAATGTACCGCTATTGACGAGACGGAAAAATCGGCAGCAGGGCCGGGGCGGCGTGCAGGCGCCGTTCCGGCCTTTCTTTATGGATTTATGAAGGGGGAGGGATTTACATCGCTCTACTGGCAAGCATTGACGACGCCGGTGGCGCCCCGCAGTACCGCCGGGTACCAATCCTTGCGCAAACGCGCGAAGCAGGGGCGCCACCGGGATAGCCCATCCCGTGGGCGTGAGGCGAGCGCGCCGCGTGAAAACCGCTTCCGACGCCTCGGGAGACGGCCTATTCGTCGCCCCAGGCCGAGTCCTCGCCGGCGGCGTCTTCCAAGGCTTTGTAGCCGCGTACGGCCAGATAGAGGACGCCGTCCGGCGCTTCCTCCACGAGGCCCGTGGCCTCCACGGCCACATTGACTTCATCATCAAGGTCAACACCGGCCCCGCGCGGGAGGATGCGGTACTCCGTGCCATCCTGGACAATGGCCACGCTCGCCTGGCGCGCGTCCACCGCACGCGGGAGGCTCGACACATAGCCTCTGACTGTTACGGGACTCTTGCTCATAGCCGCCTGCGCCTCTGTAACATGGGATTTTTTTCTCCATAGCGTGTTTCCCCGCACAACGCAAGGCAGAGCCCGCATGCCCATCATGGCGCATTCCCGTGGCCCCAGCCATTTTTCACTTTCTTCGCAGGGATATATCTCCAGAACGCGCATTGCGCTTCACGAGGCCTCTGAGCGGCACGCGTCCTTTTATCCCATATTTTCTGTCCCCCCCTCTGCCCTACCGCATTGCTCGTTACGACTGCCTGGTCAGCCCGGCTGGGCACCCGGCATGGCTCAAGTTTTTGCCGCAGACGCCGATAAGAAGAAGGAAAGCATCCCGTGGGGAAGTGCCCCCCTGATCTCCCAAGCCCGTGCGGAAGTGTCATGCGCTGTTTTTTGCCGCTTTGTCCCCGTTTCCTGCGCTGTGCGCCGCTGCTGCTTTGCCTGCTCCTGCTTGGGGGCTGCGGCTTTTTCGGGCAAAGGACAGCTGACAGCGGCCCCGCCCCGGTCAAGGCGCATAAGGTGGTGAAGACCGCATACAGCCAGATGGGCAAGCAGTACCGCTCCGGCGGCGCCTCACCGCAAAAGGGCTTTGACTGCTCCGGGCTCATCTGGTGGGCCTACCGGCAGCACGGCGTCAGCGTGCCGCGCATCACCACGGACCAGGCCAAGACCGGCCATGCCGTGCCCAAGGCGCGCCCAAGGCCGGGCGACATCGTTGTCTTTCGCACCGGCAACAGCCCGCGAGGCCTCCATACCGGCATCTACGCCGGCGGCGGCTCCTTCATCCACAGCCCGCGCAAGGGCGAGCGCGTGCGCATGGAAAGCCTGGATGTCCCCTACTGGAAGAGCAAGCTCATTGCCGTGCGCCGCGTCGTGCATTAAGTACGGCTCCGCAACCGCACAGGCCTGGGCGCCAGCTCACCTTTCCACGCCTCTTTCTCGCATACGCCCCCTCCCTCATTGCCATCTTTATCGGCACACGTTTCGCCACATCCTGCGCGGTGGCACGCCGGTCTACTCTCCCCTCTCACTTCGTTGATGACTTGCGCATTGTCGCGGCTTGCCCGCGCAATTGCGGACTTGCTTTTTTTACCGGCATGGCCTACTTCTAAAAAATCTTGAGATGCAGAGTGCGCCGGTTCGCCGCCAAGGCTCTTCGGCGCGTAAAGGGGGCACCCATGAGCAACGCGCCGGCCGACGACAGCCTGTTGAGCATTGCTGATATTTCCCGCCACTTTTCCCTGCCCGAATCCACCACGCGCTATTATTGCAAGCGCTTTGCGGCCTTTATCCCGAGCGTTGGCGAGGGGCGCAGGCGCCGCTACCGCAAGGAGACGCTTGAGGTGGTATCAGCCATCCTTGAAGAAATGCAGAAATCCCGTACGGCTGCCGCTGTTGAGGTCGCGCTGGATGCCCGCTTTCCCCGCAATGCGCTCGCCCTCAGCAATGAGCACGAGTGCGCCGCGGTGAACAGCGCGCCCCCGAGCCTGCTTTCCGCAGGGGCGCTGCACCTGCTCGAGCGCCAGACCCACGCCCTCGAACTCATCGCCGAGCTCATGCGCCTCTTTTTGGAACGCGTCCCGCCGCAGGCCGGCGCAGGTTCCGACCTTGGACGGGAGCAGGAACGCTTGCGCACCGATCTGGAGACCTTGCGCCTGCTCCTGCAAAATTCCGAAAAAACGCAACAGGAAGACCTCGAACAATTGCGGACATGGATGCAGAGGCTCGTCCGCCAGCGCGGGATGGCAGCCCAGGACAGCCCCGCCAACTGACCCCGGCTGCTCGGCAGCCAGACTTTCCCCTCGCCTTTCGTGACTGTCCGTAGGCCGTCAATCAGCATTGCGGCCTGTTGCGGCAATGCTATGAACGCAAGGGGGTCCTCCCTCCCCGGTCATCTCCCCGATCTTCCATGACAAAAACGCCCGGCGCCATGCTACGCCGGGCGTTTCGCACTGAGGAAAATCCTCCTCTCAGGCTCGCTATCGCAACCCTATTGCGCATTTTTCTTTCCGCTTGCCGCCATCTCCACGGCATCGCGGAAAAGATCCAGCGGGAGCGCCCCACGCACCACAAGGTCATTCACAAGAAAATAGGGTGTCCCTTCCACGCCGAGCTTCTGGGCCTCTTTCTGGTCTTCGGCCATGATGTCCGTGACCTTTTTGCTGCGCACATCCTTGCCCAGCCGCTTCATGTCCACGCCCAGTTTTTGTGCGCTCTCCTTGATGAAGGGCTCGCCTTCGGCCAGCAGGCGGTCACGATTGGCGAACATGAGGTCATGGAATTCCCAGGCCTTGCCTTCATCCTGCTGGGCAATGGCGATGAAATAGGCCGAGGCGATGCCACCAGGGCCTTTTTCATCAAGGGGCAGGTGCTTGAAGACCAGGCTCACATCATCGCCATAAGTCTTGCGCAGGGCGTCCACATTCTTTGAGGCCTGTTCGCAAAAATGGCAGGTGAAATCAGAAAAGGCCACGATGCGCACCTTGGCGTCGCTCTTGCCGCGCACCGGCCGCCCCTCGAGCTTTATGCTCTTGGGCGCCTGCATATCCTTGCGCCACTGCACTTCGAGATTATGCTTGCGCCTAAGGTTGGAGCCCTGCTGCGCGATGTCCAGCACGGCCTCGCTGTTGCGCCGCAAGACATCCAGCACCAGCTCGGGCCGTTCGCGCAGCAGTGTTTCCAGCGCGGCCGCGAGCGCGGGGTCCACCGCCTGCTCCGCTGCCCGGACACCCCCCACTGGGGGGAGCGAGAGCGCTGCGCCAAAAATTAGGGCACCCAGGAAATGAAGCGGAATTTTCATATTTTTCACCCCAGAAATTCGTGAAAGTTGCCCAAAAGAAGCTGCGCCACCCTGCTGCAATGCCCTGTGGCGCCCGCATTATCTAGGTTTTCATAGCCTGAAGCAGCCATGGACGCAAGCCCCGCGGAGACGATTCCCCTTCCCTCCCCAAGTCCCTGCTCACACACCGACACCTTGACTCCACGCCGCTCCTTTTTTACAACCCATCACACAAGGCGGACACTTCCTCTGTCATGTTTCACGTGAAACATGACGAAAGTTTCCGTCCAGCATGAAATTTTTTTCTGTGCGCTCACAGCCTCAAGCGCAATGTTTCATGTGAAACATCATTGAGCCGCACGTGAGCTGGCTTCACCACCAGGAATCGGAAAAAATGCTCCCCGCCTGCTGTCCCGCAGTGCCAGCAGCTCATAAGGAGCAAAGAAAGGAATGTTCATGGCGCGCATCATTTCCATTGCCAACCAGAAGGGCGGCGTGGGCAAGACAACCACCGCCATCAATCTGAGCGCGGCCCTGGCCGTCATGGAAAAAAAGGTGCTTCTCGTGGATTGCGACCCACAGGCCAACAGTACCAGCGGCCTTGGGTTCAATCAGGAAGACTTGAAGGGCGACCTTTATTCCACTTTCTACACGCCGGAAAATGTGCGCGAGTGTATCGTGCCCTGCCGCACGCCCTTTCTCGACCTGCTGCCGGCGAGCACCAACCTCGTGGCAGTTGAGCTGGAGCTGGTGGACAAGATGGCGCGCGAGTTTTTTCTGGATGAATGCCTCAAGCGCGTCCATGACGATTATGAATACATCATCCTCGATTGCCCGCCGTCGCTCGGGCTGCTCACACTCAACGCGCTCTGCGCCTCGCGCGAACTGCTCATTCCCTTGCAGTGCGAATTTTTTGCCCTTGAGGGCATCGTCAAGCTGCTGCAAACCTACGAGCAGGTGAGAAAGCGCCTCAACCCGAAGCTCGACCTCCTCGGCGTGGTGCTCACCATGTATGACATCCGCAACCGGCTCACGCGCGAAGTCAAGAACGAGGTGCGCCGATGCTTTCCCGACCATCTGTTTGAAACGGTCATTCCGCGCAATGTGCGTCTCTCGGAAGCGCCGAGCCACGGCAAGTCCATCATCCATTATGACATCAAGTCCAAGGGGGCCGAGGCATACCTTGGTCTTGCCAAGGAAGTGGTCTTGCGCCGGCCCTCGCGCAAAGGCGCAACGCCACAGGCTCAGCCCCGGGGGGTGGACTCCAGCGCCACATGATCGCGAAAGTGTTTCTGGCGGATGGTGGCACCGCAACCTTGGCAATGGAACACAAGCAGCCCGCCCAGGTTGGCGTTGGCAAGGCGGAAGGGATGGCCGGGCGCGGTGCGCCAGTCATCCACGTGACTTCCGCAATGCGGGCAGCTCACGGCAGGGTCATAGGGATAGCGAAAATCCCAAAAGCGCAAGAAATCCGCAAAGCCGTCCATGGGTTCAGGCGCAACGGACTCAGGTGGAGTCTCCGCAAGAGCTTCTGACTCCAGAGCCGGCCTGAGTCTTTCCCACAGGGCGAGGGAAAGCTGCACAGCGACAACGGTGCCCTGGGCATCGGTGAGATAGCAAATCTGATCTTTCATGGCGGCTCCTGCGAGTGTGGCGTGGGGAACGCGTTGGAAGACTGTGGGGAGAGCGCATTGCGCCTGAGGTGGGGCGCGGCTGCGTGGAGTGAAGCGTGTTGTACCTTGTGGGATGCAAAAAGGCAAAATGAATCTGGAGCGCCCTGTCTGCGCATTTCAGACTGGCGCATTGCGTTTGAAGGATGGCGCCTGAGCATGCGCGGGCGCGGGCTACAGGCATCATCTATCCGGCAACAAGCTGCAAGCAAGAGGGGAGTGGTCATGGCGACGAACGCACGGGGATTGGGCCGGGGGCTGGACGCCCTGTTCGAGGGCTCTGCGCAACAACGCGCACCAGTTGAGCCGCCGCGCACCCTGCCCATCTCCGCCCTTGTGGCCAATCCCGCGCAACCACGGCGCACCTTCACCGAGGAAGCGCTGGACGAGTTGGCGGACTCCATCCGCCAGCAGGGCATTATCCAACCCTTGCTGGTTCGCCCCCTGGAGGACGGGGAGCGCTTCCAGATCGTGGCCGGCGAGCGCCGCTGGCGGGCAGCCGAAAAAGCGGGCCTTGCCGAGGTGCCGGTCTATGTGCGTGCCATGGACGAGCAGGAAGCCATGGCCGCCGCGCTTATCGAGAATCTGCAACGCGAAGACCTCAACCCCGTTGAGGAAGCTGAAGCCCTCAACGCCCTGCGCACAACCCTGGACATTACTCAGGAGGAGCTTGCGGCGCGCCTTGGCCGCAGCCGCCCGGCAATAGCCAATGCCCTGCGCCTGCTCCAGCTCGGTGAAGCCGCGCTTGCCGATTTGCGGGAAGGGCGCATCACTGCCGGCCACGGACGCTGCCTCGTGGGCGTGGGCGAGGGCGACGCGGCCGAAGCCCTGCGCCAGCGCATTGTCCTCACGGGCATGACCGTGCGCGAGGCCGAAGAGGCGGTCGCCCACCTGCGGGATACGGGCACCTATCCCTGGGAAGCGGAAGCTGGCGCACCTGCCGGGCACGAACGCAAGGCCGCAGCCACGCGCACGCCCCTTGCGCAACCACTCGAAGAGCTGCGCGAGCGCCTGTCCAGTGCCCTTGACCGGCAGGTGCGCATCAGCGGCACGCAGAGAAAGGGGCGCATCACCCTCGCCTATACGAGCCCGGAGGATCTTGCCGCCCTGCTCGCGCGTCTGGGCCTGGACAGCCAGGAAGCCGGCTAAAGGATTTGCGGCGCTGAACTTTTCGGCAATTGCGCAACAGTACGCTTCAGCGCCGGCGCAGGAGAGCCCCGTACATGCCCTCCAGCCATGGGTGATCCATGGGCGTGGTCCACGAGCGCACGAGTTCCAGCCCTCTTTCCCGTTCAAGAAGGGCGGCGACAACTTCTTCATTTTCCTGCGGGTTGAGCGTACAGGTGAGGTAGGCGAGCTCGCGCCCGGGCTGGAGGCGCGTGGCGAGCGCAGTCAGGATGCGGACTTGCGTTCGCGGATACGACCGCAATATTTCCCGGCTCCGCCTCCCGGGAAAGCGGATGTCCGGGCGGCGGGCGAGAACGCCCAGGCCGCTGCAGGGGGCATCGACCAGAATATGCCCGCTCCAGCGGCTCAAAGGCGGCATCGCCGCATCCGCAAGCGCGAGCAGTAATGGCGCGGCCCCAGCCGAATCACAAAGCGCCGCAAGGCGCGAAAGCCGGGCCAAAGAAGTGTCTGTGGCGAGCCGTACCGGCACACCGGCCTCAAGCAGGGCCAGGGACTTGCCGCCAACGCCGGCGCAGGCGTCCCACACCGGTTCCCGCCAAGCATCGAGCCCGAGTTCGGCAAGCACGGCTTGCGAACCTGCGGATTGAAAGGCCAGAAGGCCAGATTCCCGCAACTGTGCAGGCGTTTGGCCAAGGACTTCTTCCGGGAGCGCACCGGGAGCAAAAGCCATGCCCCAGGCGCCGAGAGATGCGCGCTCAGCCTCGGGCACAGCAGCGGCAAGCGCATCACGGAGCGCCGCTGACTGCGGATGCCGCGCATTGATGCGGATCCCCGTCCATGGGCGCTGGAAACTGCGCCGCATGAGCGCAAGCGCGCCTTCCTCGCCATAGGCATCCCGCCAAAGATCCGCAATGCTTTCGGGCAGACTCCAGAAACGGCAGGCTGCGCGCCATTGCCGAACTGCGTGCTCGTCTCTAGCATCTTCGTACCACGCCTGCTCCAAGGGGGCCTGGCCCAGGCGTTGGAGCGAGCGCAAAACGCCGTTAGCAACGCGCGCGAGCCGGACGCCATAGCGGTGCTCCACCTGCTTCACGGCCTCGGAGATGGCCGCATGAGCGGGGATACCGTCCTGAAAGAGCAGGCTGTGGATGGCAATGGCAAGAATGTGGCGCATGGGCCGGGGCAGCCCCTGCGGCTTGCGCAGGAGCCGCGCAAGGATGGCCTCTGTGCGGATGCGCTCCCTCGCGCTGCCATAGGCAAGCTCTGAGGCGAGGCGCCGTTCCCGGCCCGGCGCAGGACTTGCGGCAAGCACGCTGTCCACCGCCGCCTGCACGGGCGTGCCCTCATCCATGAGTGCAAGCGCCCGCAGCGCGAGCTCGCGGGCATCGGGGGATGCCGCATCTGCGCCATGGCTGCGTTTGCTGCGGCCGTGCCCACTCCCGCTCATGGCTGCTCCGCGTTTGCGGATGACCCGGGCGCAGGCAACAGGAAGCGCGACAGCGCATCTTCCACAGCAGCAAGGGGGACGAGTGTATCTCGGCAGGGGCCGTGGGGCCGCTCGTTGAGCACGCCGAAAACAGGCAAGGGATAGCTGTCCTGGATGCCGGAAACAAGGTCGCGCTCACAGGCCACCGCAATGATGCATCGCGGACGACACTCGACAACGATGCGGCGCGCAATGGTGCCCCCGGTGGCAAGGGCAAAACGGAAGCCAAGCCTGTCGCGCAGGTCGAGCAGCGGGCCTATCTGGCAGGCGCCGCAGCGCTGGCAATTGTCGGGTTGCGGGGAAACACGGTGCCGGCAGCGGCTGTTCTGCACGCAATGCGGCAGGAGCAGGAGCAGGTCCCGCGCGGGCACGCGGATGCCCTCCGCAAGGACAAGCTCATTGTTGACTTTGACGAAGGAGCGGCGCACCGCCGTGCGCCCGATGCCGCACAGGCGCCCCAGGCTCTCCATAAAGGGCAGGAACAACCTGAGCAGCACATGCCGGACCCAGGAGATGCCGGGAAGGCGCCGGCCGGTATAGATATGGAAGATGAGGCTGGCGCAGAGCCACGCCAGGAGGATGATGCCCGCAAGCCCAAAGCCCACGCTGAGAAGCGGCAGCCAGGAGGCGGTCACGCCGGGCAGCAGCCACGGCAGCACGAGAAAGGCGAAAAGCGTAAGGCAGACCGCTACGCAGCTCGCCACCATGAGGCCGATGAAGATGCGCTTGCGGCCCCCGCCATATTGCGCCGGCGGCAGCGAATGCGGCGACTTGGCCGGCCACATGGTCAGACCGCGCCCTCCGGCGACTGCTGGGCATCTGGCAAGAGGGCACGCAAGGGCTTATACCCGTTGGCGAAGTCAAGCCCGCTCATGTCCTTGCGGCCGTTGGGGCGCACGGTGTCGAGGATGTACACACCCTCGCCGCAGACGATGCCGAGACCCTCGTTGAGGGGGATGGCCTGCCCTGGTGCAAGCCCGCAACTTGACGGGCGCTCCGCAGAAGAAACGTGGCCGCGCAAGATGCGCACCTCAAGCGGCTCGGGTGCGCCCTTGCACTCCAAGCGCGCGCGTGCCCCCGGCGCCGGAGTGACGCCGCGGATGTGCGCGTCCACTTGCGCCGCCGTGAGCGACCAGTCGATGCGGCCATGCTCTTTCAGCAGCTTGGCCGCATGGGTGGCTTTTGCATGATCCTGCGGTATTGCGGTCACGGTGCCGGCAAGAATGCCGGGCAGCGTCTCCACCAAAAGTTCCGCACCGGCCCTGGCCAGCGCCTCGGTGAGCTCGCCCGCATGGCAGCAGCCGATGGGTACGGTACGGGTGGCATAGACCGGGCCGGTGTCGAGGCTCGGCTCCATGTGCATGATGGAGACGCCGGTCACAGCGTCCGGCGAGCAGTTTTCCATGATGCAGCGCTGGATGGGCGCGGCGCCGCGATAGAGCGGCAAAAGCGAGGCGTGGACGTTGAGGGGCGCAATGCGGGCCGCATCGAGCACCGCCTTGGGGAGGAGCAGACCATAGGCCGCGGCCACGATGATGTCAGGGTGAAGCTCCGCAAGCGCGCGCCGGTCATCCTCGCTCCTGAAATTCACAGGCTGGCGCACCTCAAGGCCCAGGCTTTGCGCAAGCGTCTTCACCGGCGAGGGCACAAGCCGCATGCCCCGCCCGCGCGGCCTGTCCGGCTGGGTATAGACCGCAATCACGCGGCCGCCCCGCCACTGCGCGAGCTTTTCCAGCACCGCCGCGGCAAAGCCCGGGGTGCCCATGAAGACTATCCGGCAGTCTTGCGCTTGAGCCATTTCTTGACCTTGCTGTCATAAAGGGTGCGCCTGAGGCGGCTCACGCGGTCGATGAAGAGCGTACCGTTGAGGTGGTCGACCTCGTGCTGGAGCACGACAGCAGGGAAGCCGTCAAGCTCTTCATCAATGGGCGTGCCGTCGAGGGCGATGGCCTTGAGGCGCACCCTGCTCCAGCGGGGCACGTCCGCACGGTAGCTCAAGGGCACCGAGAGGCAGCCCTCCTGCTCGCTCGTGATGACCTCGCCCATGGGCTCGAGTTCGGGATTGATGAGCACGCGCGGGGCGCGCTCGCCTTCCTGCACGCCCGGGTCCATGACCAGCATCCGCAACGAGCGCCCGACCTGCGGCGCGGCGAGGCCCACGCCCGGGGCGGCGTACATGGTCTCGGTCATGTCCGCGGCGAGCTGGCGGATCTCGTCGGTGATCTCCTCCACCGGCGCGCACTTCTCCTTGAGGCGCGGGTCGGGGTAAGTGACGATCTCGAGCAGCATGGCGGTTCAAGCCTCTGCGCGGGCCGCACTTTCCGCGGCGGCTTCCGCCTTCTGCTCCTGCCTGGCGGCCTCGCGCAGGCGCAGGCCCAGCTCGCGCAATTGCGCGGCCGACACGGGGGAGGGCGCCTGGGTGAGGAGGCAGGTGGCCTTTTGCGTCTTGGGGAAAGCGATAACATCGCGGATGCTCGATGCGCCCGAAAGCAGCATGACCAGCCTGTCCAGCCCGAACGCAAGACCGCCATGCGGCGGCGCGCCCTGCTCCAGCGCCTGCAGCAGGAAGCCGAACTGCGCCTCGGCCGACTCCGGCGTGAAGCCGAGGGCCTTGAACATGGCGCGCTGTGCTTCGGCCCGGTGGATGCGGATGGAGCCGCCGCCCACCTCGTTGCCGTTGAGCACGAGGTCATAGGCCCGGGCGCGCGTGGCGCCCGGGTCGCTGCTCATGAGCGCCTCGTGTCCCTCGGCCGGGGACGTGAAAGGATGGTGGCAGGCCACATAGCGCTTTTCTTCCTCGTCATACTCAAAGAGCGGGAATTCCGTCACCCACAGGAAGTTGAAGCTGTCTTCGGGGATGAGCCCGAGCTGCTGGCCGAGGCGGACGCGCAGATTGCCCAGGGCCGCGTTGACCATGGCCGGCTCCCCGGCCTGGAAGAACACGATGTCGCCCACTTCGAGGCCGAGCTCGCGGGCGATGGCCTCGCGCTCCTTTTCTGACAAAAACTTGGCGATGGGAGACTGCCACTCGTTCTCGCGGATCTTGATCCACGCGAGACCCTGGGCGCCGTAAATGCGCACAAAGTCCGTGAGTTCGTCGATCTCTTTGCGCGTCAGGCTTTCGCCGCCGGGCACGCGCATGGCCTTGACGAGCCTCGCCTGGCTGAAGAGCTTGAAGCCCGAGCAGCGCACATGCTCCGTGATGTCGTGGAGCTCCAGCCCGAAACGGGTGTCCGGCTTGTCCACGCCATAGCGGGCCATGGCCTCCTCCCAGGTCATGCGCGGGAAGGGCGGCGCAAGCTCGCGGCCGAGGGCGGCCTTGAACACGGCCTTCATGAGGCCTTCGGCCACGCTCATGACCGCTTCCTCGTCCACAAAGCTCATTTCAAGGTCGACCTGGGTGAATTCGGGCTGGCGGTCGGCGCGCAGATCCTCGTCGCGGAAGCAGCGCACGATCTGGAAATAGCGGTCAAAGCCGGCCACCATGAGCAGTTGCTTGAAAAGCTGCGGCGACTGCGGGAGGGCGTAAAACTCGCCGGGATTGAGCCGGCTCGGCACGAGGAAGTCGCGCGCGCCCTCGGGCGTGGACTTGGTGAGCACCGGCGTTTCCACCTCCACAAAGCCCTCGCCGTCGAGATAGCGGCGCATGGCCTGGGCGACAGTGTGGCGCAAGCGCAATGCGGACTGCATGCGCGGCCGGCGAAGGTCCAGTGCGCGGTTGGCGAGGCGCAGGTTCTCGCCGGCGTCGGCGCGGTCCTCGATGGGGAAGGGCGGGGTCCTGGAAGTGTTGAGCAGCTTCCAGTCGTTGACCACAACCTCGATCTCGCCGGTGGGCATGTTGGGGTTCACCATGCCCTCGGGGCGGTGGCGCACCTTGCCCTTGACCGCAATGACGTACTCGCTGCGCAGGATATGGGCGTTTTCGTGGGCCCTGGGCGCGATGTCCGGGCTGAAGACCACCTGGGTGAGGCCCTCGCGGTCGCGCAGGTCAACAAAAATGAGGCCCCCGTGGTCGCGGCGGTACTGCACCCAGCCCATGAGGCAGACCTCGGCGCCGATGTCGGCCGCCGTGAGGCTGCCGCAATCGTGGCTGCGCTTCCAGCCGCCAAGGCCGGTGATGAATTTCCCATGCTCCTGCTGGAGATCCTGCGATTCCTGGGTCTTGTCCATGGCTTATCCGTTGTGGTTCGGGCTGGAAGGGGTTTTGGCGCAAAGGTCGGCGAGCCTCGCCGGGGCCTCGGCCTGCGGCAGCGTGGCCTGCTCGCCGTTTTCCATATCGCGGAGGGTGACGCGCCCTTCCGCCGCCTCGTCCGGGCCGATGATGCAGCAATAGCGCGCGCTGCTCCGGGCGGCCTTGCGCATGAGGCTCTTGAAGGAGCCGCCGGCATATTCGAGCTCGCAGGCGAGGCCCAGCTTGCGCAGGGCTTCGGCGAGAGCGAAGGTCTGCACGCGGCCGGCCTCGTCAGGGGCAACGAGGAAGCAGTCGGGCCGGGCGGGTGCAACTTCGGGCAGCAGCAGGGCGAGGCGCTCCATGCCGCAGGCAAAGCCCACGCCCGGCGCATCCGGGCCGCCGAGCTGCGCGGTGAGCCCGTCATAGCGGCCGCCCCCGGCCACGGCCGTCTGCGCGCCGATATGGCCGCTCACCACCTCGAAGGTGGTGCGGCAATAATAGTCAAGGCCGCGCACGAGGCGGTGGTCGATCTCGGCAGAGATGCCCTGCTGCGCCAGCAGTTCCAGCACGGTGTCGAAATGGCGTTTGCAGTCCGGGCAATTGTGGTCAATGAGGCGCGGGGCGCCCTCTGTGAGTCTGCGGCAGCCTTCATGCTTGCAATCGAGCACGCGCAGGGGATTGCTCCCGGCGCGGCGGCGGCAGTCCTCGCAGAGGGCGTTCTGGTCCACGCCGGCGAGATACCGGCGCAGGGCCTCCATATAGGCGGGCCGGCACGTGGCGCAGCCCAGGGAATTGAGCTTGAGCGTGAGGCCGCGGATGCCCAGGGCGGCCAAAAAGCGCCAGAGCATGGCGATGAGCTCGGCGTCCGCAAAGGGGCTTTCCGTGCCCAGGCACTCGCAGTTGATCTGGTGGAACTGGCGCATGCGGCCCTTTTGCGGCCGCTCGTAGCGGAACATGGGCCCCATGGTGAAGAAGCGCTGCGGGCCGCCGCGCCCGTCCGCAAGGCCGGCCTCGATGCAGGCGCGCATGACCCCGGCCGTGGCCTCGGGCCGCAAGGTCACGGAGCGGCCCTTGCGGTCAGGGAAGGTGTACATCTCCTTTTGCACCACGTCCGTCTCCGCGCCGATGGAGCGCTGAAAAAGGCCCGTGAACTCGAGGAGCGGCGTGCGCAATTCCGCAAAGCCGTAACGGGTAAAGATGTCGCGCCCGCAGGCTTCCATGCGGGTGAAGGCGTCGCTCTCCGGCGGAAAGAGATCCGCAAAGCCCTTGATGCGGCTGATACCGCGCGACTCGCTCATGACCGCTTCCCCTCAAGTGAGAACTTGGCGCAGCCCTCGCAGGGCACCGCATAGTCGCCGTTGAAACAGGCGAGGCAGAAGTCGTCCGAGTGCATGACCGAGCGCAACAGGCCGTCGATGCTCAGGTAATGCAGCGAATCCACATCCAGGCGCCGGATAATCTCGTCCATCTCGCACTGGGCCGCGATGAGCTCGCCGCGCGAGGAAAAGTCCACGCCGTAGTGGCAGGGGAACTTCACCGGCGGGCTTGAGATGCGGATATGCACCTCTTTCGCCCCGAGCTCGCGCAGCTTTTTCACGCGGGTCATCATGGTGGTGCCGCGAACGATGGAGTCGTCCACGATGCAGATGCGCTTGCCCTCGATCATGGCGCGCACCGGGTTGATCTTCACGCGGACGCCGAAATTGCGCATACTCTGCGTGGGCTGGATGAAGGTGCGGCCCACATAGTGGTTGCGGATCATGGCGTGCTCGTAGGGGAGCTCCGCGCACTGGGCGAAGCCCACCGCCGAATACACGCCGGAATCGGGGAAGGGCATGATGAAGTCCACGTCCGGGGTGGATTCGTGCGCCAGTTGCCAGCCCATCTGCTTGCGGCAGACATAGACCTGCTCGTTGAACACGTAGGAGTCGGGCCGGGCGAAATAGACGAGCTCGAAGATGCACTGGCGCGGCCTCGCCGGATGCGGCCCGGGAAGCCGGCTCGAGTGCTCGCCCATGGCGTCCACCACGATCATCTCCCCGGGCTCCACGGCGCGTTCGTAGTCGGCCTCCAGAAGGTCGAAGGCGCAGGTCTCGGAGGCGAACACCGGGGCGCCGTCGAGCCGCCCCAGCGCCAGCGGGTGGAAGCCGTAGGGGTCGCGCACGGCGATGAGCGTGCCGCCGCAGAGGATGAGGAAGCAATAGGCGCCTTTAAGGCGCGAGCAGGCCTCGGCCACGGCCTCGGGCAAGTCCTTGTGGCGCAGCGAGCGCACGAGGAGGTGCATGAACACCTCGCTGTCATTGCCCGTGGAGAAGATGGCCCCCTCGTTTTCGAGCTCGGCCCGAAGCTCCGCCGCATTGACGAGGTTGCCGTTGTGCGCGAGGGCGATGTCCTGCCCCTGGAAGCGGGCGATGAAAGGCTGCGCGTTGCGCTGCGAGGCGCCGCCCGTGGTGGAATAGCGCACATGACCGATGGCCGTGCGCCCGGTGAGGCGGCGCAGCACCTCCTCGGAAAAGACATCGGGCACGAGGCCCATGCTCTTGTGGTCGTGCATGCCGTCCGCGTCCACCGTGACGATGCCCGCGCTTTCCTGGCCGCGGTGCTGCTGGGCGTAGAGCCCGAAATAGGCGAGCTTGGCCGCGTCGTCGTGGCCGTAGATGCCGAAAAGGCCGCATTCATGCCGTATCATTGTGCTTCTTGTTCCCGTAGTGGCGTTATTGGCCGCTCTTCAGTGTCTTGCGCAAATGCGCGATGCGGTTGTCCATGACCGCCGGGTTCGGGTAGGCGTCCCGCGCCGCCTCGAACTGGGCGAGGGCCTCCTTGCGGCGGCCGAGCTGTTCCAGCGCATCGGCGAGGAGGTAGCCGGCCTGGCCGCGCACTTCCTCGTCCGGGCCGCTGTCCAAAATCTGCTGGCACAGGTCCGCCACTTCCTGCCAGCGCTCGCGGGCCATGTTCTGGTCCGCGAGGTCGAGCATGCAGCGGATCTTGTCATGGTCTGGCAGGGGGAGCGCAAGGCACTGGGCCAGGCTTTCCTCCCCGGCCTCGAAGCGCCGGCGGCTGAACTGCATGGCCGCGAGATGGCGGAAGCCCTCCACCCGGCGGGCGCCGCCGATGCCCGCCAGACCCGTATAGGCCGCCCAGGCCCCGGCCGCCTGGTCATAGCGGCGCAGGCGCTCGCACACAAGGCCCATGTGCTCCAAAATGTCGGCCATGCGGCCGTCGTCGTCCTCGTATTCCGCGCGCATGGCCTCCAGCACTTCCAGGCTCGCGCGCGACTCGGGCCCCGCGGAATTGAGCACCTGCAGCAAAAGCTGCCAAGCCTCCCAGCGGCGTTCGGCCTCGGGGCCGCGGCGCTCCGCGTCCTTCGTCTCCTCCCGGAGATAGCGCTCCAAAAGGCGCTCGGCAAGGGGCCAGTTGCGCTCGGCCACGGCCGCGCGCGCGTCCGCCAGGTCGTCGGCGAGGATCTGCCCGCGGTCACAGCCTGCGCCCGCAAACGCCAGAAGGCACAGGAGCGCGAGGGCCGCGAGCCGCCGCTCAGGCATCCGCGTCCCCGTCGCCGGAATTTTCCGCATCATCGGCCGCCAGCGCCGCGTCCTCCGCGGCCACGGCCTCGGCCACTTCCTCGTCCTCGATCATGCCGGGGCCCTGCTGGCCGCCGTCGTCCACGCGGTCGAAGCCCACCACGCGCGCGCCCTCGTCGAGGCGCACCAGCATCACGCCCATGGTGGCGCGGCCCTTGCTGCCCACCTCGTCCACGCCGATGCGGACCACCTTGTTGGCCGAGGTGAGCAGGATGAGGCCGTCGCGCTCGCGCACGGGCATGGCGCCCACCACAGGGCCGGTCTTGCCCGTGACCTTGAAATTGATGACGCCCTTGCCCCCGCGCGACTGCACGCGGTAGAGGTCCACGCGCGTGCGCTTGCCGTAGCCGTTGGCGGAAATGGACATGATCTCGGTGGTCTGGTCCGTGTCTTTCAGCACCACGCAGGCCACCACGCTGTCGTGCCGCCTGAGGGCCACGCCCTTGACGCCCGTGGCCGTGCGGCCCATGGGCCGGATATCCGCGCAGGAGAAGCGGATGGCCAGGCCGTCGGCCGTGGCCAGCACCACGTGCTCGTCGTCGCGGATGGGGCGCACCACCACGAGCTCGTCGTCCTCGCGCAGGCCCACGGCCATGAGGCCGCTGCGGCGGCAGCGCGCGTAGAGGGACGCCGAGGAGCGCTTGACCATGCCGCGCTTCGTCACGAAGAGGAAGTACTTGTCTTCGGCGAACTCGCGTAAGCTCAGCACCGTGGTCACCCATTCGCCCTCCTCCAGCGGGAGGAGGTTGTTGATATGCACGCCCTTGGCCGTGCGGCTGCCCTCGGGCACCTGATGCACCTTGAGCTGGTGCATGCGCCCCTTGTTGGTGAAGAGACAGAGATACTGGTGATTGGAGGTAACGAGGAATTCCTGCACATAATCGTCTTCGGACGTGTGCACCGCGGCGATGCCCTTGCCGCCGCGCTTCTGCTGCTGGTAGTTCTCGAGATTGGTGCGCTTCATGTAGCCGCGCCGCGAGAGCGTGATGACCACTTCCTCGTCCGGGATGAGGTCTTCCATCTCGATGCCGGAAAGGGGCTCGCGCAAAATCTCCGTCTTCCTCGGGGTGGCGAAGGCCTCGCTCACCTCGCGGATCTCGCGCTCCATCTCGCCGCGCAGCACTTCGGGATTTTCCAGCACCGAGCGGAAGAACTCGATCTTCTTGAGCAATTCCTGGTACTCGGCGAGCAGTTCGTCGCGCTGGAGCCCGGTGAGCCGCTGGAGCCGCATGTCGAGGATGGCGCGCGCCTGCACCTCCGAGAGGTCAAAGGTGCGCATGAGGCCGAGCCGCGCCTCCTCGGGCGTGGCCGAGGCGCGGATGAGCGCCACCACCTCGTCGATATGGTCGATGGCGATGCGCAGGCCCTCGAGGATATGGGCCCTGGCCTCGGCCTTTTCAAGGTCGAAGCGCGTGCGCCGGATGACCACCTCGCGTCGGTGGTCAATGAAGCAGGTGAGCGCGCTCTTCAAGTTGAGCAGGACGGGCCGGTTGTCGGCCACGGCCAGCATGTTGATGCCGAAGCTCGATTCCAGGGGCGTGAACTTGTAGAGCGCGTTGATGACGATATCCGGGATGGTGCCGCGCTTTAAGTCAATGACGATGCGGATGCCCTTGCGGTCGGATTCGTCGCGCAAGTCCGCAATGCCGTCCAGCTTGCGGTCATTGACGAGGGCCGCGATCTTTTCCACCAGCGAAGACTTGTTGAGCCCGAAGGGGATCTCGGTGATGATGACCGACTGGAGCCCCTTCTTTCGCTCCTCGATGACGGTCTTGCCGCGCACCTTCACGGTGCCCCGGCCCGTGCGGTAGGCGTCCGCAAGGCCCTTGCCGGCATAGACCGAGCCCGCTGTGGGGAAGTCCGGCCCGCGCACGATGTCCATGAGCTCGTCCACCGGGGCCTGCGGGTTTTCGAGCAGCAGCAGCAGGGCTTCGCAAAGCTCGCCCAGGTTGTGCGGCGGGATGTTGGTGGCCATGCCCACGGCGATGCCCGAGGAGCCGTTGAGGAGCAGGTTGGGCACCTTGGCCGGCAGCACCGTGGGCTCTTCCAGCGTGTTGTCGTAGTTGGGCCGGAAGTCCACGGTGTTCTTGTCGAGGTCGCCGAGAAATTCCTGCGCAAGGCGCGAAAGGCGCACCTCGGTGTAGCGCATGGCCGCGGCCGAGTCGCCGTCGATGGAGCCGAAATTGCCCTGCCCGTCCACCAGCGGGTCGCGCATGGAAAAATCCTGGGCCATGCGCACCAGCGCGTCATAGACCGCCGAATCGCCGTGCGGGTGGTACTTGCCGATGACATCGCCCACGATGCGCGCGGACTTCTTGTGCGGCCGGTTGTAGCTGTTGCCGAGCTCGTGCTGCGCGTACATGATGCGCCTATGCACGGGCTTCAGGCCGTCGCGCGCGTCCGGGATGGCGCGGCCGATGATGACCGAAAGCGAATACTCCAGATAGGACTGGCGCAATTCCTTTTCAATATTGATGCGCGGATGCGTTTCGGCCGGATACTGTTCGCTGTCTGCCACGCTGCCCTCGCAGGGAAATGACGGTGAAAGGGGNAAGNGCCNGNTATGCTGCCGATGCCGTAGCGGCCNGCNNCNTACATGAGGAGGAGCAANAGCCCCTCGCCNANGCACACGCGGGCCACGGCCCCGAAAAGCCGCCTGGTCTGGCTNGCCCAGCGCGTGGCCACAAAGAGGAAGACCAGGATATTGCAGAACAGGATGAGCAAAATCGCCGGGAAAAACACCTCATAGGCATAGGGCCACGCCTCGAGGGCGATGGTCAGCCAGAGGCAGAANCCGGCGCAGATGAGCCAGCCCGCCACGGCCACCACCCAGGAGAGCCAGCCGGTGGGCCTTTTCGCCGNGGCGCTTTCCGCCANCTGCNGCGCGTCGTCATGCTGCTCGGCCATGTGCTTTCTCCCTGCCNGCTAGATGTCGAGGTCCTGCACGGAAAGCGCGTTGCGCTCGATAAATTCGCGCCTNGGCTCCACGCGGTCGCCCATGAGCTCCTCNAAGGCCTCNGAGGCCGAGAGCGCGTCNTCCACGGACACCTGGAGCAGNACGCGGTTTTCCGGGTTCATGGTGGTGGTCCAGAGCTGTTCCGGGTTCATCTCGCCAAGGCCCTTGTAGCGCTGGATATTGATGCCCTTGCGCGCCTCGTCCAGCACCTGNGCGAGCAGGCGGAANACATCGTCCACGCTGGCCTCGCCGTCCTTGCGCACNAGNGTGAAGGCAAGGCCNCCGCATTCCTCGCGCAGCTCGNTNAAGAGCTGCCAGGTGCGNCGGTANAGCCNNGAGGCNAAAAACTCCATGCCNCGCCTGGTGTGGTGGCTGCCCGCGTTCTCGAAATTGGCGAAGAGGCGCACNTCGTCGTCCTCCTCGCTGCGTTCGCGCTCNAGNGTGAGCAAGTAGCCGTTCTTGTTGAGCCATTCGGTGAATTCGCNCTCGCCCTTGGCAAGCAGCTCCTCCAGCGTCTCCNTGTCCACCCNNGTGGGNTAGGTGACGAGCGTGAGGAAGAGGTCGCGCGNCATGCCGCCGCTCTCGGCCTCGGCCACGCGCTGCTCAAGGGTCTCGATGCGGCGCATGAGCCCGATNAGCTCCTTGCCGGCAAAGGTCTTGCCGTTGGNNGCCACCACGCTCACGTCCTCGCTCACGCGCGAGAGGAGNAAGGCGTTGAGCTCGGCGTCGTCCTTGATGAATTTTTCCATGCGCGCNTTGTGCACGCGGTAGAGCGGCGGCTGCGCGATATAGACGAANCCGCGCTCCACCATCTCCTGGTACTGGCGGAANAAGAAGGTCAGNAGCAGGGTGCGGATGTGCGCGCCGTCCACGTCGGCATCGGTCATGATGATGATCTTGTGGTAGCGCAGCTTGTCGAGGTCCGTGTCTTCNTCGCCGATGCCCGCGCCCATGGCGGTGATGAGCGCNTTGACTTCNTTNTTNGCCAGCATGCGGTCNAAACGGGTGCGCTCGGTNTTGAGGATCTTGCCGCGCAGNGGGAGGATNGCCTGGATCTTGGGGTTGCGGCCCTGCTTGGCCGANCCGCCGGCCGAATCGCCCTCCACGATGAACAGCTCCGACTCNCCNGGGTCCTTGCTCTGGCAGTCGGCGAGCTTGCCGGGCAGCGAATTGTCNGANAGCGCGCCCTTGCGGCGCACNAGCTCCTTGGCGCGCCGGGCGGCGTCGCGGGCGCGGGCCGCGTCCAGCGCCTTGTCGATGATNAGGCGCACATCGCGCGGATTTTCCTCAAANAACACGTTNAGCCGGTCATAGGTGAGNCCGGCCACNAGGCCCGCCACCTCGGAGTTGCCGAGCTTGGTCTTGGTCTGGCCCTCGAACTGCGGCTGGGGCAGCTTGACGCTGACCACGGCCGTCAGGCCCTCGCGCACGTCGTCGCCGGAAAGGGCCGTGTTCTTGAGCTTTTTCACAAGGTCGGGCTGGCCCTTGATATAGCCGTTGATGGCCCTGGTGAGCGCCGTGCGGAAGCCCACGAGGTGNGTNCCNCCTTCCTTGGTGCGGATATTGTTGGCNAANGTGAGGATATTTTCCTTGTAGCCCGCGTTNTATTGCAGGGCNAANTCCACGCTCACGCTGTCNANCACGCCGTCGCCNGAGATGACNGGNTGGATGCCCTGCTCGCCGGAATTGAGGTCGCCCACGAATTGCCGGATGCCGCCCTCGGCGTGGAAGATGTGGCTCTCGCCGGTGCGNTCGTCNATGCACTCGATGGTGAGCCCGCTGTTGAGATAGGCCAGCTCCTCGAAGCGCTTTTTCAGAGTCTCGAAGGAAAATTCCAGCACCTCGAAGATCTCTTCGTCCGGCTTGAAGCGCACCGTGGTGCCGTGGCCCTCCACGCCCTCGCCGATGACGGCGAGCGCATCCTGCGGCACGCCGCGCGAATAGTGCTGGCGGTAGCGCCGCCCCTCGCGGCGCACCGTGACCGTAAGCTCCTCGGAAAGGGCGTTGACGCAGGACACGCCCACGCCGTGCAGGCCGCCCGAGACCTTGTAGCTCGTGTTGTCGAACTTGCCGCCCGCGTGGAGCTTGGTCATCACCACCTGCACCGCGGGCACGCCCTCCTTGGGATGGATGTCCACCGGGATGCCGCGGCCGTCGTCGCGCACGGTGACGGAATTGTCCGCATGCAGGGTGACGGTGATCTTGGTGCAATAGCCGGCCATGGCCTCGTCGATGGAATTGTCCACCACCTCGTACACGAGATGATGGAGCCCGCGCGCGTCCGTGGAGCCGATATACATGGCCGGGCGCTTGCGCACGGCCGACAGGCCCTCGAGGATGGTGATGGACGAGGCATTGTAGCCGGAGGCGCCCGAAGCTTGGGGCGCGGCGGGCGTTCCGGGCGTGGCGGGGAGCTGGCTTTGCGACATGGTTCCTTCCTTCAGGGCGAAACAGAAGCGGCTTAAACCAAAATACCGGGCGGACGGCCTACACGTCGTCCTCGGAATAGTAGGCCGCCTCGGAAACCTTCATGGGCATGATGATGACCGTATAGTCCGGGTCTTCGGCGCCGCGGATGCCGCAGGGCCCCTCCGGCCCGGTGAGGGTCATGTCCACGCGCGGCGAAACGAAGTGCGAGAACACGTCCATAAGGTTGCGCGTGGGAAAGGCGATGCGGCTGATGCTGCCGTCATAGCGCACTTCCAGGTTTTCCTGCGCCGAGCCCACGTCGGCGCCCTGGGCGGAGAGGCGCGCCTCGTCCCGGGCAAGGTCAAAATAGACGCAGCGGTCGCTTTCCGTATTAAAGATAAGGATGCGTCCGAGGGCGTCCATCCCCTCCTTGCGGTCAAGGTCGAGCCGGCTCGCGCCCTCGTCCTCAAGGCGGGCCATGAAGACCGTATAATCCGGGTAGTCATAGAGCGCGCGGGGCAGGCTCAGTGTCTCGGCGCGGTCGAGGCGGCGCAGGTAGAAGCGCTTGTCCGTGAGGTTGAGCTCGATCTCGTCCTCGCCGAGCCACTTGCGGATGTCGGGGAGATACTTCTTCTGGATGAGGACGCCGGCTTCGGGGAGGCGCGCCGCGAGCTCGTCATGGGTGATGGTGACGAGCGCGAACTGGTGGCCGTTGAGGCCGCACACGTCGATGCGGCCCTCGCCCCGTGGCTTGAGGCACAGGCAGGCGATGGCGTCCATGGCGTCGTCGTCGCTGATGCAGAAACTCACGCGGTCGAGCAGGCCGGAGAGGATATCGGCCGACCAGATGACCGCATTCTCCTCGGGAAATTCGGAAAAGTTCTGGAACCACTCGGGCCCGTTCACCGGCAGCCGGTAGGAGCGGCGCCCCTGCTCGAGGAGCAGGGTGCCCGCGTCGTCGAGGCTCAGGTGCAGCACGCCCGAGGGCAGCTGGCGCACGAGGTCCACGAAGGAGCGGCCCTGCACGCCGATGAGGCCCGGCTCCGCCACTTCGGCGGGATAGGTGCCGGTAAACTCGATGTTGGCGTCCGTGCTCATGAGCGAAAGCCCGTCCTCGCCGGCGCGGAGCCAGATGGAGCGCAAATAGGCCGCGCCCGCCTTGGAGGGGATGATGGCCGCAGCCTTTTGCAGGCCCTCGATGATCTGCTCTTTGTTAACGGCAAGTTTCATTTGATTGTCCTTGTTATTGGGGGTGAACCTTTGTGCTTAACTGCGGCAGCCTGTTGAGATTGCGGGAAAATTTTCGTCCATTCCTGCGCACGGTCTGCGCACGGGGCGCACAGCCCGCGGGTGCGTCGGCGGCGTGACGCGCCCCTGGGGACGCTCAGGGCACCGTATTTTCCAGCTCTGTCACCAGGGTGTGCACAACTTTGTCCGTATCCAGCAATTTGCGAATTTTCTTCACCGCATGGATGACCGTGCTGTGGTCGCGGCCGCCAAAGGCGCGGCCGAGCTCAGGATACGAGAGCCCGAGCTTGCGCCGGCAGAGATACATGGCCACCTGGCGGGCGAGCACGAGGTCCGGGCGGCGCCGAGTGCCGAGCACGTCCTCGGCCCTGAGGTTGAAGCCCCGCGCCACAAAGCCCACGATCTCGCGGCAGCCCGCGGGCCGCACGCTGCCCCCGGTGCGCACGATGTTCTCAAGGTCCGCCTGCAGGGGCGGCCGGCCATTGAGCTGGGCAAACGCCTCCACCTTGCGCAACAGGCCCTGGAGCAGGCTGAACTGCACGCAGCGCTGCGCGAGATAGAGCAGTTGCTCGCGCGTGAGCGGGAGCTCGCGCTCGCGCACGGCGCGCTGGAGATAGCGCAGGCGCACGTCGAGGTCGGGCTCCAGCAGCTCCAGCACGAGGCCGCTTTCAAGGCGGCTGCGCAGGCGAGCCACAAGGCGGGCGAGCTCTCGGGCCGGGCCGGCGTGGGCGAACACGAGCAGGCGCCCGGCCGGCCGGCCGTCCATCAGGGCCGCGAGGCTGCGCTGCCAGCGTGTCTCGCCGGCCAGATCCTGCATGTCATCCAGCAGGAGCGCGTGGCACTTGTGCCAGAAACCTTCCGCGCGCCCTTGCACAGGGGCGGCGCCCCCTTCGTCAAGAGCGCCGCAAAATTTCGCCGCGCCGCACAGGGTAATGGCCTCCGGCCCGAGGCGGCGCGCCAGCGTGGCCGCCATGGCCGTGAGCAGCTGCGTCTTGCCCGTGCCGCTCTTGCCGCAAAACACCAGGGCGCCACCGTCGGCCGGAGCGCCCTCGGCCGCGGCTTTTTTGGCCGTTGCCAGGGGGAAGGCGTTCTTGGCGTTGACGATGAAGCGGCCAAAAGCGTCTTCGGCCGGCATATCTTCGTCCGGCGCAGTTTCGTCCGCGGCCGGGAAATTTGTTTCCGGGGCGCGCACGGCCTCTTGGGCCATCCGGGGGGCCTCACGGAGTGCGAAAAGGCCGGCCGGCCCCCCCGGCGCCTCCTCATACCGGATGCCCGGCATTTCGGGAAAACAGCGGGCCAGCGCACTTTCAAAGCCGGCCTGTTTGTGGGCGCAAAACCAGCGGGCGAAATAGCTGTGCGGAAAGCCAACCACGAGGCGCCCGTCCTCCAGGCGCAGGGCCAGGGCGTCGAACCAGGCGCCCCCGGACGGAGCAGCGCCGGTACCGGCATCCGCCCCCCCGCGAGACCCGGTCTCGCCCGCAAGCAGCGGGCGCAAGCCCTGTTTCAGTTCTTCCACAGTCAGCATGGCATGCCCGTTGGCGCGGTCCCGGCAGGTCGCCGAACGCCTGCCCGGATCGCATCGAAATCAGCAGCCGGAAGCCCCTTCCGGCACCTGCGCGAACAGCGGTAAATAGCACAAAAAAGCGCCGGAAACAAGACTTTTCCACAGGGGGCGCTTTTCTGCGGCGCCCGAGGGCACCGCAGGGAGCGCGGGGGCGAGGTGGCCCCTGGCTGTGGAAAAGCCGGGGGGAGGCGGCGTGCGAAGTGGCGAAAGACGGCCCGCAACTGGACATGGGCGCGGCCTCCGATATATAGAACGCCCGTGACCATGCAAAAACGCGTACTTCTGGCCATCGCCGCGCTGGCCCTGCTGGCGGCAGGCTTTTTTGCCCATAAGGAGGGCCTGCTCTCCTTCGGGGAGCCCGGGCCGGCGCAGCAGGAGGCGACCGCGCCCGAGGCCGCGCCCCCTGCCGCGCCCGAAACCACGGCTGACGCCGGGGCCGCGGATCGCGCCGTGGTGCCGGCAATCGCGGAGCACGGCGCCGGCCTCCCTGCCAAAGACGCCCCGGAGAGCGCACCCGGGAGTGCCCCCGACACTGCCGCTGACGGGGCCGTCACGCATGGCGTGGTGGAAAAGGGCGACACCATCGCCAAGGTGCTGGGCAATGCGGCGGACGACGGCATCCAGCAATATGTGAGCGCGGCCCGGCGCGTGTTCTCGCTGCGCTCCTTCCGGGAAGGTCAGCCCTATGTGGTGGTGACCGACCCGGACTCGGGCCGGGTCAAGCGCTTCGAGTATGAGATCGACGGACGCCGGCGCCTCGTGGTGGAGGGGGACGAGACCCCCCAGGCGCGCGTGGAGCCCATCGAGTATGTCACCCTGCTCACCACGGCCGAGGGCGTCATCGACGACAATCTCTTCCAGGCCGTGGCCGACATCGGCGAAAGCCCGCAGCTCGCCCTGCGCCTCGCCGAGCTCTTCGGCTCGGAGGTGAACTTCATCCGCGACCTGCAGGAGGGCGACAGCTTCCGCGTGCTCGTGGAAAAGCGCTACCGCGAGGGCGAATACAAGGGCTACGGACGCATGCTGGCCGCGAGCTTCACCAACAAGGGCAAGACCTACGAAGCCTTCCTGTTCCGGGACGGGCAGGGGCGCCCCCAGCATTACAACAGCAAGGGCGAGAACCTGCACAAGACGCTCCTGCAGGCGCCGCTGGCCTTCACGCGCCTGACCTCGCGCTTCACGCACAGCCGGCGCCACCCCATCCTCGGCTCGCGGCGGCCGCATCTTGGCGTGGATTACGCGGCGCCCACGGGCACGCCGGTCAAGGCCGTGGGCGAGGGCGTTGTCATGAGGCGCGGCTGGGCCGGCGGCTACGGCAACCAGATCATCATCAAACATGCAGCCGGCCTCGAATCCATGTATGCCCATCTTTCCGGCTATGCGCGCGGCCTCAAACAGGGCCAGCGCGTGCGCCAGGGGCAGGTCATCGGCTTTGTGGGCAGTACCGGGCTTTCCACCGGGCCGCACCTCGATTTCCGCCTCAGGCAGAACGGCACCTTCATTAATCCGGCCAAGGCCATCAATCCCCGCGGGGAGCCGGTCTCGCGCAGGAACATGGCCCAGTTCGGCAAAACCGTGGCCGCCGCGCGCGACTATCTTGAAGGCCGGCGCCCTTTGGGCGACTATACGGTGGACAGCCTGGTGCCCGAGGCGCCGCAGGCGGAAGCGGCCCCGCCGGTTGCGCCGCAAAAAAAGCAGGTTCGCCGCCAGCCCCGCGCCCAAAAGCGGCGCAGCTAGGTGCTGGGAAGATACGGCAGGAGGACGGCCATGATCGCGCTCGATCCCTTGTGGGGCGGATTGAATGTGGTGCAGGACACGCCGCCGCACGACAGCCTCGGCATCTCCTACGCGCCAAGCCTCGTCACGGACGTGACGGCCGCGGTGCCGCAGCTCGATTCCATGGCCAGCGTGCAGTCCTTCATGGAGCACCAGTTCCGCGCCGCGGCGGAGAACATGTATGACTCGGGCCTCGTGGTGAGCACCTGGTCGTAAGGGCGCGTCCCCGCGCCTCGGCGGAGAAAACTCTTGACAGAGCCGCCGCCGGCGCGTAGGACAGACGGGCGTCGGGATGTAGCGCAGTCTGGGAGCGCACTTGAATGGGGTTCAAGGGGTCGAAGGTTCAAATCCTTTCATCCCGACCAGAAATTCCAAGGGGTTACGGTGAAAACCGTAACCCCTTTCTGCTTTAAGAATTTTTTTTTCCAACCCTATTTCCAACCTTTAGGGGGAAAATTGCGGAAAGTCTTGACTAGATAGTGTTGTCATTTGATATTCGCCCAAATCGCTATACATCTGATATGCACAGCAGCCAGGAATGAAGCCGTATTTTTCGCATATCGAGTGGCGATACCCCGCCAGCGCTTCAATTCCAAAAAGGCATTTTCAATAAGGTGCCGAAGTCGATAAAGATATTTATCGTAAGGACGTGGACGTTTCCGGCTTTTACGAGGAGGGATGAC
>NZ_JAAVBE010000019.1 GCF_014803725.1 Desulfovibrio sp.
GTGGGGTTTGGGAAAGGCTACTCGAAATTCTTGTATCCGACCCAGATTTTGAATGGCTTATGATTGACGCAAGCCATATCAAGGTTCACCCGCACGCTGCAGGAGCACGGGGTGGCAATCAGGACATGGGGCGCACAAAAGGGGGCTCAACTCCAAGATACATCTGGCCGTGGATGCGCATGGTATGCCGGTCAGAATGTTTATTACAGCAGGTCCCGCTGCAGATTGCTCGCCGGCTTGCAGGCTTGTCGAAGGAATAGATGCCGAATATCTTTTGCCAGATAAGGGATATGATAGCGACACGTTGGTTACATCCCTCCAACAGGCTGGAGTAAGTCCTGTCATCCGGCCTCGAAAAAGTCGCAAATTTTTGCGCCATTACGATAGGTATCTTTATCGGCTCCGACACCTTATTGAAAATGCCTTCTTGGAATTGAAGCGTTGGCGAGGTATCGCCACACGGTATGCGAAAAATACGGCCTCTTTTCTGGCTGCTGTGCATATAAGGTGCCATTTGGGCTAAAATCAAATGACGACACTATCTACACCTATTCTATCCATGTCAGCATTTATGAGAAGAGTCATTTCTCATTCTTTCGCCTATTTCCATAGAAAAACAATACTACATTTCGACTCTTTGCATGAATTATTTAACTATACTGAACACAGGTCACGCTTGAGGCAGTGTGTACCTATATGCTCCGTGCCCCTCACCGTTCCCCGGGGCGGAACGCGCCAGCCCGGTCCGGCGCGATGCCGTGGCGCGCCAGCTTGGTATAGAGCGTGCCCCGGGCAATGCCGAGAGTGCGTGCCGTGGCCGAAACATTGCCTCCATGCGCGGCGAGCGCCTGACGGATGGCCACGGCCTCGGCGTCGGCCATGATGCCGTGGAGCTCGATGTCCGCGCCGCCGCGGGCGCCCCCCTCCTGACTGGGAGCCACGGCACGGTTTTGGCCAGCCATGCGCGGGGGCGCCGCTGCCATGCCCGGCAGGGTCTCGGGCGGGAAGTCCTCGATCTCAATGACCTCTCCTTGCCGCATGGTGGCCGCATGCACCACGGCATTATGCAGCTGACGCACATTGCCCGGCCAGGAAAAAGCGAGCATGGCCTCCTCTGCGCGCGGCGAGAAGCGCACCTGCTCAAGCCCCATGCGCGCCAGCGTGTGCCGGGCGATGAGCGGAATGTCTTCGGCACGGTCGCACAGCGGGGGTATCTCGAGGACGAAGGTATTGATGCGGTAGTACAGGTCCTCGCGGAAGGAGCCTGCGTGGAGCATGGCCGTCATGTGCCGGTTGGTCGCCGCCACCAGGCGAAAGTCCACGGTATGCGCGGTGACGGAGCCCACGCGGCAGACGCTTCGGCTCTCCAGCACGCGCAGGAGCTTGGCCTGTATCTCCGGCGGCATCTCGCCGATCTCGTCCAGGAAGAGCGTGCCCTTGTCCGCCAGCTCGATCTGGCCGATCTTGCCGTCCTGGCGCGCCCCGGAAAAGGCCCCCCGCGCGTAGCCGAAGAGCTCGGACTCAAAGAGATCCTTGGGGATGGCCGCGCAGTTGATGCACACGAAGGGGCCCTCGGCCCGCGGGCTCTCGGCGTGGAGCGCATGGGCGAACAGCTCCTTGCCGGCCCCGGTGGCGCCGAGGATGAGCACCGGCTCGTCAAGGCGGGCATAGCTTTGCGCCTGCCGCTTGAGGCGCCGCATGACAGCGCTTTCGCCGAGGATGCTCGCAAGGCTGTGCTGCGGCGCAAGGCTCGCCTGGATGCGCCGCTTGTAGTGGCTGATCTTGCGGTCCAGCCGCTCGATCTTGGCGGAAAGCCGCTGGAGCTCCTGCGGGTCGTTGAACAGCGCTTGCGATACCATGCCCGCCACCTGGCCCGCGCTGTCCCGCACGGGGATGCGGTTGACCACCACGGGCTGCGCGCTGCCGGGTCCAAGCTGGCAGAGCTCGCCCATTTCGGGCCTGTCCTCGCGCATGACCACCTGCGCCCGCGAATGGGGGATGACCTCGGTGATGTCGCGCCCGAGCAGCGCGTCCGGCGCCTCGCCAAGAAGGGCCGCATAGGCCTTGTTGACAAAGCGGATGACGCCCTCGCGGTCACAAAAGAGCACGCCCATGGGCAGGCTATCGAGGATGAGGCGGGTGCTTTCGCTGCTGTCGGCAAAGGGCGGCATGGGAACCTCGGGCGGATGCGGGGCGCTCGTGCAATGCCCGCAGTTTACCGTCGAGCGCCCCTGGTGGCAAGGTTCCGCTCCCATCAGCGGGGCGCCGTGTCCGCGTGGGCGCCCTCGTCCTTCTTCTCTGCGGCCTCCGGCGGCTGAAAGACCACAAAATGCGGCGTTTCCTCCACCACGCGCCAGTTGCGGCGCACGCGCTGCGGCACGCCGTAGCCCGCGCGGTCATAGGCGTCCGCGCGCTCGGCCTCCATCTGGTCGCGCTCCATGAAGACCGTGAGTTTTTTCTTCAGCAATTCCTCATAGAGGCGGTCGACCTCGCCATTGATCTCCCAGTCGATGAGCCAGTCCGAGCTGTAGGCCGGTTTGTCGCCGTTGAGGTAATAGGCGAAGGAAAAGCCGGGCAGCGTCTTGTACCCGGGGCCGTATTTGGCGCGCAGCTCCTTGAGTTCGGCGAGGCGCCCGAGCATGTCCGCGTCCACCATGACGCCCGTGGCGCGCGGATAGACGCTCCCCGCGTCATGCGTCAGGGCTGCGCGCGGCATGGGCCGCTCGGGGAAGACATAGGGGTATTGGTAGCCCGTGCCGAACATAATGAGGCCCACGGCCAGCGCCGCCCAGGCGAGGGGCCGCACGCGGCCGCCGAGGCGCGCGTGCACGGCAAAGAGAGAGAACAGCAACGGCACCGCGAAAAAGGCCGGGATCTTGTACCCGCCGCTGATGGCCACCGACCACGCGGCCACGAGCGGCGCGCCGAGGCCCACGGACGCACGCAGCCGCGGCAGGCGCCCCTTGGCATGGCGCAGCCAGCGCACGAGAAAGACCTGCGGGAAGAGCACGCACAGGCCCCCGAGCAGCACAAAGAGCGTGGGCCAGGAGGTGCCGTAGCCGATCCAGCCCTGCTTCAGGAGCACTTCGCGCACATACCAGGCCGTGAGCAGCGCGAGATACACATATGCGGGCAAGAGCCACGCCGGCAGCTTTTTGCGGGCCAGGCGCCCGAGCAGCCACGGCGCCAGGGCCAGCACCGGCAAAAGCCAGTTCTGGCGCAGATAGATGAGGATGCCGGCGTCCAGCGCCTCACGGATATCGAGCTGGCCAGTGGTCATGCGCGAAAAGGCTTCCCACGCGCCCACGGCCCGCAGGAAGAGCCAGACGGCGCAAAGCGCGCCCAGCCAGCCAAGCATGCAGCGCAAGGCCGCGCGCCACGAGGCGCGCTCCACCCACACGAGGAGCACCACAGCCGCAGGCACGAGCAGGAAGGATTGCTTGCAGAGCATGGCGCAGCCGGCGAGCACACCGGCCACCAGCGGCCACGACGAGACCGCGGCCAGCAGGGCGCCCCCGGCGAAGAGCACGCCGTCCGCCGTGTGCCACGGCATATGCGGAAAGGAATGCACGCCCCACACAAAGCCGCAGGTGGCGAGCAGGGGAAGCGGGAGGCCCAGGGCCTCAAGGCTAAAAATGCGCCCGAGGCAGGCCGCCGCGCACCAGGACGCCCCCAGCATGGTGGCAAGAAAGCCGGCTTTGCCGGCGAGGACTCCCCAGTTTTCCGGCGTGAGCCAGAGCCAGAAGGCATGCCAGTAGAGCGGGAGCGCCGGCTTGATATAGGAAAAATCGCGGTACGGCACCTGGCCCTGGAGGATGCGCCAGGCATAGCCGTAAAAATAGCCGAAATCCGTGGTGTCCATGCCGTAGGGCGTGTAAAGGACGAGGTAGCCAAGCGGCACGAGGGCAGCCGCCGCCCATGTGAGGAACGTGGCGGAATGGTTCGGTGACACGGGCATGGATTCTCCTCAAGGCGCAAAAGAACAGTACCGGGCGCCTGCCGCACCCCGGAGGCACAGCATACCCGCAAGCCGGCCAGCCGCCAAGAGACGGCGCCTGCGCTGCGGCGTCGTCTCGGACGGCCGGCACATCTCAAGCGCTACAAACCGGCGAGCTTCTTTCTTTCGTCCTCGACCAGGCGGAAAAACTCCACCGGCGACACCCTGAGCGCCTCGCAAATGCTGTAAATGGCGTTCACCGTGGGCTTTTTCTCTCCCCGCTCGATTTCGCGCAAGTAGCGCCTCTCAAGCCACGCGAACTCCGCGAGGGCCGATTTCGTCAGGCGCCTGTCTTTCCGCAGCACTTCGATGATGTTCCCCATAGCCTGTGCCAGATAAGGATATTCTTTCATCCCTCAAGGCTACATAAAAACTTGACCCAAAATGGGAACTATAATACCCAATCGGGAGCTATAGTTCTCACTTTGTCGAGTGACCGGGATCATCAAAAATGAACAAATTTAAATTACTGGCTGCCGCCCTCGCCATATTCTGCGTGATGGCATTTTTTTGCGCGCTGACCCCATGGGTCTTCGATGATTACGGTTACGGGGCCGGGGGCACCTCCCCGGCCGACTGGTTCCTGGCCCAGCTTGCGGAGCACCGCACATGGAGCGGAAAATTCATCGGGCATTTCATGGCGCGGGCCTTGCTGCTCGGCCCGGCATGGCTGCATCCCGTGCTTTCGCCGCTCATCTTCACCGGGCTCATTTTTTGCGGTGCCGTACTGACGCTCGGGCGCGCATGGCGCGAGAGGCTGCGGGCGTGGCACCTCATCCTGCTGGCCGGGCTCGTGTGGTTCGCCCTGCCCGCGTTCGGCACCGTGTATTTCTGGCGCACCGGCACCGCCGACTATGGCTACGGCCTCTTTTTCGCCACCCTCTTTCTGCTCCCCTACCGTTTCTGGCTCGATGACAAGGGCTATCGCCCCGCTTTTGGGCCGTGGCTCGCCCTTGGGGGCGTTCTCGCCGGCTGGAGCAACGAGAACACGGGGATGCTGGCGGTGCTGCTGACGCTCGCGGCCACTCTGTACCGCTGCCGTGCGCACAAAAAGGTGCCGCTGTGGGCGGCTGCCGGCATTGTGGGCGCCCTCACCGGGTGGATCTTGATGATGACGGCCCCGGGGAATGCCCTGCGCCTTGCAAAGCTGGGCGGCCTTGAAAAGATCCCGGCATTTTCGCAGGCGGCCTTCCAAAAATTCCTTGTCTTCTGGGCTTCACAGCAGGTGGAGATGCTGCCCTATGTGCTCGCAAGCCTTTTCTGCGTCTGGCTGCTCTGGCGCAAGCGCCGGCTCTCTGCCGCTGCCATCCTCCCGGGCCTCCTCTTCTTTTTCATGGCTCAAGCCTGCCTTGGCGCCTTTCTCTTCAGCCCCTCCACGCCCTACCGCGCCATGTCGGCGACCTTCTTCTACCTCGCCTGTTCCACCTTCGCCTTCATCGTGGCGGCAAAGCTCAAAGGCCGCGGCGCAAAACTGTGCTTTGGCGCCTTTTGCGGCGCGCTCCTCTTCAGTGTGCTCACTGAAGCCGTAGTCTTCGTTCAGGCGCAGCCGGCCATCGCCCTGCGGGACGCGGCCCGGGAGCAGGGCACGCTTCAGGCTGCGCACTTCGCCTACCCCAAAACGGACAAATACTTTTTTCCGACCTATGACATCATTGAGATCAACGCCTTCCGCGGCGCAATAAAGTATCAGATGATACCCTGGGACAAGGCCGTCCCGCTGGATGTGGAGGATGCACGCCCGGTGAAAGGGCTCATCATCAGTAACATGGTCTATCTGGACGGCGTTCCGCCAGGGAGGGTCCATGTGGCGGCAGCGGCGTCGCAACAGAGTGTCGCCGGCGGGTTGCAGGCGCTTTTGCGCCGCATCGCTCCCCTTGATGCGGCTACGGCAACGGGCGGCGTTCCGGCGCGCTATGCCGTTGCCGCGGCTGCCTCGGCTGAGGGCATGGCCGTCCTGCACATTCCCGGGGTGAGAAATACCGGGGACATCGCCTATATCGCCTTTGAAGAGTCCGGGAAGCCCCTGGTCTGGAGGCGTGTCACCCCCCAGGCGCCTTCGCTTGCCACTGCGGCACATCAAGGGTAGAGTCGCGCGCATGCAGCCATCTGACCGGTCTTGCGAACCTGACGCCCACCCGTATTCGCGCCTGCCCGAACTCCCCGAGCTTGCCGCGCGCGCCGAGGCACGCCTCCCGGCGCCGCCTGATGACGCGGCCTGTTTCGCGCTCTGGCGCAAATACGGCATGCTCCCCAATGTGGAGCGCCATTCGCGCATGGTGGCGCAGGTGGCCACGGCCCTCGCCAGGCGCACTGCCGCGCGGGGCCTCCCCGTACGCGTTGATGCCGTGCGCGCCTCGGCGCTGCTCCACGACCTTGCCAAGACCTATTGCCTGCTTCACGGCGGCAGCCACGCGCAGCTCGGCGCGTCGTGGGTGCTCGCCGAAACGCGGCACTATGGCATCGCCCGGGGCGTGCTGCTCCACGTGCACTGGCCGTGGACCGTGCCGGAGGGCCCGGGCATCTGCGCGCTCCCCTTCTTCGTCATCTATGCCGACAAGCGCGTGCGCCACGACGCCTGCGTGACCCTTGAGGAACGGTTCGAGGACCTGCTCGCCCGCTACGGGCGCGACGAGCGCGCGCGGGCCGGCATCCGTGCGGCCCACGAGCAGGCCCTCGCCATTGAACGCGCCCTGGCGGCGCAACTGGGATGGGATCTCCATGAAGATACTTTTGATTGCCGGGGGCTGGTCCAGTGAGCGCGAGGTCTCGCTGAACAGTTCCCGCATCGTCGAGGGCGTGCTGCGCGAGGCCGGTCACGATGTCACCTTTTTTGACCTCCTCACCGGATTTGACCGCCTCATGGAGGAGGCCCGCAGGCACGACTTCGCCTTCATCGGCCTCCATGGCGCCCCCGGCGAGGACGGCCTCGTGCAGGCGCTGCTCGATGCCGCCGGCTGCCCCTACCAGGGCTCCGGGCCGGAGGGTTCGTTCCTCGCACTGAACAAGGCCGCGGCCAAGCAGGTCTTCCGCCAGGCGGGCCTCCCCACCGCGGACTGGGAATTTTTGCCCCTGCCACCCCCCGCAGGCTGGGAGCCGCGCCTCCCCTATCCGCTCTTCGTGAAGAGCAATACCGGCGGTTCCTCGCTCCGGCTCGGCCGGGCCGAAAACCGGGCCGAGCTCGATGCCGCGCTTTCCGCCATCTTCGCCGCCGGTGACGAGGCCCTGCTGGAGACGGAACTCCCGGGCCGCGAGCTCACCTGCGCGGTGCTGGGCGAGGAAGCCCTGCCGCCGCTGCTCATCGAGCCTTTGGCCGGCAACTTCTTCGACTACAAAAGCAAGTATGCCAAGGGCGGCGCGCGCGAGCTCTGCCCGGCGCCCATCAGCGCGGCGGCCACGGCCCGCGCCAAGGAGCTGGCGCTTGCCGCGCACCGGGCCCTCGGGCTTTCCGGCTACAGCCGCACGGACTTCATCCTCGACGCCGAGGACGGCCTCACCCTGCTGGAGGTCAACACCCTCCCGGGCATGACCGCCACGAGCCTCGTGCCGCAGGAGGCGTCCGCCGCCGGCATTTCCTTCGCGCAACTGCTGGAACGGCTCATGGAGCTTGGCCGCAGCCGCCGGCGCTCCTGACGCGCGCCCGCCAGCCCGGGGCCGCAATATGGTACAAGACAGGCCGCGGCAACGCAGGCAAGGTGGCCGCAACAGGGAGTGGACCATGCCTGCGGAAACGACTGTTCTGGCCCATGACGCGGATATGGGGGCGGATGCGTTCAGCTTCAGCCTCACGGGCCGCGCCTTTGCGCCGCATTTTCACCCGGCCTGGGTGCTCGGCTGCGTGCTTTCGGGGCGGCGCACGCTCATGGTGCAGGGGCGGACCTACCTCGCCTCGGCCGGGGATGTGGTCATCCTCAGGCCCGGCGAGGTGCATGCCTGCGCGCCGGCCGGGAGCCCGCCTTTCGTTTGGCGCGGTTTCCATTTCCGCCCGGGGAGCACCGGAGCGGAGCAGTTACACATCCTGGCCGAGACGCAAGGCGCCGCTCCGGTCTTCCCGGCAGGGCAACTTCTTGACGAACTCTTGGAGGTGCACGCGCTCATGGGCGGTAGCGCCTCCACCGCGCAAAAAGAGGCGCGCCTCGCCATGGCGCTGCGCCGTCTGGGTGCCGGCTTAACGGCCCCGAAGAGGCCTAGTCCTCCCCAGCCGCCACAGAGGGCAGAACCGGGGCTGGAGGCGCTGCGCCGCCATCTGGAAAGCCACGCCCCGGAGCGCTTCAGCCTCGAGGACATGGCCGGCATGGCGCGGATGGGCAAGTTCCGGCTGCTGCGCGCCTTTGCACGCCTGACGGGCGCCACACCCTACCGCTATCTGGAGAGCGCGCGCGTCAACCACGCCCAGGAACTGCTGGAGCGGGGGCTGCCTGCGGCCGAGGCGGCGCTGGCCGCGGGTTTCAGCGACCAGTCCCACCTTGCCCGCGCCTTTCGGGCGCGCCTCGGCGTCACACCCGGCGCCTGCCGGAGGCGCCCGTGAGCGCCGTGAGCTCCCCCGCGCCCGGCCAGCTCTTCGGGCATCTCGTGGCCCTGGGCACGGTCATCATCTGGGGCGTGACCTTCATCTCCACCAAGATGCTTCTTGAGGACTTCACGCCCGTGGAGATCCTGCTCTTGCGCTTTTTGCTCGGCTGGCTGGCGCTCTGGGCCGTCTGCCCGCATGCGCTGGCGGTCAAAAGCCGCAAGGACGAACTGCTCTTCGCCGTGGCCGGGCTTTCGGGCGTGAGCCTGTATTTCCTCATGGAAAACGTAGCCCTGACCCTGACCTTCGCCTCCAACGTGGGCGTCATCGTGGCCGTGGCCCCGTTTTTCACCGCCCTGCTCGCCTGGCGCTATCTCGGCGGCGCGCGCCCGGGAGCCTTCTTTATGGCCGGCTTTGCCGCGGCCATCACCGGCATCGGCTGCATCAGCCTTGGCGGCAGCGAACTTTCCCTCAACCCGGCCGGGGACTGCCTCGCCCTCCTGGCGGCACTCGCCTGGGCGGTCTATTCCATCGTGGTGCGCCTGTTGGCGGCGCGGGGCTATGGCAGCCTTACCGCCACGCGGCGCATCTTTTTTTACGGCCTTGTCTGCATGCTGCCCATCCTGCCGTTTTCGGGCATCTCCTTCCGGCCGGAGGCCCTGCTGCGGCCGCTCAACTGGGCGAACCTGCTCTTTTTGGGGCTCGGCGCCTCGGCGCTCTGCTTCGTCACCTGGACCTTCTGCGTGCGGCGGCTTGGCGCGGTGAAGGCTTCGCTCTATATCTATCTCGTGCCCGTGGTCACGGTGCTCGCGTCCATCATGGTTCTCCACGAGCGCCTGACATGGCTCTCGGGCGCGGGCATGGCGCTGACCATCGCCGGCCTGCTGATCTCGGAAAGGGGAACGGGAAAAGCCGGGGAGCGGCTTCAGGAACGCGAGGAGGAAACCCGGGGCGAAGGCCACGCATAGGGGATGGCCGGGTCGTCCGGCGCGAGGCGTTCGCCTTCCGACGGGTCGTGCGGCATGTCCGCGCAGTTGCAGATGAGCGCGGGGGAGCCGCCCTCGGCCGTGAAGCCGTACCACACCAGGGGCGGGATGCGCAGAAGCCCGTACTCGTCGGGTCGGCCGAGGCGCCGCTCCACAAGAGCGCCGCGCGTGGGCGAGGCGGGCCTTTCGTCATAGAGGACGATGCGCAACAGGCCCATGGGCACGGCGAAAAGCTGGGTCTGCCGGGTGTGTCGCTTCCAGGCCTTGACCGCGCCGGGGAACACCTCGGAAAAATAGATCTCCCCGAAGCCCCCGGCAAAATCTGGCATAAGCGGCGAGCCGGCCCTGAGCATGTGCAGCACCGGCCCCCCCGGCGTAGGGATGACCTTGAGCGGCTGGTACAGCGCGCCCTCGATGCCCGTGGTCATGACCTCGGCGTCCATGGCGGCCTCAGTGCGCCCAGGCGAGGCCGCGATGCGCCGCCTTTCCGCCATAGGCCGTGATTTGGCCCTGCGTGTAGTCCCACATGGCGCCCTTGCCCGAGCCGCCCTCATAGTAGCGGGCGTACCACTCCGCCGTGTAGCGGATGGTCTCTTCAAAGTCGAGGGTCGCCTTCCAGGAGAGCTCGGCCAGCGCCTTGTCACAGCAGAGCTTGAGCAGGGTCGATTCCTTCTTGCCCGCGTGGCCCGCGGCGTCCATCTCGCTCTTGAAGCCGGGCCAGTGCACGGCCAGCGCTTCCACCACCTCGGCGACGGTGTTGTTCACGTCCGCCGCCGGGCCGAAATTGTAGGCCTGGCCGCGCGGGTCGAAGGGCGCCTCGGCCCCGGCCCGGAGCCCGGCATTGTTGTCGAGCAGGCGCGCCCCGAGCCAGAGATAGCCGGAGAGCGGTTCGAGCACATGCTGCCACGGCCGCGTGGCCCAGGGGCTGCGGATGGCGACGGGCCTGTGCTCCGCCCAGGCGCGGGCGCAGTCGGGCACGATGCGGTCGGCCGCCCAGTCGCCGCCGCCGATGACATTGCCGGCGCGCACGGTGGTGCAAGCAGGGCCGTTTGCAAAAAAGCTCTGGAAATAGGAATGGGCGATGATCTCCGCGCAGCCCTTGGAGGCGGAATAGGGGTCGGCTCCGCCCAGATGGTCAGTCTCGCGGTAGCCCCAGACCCACTCCTCGTTGCGGTAGCACTTGTCCGAGGTGATGACCACCACGGCCTTCACCGAGGGGCAGGCGCGCACGGCCTCGAGCACGTTCATGGTGCCGAGGGCATTGGCCTCGATGGTGCCGGCCGGGTCTTCATAGGAGCGGCGCACCAGCGCCTGCGCCGCCAGGTGGAAGACCACCTCGGGCGCAAAGCCCTGCATGGCGCGGGTCAGGGCCGCCCGGTCGCGGATGTCACCGCGCAGGTCTTCCATGCGCCGGGCGAGGTCCAGCGCCTCGAAGTGCGAGGGCGTGGTGGGCACGCCGAGGGAAAAGCCGGCTGCGCGCGCGCCGAGCGCCAGCAGCCATGCCGAGAGCCAGGAACCCTTGAAGCCCGTGTGCCCGGTGACGAAGACCCGGCGCCCGGCATAGAGGTCAGCGAACATGCTGTGTCCTTTTGATGCAGATGTGCTGCGTGTGCGCCCCGGGCGGCTCAGGCCCAGAAGGCGCGGCCGCTGTCCCAGAGCTTGTTGAGGTGGATGGCGTCGCGCAGGGTGTCCATGCACTGCCATTCGCCCGGATGCGGATACATGGAAAGCTGCCCTTCGGCCGCCAGCTGCTGCAAAGGCTCTTTCTCAAGGTCGCAGCCCTCGTCTTCGCTCAGGTAGTCGAGGAAGGCGCGCTCGAAAACGAAGAAGCCGCAGTTGATATATTCGTTGAGCACCGGCTTCTCTTCCCAGGAGATGATCTTGCCGTCCTCGCCGGTGCGCACGGTGCCGAAGCGCGAGGGCATGCGCACGCCCGTGAAGGTGCCGATGGTGCCGGCTTTCTTGTGGAATTCCAGCAGGCGGTCGATGTCGATGTCGGCCACGCCGTCGCCATAGGTGACCATGAAGCGGTCGCCCTCGATATAGCGCGCCACGCGCTTGAGGCGGCCGCCCTTGAGCGTCTCCTGCCCGGTGTCGCAGAGGGTGACGCGCCAGTCCTCAATAAAGGTGGGGTGGACGGTGATGTTGCCGGTCTTGAGCTCCACGGTGAAGTCAGCGTTGCGGCTGCGGTAATCGTGGAAATACTGCTTGATGACATCGCCCTTGTAGCCCAGCGGCAGCACAAAGTCCCTGAAGCCGAAGCGGGAGTAGATGGACATGATGTGCCAGAGCACGGGGCGCCCCCCGATCTCCACCATGGGCTTGGGTTTGATGGCGGTCTCCTCGCGCAGGCGCGTACCCTTGCCGCCGCACATGATGATGGTCTGCATGCCGCCTCCCGGCTAGGCCCCTTTGGGGGCAGTTCACACGGGCGCGAGTCTAGCAGAAGGCCGGCCGGAATAAAAGCCCCGCCCGGGATAAAGCCCCCGGCATGACGCACGGGCCGGTTTACAGCGCGGCGCTTTTGCTGTAGGCGGTGCGTGGAGGCGAGCTTGCATATCCGGGATCTTTCCACCCCCGCCCTCCTGCTGGACGAAGCCCGCATGGAGCGCAACATCGGGCGCCTTGCGGGGCGCCTTGCCGCTCGGGGCGTGGGCTTTCGCCTGCACGGCAAGACCCTCAAGTGCGCGGAGGCCGCGCGCCGCGCCATGACCACGCCCGTGGGCCCGCTCGCCGTCTCCACCCTCGCCGAGGCGGAATGGTTTGCGGAGCGGGGGGTCACCGATATATGCTATGCGGTGGGCATCGCGCCGGGCAAGTTCGAGCGCGCCCTGGCTCTTCGCCGGCGCGGGACGGCGCTTACCCTGCTGCTCGACAGCGTGGAGACCGCGCGGGCGCTGGCCACGTTCGGCGAGGCCCGGGGCCACGCCTTCGATGTGCTGCTGGAGGTGGACTGCGACGGCCACCGCGCAGGATTCGCCCCCAGGGACGCCGCCCTCGTGGAAGCGGCAGGCATTTTGGCGGCGCACGGCCAGCGCGTGGCCGGCGTGCTCACCCATGCCGGGTCGGCCTATGACCTTGCGGCGCCCTCGCCGCAGGCATTTGCGGCGCTGTCCGAGCAGGAGCGCGCCGCGGCCGTGACGGCGGCCGAGGCCCTGCGCGCGGCCGGGCACGCCTGCCCCACGGTGAGCGTGGGTTCCACGCCCACGGCCCTCTTTGGAGAAGATTTTTCGGGCGTCACGGAAGTCCGCGCGGGCGTCCACATGGTGCAGGATCTCGTCATGGCCGGCCTCGGCGTCTGCACCGTGGAGGACATTGCCCTCTCGGTGCTCTGCACGGTCATCGGTCGGCGCGGGCGCGACGGGGCTCTGGTGACGGACGCGGGCTGGACGGCCCTTTCCCGCGACGTCGGGCTTCCCGCCCGCTTCGCCGAGTTCGGCTACGGGCTCGTCATGGACGCGGATGGCGCCCTCCTGCCGGGCCTTCGCGTGACGGAGACCAACCAGGAGCACGGCATCGTCACCACGGCGCCGGGCGCGCCCGTCCCGGCGCTCCCCGTGGGAACGCTGTTGCGCATCCTGCCGGTCCATGCCTGCGCCACAGCTTCGGGATTTGCTGCCGTCCACCTCTGCCGCGGGGCCGAGACGGAGGCTATGTGGCCGCGCTGCCGGGGCTGGTAGCGGCGGCCGCAGATGGTTTGGTTCAAACAGCTTCAGGAGGAAGTCATGGCATCCACGGTTTACTTTACCGGCATGCACAGCCGCTCGCTGGACAACAACAAGTGCGCCAAGGTGGCGCGGCTCTGCGACGCGCTCCAGCTGAAAAAAGTCCTCAAGCGCAATGAGCTCGCCGCCGTCAAGATCCACTTCGGCGAATACGGCAACGACACCCACATCAAGCCCATGTTCGCGCGCGTGGCCGTGGACAAGATGAAGGCCGCGGGCGTAAAGCCCTTCCTCACCGACACGACCACCTTGTATTCCGGCACGCGGCACAATGCCGTGGACCATCTCCACACCGCCTATCTGCACGGGTTCACTCCCGAGACCGTGGGCGCGCCGGTCATCATCGCCGACGGTCTCTACGGCGAGGAGGACGTGCCCGTGCGCATCAACTGCAAGCACTTCAAGGAGGTGCGCATCGCCGCCGCCATCCGCCGCGTGCCCTCCATGGTGGTGCTTTCGCACTTCAAGGGCCACGAGATGGCCGGCTTCGGCGGGGCCATCAAGAACCTCGCCATGGGCGGCGCCTCGGTGGCCGGCAAGCGCGACCAGCACGGCGTCCATGTGCAGATCGACGACTCCCTCTGCGTGGGCTGCGGCCGCTGCGTCAAGGTGTGCCCGCAAAAGGCGCTTTCCCTCGTGAACGGCAAGAGCCATGTGGACGTGAGCCGCTGCATCGGCTGTTTCGAGTGCATCACCGTCTGCCCGGTGCGCCCGAACAAGGCCATCAGCATCGACTGGAGCTCCGAGATGGTGCCCTTTGTGGAGCGCCTCACCGAATACGCCTACGGCGCGGTCAAGGGCAAGCAGAAGCACGTCTGCTATATCAACTTCGTGCTCAACGTCACTCCGGACTGCGACTGCGTGGGCTGGAGCGACATGCCCCTCGTGCCGGATATCGGCATCCTCGCCTCCATGGACCCGGTGGCGCTGGACCAGGCCTGTTTCGACCTCGTGAACAAGGCCCCGGCCTTTGACCCCAAGATCGCCGACGCCAAGACGGACAAGTTCACCGCGCGCTGGCCCCACACGAAGGGCGAAGTGCAGCTGAGCTACGGCGAGGCCATCGGCCTCGGCAGCCGCGAATACAAACTGGAAAAGATCTAGCCGCCCGGGGCCTGCCCGGCGTTGTGCACATGACGCGCGGCAGGCCCCTGATAATTTTTCCGCCAGAGCCGGGCGGGGACGCCCCGCAACCCCGAGGAGCAGACCATGCTTGACCCGAAAGGCCACGCCGACTGGGAAATCGCCCAGGAAGCCGAAAAGACCATGAAGACCATTTCCCAGATCGGGCGCGACCTGGGCCTCGAGGAAAGCGAGCTTCTGCCCTACGGGCACTACATGGGCAAGGTGGACTTCCGCAAGGTGCTTGACCGCCTNGNCGACCGGCNCAACGGCAANTANATCGATGTCACGGCCATCACGCCCACGCCGCTCGGNGAGGGCAAGTCCACCACCACCATCGGNCTCGTGCAGGGGCTGGGCCGGCGCGGNAAGCGCGCCTCCGCGGCCATCCGCCAGCCTTCNGGNGGCCCCACCATGGGNGTCAAGGGCTCGGCGGCGGGCGGNGGCCTTTCGCAGTGCATCCCGCTGACGCANTATTCCCTCGGCTTCACGGGCGACATCAACGCNGTCATGAACGCCCACAANCTCGCCATGGTNGCGCTCACCTCGCGCATGCAGCACGAGCGCAANTACGANGACGAGAAGCTGCTNTCNCTCTCGAAGATGCCNCGGCTCAACATCGACCCCACCAATGTGAACATGGGCTGGGTCATGGATTTCTGNTGNCAGGAGCTGCGCAACATCATCACCGGCATCGACGGGGTGAACGGCAAGNCNGACGGCTTCATGATGCGNTCGCGCTTNGACATCGCGGTNTCGAGCGAGGTCATGGCCATNCTCGCCATCTCGCGCGACCTNGCGGACATGCGNCGNCGCATGGGCANGATCATCGTGGCCTATGACCGCGCGGGCAAGCCCGTCACCACCGCCGACCTNGAGGTGGACGGCGCCATGACCGCCTGGATGGTGGAGGCCATCAACCCCAACCTNATCCAGACCATCGAGGGNCAGCCCGTCTTNGTNCATGCCGGGCCNTTCGCCAATATCGCCATNGGCCAGAGCTCGGTCATCGCNGACCGCGTGGGCCTCAAGCTCAGCGANTACCANGTGACGGANTCCGGCTTCGGCGCGGACATCGGCTATGANAAGTTCTGGAACCTCAAGTGCCATTACAGCGGCCTTNCGCCGGACGCGGCCGTNATCGTGGCCACNGTGCGCGCGCTCAAGAGCCACGGCGGNGCGCCCGTGCCNGTGCCCGGNCGGCCGCTGCCCCGCGAATATTCCGANGAAAACGTGGGCTATGTGGAAGCGGGCTGCTGCAACCTTTTGCACCACATNGAGAGCGTCAAGAAGTCCGGCGTGTCGCCGGTGGTNTGCATCAACGCCTTCGTCACCGACACNCCGGCCGAGATNNCCAGGGTGCGCGAGCTNTGCGANGCNGCNGGNGCGCGCGTNGCCCTGTCGCGCCACTGGGAGCTCGGCGGCGAGGGCGCGCTGGAGCTGGCCGACGCCGTCATGGACGCCTGCAACGAAAAGACCGACTTCAAGCCCCTNTACAGCTGGGACATGCCCTTCANGGAGCGCATCGAGCTCGTGGCCCGCGANATCTANGGCGCGGACGGNGTGGANTTTTCCGGCGAGGCCGAGNCCAAGCTCAAAAANATCCAGGANCGCGAGGANGCCGACGAGCTCGGCCTGTGCATGGTGAAGACGCACCTTTCGCTCTCNGANGACCCCAACCTCAAGGGCGCGCCCAAGGGCTGGCGNCTCAAGATCCGNGACGTGCTCATCTATGGCGGCGCGGGCTTNGTGGTGCCCGTTTCCGGCAAGATCACCCTNATGCCNGGCACNGGCTCCAACCCGGCCTTCCGNCGCGTGGACGTGGACACCGAGACCGGNCGCGTCAAGGGCATTTTCTAGGCGCCGCTTNAGCGGCCCGCACCANNGTCGACCCACAGGAGACACATGCCAGCCCAGATCCTCGACGGCGNGGCCNTGAGCCGCGACATCCTCGACAGCCTCGGCGCCGAANCNGCGGAACTCAGGCAAAAATTCGGCAAGGCGCCGGGCCTCGTCACCATCCTCGTGGGCGAGGANNCNGCCTCGGTGAGCTANGTCACGCGCAAGGCGCGCACGGCGCATNNNCTCGGCTTTCACGAAGTGCAGGAGAANTGCCCGGAGAGCATCAGCGAAGCCNAGCTTCTGGCGCTCNTCGAGNGCTATAACGCGGACCCGGACATCCACGGCATCCTNNTNCANCTNCCNTTGCCTGNGCANATCGACGAGACCCGCGTGCTCCACGCCATCGANCCNAANAAGGANGTGGACGGNTTTCANCCNGTCAACCTCGGNAACCTGCTCATCGGNGGCGATGCCGTGACCTTTCGCCCGTGCACGCCGGCCGGCATCCAGGAAATGCTCGTGCGCTCCGGCGTGGAGACGGCNGGCGCCGAAGTGGTCATCGTNGGCCGCTCCAACATCGTGGGCAAGCCGCTCTCCGTGATGCTCGGCCAGANGGGNCCGGGNGNCAACGCCACNGTNACGCTNACGCACACCGCCACGCGCGACCTTGCCGCCCACTGCCGCCGTGCGGATGTGCTCATCGTGGCCGCGGGCGTGCCGGGCCTCGTCAAGGCCGACTGGATCAAGCCCGGCGCCATGGTCATCGACGTGGGCGTGAACCGCGTGGGCTTCAATGAAACAACGGGCAAGGCCATCCTCGCCGGCGATGTGGACTTCGCCGCCGCCCGCGAGGTGGCGGGCATGATCACGCCCGTGCCCGGCGGAGTGGGCCCCATGACCATCGCCATGCTCATGCAGAATACCGTGCGCTCGGCAAGGCGGCACCTGGGCGCGGAGACGGGGAAGGCATAGCGGGGCCGCTCCGTACGCCTGTACGGCGCCGGGGCGCATCACCGCGCGGAGGGGAACATGTCCGGCACAGTCATCCTTCTGGTGCTTGGCGCGGCCTTTCTCCACGCCACCTGGAACATCATCGTCAAGGGCGGCGAGAACAAGCTCTACGAAACGGCCATGAACGCCCTGGGCGGCGGCCTCGGGGCCCTCGTTATCTTGCCCTTCTTCCCCTTTCCCGACAGGGCGGCATGGGGCTTCCTCGCGCTCTCCTGCTGCTGCCACCTCACCTATTATCTCTGTGTCGCGGCCGCCTACCGCGTGGCCGACCTCACCCTCGGCTATACCATCATGCGCGGCACCGCGCCCATGCTCACGGCGCTGGCGCTCTGCCTCATCGGGGTACCGCTCGGGCTTGCCGGCTGGGGCGGCGTCATCCTGCTTTGCTCCGGCATCCTCACGCTGGCGCTGGAGCAGAAGCTGGCCCACAAGGGCAGCCTCAAGGGGGTGCTCTATTCCCTGCGCACCTCCTTCGTCATCATGGGCTACACGCTGGCCGACGGTTACGGCGCGCGGCTCGCCGGCGACAGCGTGAGCTACACCTGCTGGATCTTCTTCCTCAATATCTTTCCGCTCCATATCTATATCCTGGCCCGCTACGGGCGCGACTACCTGCGCTACCTGAAGCGCCGGGCGGTGCCCGGCATTTCAGGCGGCCTGTGCGGGCTCGGCTCCTACGGCATCGCCATCTGGGCCATGACCATGGCCCCCATCGCCCTGGTGGCCGCCCTGCGCGAGACCTCGGTCATCTTCGGCATGATCATGGCTGTCATCTTTTTGGGCGAACGGCTCACCGTGCTTAGGCTGACGGCTATCCTGCTCGTCATGGCCGGCGCCATGATCATCCGCCTGGGCTGAGGCCGGAGGGGAGACACCAGGCCCTTACGAAAAAACACACGATGCCGGCGCTCCCTTGTTCTCAAAAACGCATGAGTCATTTTTGCGCAATAAGTCAAAAATGCCTCGAATTTTTTGGGCGTTTTCGCCCCCGTCAAGTCTGATCTGACTTGGAAGCGGGCGCTTTCTGTGTCGTTTCTTGAGGCCACGGCCGGGATAGTCCCCAAAATCAAGGCCCGGGGCGCCATGTGCCTTATGGCACAAGGATTGCTTTTGCGGGATGGCGCCGCTTGGGCGCACACGCCGGATCAAGGAGGGAGCATGGGGGAGACGCCACAGCATGCAATCAAGGGCCACGAACGCGAAGAGCTGGAAAAAACCCTCAACCCCATCGAAGTGCTCGCTCTCGCGCTCGGCGCCATCGTGGGCTGGGGCTGCTTCATCCTGCCCGCCATCCGCTTCCTTCCGGATGCGGGCCCCATGGGCACCATCATCGCCTTCTTCGTGGGCGCGCTGTTCCAGTGCATCGTTGCCCTGAGCTACAGTTTCCTCGTGAAGCCCTACCCCGTGGCGGGCGGCGCCTTCGCTTACGCCTACGCGGGCTTCGGCACGCGGGGGGCCTTCGTGTGCGGCTGGGCGCTGGTGCTGAGCTATATTTGCGTCATCGCGGCCAATGCCATGGCGCTCATCCTGCTCACGCGCTATCTTTTGCCCGGCGTCTTTGACGTGGGCTATCTCTATTCCATCGCCGGGTGGGACATCAACGGGGGCGAGCTTGCCTTCGTCTCCACCATCCTCCTGCTCTTCGGCTGGATGAACTACCGCGGCATGAACGCGGCGAGCACCATCCAGGTCATCCTCGCCCTCGCGCTCACGGCCGGCGTGCTCGTGCTCGCCACCGGCACCTTCCTCACCGATTCGGCGAGCCTCGAGAACTTCCAGCCGCTCTTTGCGGAAGACCGCTCGCCGCTCGCCTGCGTCCTCGTGGTGCTGGCGCTCACGCCGTGGCTCTACGTGGGCTTTGACACCATCCCGCAGACCGCCGAGGAATTCAAATTCTCGCCCGCCAAGGCGCGCGACCTGATGCTCCTGTCCATCATTTGCGGCGCCATCCTCTACGCGCTGGTGACGCTGTGCGTCGCTGGCTACATCCCCTACAAGGACCTGCTCAGCCAGAACCACGCCTGGGCCACCGGCTGGGTGGCCGACCAGGTGTTCGGCCGCTTCGGCGGCGTGGCGCTGACCGTGCCCGTGCTCGCCGGCATCCTCACGGGCATGAACGGCTTTTTCATGGCCACCACGCGCCTGCTCTTCAGCATGGGCCGCAGCAAGTTTTTGCCGGAGTTTTTCGCCTCCGTGCATCCGCGCTACAACACGCCGTGGAAGAGCGTGCTCTTCACCCTGGCGCTCTGCCTCGTGGTGCCGTGGTTCGGGCGCGCGGCACTCGGCTGGATCGTGGACATGTCGGCCATCGGCACGGCCATGGCCTATCTCTTCACCAGCATGACCGCCTACAAGTACCTGAACCGGCATCCGCGCATCCCCGAAGCCGCCTGGGGCAAGCCCATCTGCCTCATCGGCTCGGCCACGTCCATCGTCTGTTTCTTCCTGCTCATCTTCCCGAGCTCCCCGGCCGCCATCAGCGTGCCCTCGTGGATCATGCTCTTCATCTGGGTGGGGCTCGGCGGCATCTTCTTCGCCAACCGGCGCGGCGAGCTTTTGCACATCCCGCATTCGCGCCTGCGCTACCTGCTCTTCGGCAGGAGCAATTGCCCCGTCCTTTTCGACCCCGAGGAAGACGAGGAAGAAGCCGCCAAGGAAAAGACGGCCAACGCCGCCGACCGCTGAGCGCGCCGCGAACGCGGCGCCCGCACTGGGCGCCGGCAAACGCAGGAATTTTGTGGAGAATACATGCGACAGTTGCTGCTACTTTGCCTCGGACTTACGATCATCGGCATCCAGGTGCTGCTCGGCGTGCAGACCTTTTACCCGCAGGCGTTCGCCAGCCGGGAGGATACGCTGGGCGAGCTGCTTGAAGAGAAAACTTCCGTGCTCGACAAGATCGCCCCGGAAGATCTCGCGTGGCTCGCGGCGAACCCGATCGTCACCGTCGGTGTGGACCCTAACTTCTATCCGCTGGAAATGTTTGACGAACGCGGCCGCTACACCGGCCTTGGCGGCGATTATCTGCGCCTGCTCTCCAAGATGACGGGCCTTGACTTCCGGCCGCTGGCCACGAGCGACTGGGCCGCCACAGAGGAACTGGCGCGCCAGGGCAAGGTCGACCTCTTCATGGCCGCCGCCAAGACCGGCCGGCGCAGCGAATACATGCTGTTCACCGCGCCCTATATCACCGAACCCGGCATCATCATGACCCGGCGCGGCAGCGGCCTCGACAAGGCCGACATGAGCGCGCTCGCCGGCAAGAAGGTGGCCGTTGTGCAGGATTATTCCTGGCACGACTTCCTCAAGGAGTTCCATCCCGAGGTCATCGCCGTCCCTTCGGCCACCACGCTCGAGGCCCTGCAGAAAGTGGCCGCGGGCGAGGCCGACGCCGTGCTCGACTATGAATTCAACCTGCTGGAAAAGATCCAGACCGGCGGCATCCTCCAGATGCAGACCGCGGGCAAGGTGGATTCCTCCTATGGGCACGCCGTGGCCGTGCGCCGCGACCGGCCCGAGCTCTTCAATGTCATCACCACGGCCCTCGCGCAGGTGACGCCGCAGGAGCGCGAGGCCCTGGCGCAGAAATGGCTGCATCAGGAGCGCCCGGCCGGGCAGGAGCGGCACTGGCAATGGGTATTCTTCTTTTTCGTGGAGGCCTGCCTGCTCATCTTCGGGCTGCTCTGGCTCTACCATGTGGGCGTAAGGAAGCACACGCGCGAGCTGCGCGCCCGGGTGGCCGCGCTGGAAAAGCGCCTCGCCAGGGAAGAAAAGGCCCGCGTGGAAACGCCGGCCGGCGCCTGAGCTGATTTTGCCGATTTTGCACAGGGCGTTTTCCCGCACGAGCCGGGCGAACGCCCTGTGGCGTTTTGGGGCGCCGGGCGCCAGTTTTCCTGACGTACCTCTCCCGACCTTTTTCAAGGCAGGCCGCCATGGATGCTCTCGACTATTCCGCTTCGCTTTCCCCTGAGGAATATTGCCGCTTGCGCAAGGCCGTGGGCTGGCCCGAGCTGCCGCTGGAAGAGGCGGCAGCCGGACTGCGCCATTCGGCCTTCATCGCTGCCTGCCGGCGGGACGGCGAAGTCGTCGGCGCGGTGCGCATCGTGTGGGACCATGGCTATATCGCCTACTTCTCCGACCTCATGGTGCTCCCCGCGTGGCAGGGGCGCGGCATCGGCAAAAAGCTCACCCAGCTTGCCCTGACCTGGGTGGAGGAACAACGGCGCCCGGGGTGGAAGATAAAGGTCGTGCTCATTGCCACGGCCGGCAACGAGGGCTTTTACAAGAAGTTCGGCTTCACCGAGCGACCCGGGGGCAGCATGGGCGCCGGCATGGACTTGTGGCTTGAATAGTTCCGCCTGCGCCAAGTCGTTCATTTAAGCCCAGTTCCGCGCCATGCGGCCGTGCCCTGTGCGCGGGCACAGCGTCGTCATGGTCTGGCGGGAGAGTGCCCCAACGCCCGGGAAAATGCCGGCATCCGCGCCGGGATAGACGGGTTGCCACCCGGGCCCGTGGCGCGACCTCCGTTCAGCGACCATCCCTCAAAAAGGAGCGGAATGCGTGGCAGCCGGCGCACCCCGCTCCCTGGCATGCGGCAGTTTTTCTAGGCCATCTGCTTGTCCCGCCAATGCGTGCGGATTTGCCCGTTTTCTTTCCAGACTTCCAGGAACTTGTTATTGAGGAGCGGATTGGTGAACGTGTAATCGGAACGGACATGAAGCCCGCGTGTCTCCTTGCGCTCAAGCGCCGCGTGCATGGTGATTTCCCCACAATCGAGAAGGTCGAAAGTTTCCGCAGCGCGCATCAGGGTATGCGGACACGGGGCATAGACCTGCCGGCAGGACTGCTCCCGCAGTTGCGCAAGATAGGTGAGGCCCGCCCGAAGAAGCGTTTCGGAACGCACCTTATCGGGGCCCGGCGCGGCATAATCGGCCATAATGTTCTGGAGCGCCATGTTTGCCTCATGCCACGCCGCTCCGGCGCCCTTTTCATAAAGCGAGCTGTAGAACTCCATTCGCTCCCGAAGCCACGCGTCTGCCCAGAAGGTGGTTTCGTCAACCAGTGGCCGCTCCAGGCACGCGGCAGCCGCCTCATAGCCGCAGATGCGGCCATACACGGCGGCGGCGGCCAGTTCACCCCTGACATTTCCCACCGTGTCGCCGGCGGCGTACAGCCCAGGGACGCTTGATTGGCCGTTAATGTCAACCTCCACGCCCTTGCCGATGGTCTTGGGTTCATACTGGCGAAATTCCACGGCATCGCGCGCCAGATCCACCCCCAGGTCATCCATGTAGTTGATGAGGCCCGTCAGGCCCTCACTCTTCATCCCCTCGCGCATGAAAGCCAGATCTTCGCTGCTGTCCGCGGTGCAGTCCATATAGGTGGGGCCATGGCCGTCAAGCATCAGATCCGTAAAGGCCGAATTCCACACATCCCCGGTTATGTCCCCAAGTTCACGGGTTGCGCGCGTAACGAAGGGTCCGAGCAGCTTGCCGTCGCCCCTTCTGTACACCCCTATCCATGTTCCTTTGCCGCCGCGCGCGAAATACGACGGCCCCGCGTGGCGGTAGGGCATTTCCATATTCACGATTTTCGCGCCGATCCTCCATGACTGGGCAATCGCCGCGGAAGTATTGGCCGGGCACGAGGTGGCATTGAACAGCATGCCTGGCGTCAGACTGGAGGGATAGAGCCGGAACCCGCAACCCGATGCATAGATGATGCTGCGGGCGCGCACGAGGACAAGCTCGGGCTTTGCGCCCGAAACATCGAGCGCAAGCGCCCCTGTCACGCCATTTTCATCGCGGACAAGTTCCAGACCCGTATGGTGGTTGAGTATCTCGGCCCCCGCCTCCCGCGCTTTCCTCGTCAAGACCTTCTTTTGATTATGCCCATCATACTTGAGGAAAATGCGCGGCCGACCGGGAAACGCATGACCCATGAAAATCCAGTCATCATCGGCGATTTTCATGTTTATGCCCCAGGAATGCCAGTCCTTCACCACGTCAAAACTTTCCCGAAGCAGGCGTTCCGCCAGCGGAAAATCCATATTGGAGCCGAACATGGAGTTCTTGAGTTCGCCAAGCACCACCTGGATGTTCCCGTGCTTTTCCGGAATATAGCAGAGAAAATGATCATTGCCGGTCGCCCCCGAGCCGCTACGGCGCGTGTCAGCCTTTTCCAGCACAAGAACACGCCTCCCCGTGTCGCGCGCCGCAATGGCAGCCATGAGGCCGGCGATGCCGCCTCCTATTATGAGGATATCCGTCTCTAGGCTTTTATTGATAGGAAGCATCGCTCACTCCTGATTGGATAAAAGTTTTTTCGCATCGACATGCAGCAGCAGGTAGGGCAGAGGCATGCGCAGGGAGAGCGCCCCTGAGGGACAGTCCAACACGCACGCATTGCAGTGCCAGCATTCATTGGGAAAGGCCACTTGCGGCGCTTCATCGGGGTGTTTCAGGAACACACCCAGAGGACAGATCTCGGCGCAAAGTTGGCAATGGACACATTTTTCTTCATCAATCACAGGGGGCATCGCTCACTCCATGAAGTTAAAGAATTGCAACCGCACTGAACGTCGGAGATACGGGCGGCCACCGGGAACAAAAACGGTCGTTTCATGCACTCCCCCCTTGTTGGTGGTAGTTCTCCCTTTCTGAAAAGCAATAACTGTGCTAAAATTATCTTCAAAAAATTCAAATAATTATAAATTTTCTCTCCCGCTGCATTGCAAATCGCATATGCGATTGCTAGGAATACGCACAGGGTATGCCCGAAAATCACAGTTTCGTTCGCTCTCGGGACAAGACACCGGGACAAGAACGTCGTCATCGGCCTTCTTCACCAACCATAGCCAGGGAAATAGGGAAGATGCGCGAAAAACTGAATACTAGTGCTACTGAAGAAGTGGGGCGCAGTTTCCGTAATATTTATCTTTGTGACGGCCTGGAGTGCGCAATTTTCTTTCTACGGACTGTCCTTGCGGAAAAAATGTCGATATCACATATAAATGTCATTTCAATCACATCTGACAGACGTATCCTTGTTCCCATTTGTAGCACCAAGACAGGTTGCCACCCGCACAGGGAGATAACGCCACATGGCTCCAGAGTTTGTGACATAAGCCCGGACTCGGCCCTGGACAGCATACTGGTATTAAATGATATCTCTGAAAATATCCGCGCCTATACGCGATATTTCTCCGAAAAAGGCACGACATTTTCCGGCCATCTCGCATTGCTGCGCATGCCATTTTACAAAAAAGACGATGTCGTTTACCTTATGCAATTCTGGTCGCAAACCGCGCACATCTTCACTCCCCGGCGCGTCCGCACCATCCGCCAGCTGCTCGCGCCGTTTGTTGAACGCGTGAAAAAGGCCGGCTTTCCCCTCCATGAAAAACATATGGCCGAGGAGAACAGGTCGCCGCTTACGCCAAACTACGACCTTCTCTGCCAATGCCGGGGAATGGTCGAGGTGCAGAAAAAAATCGCCCACGTTGCCCCCACCGATGCCCCCGTGCTGATCGAAGGCGAAACCGGCGTCGGGAAGGAATGCGTGGCGGATGCCCTCCACGAACTCTCGGCACGCGCTCGCGGCCCCCTGGTCAAGGTAAATTGCGGCGCCATATCGGAAAGCCTTTTGGACAGCGCGTTATTTGGTCATGAGCGGGGTTCCTTCACCGGGGCCATACATGCCCATGAGGGATTTTTTGAGCAGGCGGACAGGGGAACGCTTTTCCTTGACGAAATCGGCGAGCTGTCACAGGGGGCCCAAGTAAAGCTGCTCCGGGTTCTAAACGACCATACCATACAGAAAGTGGGGAGTTCCAGGGCGCAGCGGGTGGATGTGCGGCTCATCGCCGCGACAAACCGCGACCTGCAGGCGATGGTCCGCGCCGGAACCTTCCGCAAGGATCTCTATTACCGTATCGCGGTGTACCCCATTTCCGTCCTGCCCCTGCGCCATCGCCATGAGGATATCTTCGGCCTCACCGAATACTTCATGCGCGAGGCGGCAAAAACCATGGGCAAGAACGTGCCGCCCGATATCAGCAGGTCGGATATTGCGCCCTTTTATGCGCACGACTGGCCCGGCAACCTGCGGGAATTGAAAAACACTGTTGAGCGGCTCATGATCGACGATGATACCGGCCAGAACCTCAAGGAGGCGTTCCAGTCAGTCGCGCTGGCGGAGGAACCCGCCGGCGTGGCCGACGGCTTCCGGCCGCCCGCCGGATGGCCGACTCTGGAAGAATTGAAAAAAAGCTATATTGCAGCCGTCCTGCAGTATACCCGCGGGAAAATGACAGGCCCCGGAAGCGCCAGTGACATCTTGGGCATCCACTATACCACCCTTCGCGCGCATGTGCGAAAGCTGGGGCTCAGCATGAAACATCCCCATGAAGCATGACCCGGGTGTGATGTTCCGCTGTGGGGACATCACACCAAGGAACGCAACAGAAGAATCGTAAGCCGCCAGCTGAAACTGCCGTTTCATGCTTGCGTGCGGGCCCGCTGCCTGCGGGCTGCGGAACGCCCCCGGGGCCGGGGAAAACGACAGCCCGGACGCTCCTTATACGAAGTCGCCCGGGCTGGCGCCAAAAGCCTTTTCTTTCGTGCCGCCATGCCGGCGGCGCGCTCATGTCCCCATCATTTGTCCTGGCCAAGTTCTTTTTTCAGCCACGCCTTGATGGCCGGCGTCGGTGCGCTCACGCCACGGAGATCGCCATTGGCCTCCCGCCAGCCCGGCAAAAGCTCGTCCGGCAGGGGGATGGTGATGAGGTCTTCCGCGGCCTCGGAATTGCGGCGCACGAGGCGGATGACCGGCGGGTCCTGCCAGCTGTCCACCACGAAATAATGCGAAACGTCCTCCTTGGAGCGCACGGGCGGGTATTCGTCCTGCCAGTCGTTGTTGCCCCACTCCAGATACATGGTGACGGCGTGTTCGGGCGTCAGGTTCCAGTCGATGGGATAGAGCGCAAAATCCTTGAGTGTCGGCATGGAGGGTTCCTTCCTTGGGGCGGCGCGCTCCTGGGCGCCGGCTGTCAGCCTTGCATGCGCGCCTTGAGCTGGCGGCGGTTTTCCAGTTGCTGCGCGGCCTCCTGCTGGCGGCGCAGTTTTTTCGCCTCGGCGAGGCGCTGCTTGCGGATACTTTCGATGCGCGTCTGCTGCGCCTTCTGGCGCTGCTCCCTTGCCTGCTCCAGCAGTTTCTCGCGCTTGCGGTCAAAGACGAGGGTGGTGCGCAGGGCCCCCACGCCCACCGCGAGGATAGTCACGATGATGACGAGCACCTTCTGGATGGACCACTGGTTTTCCCCGAGCAGGTACTTGAGCCAGCCCAGGCCCATTTTTTCGCCCCAGAACACGATGACAGGCACGCCCACGAAGCAGAGCACGAGGCCCACGATCTCCACCCACATGAAGGTGCGCAGCATGGTCAGGCCAAAAAGGGTGCCGTCGCGCACGGTGCGCAGGAACTTGAGCCGGGTCTTGAGGTTCTGGAGCAGCTCGTCGAGGCGGGGGATGGCGTTCTGCGCGCGCTTGAAGGTCTCGGCCTCGTTGAAATTGCTCGCAAAGGCCCAGTTGATGATGCCCGCGCTCGAGTTGAAATCCGCGCTGAAGTCGCGCAGGGCCGAGGGGAAGGGGAACCACGAGGCTTCGTCGCGGATCTCTTCCAGCACGTCGAGGTAGGACTTGTAGCGGTTGCGCAGTTCCTCCACCTCGCGCTGGATGCTCTCCTCCAGTTCCTTTTCCAGTTGCGGGCGCTGGCGCACCATGCGGAAAAAGGCCATGTAGTTGTCGACCTTGCCCAGGGCGTCGAGCGCATGCACCCTTTGCCCGAGGCGCCCCTGCACGGGATGGTCTTCGGGGAACCAGGCCATGAGCCGTTCCTGCATGGCGTGCACGGCGCTTTTTTCGTTTTCCGCGTTCTTCCGGGCCTCTTCCCAGAGGTCGAACAGCGCGGAGAGCACGAGCAGGCGCCCGCGCTCGAGGGCCGGGTCGATGAGGAAGCGGTTGAAATATTCCGGCTCGGCGCGCACGAGCTCCACCACCTGGTCGAGCACCTGCTCCGCAAAGCCCATCTTCACCCGGCAGATGATGCCCCGGTACATGACCTCGCGCCATTGCGGCATGACGCGCAAGACCTGCGTGTACAGGGTGCTCGCCTGGGCGAGCTGGCCCTGCTCCTCGAGGAGGCGCCCCTGGAGATACTCGTTCCAGGCCTGGAGCGAGGGCCACGGCGTCATGCCCGCTGCCTCGCGGAAGGAGTTGAGCGCCTGCGTGGTGTCACCGCGCTCGATCTGGAGGAAGGCCCGCACCATGCGCAGCCGCGGGTCGCGCTGGTGGCGCGCGATGGTCTGGACGATTTCCTTGTCCAGCTCCGAAAGTTCCTCCGGGGCGCTGCGCGAGAGCTTTTCCAGCAGGTCCCAGGCCGGGCTCTCGTCGCGCGCGGGCTTGTCCTCGTCCGGGTCGGGCTCGCGCATGCGGTAGAGCCAGTTGCGCGGCACGTTGCGGAGCTGGCAGGGCCCGTTGAGGTCAAAGATGGCCTGGAGAAGCACGGTCGTGGGCTCCTCGCCCTCAAGCAGCTCGTCAAAGCCCTCCACGCCCTTTTCGCTCAGCACCGTCTCGATGCGCCGGAAGGCCTCGTTGATGACCTCGAGGTCCATGCCCTCCACCTGCTGCCAGGTCTCGGCGCGGGAGGGGAAATACGTGCGCGTGGGGCATTCCGCGGCCGAGTGGTTGGGAAGGCCGCAATAAAAGCACGAGCCCCCAGCAGCGCCCGCGGCCAGCTGGCCGGACATGATGAGCGGGATGGAACGGCTGCTGATGCGGTTTTCGTCCAGAAGGACATTGCACCAGCTGTCCATGCTGGTCTGGCCGCCGGTATAGCGCAGGTCGCGCACGGAAAAGCCCTCGCCCAGAAGATAGGCGTTGCGGTAGCTCAGGTAGGGGAAATCCGGCATGAGATTGTCCCACTTGAGGCCGATCTTCTTGGGGAGGTCACTGTTGAAATTGAGGTTGTTGCGGTCGGCGACGACGCAGACGCAGGGCCAGTATTCGCCCTCGTCGAGCTTTTCCTTGTCGAAGGTCTCGAGATACTTGCGCATGAAGGTGCGCAACATGAGCAGATTGTCCATGGCAAGCATGACAAAGCCTTCCTGCACGATGGACTTGATCTTGAGCTCCTGGAGCAGGCCCTCCAGCTTGATGAACATGTTGCTCCACCCGGCCTGGAAGGCCTTGTCCAGAGGGCTGCCCAGCGGGTGCAGCACGGCGAACCACGCCTGGGTGGAGGAATAGGGCATGCGCACATCCACCTCGGGCTCGGCCCAGGCCACGGAGGCCATGCCCTGCTGCCCGGTGGCGTTGGCGAAGGTGATGCCCGGCAGGACGTTGCGGCCCTCGCGGCTCTTGGGGTGGATCCAGATATCCAGCGTCTCGCGGGGGTGGATCTCCTGGGAGGAGAGGATGCCGTCCACGAGCAGGCTGGCCTCGCGCTTGCTGCTCAGCTGGAGCCGTCCGGGGAAGAGCTCGATGCTCACGGGCAGCTCGTTGAAATTGCCCCAGATGCGCAGGCGCGCCAGCGCCAGAAAAACGTCGTCGGTAAAGAAGAACCAGATGGCCTGCCCGTGCTCCTCGCCCACGAGCATGCCGCCATAATTGAGCAGCGTCTGGTTCACCGCCTGCGGGAGGTTTCCCTGCCAGCACACCCAGAGCACATGGCCCATGGTGCTCATGTGGACATCCTTGCCCTCGGGCAAGCGCGCCAGAAGTTGCGATAATTGCGACATGGAACATCCTTTCCCGGCGGAAGGTGCCGGACTCTCCGGCGTGGGGGCGCCCTTCCGCAGGAAGCACTCTCAAGACTTCTACCAGAATCCGCCGCGGAACTCAAAAGCTCCCCCAGGGGATGCGTCTGGCGGGCATGCGTTCCTGAACTGTATCGGCAGTTTTCCATGAAATTTTATGCAAGAAAAATGCCTTTTTGAAATGAAGGCGCCGCGCCCGGGAGGGCCGCCCTTCCGCCTCCCCTCAGGCATGCTCTTTCCGCTGGCCCGCTTGCAGGAGCGGGCGGCAGGGCATACAAGGGGGGCATGGAGACACTTCTGGTTGACCTGCATACCCATTCCACCGCCTCGGACGGGACGGACAGCCCGGCCGACCTGATGGCCCGCGCGCATGCCCTGGGCCTCGCCGCCATCGCCCTCACCGATCACGACACCCTGGGCGGCCTCGACGAGGCCGAGAGCGCGGCCCGCGACCTTGGGCTCCCCTTCATCCGCGGCTGCGAGATCTCGACGCGTTCCGAAGCCGGCGAGCACCACATCGTCGGCCTCTGGGTGCCCCCACAGGCCGACGCGCTCGAAAACTGGCTTGCGGCGGTGCTTCGGGGCCGCAACGAGCGCAATGCGGAAATGGTGGCGCGCCTGCGTGCGCTCGGCTTCGACATCACGATGGAAGACCTCCGCGCCCGCGCCTCGGGCAGCGTGGGCCGGCCGCACATGGCCGCGGCGCTGGTGGACAAGGGCTATGTGCCCGATACGGGCACGGCCTTCCGCGAATATCTCGGCTCAGGCGGCAAGGCCTATGTGCCCAAGCGGGTGCCAGCGCCGGAAGAGGCCGTGCGCATCCTCACCCAAGTGGGGGCCACCGCCGTGCTCGCCCATCCCTGCCTCAATTCGCCACCCGAGGAGGCCGTGGATGCCCTGACAGAACGCCTCGCCGCCAGCGGCCTCGACGCCCTGGAAGCATGGCACAGCAGCCACTCGGACACCGCCACGCGGCACTGCGTGGAGCTTGCCGCGCGCTACGGCTTGGGGCTTTCCGGCGGTTCGGATTATCATGGCGCCAACAAGCCCGGGCTTGAGCTCGGCACGGGCTACGGTGCCCTGCGCGTGCCCGCCGCCGCCTTGGAAGCGCTCAAGGCGCGGCGGCGCGCCCGGGGGCTGGCGTGCTGAAGCGCGGCCTTCTCCGGCTCACCGCCCTCGCCCTGCTCATGCTCGGGCTAGTTCCGGTGGGAGCGGCGTTCGCTCAGGGTGCCAGCGCGGCGCCCGCAGAGCCTCCCCTCGAACGCATGCTCGGGGCCATGCTCATGTGCGGCTTCCGCGGGGCGGAGCTTTCGCCCGACGATCCCTTCCTTGCGGCCGTGAAAACGGGCCGCGTGGGCAATGTCATCCTCTTTGACCGCGACGTGACCACCGGCGGCGAGCGCAACATCCGCTCGCCTGAGCAAGTGCGTCGCCTGACAGAAACCTTGCGTGCAGCTGCGCCGGGCCCCATGTTCATCGCCGTTGACCAGGAGGGCGGCCAGGTGCGCCGCCTCAAGCCGCAAAAGGGCTTTTTCGACCTGCCGGCCGCCCAGCGCCTCGGGCAGGGCAGCATCCCCGAAACGCGGGAGACGGCCGAACGCCTCGGCGGGGAGCTGGCCGGCCTCGGCATCAATGTGGACATGGCGCCGGTGGCCGATGTGGACAGCAACCCGCACAACCCGGTCATCGGGCGCCTCGGGCGCGCCTTCAGCTCCGACCCGGCCATCGTGGCGACCCACGCGCTGGCCTTCGGGCAGGGGCTGGCCGCGCGCGGCGTGGCGCCGGTGCTCAAGCATTTTCCCGGACAGGGCTGCGCCAGGGAAGATTCTCACCTCGGCCTTACGGACATCACCCAATGCTGGGACGGCGCCACCGACCTCTTCCCCTATGCCGAGATCTTCCGGGCCGGCTGGCCGGGCATGGTCATGCCCGGGCACCTCTTCCACGCCCGGCTCGACCCGCAGCTCCCGGCCACGCTCTCGCCCATGGTGGTGACCGGGCTTTTGCGCCAGGGCCTCGGCTGGCAGGGCGTGGTCATCAGCGACGACATGCAGATGAAAGCCATCAGCGGGCGCTACGGCCTTCGGGAGAGCATCCTGCTCGCCGTGCGCGCCGGGGTGGATATCCTGCTCTACGGCAACAACATGGAGTGGGAAGAGGGCCTTCCCGAAAAAGTCTTTGAAACCTTGCGCGGCCTTGTGGAAGATGGTAGCATACCCTTGGAGCGGGTCAGGAAATCATGGGAACGCATTTCCGCACTCCATGCCCGCTATGCACAACCCGCATCGCTAAGGGAGATTCCATGAACGAAACGCATTTCGTCTATATCGCCGACGTCTACTGCCCCTGGTGCTATGCCTTTGCGCCCATCATGCAAAGACTGGCTGCGGAGCATCCCGACATTCCCGTGTATGTGCTCGGCGGCAACCTCATCAGCGAGGCCATCACCCTTGCGGAAGACGCAGCCAATTCCCCGGGCCTCACCGACTTCTGGCGCGAGGTGGAGCATGCTTCGGGCCGCTCGCTCGCCGGCGCCATCGCGGCCGTGGAGCAGGGGCGCGACATCCGCATGTCCTCCCCCGGGGCCGACCTCGTGCTGACGGCCCTCAAGACGCTGGCGCCCGGCCACGAACTCGACCAGATGGTGGCGCTCGAGGATGTCTTCTACGGCCAGGGCCAGGATCTCTTCACTGACGAGACGATAGCGGCCCTCGCGCGCCGCTGGGGCATCGCGCCCGACGCGCTCATGGATGCGGTGCAGTCCAGGCCCGTCGAAGAGGCCGCCCAAGAGGCGCACGCCAGGGCCGCGGCCCTCATGGGCGAGATCGGCGCCTATCCGAGCGTGTTTCTCGTGCGCGGCAACAAGCGCGACGCGGTCTCGCGCGGCTATGTGCACTATGAGACCGTGGCTGCGCGCCTTGAGGACGCCATGCGCGACCTCGGGGTGGACATGGATCCGGGCGAGTCCTGCTCCTGGCACGGCGGCTGCACCGTGGGGCGCCACCGCCGCTGAGGCGCACCCATCACCAATGACGAAAAACCCCGGAGCCGAAAAGCCCCGGGGTTTTCTTCATCCATTCCACCGGCGCCTGCGCCGCACCGGGCCTTATTGCGTCCTTCCGCAGCACTTCTTGTACTTCTTGCCGCTGCCGCAGGGGCACGGGTCGTTGCGGCCCACACGCGGGGCCGCGCGCACGGGCTTGCGCGCCGGCGCCTCGCCCACGGTCTCGCCGCCGCCGGAATAGGAAAGCTCGGCCGGTTCCTCGCGGTGCCGGAACTCCCGGGCCATGGCCTCGCGCTCGGCCTGGGCCCTGGCCTCCTCTTCCTCGGGGCTCACGAGCTGCACACGCACCCGGGTGAGCGCCCGGAACACGCTCTCGCGGATCTGGAAGAGCATGTCCTGGAACATTTCAAAACCTTCGCGCTTGTATTCCAGCTTGGGGTCGCGCTGGCCGTAGCCGCGCAGGCCGATGCCGTCGCGCAGGGCGTCCATGTTGCGCAGATGCTCCTTCCAGCAGCGGTCAAGCTCCTCCAGCAGGAAGTAGCGCTCGATGTCCTTGTAGCTTTCGCCCGCGGCCGCCTTGAGCTCATCGAGCATGCCGTGAACCAGCGCTTCGGTCTGCTCCCGCTCGGGCAGGGGCGCGTCCGGCGCAAGCACGCGGTCAAGGTTGAAGATGTCGCGCAGGCGCGCCATGACCGCGGCCTGCGTTTCCGCCAGAGTGTCGGGCGTGGCCGCGTCCAGCGGCGCATACACCACGTCGAGCACATCGCCGAGGAACTCCTCGAGCACGGGCGAGAGGTCGTCCTCCACCATGAGCTCGCGGCGCAGGGCATAGATGACCTCGCGCTGCTGGTTCATCACGTTGTCGTAGTCGAGGAGGGTCTTGCGGATCTCGAAATGGTGCGCCTCCACCCGCTTTTGCGCGCCCTCCACCGCCCGCGTGACCATCTTGTTCTCGATGGCCTCGCCGTCGCGCAGCCCCAGGCGCTCCATGAGCCCCTTGATGCGGTCGGAGCCGAAGAGACGCATGAGGTCGTCCTCAAGCGAGAGATAGAAACGCGAGGAGCCCGGGTCGCCCTGGCGGCCGGACCGGCCGCGCAACTGGTTGTCGATGCGCCGGCTCTCGTGGCGCTCGGTGCCCAGGATGTGCAGGCCGCCGAGTTCCACCACGCCCTCGCCGAGCACGATGTCCGTACCGCGGCCGGCCATGTTGGTGGCGATGGTCACTCTGCCCTTCTGGCCGGCCTGGGCGACGATCTCGGCCTCCTTGGCGTGCTGCTTGGCGTTGAGCACATTGTGCGGGATACCGAGCTTGGTGAGCCTTTTGGAAAGCATCTCCGAAGTCTCGATGGAGATAGTGCCCACGAGCACCGGCTGCTGCCGCTGGTAGAGGTCGGCGATGGCCTCCACGATGGCGTCGAACTTCTCCTTGCGGCTGCGGTAGATGAGGTCGGGCATGTCCTTGCGGATCATGGGCTTGTTGGGCGGGATGGTGACGACCTCCAGCCCGTAGATCTGCTGGAATTCCACGGCTTCCGTATCGGCCGTGCCGGTCATGCCCGAGAGCTTGTCATAAAGGCGAAAATAGTTCTGGAAGGTGATGGAGGCGAGCGTCTGGTTTTCCGCGGCGATGGTGACGTGTTCCTTGGCCTCCAGCGCCTGGTGCAGCCCGTCGGAATAGCGGCGCCCGGCCATGAGGCGCCCGGTGAACTCGTCCACGATGACCACCTGGTCGTCCTGGACGATGTAGTCCACATCGCGTTTGAACACCTGATGCGCCTTGAGCGACTGCAACACATGGTGCTGTGCCGTGATATTGGCCGGGTCAAAGAGATTGTCGATGCCGAGAAGCTCCTCGCAGCGGGCCACGCCCTCGTCCGTGAGCATGGCCGTCTTGGCCTTTTCGTCGACAGTATAGTGCTCGGGCCCGAGCTTGCGCACGATGTCGTCAACAGTGCGGTAAAAGCCCACGGATTCTTCAGAGGCGCCGGAGATGATGAGCGGCGTGCGCGCCTCGTCGATGAGGATGGAGTCCACCTCGTCCACGATGGCGAAGTTATGCCCGCGCTGGACAAGCTGGTTGGCATAGAACTTCATGTTGTCGCGCAGGTAGTCGAAGCCGAACTCGTTGTTGGTGCCGTAGGTGATGTCCGCATTGTAGGCGAGCTTGCGTTCCTCGTCGTCGAGGCCGTGCACGATGACGCCCGTGGTGAGCCCGAGGAAGCTGTAGAGCCTGCCCATCCACTCGGCGTCGCGCGTGGCGAGGTAGTCGTTGACCGTCACCACATGCACGCCCTTGCCCGAGAGCGCGTTGAGCACCACCGCGAGGGTGGCGACGAGGGTCTTGCCCTCGCCGGTCTTCATTTCGGCGATCTTGCCCTTGTGGAGCACGATGCCGCCCACGAGCTGCACATCATAATGGCGCATGCCGAGCACCCGGCGCGAAGCCTCGCGCACCAGGGCGAACACCTCGGGCAAAAGCTCGTCCAGGCTCTTGCCGTTCTCCTGCACCTCCAGCTTGTATTGCGCGATGCGCGCGGCGAAGTCCTCGTCGGCAAGCGCCTGCATCTCGGGCTCGAGGGCGTTGATCTTCCCCACGAGCGGCCGCAGGCGCTTGAGATAGCGCTCGTTCTTGCTGCCGAATATTTTTCTGAACAGGAAACCGACCATGGAAACTCCTCAGGAGGTAATCGGCGTGGAGTCAGCGGAAAAATACCTTTTCCGCAACAGGCTATGCTAGGGCTTTTTGTCCTCTTTGGCAAATCACGGCGCGGAGCGCCCCTGTGCAGCCGCGCTTTCTTGACGAAAATGCCACATTCCTCTAGCCTCGAAAGCCTGCGTCCCCGATGAAAGCCCCCCTCACCCTCACCCGGACCGCACCATGAGCACCGCCACGGAAGACCGCGAGACCGCCCCCATCATCACCATCAGCCATGTCTGGAAATACTTCGGGCAGCTTCCCGCGCTCCAGGATGTGAGCCTCAACGTGACCCCCGGCGAGCGCGTGGTCATCATCGGGCCGTCCGGCTCGGGCAAGTCCACCCTGCTGCGCTCCATCAACCGGCTGGAAGAGATCGACAAGGGCGAGATTTGCGTCCAGGGCGAGAACATCAACGACCCGAAGAACAATATCAACAAGGTGCGCCGCAACCTGGGCATGGTCTTTCAGCAGTTCAACCTCTTCCCGCACAAGACCGTGCTCCAGAATCTGACCATGGCGCCCATCAAGCTGCTCGGCCTGCACGCCGAGGAGGCCGAGGCCCGCGCCCTCACCCTGCTCAAGAAGGTGGGCATCAGCGACAAGGCCAATGTGTATCCCGCCATGCTCTCGGGCGGCCAGCAGCAGCGCGTGGCCATCGCCCGCGCGCTCGCCATGCAGCCGGCCATCATGCTCTTTGACGAGCCCACTTCAGCGCTCGACCCGGAAATGGTGGGCGAAGTGCTGGACGTTATGGTGACGCTCGCCGAGGAAGGCATGACCATGATCTGCGTGACCCACGAGATGGGCTTCGCGCGCACCGTGGCCGACCGCTGCATCTTCATGGACCACGGGCAAATCGTGGAGGCCGGCAAGCCAGAGACGCTGTTCACCGCGCCGCGCCATCCGCGCCTGCGCCAGTTCCTCAACCAGATCCTCTAGGTTTTGCCGCGCCGCCCATGCGCATCGCCGTAGCCGTCAGCGGCGGCGTGGACAGCCTCTGCGCCCTGCTCCTCCTGCGCCGCGCCGGGCATCAGGTGCTCGCCCTGCATGCGCTCCTGGCCGAGCCTTGGGGAGACGCGCCCGCGCCCCTTGAGGGGCTTGCCGCCGCCTGCCGCAGCCTCGGGGTAAAGCTCCATGTGGTGGACCTGCGCGGCCGCTTCAGCCGCGAGGTCATCGCCCCCTTTGCGGCCGCCTATGCCGAGGGGCGCACCCCCAACCCCTGCGCCCTGTGCAACCGGCACATCAAGTTCGGCGCCCTGCTGGATGCGGCGCTGGAGCTCGGGGCCGAGACGCTGGCCACGGGCCACTATGCGCGCCTTGTGCCGCATTCGAGGCGCGGGGCGCCCGGACCGCTGCTCGCCATGGCCGCGCATACGCCCAAGGACCAGAGCTATTTTCTCTCCCTCGTGCCGCAGGAAAGGCTCACGCGCGTGATCTTTCCGCTCGCGGAGCTCACCAAGGCTGGCTGCGCGGCACTGGTGGCCGAAGCGGGCCTTGCGGTGCCCGTGCCCGTCGAGAGCCATGACATCTGCTTCGCGCCCGGCGGCGTGAACGCCTATCGGGATTTTCTTGAGCGGAAATGGGCAGAACTGGGCCTCACCCCTGCCGGGCCTGGCCCGGTGCTGCTCTCTGAAGAAAAGGCGGCGGAGACGCCAGGTTCACCGAAAACGCCTGACGAAGCGCGCGCCCTCCGGCGCATCGGCACCCATGCCGGCCTCTGGCGCTATACCGAGGGCCAGCGCCGCGGCCTCTGCATCGCCCATGACGAGGCGCTGCATGTGTTGCGCAAGGATACCGCGGAAAACGCGCTCGTGGTGGGGCCGCGCTCCCGGCTTGGCATGCGCGGCTGTGTGGCGGGGGGCGTGAACCTGCTGGCCGAGCCCGGCTTCTGGCCGGGGCGCCCCCTTGTCCGCTGTCGCTATGGCGGGGGCGTCGTGCCAGCCGAGGTGCGCCTTGAGGAAGGCTCAAACGGCAAGAAGCTGCATGTCCGCTTCAACGAGACCTGCTTCCCCACGGCGCCGGGCCAGGTGCTGACGCTCTACGATGAAGACGGCGCCGTGCTCGCGGGCGCACTTGCAGAAGAAGTCCTGCCGTGAAGGAAAACCCGCGCCCCGCAGGCCAGAACCGCAGGGGTGGCCCGCAGGGCGCGGTGTAACGCTACTTGGAGGCTGTTTTGCAAAAAGCCTCGTAGGCCGCGGCATCCATGAGGTCCTTGGGGGCCTCGGCCGTCTTGATGCGCAGGATCCAGCCCTTGCCGTAGGGGTCGCTGTTGCAGAGCTCGGGCGTGGAATCGAGATCCACATTGGCTTCCAGCACCTCCCCCTTGACCGGGCACACGAGGTCGGTGGTGGCCTTGACGGATTCCACCATGCCGCAGGCCTCGCCGGCGGCGAGGTAGGAGCCGGCCGAAGGGATGCGCATATAGGTGATGCCGCCCATCTGGTCCTGGGCGTAATCGGTGACGCCGATGACGGCGACGCCGTCCTTCATGCGGACCCACATATGGTTCTTACTGTAGCGCAGATCTTCAGGAATGAGAGCCATGGGGAGATCCTTCTCGCGCGCGGGCGCGTTTAGGGGTTTTCGCCGCGGCCCCGAAGCCCGGGGCGCCGTTGCCCGGCCACGCACACGCCTGACCGGCTTTTCCGCAGACTAGCACAGGCCCCGGGCCCGCGCAAGGCTGGGCGCCCGGGCACCGGGCCTTCCCGAAGAGGAAATGCCCTTTCCATCTTCATGAGATGACAGGATTTTTTTGAAGCACCCGCTTCCGGCGCGCCTGTGCCCTTGTGCGACAGGCCCAAACTTGCTAAGATGGTCCGCATGAAGGAACTCGACCCGCACGCCATTCGCCCCTGCCTTGCCTGCGGCGGCACAGATGCCCATCTCGAATCCATGCTGCCGCCCGGGCGCCGTCAGGAGGTCTGGCGCGTGGTCTGCGCCTGCGGCCAGACGCTCCAGCAATGGTCCGTGACCCAGGGCGCCGCCATCCGCGCCTGGAACCGCAACCTCGCCCTGGAGACGGACAATCTCACCCCATCGAGAGAAAGCACGAGAACAGGCTCCAAGAGCTGAGCGTGCGAGCCGGCCCGCGCCCCAAAGCACATACTGTATCGCAAAACGCTCCCGTGGCGAATTCCGCCCCGGGAGCGTTTTTTCTGTGCGTCAGCAGAGGAACGCCGCCCTTTTTCGGGCGAGTCTTTTAGAAGGCCTCGTTCCCCGTGATCCTGTCCCAGAGCGAGGGCTCGCCCTGCAACTGGACGGCCGTGGGATCCACCCAGCCAAGGATGAGCCGCCCCATGTCCCAGGCGAGGCTGCGCGTGATGAGGCCCGAGGGGTCGGCCGGATTGCGCTCGGTGATGGAAAAGAGGTAGAAATCGTGCACCTTGCGGGCCTCCATGCTGCCGCCCTCGGCGAGCGACCACAAGAGGTTGCCGGTCTTCACGTCATAGACCTCCATGGAGAGCGAGACGGAGCTTTCGCCGCCCGAGCCGCCATCCATGAAATGATTGATATAGCCGCCGACAAGTAGCTCCGCCCCCTGCTGGCGCGCGATGGCGAGCGCGCGCTCCCGCTCGAAGGGGCCGGCCCAGGGCGCGTATTCGAGCGTCTTGAAGGCGCCGAGCGAAAGCCAGACCTGCCATATCTGCCGTGAGAGAAGGTCGCTGAAGGTCACGGCATTGGTGGTCTGCTGCACCATGCGCAGGGGCACGAAGAGGGCTGTCGGCTTGTGCCCCAGCGGCGCCGTGGGCGAAACATAGGCCACGGGCGGCTGGCGGCGCACAAAATTGTCCGTCTGGATCTGGATGGGTGTGCTCAAATCGCCCGTGAGGGTGACGGCCGAGCGGCTGTCGTCGGGGGATTTGGCACAGCCCGCGGCGGCGAGGCCCAGAAGGAGGACAAGCAGCGGGAAGGCGGTGGCCCGCGCAACGGTCCTGCCGCGGGTTTTGGGGCTGTTTTTGGCGCAGGCGCAAGCGTTTGGCGTCGAAGTCATGACAGTATCTCCCTCAGGCGCTGGCGCCCGGCTTCAGTCGATTTCGCTCAGGGGCGGGGGCGGCCATGCGGCCGCTCCCACCGTCCTGGAGGAAAAACTGCGAAATCCATGCCAGAAGCGCCCATGACGCCCGGCTGTCAACCCTGAAGCGCCGTCATGGCCTGGAGCAGGATAGGACCGAAGACGAGCGCAAGCGGCACGAAGCCGAAGAGCGTCTGGGCCCAGTTGAGGCGCAGGGCAGCGCGGCAGCCCACGGCCAGGCAGGCGAGGCCCCAGACCATGCCGGCCAGCGAGCCCAGCGCCGGGACGATGCAGAGCAGGGCCGGCGTCGAACTGTAGGCCATGATCTGGAAGATGAGCGAAAAGCTCGTGCGCTCGCGCGCCACGATGCGGTAGGCGAGGAACATGAGCGCCGCGAACACATAGAGCTGGAGCACGAGCAGGCCGCAACGCAACAGCAGGCTCAGGGCGAGGTCGGTCTTGGGGGCGAGCAGCGTGAGCAGGTTTTCAAGCTGCGGGTCGGTGGCGGCCGCCGGGCTGAGCGCGGAAACGAGCATGGAGCCCCAGAAGCGCTCCACCACGGTCTGGATGACGCAGATGACGAGATAGAAGCCGAGCGGGCGCAACTGGCGCGCATGCGGCCTCAAGCCCGCAAAAAAGCGCGGCGCGGCGAACATGACCCGCAGAACGGTCTGGTAAAAGGCCTGAAGCCAGCCGCCATTGGCCGGGGCAACGTCCCAGGGGTTCACGTCCAGCAGCACGGTATCGCCCGGGGCGGGGGCCTCCTCCTCGTCACCCTGCGCGAAGCGGGCGGCTTCGCGGGCATAGGCGCGGCGCGCCGTCTCGCGGATGTCTTCCTCTTCCTCGGTTTCAGGCCCCGCGCCGCGCGCGGGCTTGTCCTCGGCTGGCTCACTGTTGGCACCGGGGATAATGGCGCCCGGCGGCACATCGGATGGTGCGCCGGCGGCGCCCCCGCTCTGCTGCAGGGGAACGGCCCGGGACCCGGCATCTTCCCGCGGCGGCAGCACGCCGAGCACCCCGTCGCGGACGGAGAAACGGAAACGGCAGGCGCATTGGGGGCAGGTGGCGATGACCACCTCGCCGGGCAGGCGATCCTCCGGCAAACGACGGCTGAAACCGCACTGCGGGCACACGATATTCACGCGCTTCTCCTCTGGCTTGGGCACTTGCCCCGCGTCATTCTCGCCCCTTCATAGCCGCTGGCGCACGCGCTGGCAAGCCTCAGCCGCCGGCCGGGCGCGCCCCACGCTCCCCTCCACGCGCCCTGGCCCGGGCCTCCCGGTAGGCGGCAAGCGCTTCGGGGAAAGGCGCCAGGGCGCGCTCGAGCACGCCCTGCCCGAGCGAGAGCGCCACGCCGTAATTGGTCATGGGGAGGCCCAGGCTACGGGCTGCTGCCATGCGCCCCAGCATCTGGCGCCTCGTGATGACGCAGCCGCCGCAGTGGATAATGGCCCGCGCGCCCTCGGGATAGGCGAAAAATTCCGTGCCCGCGGCGACCACCGCCTTCACCTCGCCGCCGGCCAGCGCCCGCAACAGCCGCGGCAGCTTGACGCGCCCGATGTCGTCCGCCTGCGGGTGGTGCGAACAGCCCTCCTGGATGACGACCGTATCCCCGGGCGCAAGCCCTTCCAGCGCGGCCGCACCGGCGGCGAGCTCGGCGAGGTCGCCCTTGAGGCGCGCCATGAGGATGGAAAAGGTCGTCAGGGGCACTTCCTCAGGCGTGGTGGCCACGGTTTCGCGCACGACCTGCGAATCGCAGATGACCAGATCCGGCGGCACGGCCAGCCGCCCAAGCACGGCCGCATATTCCCCGGGCGTGGTGATGAGGCAGCTCGCATGGCCGTCCAGGGAGTCGCGGATGGTCTGCACCTGCGGCTGGATGAGGCGCCCCTTGGGCGCGCCTGAATCCAGCGGCACCACCAGCACGGCAAGCGCCCCTGCGGGCAACAGGTCCGCGAGGAGCGGCGGCTGCGTGAGTGCCGCCTCGGGGAGGATGCTCGCCAGCGCCGCCACGACGGCACCCAGGCCGGCGCCGGTCCTGGCGGAAACGGGGATCTCGCCATCCCGCGCGGGGGCTCCCCCCCCCTTCTCCCCTTCCCTGTCCGCCTTGTTGCGGATGACCACAAAGGGGATGCCCAGTTCCTCAAGCAGGGCCGCAAGCTCGCGCTCGGGCGTCTCCCAGCGGCCCCTGTCCGTGACGAGCAGGGCGGCGTCCACGCCGCGCAGGGCGTTTTTCGTGCGCTCCACGCGCTGGCCGCCGAGGGCGCCCTCATCGTCGATGCCCGCCGTATCCAGCAGCACCACAGGCCCGAGCGGCGAGAGCTCCATGGTCTTGGCCACGGGGTCGGTGGTGGTGCCCGGCGTTTCCGACACGATGGAGACCGGCTGCCCGGCCAGAGCGTTGAGCAGGGAGGACTTGCCGGCATTGCGCCGGCCCACGAGGGCGATATGCGGCCGCAGCCCTTTGGGCGCGCCCCGGCCCTCCTGCGGCTCAGCGGCGGCCATCGCCGTCCTCCTTGTGCGCCGGGGCTTCCTTGCCGCGCCCGAGCCAGCCGCGCACGAGCTCGATGGCCACCGGCAGCACGGAAATGAGGATGATGGCGTAGACGATGAGGCTGAAATTCTCGCGCACCCACGCGAGGTTGCCGAGGAAGAAGCCGGCCGAGACGAGCGCGCCCACCCAGAGCAGGCAGCCGATGATGTTGTAGAAGAAAAACACCGCCGGGTTCATGAGTGCGATGCCGGCCACAAAGGGCGCGAAGGTGCGCACGATGGGGATGAAGCGGGCGAGCACGATGGCCTTGCCGCCATGGCGCTCATAAAAATGGTGCGCCTTGAGCAGGTACTCCTTCTTGATGAACCTGGTGTCGCGCGCGAAGATGGGCGGCCCCACATGCCGGCCGATGCAATAGTTCACGGCGTCGCCGCTGATGCCCGCGGCGAGCAGCACGAGCATGATCTCGGGGTAGCCCATGAGCCCTGCCCCGGCCACCACGCCCGAGGCGAAAAGCAGCGAATCCCCGGGCAGGAAGGGCGTGACCACAAGCCCGGTCTCGCAAAACACGATGACGAACAGGATGCCGTAGATCCACATGCCGTACTGGTCCACCAGCTCGAAGAGATGGACGTCGATGTGGAGCACGAAATCCAGAAAAAAGCTCAATGTTTCCATCACTCACTCCTGTCGGGGGCCGCGGCTGCCCGGGTGCATGCCCGGCGCTCGCCCGCTGTGCGATGCCACCCCGGCACCGTGCCCGCCTCTTGTACCCCACGGGCGCCTGTGGCACAACAGGCGCCATGCGCTGCCATCACTGGACGCGGCTCTGCGCGGCCGCACTCTCCGCCCTTTTCCTGCTGCTGGCCGGCCCCGCCAACGCCGCCGATGCCTACAAGCCGGCCTTCCGCACCCTGGGCGAGCTCACGGGCGAGCCGGCCCTGCGCCTCGATATCAATGTCTGGTATCCGGGCATACGCGCGCCGCGCGAGCTCAGCTACACGCCATGGACGCTCTACGCCGCGCGCAACGGGCGCCCGGCCGAGGGGCGCTTTCCCCTGCTCCTGCTCTCGCACGCGACGCCCGGCACCCGCTTTTCCTACCACGACACGGCGGCCAGACTCGCGGCGCGCGGCTTCGTGGTGGCGGCCCCGGCCCACGCCCGGGACAGCATGCACAACATGGACGACCTTTTCACCTGGGCGCAGCTCGAAAACCGGGTGAAGGAACTCACGGGCACCATCGACGTGCTGCTGGCGGACAAGGAACTCTCGGCCTCCATCGACCCTGCGCGCATCGGCGTGCTCGGCTTCGGCACCGGCGGGGCCGCGGCCCTGCTGCTCGGGGGGGCGCTCCCCGACTGCGCGCCCTGGGGCCAGTATTGCGCGCGGGCAGGCGCCGGAGACGCCTATTGCAATCCCTGGGTGAGGGGCAAGATCGACGCCATCTGCGCGGGTTTCCCGCTCACGCGCAGCCTCGCCGACCAGCGCGTCAAGGCCGTGGCCTCCGTTGCGCCCGGCTATGGGCTGTTGTTCGGGCCATCGTCCTTCCGCCATTTTTATCCGCCGCTCCTGCTCGTGGTGGCCGGAGCGGAAAAGGTGGACAGGCCCGAGCATCATGCCGGCGCCATCGCGCGCCTCCCGGGGCTCAAGGCCACCGTGCTGGAGCTGCCAGCGGCCGATACCGGCGCCCTCATGGCCCCGTGCCCGCCCTCCATCGCCGCGGAGCTGCCCGAGCTCTGCACCTCGGTCTCGGCGGAAATGCGCTCGGCCCTGGGGCGGCGCCTCGACGCCGCGCTGGCGGACTTCTTCCTGCGGCATTTGGGGAGCGCCGTTAATGTGCCGCACATCCCGCCCCCGCCCGACCTCACGCCGCCCGCGCCGGAAAAACCGGCCCCCGCGGCACCTGCAAAGACCAAGAAACGGCGCACCCGCCCGGGCCGCAACCCGTCCGGACGCGGGGGCAGCCCCTTGCGGCTGGCGTTTTGTTCCGCAACATGCTAGATTTCCGCCATCCAGACATCCGTCCCTTACCGCTGCCCACGGCCGCGGGCTCACCTTTTGCCACCTGAAGGATGCACTCATGCCCGGCACTTCCGCTACCTCCTGGCTGGACCCCGTTGCCATCGAAACGGCACTCGCCCGTGAAAGCGCGCCCGAAACCGCCGTCGTCCGCGACATCCTCGACAAGGCCGTGGCCCTGGAACCTTTGGGCCCGGACGAGATCGTGGCCCTTTTGCGTGTGCGGAAGCCCGAGGACCTGACCCTCATTTTCGGCACCGCCGACCTTGTGAAGCAAAAGGTCTACGGCGACCGCATCGTGCTCACCGCGCCGCTGCACGTCAGCAACACCTGTGCCAGCGAATGCCGCTATTGCGCCTCGCGCAAGGGCAATACCGCGGTCCAACGCAAGCGCCTCAACCCGGCGGAGATCCGCGAGGCTGCGCGCAAGCTCATCCGCCAGGGGCACAAGCGCGTGGTGCTCGTGAGCGGGCAGAGCACCGAGTCCGATGTGGAATACTGGGCCGAGACCACCGAGGCCCTGCTCAGGCTCTATGACGGCATGGGCGAGATAAGGCGCGTCAATTTCGACCTCGGCGTGCTCACGCCGGACGAATACGCGGTGCTCAAGCGCACCGAGGCAGGCACGGTCAACATCTATCAGGAAACCTACCACGAAAAGAGCTATCACGAAGCCCACCCCGGCGGCCCCAAGAGCGACTTTGCCGGCCGCCTCGCCGGCCCGAGCGTGGCGCTTGAGTCCGGCATGCCCGATGTGGGCCTCGGGCTCGCGCTCGGCCTCGGCCCGTGGGAATTCGACCTTCTGGGCCTCGCCGCCCACGCCGCGCACCTTGCGCAGGCCTACGGCGCCGGCGCGCGCACCGTCAACCTGCACCGCGTGCGCCCCGCGCCCGGCTGCGACTTCCAGGCGCCCTATGCCCTGAACGACGACGAATTCCTCCGCGCGGTCGCCATCACGCGCCTGGCCATTCCGTATACGGGCATCCTGCTCACCACGCGCGAGCCCGCCGGCGTGTGGCGCGAGGCGTGCAATATCGGCTGTTCGCAACTGCTCACCGGCAGCGTCGCCAATCCCTATGAGAGCTGGACGGACGCGCCCGGCGAAAAGGCGCCCTTCCCCATCGGCGAGGAGTGCCACCTCGATGAGGTGGTGCGCTTCCTTCTGGAAGAAGCGCGGCACCTGCCCTCGTTCTGCACGGCCTGCCCGCGCCTTGGCCGCAGCGGCCAGGAATTCATCTCCCTCGTGCGCAACGGCAGCATCAAGTCCCAGTGCGGGCCCAATTCCATGGCCGGCTTCATGGAGTTCCTCATCAATTACGCCACGCCCTACACGCGCCAGCTTGGCGAAAAGGTCATCGCCGAAAAGCTGGAGCAGTTGCCGGAGCATGAGCGCGGCGCGGCGGAGCGCCTTCTCCAGAAGGTGCGCTCGGGCCGCATGGACGAATTCATCTAGCGCAGGACACGGCTCCCGGGGCGCGCGAGGGCGGGAAGTCTTCCGCGCCCTGGCGGGCCTTTGCCGGTGAGCGATTCAACACGGCGGCCAGCAAGGGGGCGCGGCGTGGCGGAACATTGGAGCGACATCTATTTTGACAAGCAGGACAGGGACATCCTGGCCCTCGTCAACCACATCCTTGATTCGCGTACCGGCCCGTCCGACAACGGCCTTTTTGACCCGAATCTCCATCCCCACGGCATCAAGGAGCTGGCGGCGAGCCCGGTGGCGCGCATGGCCTCGGCGGTCATCAACCTGCTCCGCAACCTCGAGGCGGGCGACGCGCAGGCCAGGGACAGGCTGCTCGCCCTCGAAGTGCTTTACGACGAGGTGCTCAACAGCGCCCACTCGCTGCTTCGGCGCAATACAGCGCGCGTGCTTATGCAGATCATGAAAGACATGGTGCGCGCCCACGGCGACCGCCTGACCCAGCTCAAGCTGGCCCATGATTTTCGGCGCACGGTGCAGGGCACCCCGCGCATCGTGCGGCACATGCTGGCGCGCTATCATTTGCCGGAAATGCCTGAGGAATGGAACCAGATCGCCTTTGACGATCACGTTTACGACGCCAACACCAAGGGCCGCAAAACGCCCACGCACCTCATCATGGACGCCTGGATCAAGGGCATCCGCGACATCACCATCGGCTACGAATACTGGGTGCCCCCGGACGCCGCGCGGGAGATATTGCGCGCCTCGGAGATCACCGGGCTCACCGTGCGTATCGGTATCGAGTACCAGGTGCCCTATTACGGGCATTATGCGCGCCTGTTCTGGATCCCGCGCGGTTTCAGCTCCAACGAGGACTTTCTGGAATTTCTCCACAACCCCAAGCTCGCGGACATGATGAAGAAGGGCCGCGAGGTCCTCACCTGGAAAAAGGCGCGTATCCTGCGCATCCTCAACGCCTGGAACGACCGCGAGCGCCCGCGCCTGACCGAAGCCTGGGGCGTCGAGGTGCCCGCCCTCGACCAGCAGGACTTTCTCGATTTCGTGGGCCGCGGGCAGCCCTCCATGCACCATCTTTCCGAATTCCTGCATCGCCATGTCCTGCCCGCGGCGCGGGAAAGGGCGGAACGCCTGGCGCAGGACATCGCCGAGGGCAAATCCGACGGTCGCGCAGCCAAGGAAGAGATCGAGGCGCTGGAAAACCTGAGCGCGGACATCATCGCTGACGAATGGCTGAGCGCCGAGGCGCTGCCCGAAGTGCGCGAACTCCTCCAGCCGGGCCTCGGGGACGTGCCCGAGCTGTTGCGCCTCTCCCCGCACGAGCTGGTGCGCGAGCTGCAGGAGCTCAACCCCGGCTACCGCCTCGTGCTCGGCCTCACCGACCTCCGCGTGGAGGACGTGGCCGAGATACTTTCCGACTGCCACGGCGCCATCACCCATCTCGAGATCTTCAACATGCGTGCCTGGCTGGAGGGGCGACTGCACGACCTCGAAGCCATCGGCGAATTGCAGCGGGCCCTCAACCTCGGCCTCGGCCCCCGCGTGAAGCAGATGATCCGCCAGATGGGGCGCCACCTCGAGCGCGAGGGCGACGACGCGCGCGCGGCCAAGTTCAAGAATATCCTGCGCAATGTGCCCAAACTCTGGGAGCATTACCGCCACAGCCCGCTCAAGTCGCGCCTGGGCACGAGCTCGGGCGGCCGCCGCTCTTACGGCATGGGCCTGGTGCTCAAGGAGACCCTTTCCCCGCGGGCACTGGCCGAGCTCAGGCGCAAGCCGCAACAGGCGCGGCCCATCCCCCTCTGCTCGCCGGTGGAGGAGACGGAAATTTTCCGCGAGCCGGAAAACCCGACCTTCTGGCAGCGGCTGGCCGCGCATTTCCGCCGCATCCCCGGCTGCCGGCATCTGGGCATGGAGCGCAAGAGCGAATGGAAAACGGCCAGTGAGTATTGCCGCATCTGCAAGCACGGCAATATCGCCAACCTGGGCGGCCTCAACCAGGCCCGGCAGAACGACCTGCTCGGCAAGAGCAAGTCCGGCGGCCACACGCGCCTCGGCCTCACCTATCTCAACAGCTCCATCAGCAACTGGCTCAAGGTGCTTTTGGGCTTCATCCCGGCCTTTTTCTCCTTCATCTATACGCAGGACTGGTGGTTCCTCGCCTGGTTCGGCACCTTTATCTGGTTCGGCATCACGGGCGTGCGCAACGTGGTGCAGATGATGTTCGCGGCCAACGGCTTTTCACGGGGCACACTCATCCACTGGAAGGATCAGGTCAGCATCAGCAGAATCTGCGATTCGCTGATGTATACGGGCATTTCCGTCCTGCTCCTTGAAGTCATGGTGCGCGTGTGGCTCTTGCAGGACTGGCTTGGCTATTCGGTGGAGAACCATTCCACCCTCGTCTTCACCGTGCTCAACATCGTCAACGGTTTCTACATCTGCGCGCACAATGTCTTCCGCGGCTTCCCCAAGGAAGCGGCCATCGGCAACTTCTTCCGCAGCGGCCTCGCCATCCCTGTGTCGTCGCTCTATGATTTCCTGCTGTTCCAGCTCCTGCTCGCCGTGGGGGTGGCCCAGCCCGAGATCTACCTCGTGCCGAGCGCGGCCGTGGTCTCCAAGATGGCGTCGGACACGGTGGCCGCCATCATCGAAGGCTATGCGGACAGCCAGGTGAACCTGCGCATGCGCCGCTGGGACTACAAGAGCAAGATCGCCAATGTCTTCGCCTGTTATACGCGCCTCGAACTGCTCTTCCCGCAGGAAGACGCCCTCGTCATGCTTGCGCGGCCGGGCGGCCTCAAGGGGCATGGCGGCTCCCGGGGGCGCGAGCTCGAAAAGGCCTTCATCATCAACGCCCTCGACCTCATGTATTTCTGGTATTACCAGCCGAGGGCGCAGGATGCGTTCCGCAAGATGCTCGTCACCATGCCCGACGCCGACCGCCATGTGCTCGCGCGCGCGCAGCTCGTGCTCACGCGCGAACGCGAGATAAGCCAGATGCTGGTGGACGGCCTGCTGGGGCGCAATTTCTCGCCGCCGCTGGCCTTCTTCCTCAGCAAGCACATGCAGTACCTGCGCCTCATGAGCAAGCTCTGCCGCCCGCACCAGCACCGGATCCACCATGCGGCGAGCCATGCGCGTACACAGACGGCGTAGGGCGGACGGGGACGCGCCCGTCGCTTACTGATCCCCCCGGCATCGCAAGGATTCGTATATGTGCCTGTAAGGCGCTCCTCGCAAGAGAGCCTTACAGGCACATATCCGTTCTGCTATCTGCATTTTTGGTACTTGCCCCCCGCAAACGGGCTACCCGGGGTCGGTATACGTATTTGGTCTGCCGGCTTCACCCGACCGATCTGTCCTCTGATGTATCCCTGAATTTTCTTTGTATTTTCCTCACGGCGTTGATACGAGAGCCACGGCACCAAAACTCCCGGTTACTGAATCAGAATTTCATGTCGCCCAATCGTTCATACATCATCAGACTCCTCATGCTCTTCAGATACCCCATAAAAACGGGAAATACTCATCTTCCGCGGTATTTCCCGCAACATGTGGATATGGTCAGGGCAACACCCGGCTTCAAGAACTGTTCCTGTCTTCCATTGAGAGAGTTTGCGTAAAATCTCTCCTGGTGTCCGTTTTTTTCCAGAGAATGCCTGTCGGCGATATGGCGAATACAAGATGATGTTAAAATTCCATTTCGTGTACGATAAACTCTTTGCACTAACCGTTGTGACCTTCTTTTGATTTGTTGACAGAGTGCAACTGTCAGACTGCATCTACCTTGAAACCAATCAAAATGCGTTTCATAAGCTACTTATACTATAAGCGTTTTTGAGCCGCCCTCCAGGAAGGAGTTTTTCTGCATACAATGAGGGCGTTACATCCTTGGGGCGCGACGCCCTTGCTTGTGTGTGCTGGCCTTCCCAAAGCGGGGAGAGCCAGTCCCGCGGGGAATGTGACCAACATCATGTGCCCAAGCAACCCAAGTGCGCGGCAAGGCGGCTCGCGTGAGCCGGCGGTTCACAAAAACCTTGACAGTCGGGCCTTTCCGGCCTACCTCTTCCAGCGTGCGCTCGTAGCTCAGTTGGATAGAGCGACAGCCTCCTAAGCTGTAGGCCGCAGGTTCGATTCCTGCCGGGCGCACCATTCTTCCCGGCTTCCTGTTCCAGACACCCGCGTTCTTCCCAAGGCGCAGCAATTTCCCAATCCTTCTGGCTGAGAGGCGGCGCATCGTGGTCTCTATACGAGAGCAGCACAAGCGCTCCATCGCCGAGCAGGCAAAAATTTTCAAGGCTCTCGGGCACCCGAGCCGCCTGCTCATGGTCGACGCCCTGCGCGATGGCGAGAAATGCGTTTGCGAGCTCAAGGACCTGGTGGGCGATGACATGTCCACCATATCCCGGCATCTCGCCGTCTTGCGTGAAGCCGGCGTGGTCACGAGCGAAAAACGCGGGACGAGCATCTATTACCGCCTGAGGCTGGGCTGCCTGAACCAGTTTTTGCAATGCACATCCGCCGCGGTCCAGCAGAAGGCCCGGGAACATCTCGAGATAGTGCAATCGCGTTAGGGCTGCCCGCTCTTTTACCGGGCCCGGCATCCGGGCCATTTTCGATAAAGACAAATCCCTCGATCCTTCGGGGGGAGGTCGCTGCCACAGGAGTGGGCTCATGCGTGCGGGATTAGGCTGCGCACGCGCTTGACTTGCACCTCAATATTTTGCAATTTAGCCAAAAAGCAAAACAGTAGAGGTACTCATGGAGCCGCTTATCCCGGGTTCATCCGCCCCTGGCAAAAAATCGGCACCGCTCGGGAGGGAACAGGCGACATGCAGTTGTTCAAGACCAACGATACCCCAAGCGGATGCACCGCAGGTTGCAGGCTGGGAGCGCCGGTACATCCTCAAGGCCGCGGTGGTCGCCCTCGTCTGTGTTCTGGCCTATGTCGCCATTGAGCCGGCTGCCCATTGGCTCGTCTTCTCCGTGCCAGGGCTCTCAGCGGACTCGCATCTCGGGCAAGCGCTCGAATTTTTCCTCTATGACACGGCAAAAATCCTCTTGCTCCTCTTTGCGCTCATCTATGTAATTGCATGGCTGCGCGCCTCGCTCCCCGTGGAGCGTGTACGCGCGTATCTTGCGGGCAAGCGACGCATCCTCGGGTATTTTCTCGGAGCCCTGTTCGGTTCCATAACGCCCTTCTGCTCCTGTTCGAGCATACCGCTTTTCCTGGGCTTCACCACGGCGCGCATTCCTTTCGGCATCACCATGGCCTTTCTCATCACATCGCCGCTCATCAATGAAATCGCCGTGGTGCTGTTGTGGGGTCTGCTCGGCTGGAAATTCACACTTCTCTATGTGCTGGTCGGCATGGCGGCGGGCATGGCTGGGGGCTTTTCCATAGATGCCATGCGGGCGGAGCGCTGGCTCCAGCGCTTCATCCTCGATGCCGGGCGCCTCCCCCGGCCCCTGCTGGCTGTGGGTGGCAACAGCCCGCGATTGGGCATTCGCCAGCGCCATGTCTTTGCCTGGGGCGAGATGCGGTCGATTTTCGGCCGCGTCTGGAAGTGGGTGATCCTCGGCGTTGCCGTGGGGGCCGCGCTGCACGGCTTTGTGCCCGACAACTGGTTTGCCGAACACCTCGGCGCGGGCCAATGGTGGACAGTGCCCGCGGCCGTGCTTCTTGCAATACCGCTCTATTCCAATGTTACGGGCATCGTGCCGGTGATGGAGAGCCTGTTGATGAAGGGGCTGCCGCTCGGCACCACGCTCGCGTTCTGCATGAGCGCGGTGGCGGCAAGCATCCCGGAAGTCATGCTTCTGCGGCAGATAATGACCTTCCGGCTTCAGGCGCTCTTCATCGGCTGCCTGTGGGTGATATTCACGCTCATTGGCTGGATATTCAACAGTATCGGGCCAGCGTTGCTCTAACCCGGGTTCTCACACGCGCGCGGATTCTCCATCCTCGTGCTCTGCCTGCGCTTTCTGTGCAGCGGCGGGCTCCATATGGATGCCCACATGCGTCTTCTCACCGAGGCGGTCTTTCAGGCGCTTCTCGAGCAGCGAGGCGATGTCATGCGCCTCGCGCAAGGACAGGCCGCCATCCAGTTTTATATGTGCCTCGACGGCGCGGTTCACACCCATGCGACGGGTACGCAGGCGATGGAAACCGAGAACGCCCTCTGTTGAGGCAATGATGTGCTCGATCTCCACCCTTTCCGCATCGGGCAACGACTTTTCCATGAGTTCATCGATGCCCGGCTTCATGAGCGAAAAGGCCATCACCACGATAAAGATGCTGATGAGGCAGGCAGCCAACGGGTCAAGGATGCGCCAGCCCTCGCCCGGGAGCATGGCCCCGCCGATGCCAACGAGCGTCGCGATGGAGCTCAGCGCGTCGCTGCGGTGATGCCAGGCATTGGCCTTGAGCGTTGAGGAATCGGCCTTTCTGGCCGCCGCCATGGTATAGTGATAGAGCGCTTCCTTCACGACAAGGGAGATCACCGCCGCGGCCAACGCGAGCCAGGTGGGCGCCATGAGCATTTCGCCCCGGGCGAAGGCAAGGATGGTGGCCGCGCCGTCCCAAAAAAGGCCGATGCCGGTGGCAAGCAGGAGGAGGCCGATGGCAACGGACGCCAGGGTCTCGAACTTGCCGTGGCCGTAGGCGTGGTCTTCGTCCTCGGGCTTGCCCGCCACCCGCAGGCACAAAAGGACGATGACATCCGAAGCGAAGTCGGAGAGCGAATGGGCGGCGTCGGCCACCATGGCCGAGCTGTGCCCGAGGATGCCGGCAATGAACTTGAAGACCACGAGGAGCAGGTTGACGGCGCTCCCCGCCAGGGTCACGCGGCAAATATATTTTTCCCGGTCCAAAAGCAGCTCCTCAGGAAATGCGGTGGGGAAGACAGTGATGGCCGGCCGCACAGGGACGCCCGGGGCGAGCTGCGAAAACCCTCGCGCCGGCGTCACGCGTCAGAGTGGTCTACTTTTGGGCGAAACGCAACCGGCGGAAAGCCCTGAAGAAGCGGACGACAGCAGGCCGCATTGTGTCGGCGCCCTCACACGCCGTTGCCTCACAATATGGTCGGCTTCCACGTCACAGGGTCGGGTTCCATGTCCTCCACCCCACAACTCCATGCACGCCCGACTCTTGCCCGCGTTTTTCCTCTTTTCTCCTGCGTGGCTTTATGCTATGCCTCAAAGGAAGGCACACCCCCTATCAGCGCGAGCGAGAGGCAATGCTCAACCTTGCCAATAAAATCACCCTGCTGCGCATCCTCATGGCGCCGCTCGTCGTCGTCCTCCTGTATTTCCAGGGGCCGAAGCTCTGCATCGTGGCCGCGCTGGTCTTTATTTTCGCCGCCATCACCGACTGGATGGACGGCTATATCGCCCGCCATGCCGGCATGGTCACGAGCATGGGCAAATTCCTCGACCCCCTGGCGGACAAGGTGCTCATCTGCTCCGTGCTCATCATGTTCGTGGAGCTCGACTGGGCGCCCGCATGGGTGGTCATCGTCATCGTCTGCCGCGAGCTCGTGGTGACGGGCCTGCGCGCCATGGCCATCGACGAGGGCATCGTCCTCGCCGCCGACAAGTTCGGCAAGGCCAAGACGGTGCTCCAGATCGCGGCCATCATCCCCATCACGCTCCACTATCCTCTTTTCGGACTCAGACTGTGGCCCATCGGCGAGGCGCTGCTCTATGCCTCCATGGCCGTGGCCGTGTTCTCGGGCGTCAACTATTGCCGGTATTTCTACCGGCATGCCGCTGCCAGCGTCACTTCGGGAAAATCGGCATGAGCAGGTTGCAGATCCGCCTCAAGAACTGCATCCAGACGATCCTCGAGCTGGAACCGGGCATGCGCGCCGCTGGCGCGGGCCGCAGCTTTGACGAGGACTTCGCTTCCCTCAAGAGCTTCCTTACGCGCATCGACAGCATGAACCTGGCGGAGGAAGATGTCCGGCGGCTCGAAGGCGTCACCGGCACCCTGCTTGCAGAACTCGGGCATTCCCCCCGCTGGAACGCCCACGGCCAGCGGCTGCTGCAATAATGTTCTGGCGCGTCACCATCCTGCTCATTCTGGGTGTTTTCAACCTCGCCCTGTTCAGCCGCATGATATGGGGTCCGACGGGGCTTGTGGAATACCGCGACCTTAAGCGCCAGCACGCCGCCCTGCTCACCCGGATAAGCGACCTCGATGCCCAGAACAGGGCGCTCAGTAAGGATATCCGGCTCTTGCAGTCCGACAGCCAGTATGTGGAAAAAATGATCCGCCAGCGCCTGCACTACATGCGGGACAACGAGGTGCTCTACCTCTTTGGAAGCTCGGCCCAAACCAGCCCCGGAGCCCCGGCCCATGACGGAAAAGATTGAATGGTATAAAGAGGTGCTCGAGCTCGAGCCCAATTCCAAGGTCTTCTTCCCGCTCGCCCGGCTGCTCGCCGACGCCGGCCGCGATGACGAAGCCATCGCCGCGCTGGAACACGGGCTCGAGCGCCACAGCGAATTTCTGGAAGCCCGGCTCTTCCTCATCGAGCTCTTGTACAGGACCGGCCGGCAGGATGCCTGCGCGCGGCAGATAGAGCGGCTGAGCGCCATGTTTTCCGCCTATGCCGGCTTCTGGCAGGCCTGGGCGGCCTGCCTTTCCGAGGTGGATGGAGAGGCGGACACGGCCACGGTGCTGCGCTTTCTGGCGGCCCACTTCGTTCACGGCCCGCTTTCGCTGCACGAGGTGCTCAACCGCGGGCTGGACAGTCTGGAGCAGGGCCGCGCCCCACGGGCGGCAGCCCCGGCCCGCGAGCCCGTGAAGCCCGCGGCAGCCGCGCCTGAAGCATCGCCTGCGCCTGTTGCAGCGCCTGCGGAAGAGATCGTGGAAGAGCGGGTGGAAGCGGCCCCGGCGCCCGGCGAAGTGGCCCTTGAGGAAACCGCGGCCGCTCCGCTGTGGGAGGAAGCGCCCGCCGATGCCACCAGCGCCCTCCCGGCTGACGGCGCGCACTCCGAGGATGACGGCGAGGAGCATTTCTCGCTCAGGACGCGCTCCATGGCCGAAGTGCTGGCCGAGCAGGGCGACATCCGCGGCGCGCTGGATATTTACAATGAGCTCGCGGCCGCGGCCACCCTCCCCGAAGAATGCGCGGACCTTCAGCACCGCATCGCCACCCTCACCGCGCGCCTCGGCCATCAGGCCGAAGCCCCGCAGCCGCCCGCCCCCCCGGAGGAAGAGAACGGCAGGAGCACCGACCGGCTCATCAGCATGCTTGAGGCCCTTGCGGAACGGGTGGAGGCCAGGGCCCGGGGCTGAGCGGCCCTCCCTGACGCACAAGGTACGGGAGAATCGGAGAATCACGGTGTCACATTTCTGTATGCGCGCTTTGCTCATCCTGCTCGCGGTGGGCGTCCTGTGCGGCTGCAACGCCTACCAGCCCACCAAGAACGTCTGGAAGACCACCAAGGGGCTCTGGAACACCTATGTGAGCCCGCCGGCCAGCGTGGACTATGAGGAAAAGGGCAGCCTGCCGCCGCAGGCGCTCGCGCTTTCCACCGGCATGATCGGCATCGACGTGGAGCTGGGCAAACTTGAGCGCGTCATGCAGAACGCCGACAAGCCGCCGACCCGCGAATGGCTCAGCAATCTCTTCGCCACCTTCCCCTGGCTGAGCGGCTTCGCCGGCGTCAAGTACGACGGCACCATCCTCGGCCAGGAGCCGGCGGACGCCCTCAAGGAGCTGGACTTCATCCCCCTGCTCTACGAAGACAAGAAGCAGAACAGCCGCGCGCTCAGGGCCGATGTGCAGCCAAGCCCGCTCGGGCCCGAGATCATGCTCGCCACGCCGCTCTATGACGGGGTGGATTTCCTCGGCATCGTGGTCGCGTATTTCGATATGCGCGCCCTCATGCGCTATTCCGAGCACCCGGAGGACATGGTGGTGCTCTCGCCCGCGGCCCTGCTCTGGCCGGGCAAGTACGAATTCGCGGCCACGCCACTGGCCGGCCTCGACTGGAGCGAGATCGTCAAGCACAGCACCGCCGGCACCTGCACCAACGCCACGGGCTCCTTCTTCTATCTCGTGCGCTATCTCGGCAACCTGCCGCTCATCTTTGCGGTGCCCGAGAAGGGCGACTTCCCCGAAGGCAATGGCGATGTGCAGCAGGGGGCCCAGTTCTTCCCGCAGGAGCGTGAAAAGCTGCCCCCGCCGCCCATGCCCGAACGCACCAAGAAGGACGAAGGCGCCGTGCCCGCCTTCGAGCCGCAGGCGCCCGACGCGGCCCTGGCAGGCGGCTCGGCCCTGGAAGGCGCCGAACCGGCCCCCACGCCGGCCGATGCGGTGTCCGGCGGCGAGACCGCGCCCCGCACGGGCAAGGCGCCCAACGACATCGAGCCCGGCAGCCGCGACAGCGTGCTGCTCAAGGGCAAGGCCCGGGAGCGCCGGCGCGTCCAGGAGCGCCAGCTTGAAGGCGAGAACGTGCAGGTGGAGCGGGTGCAGCGGCCCCGGCGCCCGGCGGCGCCCAAGCCGCAGCCCCAGGCCCCGGCGCTGGAGCTCATCCCGGACGAGGAGATGCCGAGCCTGCCGGGCGGCAGGCCCAGCCCCTTCGGCCCGCGCGACGAGGAACAGGCGGCGCCCGCACGCCCGAGCCCCTTCGGCCCGCGGGAGGCGGCAACGACGCAGGATGCGGCGCCGGCTGCTCCCGCCGAGATCTCGCCCGCGCCCGAAGCGCCCGCAGCCCCCGAAACGCCCGCTCCCGAGCCTCGGCCCGCGGAGGCTCCGCAAGCAAGGCCCGAGGCGCCCGCAAAGAGTGCCGCGCCTGCGGAAAATTCCGGGTCCGAGTCCGGGCCGGCGCTGCTCCCCGGAGGCAGGCCGAGCCCCTTCGGGCCGCGCAACTGAGGAACTGTTGTCAAGGACGCCCGCACGCCCACCTGCGCGCGGGCCATGCCGGGCCCTAGGCGCCCGGCCAACCAAGGAGGCTCTCATGGCTGACATTACGGTTACCGAGCACCTTCTCCTGCACCAGAAGCGTTCGCCCCACGCCACGGGCCAGTTCACCGGCCTGCTCTACGACCTTATCCTCTCGGGCAAGTCCATCGCGCGGCGCATCAACAAGGCCGGCCTGCTAGACATCCTGGGCGGCACCGGCGAAGTCAATGTCCAGGGCGAGGACGTCCAGAAAATGGACGCCATCGCCAACAGGATCATGATCTACCGCATGGAGCGCTGCGGCGCGCTCTGCGCCATGAGCTCCGAGGAAGAGGCCGAACTTATCCGCGTCGGGCCGGAATTTCCGCGCGGCGACTACATCCTCATCTTTGACCCGCTGGACGGCTCCTCCAATATCGACATTAATGTGGATGTGGGCACCATCTTCTCCATCCTGCGCCGTCCCGCCGGCAACACCGGCGAAGTGACCGTGGAGGAGGTGCTCCAGCCCGGCATCCAGCAGGTGGGCGCGGGCTACATCCTCTACGGGCCTTCCACCATGCTCGTTTTGAGCACCGGCCAGGGTGTCCACGGTTTCACGCTCGACCCGGGCGTGGGCGAGTTCCTGCTGTCGCACCCCGACATGCAGATTCCCGAACAGGGCTATATCTATTCCGTCAACGAAGGCTACTGGCGCTACTGGGACCAGCCCACGCGCGAGGTGGTCAAGTGGTTCCACAATTGCGAGAGCCCTGACGGCAAGCCCTATTCCGCCCGCTATGTGGGCGCGCTCGTGGCGGACTTCCACCGCACCCTGCTTCGCGGCGGCATCTACATGTACCCGGCCGACCAGCGCAAGCCCGAGGGCAAGCTACGCATGATGTGCGAGGCCAATCCGCTGGCCTTCCTCGCGGAACAGGCCGGTGGCAGGGCCAGCGACGGGCGCCAGCGCATCCTTGAGAAAAAGCCCGACCGCCTGCACGCGCGCACGCCGCTCTTCATCGGCTCGCGCAAGGATGTGGAGGCCGTGGAGCGCATCTACGCCGAACAGTCCTAGCTGATCTCACCTTTTCCTGAGCGGATTTCCGCCCCCTCCCGGCCATGAGGCGCCGGGGCGGGGCGGGATTTTCCGCGCCCGCGCATTTTCGGTTGAGCATGCTCGTTCTCGGTATCGAAAGTTCCTGCGATGAGACTGCCCTCGCCCTTGTTGACGAGGGGCGCCCGCTGGCCTCGGTGCTCGCCAGCCAGGCCGACATCCATGCCCTGTTCGGCGGCGTTGTGCCGGAACTGGCCTCGCGCGAGCATTACCGTTACATGGGCCCCCTTTTTGACGAACTCATGCGGCGCGCGGGCGTTGGACCCCAGGCCATTGACCTTGTGTGCGCCTCGCGCGGGCCCGGGCTGCTCGGGAGCCTGCTCGTGGGCGTGGGCTTTGCCAAGGCCCTGGCTCTGGGCCTCGGGGTGCCCTTCCTCGGCATCGACCACCTGCACGCGCACCTGCTGGCAGCCGGCATCGACAACGAACTGACCTTCCCTTCCCTCGGGTTGCTGGTCTCGGGCGGCCATACTCACATCTACCGCATGGAGGCGCCGTGGCGCTTCATCACCCTGGGGCGCACCCTGGACGACGCGGCCGGCGAGGCATTTGACAAGGCGGCAAAGCTCGCCGGGCTGCCCTATCCCGGCGGCGCGCAGCTTGACAGGCTCGCCCGCACGGGGGAGCCGGGCGCCCTCGCGCTGCCCCGGCCCTATCTGGACAACGACAACCTTGATTTCAGTTTCAGCGGCCTCAAGACCGCCGCGGCACTCTGGCTGGAAAAGTCGTGCCCGGAGAGCTGGCCCAGGCCGCTGCCCTCCCCGGAGGCAGCCCCAAAGGCCCTGCGCGATTTCTGCGCCGCCTTCAACAAGGCCGTTGTCGATACCCTGTGCGCCAAGACGGAGCGCGCCCTGCGGCGAAACCCCGATATCCGCACCCTCGTCCTGGCGGGCGGTGCTGCCGCCAACAGCCTGCTCAGGGAGCGCGCGGCGGAGCTCATGCGCGCACACGGCGGCCGCTGCCTCGTGCCGCCGCCGAGGCTCTGCACCGACAATGCCGTCATGACGGCCTATGCCGGCTGGCTGCTCGGGAAGGAAGGCTATTTCCATGATCTTGCCATGGAGACCATCCCGCGCGGACGCAAGATCCCCGAGGACATGCTGTGCGCGCCGGAGGCGTGATCATGACGCCCGGGCCCGCAAGGCGGCTTGCGTCTTGACCGCCAGGGCCGTGTAGCCTATAAATAATCCTCTTTGCAGCGGTTTTGCGGCGCCCGACGCCGCCCCACCAGCAGCCAAGGATCATCTCCATCATGAACTGGGATTGGGACAAGCTACAGGAAAAGCGGCAGCGCCAGCAGGGCGCCCAACGCCCGCCGCGCCGCCCGGAAGAGCCCGACGGCGACGACGTGGAGGCCGGCCGCGAAAAGCCGCGCAACCAGCGTTATCTGCTCAATGAAAGCCGCGGGGGGGGCCCCAACAACCCGTTTGAGCGCCTTTCCCGCTTCAAGCTGCCCAACGGGCGCCTCGTGCTGCTCATCGGCATCGCCGCCGTGGTCCTCTGGCTGCTCTCCGGCATCTATATCGTCAATCCCGACGAGCAGGGGGTGGTGCTCCGCTTTGGCCGCTATGACCGCACGGTGGATCCGGGCCCGCACTATGCGCTGCCAGCCCCCTTTGAAACGGTCTACAAGCCGCAGGTCACGCAGGTGCTGCGCAGCGAGGTGGGCTTCCGCTCCGTGGGGCAGTCCGCCACTTTCCAGCAGGGCCAGGTGCGCACCATCGCCGAAGAGGCCTCCATGCTCACCGGCGACGAGAACATCGTCAATGTCCAGTTCAGCGTGCAGTACAAGATCAGCGACCCGGTGCAATATCTCTTCAACGTCAGCGCGCCCACGGCCCTCGTGCGCAATGCGGCCGAAGCCGCCATGCGCGAGGTCATCGGCAACAGCGAGATAGATTCCGCCATCACCGACGGCAAGCTCAAGATCCAGAGCGAGGCCACCCAGCTGCTCCAGCATATCCTCGACCGCTACGGCGCGGGCATCCAGATCATCGCGGTGCAGTTGCAGGACGTGCACCCGCCCAAGGAGGTCATTGACGCCTTCAAGGACGTGGCCAGCGCCCGCGAGGACAAGAGCCGGATCATCAACCAGGCCGAGGCCTACCGCAACGAGCTTTTGCCCAGGGCCCGCGGCCAGGCCGCAGCCATGAAGAACCAGGCCGAGGCCTACAGCGCCACGCGGGTACGCCACGCCGAGGGCGACGCCGAGCGCTTCGACGCCCTGCGCGTGGAATATGACAAGGCGCCCAAAGTGACAAAGCAGCGCCTTTATTACGAGACCATGGAAGATATCCTCGCCGGTTCCGGCGAAAAGGTGCTCATGGACGGCGCCGCGGCCTCCAGGGCGCTGCCGTATCTGCCGCTCCCGAGCCTGAGCGCGCCGAGGCTGCCCGAGGCCGCGAGCCCCGAGCGCCGCGCCGCGCCCGAAGTGCGCCAGCAGGCGCAGCCGGCCCCCGCCGCCTCGGCCGCGGCCCCCGCAGGAGAACGGCCATGAAAAAGAACCCTTTTCTCCTCGTGGTGCTCATCCTCGCGCTTGCGGCGCTCGGCAGCCAGTGCTTTTTCACCGTGCACCAGACGCAGAAGGCGCTGGTGCTCCAGCTCGGCGAGCCGCTCCCCGAGGTCTACGGCCCGGGCCTGCATTTTAAGCTGCCCTTCGTCCAGAACGTGGTCTATTTCGATTCGCGGGTGCTCGACTACGAGGCCCGCTCCCGCGAGGCCTTCACGGTGGACAAGAAGGCCATCGTGCTCGACAACTACGCGCGCTGGCGCATCATCGACCCGCTCCAGTTCTACCGCACCATGCGCACCATACCCGGCGCGCAGGCGCGCCTCGACGACGTGGTGTATTCGCAGCTGCGCGCGCTCGTGGGCGCCTACACGCTCACGCAGGTCGTTTCGTCGCACCGCGCCAACATCATGAAGGAGGTGACCGACAAGGTCTCGGAGCTCATGAAGCCCTTTGGCGTGGAGGTGCTGGACGTGCGCATCAAGCGCACCGACCTTCCGCAGGAAAACCAGCGCGCCATCTTCGAGCGCATGCGCGCCGAGCGTGAACGCCAGGCCAAGCAGTACCGTTCCGAGGGCGAGGAGGAATCCACCCGCATTCGCTCCGACGCCGACCGCCAGCGCGCCCTCATCCTCGCCGAGGCCGCCCGCGAAGCGCAGGTGGAGCGCGGCCGCGGCGACGCCAAGGCGGCCGCCACCTATGCGGGCGCCTACAGCAAGTCGCCGGATTTCTACGCCTACCAGCGCTGGCTGGAGGCCATGCGAAAATCCTTCAAGGACAATAGCAAGATGGTCCTCACCAACGAAGCGCCGCTGCTCAACCTGCAACAGTAGCGGCGTCAGGAGTTCTGGCATGTCTTCATTTGCGGAAATATATGGCCGTATTACCCTTGCGACCAATTGCCGGACGCAAATGGAACTGGCGGAAGTGCTCGACATCCGCCAGTCCAGCATTTCTGACGCCAAGCGACGCAATTCCGTGCCGGGCGACTGGTACATGAAACTTTTTGAGAAGTTCGGCCTTAATCCCGACTGGCTCAAGCAGGGTATGGGTCCCATGTATCTGCGCACCGAAGAGGGCTATGCCCCGCAGGACGCGCCGGCCTTCCTCGCGGAAAACACCGCCGTCTACGGCGATGACCAGGCCAAGCACCTTGTGTGCACCGAATTTGCCATGCCCGCCGTCTGGGACGACGGCGGCGACCGCCCCGAATTCACGCCGCGGGGCAAGATCTCCCTGCCGCTTTCCCTGGTGCGCCCGGGCGTGCTCGTGTTCCGCATGCGCGGGGTCAACATGGCCCCGCTCATCTCGCAGGGGGCGCACTTCGGCGTGGACACGCGGGAGAACGCCATCACTTCCGGCAAGATCTATGCGCTGTTCGCGCCCAACGAGGGCCTGGTGCTCCGCCGCATCTTCCTGGACGGCGCGCAGACGGGCTACCTGCTGCGCTCGGAATCTCCCGAATTCCCGGAGACGGTGCTTGCGCCGGAGCTCCTGCGCCAGCGGCTCCTCGGGCGCGTGGTCTGGACACTGCAGGAGTTCTAGGATGGCGGCGCCGCACTTCCGGCACATCCTGCGCCCTGCGCCCACTGCGCCTGAGCGCCTTGCGGCGGCGCGGCGTCCGGCTGACCTGCTCACCCTGATCCTCGCCTGCGCGTTGCTTCTGGCAGCCTGCGGCAGCACGCGCACAGCCAAGGCACCGGATCTGGCCGACCCGGCCGGAGAGGCTCTGGCGGCTGCATCCTCCGCCGCTGCCGACGAGGCAAGGCCCCTTACGGAAACTCTTGCCGCAGACGAACCAGCCGGAGAAGTCGCGCCCCGCTGGCAGCCGCTGGCAGCGCGCCTTGCGGCTGACGGCCTTTCCGGCCCGCGCGTGGACGCCCTCTTGGCGAGGCTCTCGCCCACGCCCACGCAGTCGCCCATGGGCCGCAAGATCCGCGAGCTGTACCGCCGCCGCTTCCTGCCGCGCCCGGCCACGGCCAAGCCCGCGCCCCTCTATTACAAGGGCGTGGTCACCGAGGCCAATGCCGCGCTCTGCCGTGACTTCATCGCCGCGCACGAGGCCGCCTTCGCCGCCGCCGACGCGCGCTACGGCGTGCCGCCGGCCATCGCGGCCTCCCTGCTCTTTGTGGAGACGCGCCTTGGCAAGGTGCTCGGCGATGTGCCGGAAAACGCCTTCTACACACTCGCCAGCATGGCGGTGAGCACCACGCCGCAAGACATCAGCCAGTGGCTTCCCCAACTCCCCGGCTATGAGAAGCACATGCCCTGGCTCACCGAGACCCTGCACAAGCGCGCCGACTGGGCCTATAAGGAAACAAAGGCCCTCGTGGAGCATATGCTCCGTGACCACATCGCCCCGGAGGGACTGCCGGGCTCCATTTACGGCGCTGTGGGCCTGTGCCAGTTCATGCCCTCCAACATTTCCACCTATGGCGCCGATGGCGACGGTGACGGCCGCGTGGACCTCTTCACCGCGCCGGACGCCATCGCGAGCCTCGCCCACTATCTTGCCCGCCACGGCTGGAAGGCCGGGCTCTCCCGTGAACGCCAGCACGCCCTGCTCATGACCTACAATCACTCCCGCACTTACGCCAATACCATCCTCGCCCTGAGCGACCTCGTGGCCCAGGTCCCGGCGCCGGCCGCAGCGGTTCAAACATCTCCGGTTTCGGGGGGCAGGCCATGAGCGCAAGCCGCCTCGTCATCACCGGCATGGGCGCTGTCACGCCGCTCGGCATCGGCGTGGGCGACTATTGGCGCGCGCTCATCGAAGGCGAGTGCGGCGTTGACGTGCTCACGCGCTTTGACGCTTCCCTGCTTCCCGTGCGCATCGCCGCCGAGGTGCAAGACCTCCCCGAGGATGACCTCCCGCGCGCCGTGGCCCGCAATGCCGCGCGCTTCATGCGCTATGCCTTCGTGGCCGGCGCGGAGGCCCTCGCCCAGAGCGGCCTTGACATCGCGGCCGCCCCCGAAAGGGTGGGCATCACCATGGGCACGGCCCTTGCGGGCATCGCCGAGGCCAGCGCCGGCGAAGCGGCCTTTCTCGGGAGCAAGACCGGCAAGGTGAGCCCGCACTTCGTGCCCATGATCATCGGCAACATGGCGGCCGCGCACTTGGCCATCCATTACGGCATCCACGGCCCGGGCATGACGCTGGAAACCGCCTGCTCCGCCGGCGGCGACGCCATCATGACCGCCGCCATGCTGCTCAGGGCCGGCGAGGCGGACACCATGCTCGTGCTCGGCGGCGAAAGCATCCTCTGCCCGAGCGTGGTCTCGAGCCTCGCCCAGGCGCGCGCCCTCTCAAGGCGCAACGACGCGCCCGAGGCGGCCTCCCGCCCCTTTGACCGCGACCGGGACGGCTTCGTCATCGGCGAGGGGGGCGGCGCGCTCGTCCTTGAGACGCTGGACCACGCGCGGGCGCGGGGCGCCCAGGTGCTCGCCGAGCTGGCCGGCTGGGGCAACAGCCTTGACGCCCACCACATCACCGCGCCCGACCCCACGGGCGAAGGCGCTGCCGCCTGCATGCGCGCGGCCCTGCGCCGGGCCCGGCTTGCGCCCTCCGCCATCGGCTATATCAACGCGCACGGCACCTCCACGGGCCTTGGCGACATCGCCGAGACCGTGGCCCTCAAGAAGGTTTTTGGCGGCATTGACACGGCCCCGCCCGTGAGCTCCACCAAGGGCGCCACCGGGCACCTCATGGGCGCGGGCGGCATCACCGAGATCATCGCCTGCATCATGGCCCTGCGTGAAGGCATCCTGCCCCCGACCCTCAACCTTGACACGCCCGACCCGCAATGCGACCTCGACTATGTGCCGCGCACGGCGCGGGAAGCGCGGGTGGACGCGGCCATGTCCAATTCTCTGGGCTTCGGGGGCCAGAATTCGAGCATCATCGTTACCCGGCCCGCAGAGGAGATTTCCCGATGACGCATACCTATGACGTGGATCAGTTCCGCGACAATTTTGAGCATGAATTCACCTGGCTGAACGGCTTTATGCGCAATGTGGGTCGCTTTGGTGACCGGCCGGCCCTGTATTCGCCCGAGGATGACCGCCGCTGGACATACCGCGAGCTCAATACGGACGCCAACCGGCTCGCCCATGCCCTCAAGGCCGACGGCGTGGGAAAGAACAGCGTCATCATGTACATGCTGTTCAACAGCCCGGAATTCGTGTTCGCCTACTTGGCCGGGCACAAGCTGGGCGCCATCGGCTGCCCGGTAAACTACCGGCTCTCCGCCGGCGAGCTCGCCCTGCTCATCGATGACAGCGAGCCCGCGGTCTTCATCTATGACGCCGCCTTCGCCCCGGTGGCGGAGCAGGCCCTCGCCATGGCCGGATACAAGCCCGGGCGCGTGGTGCTTGTTTCTGAGACTGCGGGCACTGAAGGGGCCCCCGGCGCGACCGCCTATGCCGACTATGTAGCCGGGCAGCCCGAAACCGATCCCGTTCCTGCCCACCGCAAGCATATCTATGACGAGACCACGCGCCTCTACACCTCGGGCACCACGAACCGGGCCAAGGCCGTGCCCATCAACGACATCAACGAAGTGCTCTCGGCCCACGACGTGCTCATGCACTTTCCGCTCAACGCCAATGACCGCACCATGAACATGACCCCGTGGTTCCACCGCGGCGGTCTGCACTCAGGCGGCCCGACCCCCACCCTTTACGCCGGCGGCGAGGTGGTCATCCTGCGCGAATTCAATCCGCGCCGCTGCCTCGAGCTTGCGGCGAAGGAGCGCGTCACCTTCCTCATCGGGGTGCCCTCCATCATCGCGCTTCTGGCCCGCGCGCAGGAGCACACCCCGGTGGACCTTTCCTCCCTCCGCGGCATCGTGACCATGGGAAGCCCCTTTGAGAAAGCCGCCTGCGAGCGCTACATGGAGCTCTTCACGCCCAATATCTTCAACGGCTACGGCACCACAGAGACCTTCTGGAACACCTTCCTGCGGCCCTATGACCTGCCCGGCAAGGCGGGCAGCGCCGGCATGTCCTGCACGGACGATGACGTGCGCCTCGTGCGCATCCTGCCCGACGGCGGCCATGCCGAGCCGGATGACATGGTCGCCAAGGATAATCTGGAGATCGGCGAGATCATCATCCGCGCCCCGGCCAAGTCCGCCGGCTGCTATGTGAACAACGAGGAGATGTCGCGCCGCAAGTTTTACAAGGGCTTTCACTATACGGGCGACATCGGCACCTGGGACAAGAACGAATTCGTCACCGTGGTCAGCCGCAAGGACGACATGATCATCTGCGCGGGCGAGAATATCTATCCCACCCAGGTGGAAGCCGCGCTCAACGAGCACCCCAAGGTGGCCGAATGCGCGGTGGTGGGCCGGCCTGACCGGCTGCACGGGCAATGTGTGGCCGCCTATGTGGTGCCCGCGGACGAAAGCCTGACCGTGGAGGAGCTGCGCGCCCATTGCGTCGCCCACCCCATGCTGCCGCCCTTCAAGCGGCCGCGCTTCTACACTCTGGTGAAGGAATTGCCGCACACGGCCACGGGCAAGCTCCTCCACTACAAGGTGCGGGAGCAGGCGGAGCGCGATGCCAGAGGGTAAGAGGCGCGTATGGGCAGCGCGAAAAAATTTTTCACGCAGAGCTGAAAATTTTTCGCCAAAAGCTCTCAACTTTTTCTGGAAGGCGCCGATAGGAGAGCATAAGCAAGGCGCGGTCCGCCCCTTTCAGCCATGGGGGCGCCCCGGCGGAACCGAAAGGTTCCCACCCGCCCCGGGGATCACGCGCCGCTTGATGCCACCTGGCATCCGGCCCGCTTCCCGTTGTCGCCGCCCCGGCTTGCGCCCGCCGTTTTTGCACGGCCCGCGCACCGGGGCGGCATGGTATTTCCGGCCTGCCACGTGCCTTTGCCGCCGGGCGCGCCGCTCTTAAGACCCCACTACGGACATCCTGCCGCATGAGCCTTGCCGCCCCTGAAGCGCCACGCGCCAAGAAAAGCCTTGGCCAGCATTTTCTCCGCAACGAGGGGGTCTGCCGGCGTATCGCGGCCCTGCTGCACCCGCAGGCAGAGGACAAGGTGCTCGAGATCGGCCCGGGGCCAGGCGCCCTCACGCGCGCGCTTGAGGCGCAGCCGCATGCACAGCTGCTGCTGCTGGAAAAAGACCGCCATTGGGCAGCGGAACGCCAGCGCGAGGCGGCTGCGGGAACCCGGGCCGTGCTCATGGACGCTCTGCGCTTCGACTGGCGGCGCCTGACACCCGGGGCCGGCTGGAAGATCGCGGGCAACCTGCCCTATAACGTGGCCTCGCCGCTTATCTGGGACATCGTGTCGCAAAGCGGCGCCGCCCGCTGCGTCTTCATGGTGCAGAAAGAAGTGGGCCAGCGGCTTTGCGCCGCCCCGGGTTCGCGCCAGTATGGCGCGCTCTCCGTATGGGTGCAGGCCTATAGCCGGCCGCGCCTCGAATTCAGCCTTAGCCCGGGAGCCTTTGCGCCGCCGCCCAAGGTGGATTCGGGCGTGGTCTCCTTCACACCGTTGCCACAGGAGGCCCGGCCTCGTCACCCGGCCGCGCTGGAACGCCTGTTACGCATCTGCTTTCAGCAGCGCCGCAAGCAACTGGGCGGCATTTTCGCCCGCGCGGGCCGGACTGAGCTCGCCAGGGCGCTCCCGGGACTTGGCCTTTCGCCGCAACTGCGGCCCGAGGCGCTTTCCGTGGCGGACTTCCTCCGCCTCGCGGGCCTTCTTGCGGAGATGTCAGGAGACGAAAGGCCGGATACCACAGAAAAATGACCGCTGACCGCGCACAGAAAAGCCGCCCGGCGCCATGTCCGGGCGGCTTTTTGCATTGTATCCCCGAAAGGTCAGCTATTCAGCGCCTTCGCCTTCCTTGAGCAGCTTTTCGAGGAAGTCGATGGCGTCCTTTTGCAGGGCTGTCAGGTAGTCCTCGCCCTTGAAGCTCTCCGTATAGACCTTGCAGATGGCCTCGGTGCCCGAGGGGCGCACGGCGAACCAGCCGTCCTCGCTGCTCACCTTCACACCGCCGATGGGCGCGTCATTGCCGGGCGCGCGGGTGATGACGCTCGTCACCGGCGAGCCGCCCAGGGTCTTGAGCTTCACCTGCTCCGGTGTGAGCGCCTTGAGCAGGGCGCGCGTCCTGTCGTCGGCCGGGGCGTCGAGGCGCTGGTAGATGGGGTCGCCCACGATCTTCGTCAGGTCCTTGTAGATCTCGCTCGGCGACTTGCCTTCCTTGGCCATGACTTCCGCGGCCAAAAGGCACATGAGCGGGCCGTCCTTGTCTGTGCTCCACGGGGCGCCGTCAAAGCAGAGGAAGGACGCGCCCGCGCTCTCCTCGCAGCCCATGCCGCAGCGGCCGCTGAAGAGGTAAGGTACGAACCACTTGAAGCCCACGGGCACTTCCACCACCGGGCGGTTCAGGTGCTTGCCCACGCGGTCCAGCGTGGCGCTCGTGACCACGGTCTTGCCGATGCCGCGCTCGGCCGGCCAGCCGGTGCGCGTGCGGAAAAGGTGCCACGCGGCCACGGTGAGCGAGTGGTTGGGGTTCATCAGCTCCTGGCGGGTGACGATGCCGTGCCTGTCGGAATCCGGGTCGCAGGCGAAGGCCAGGTCGAAGTTGCCGCGCATTTCGAGCAGGCGGCTCATGGCATAGGGCGACGAGCAGTCCATGCGGATCTGGCCGTCCTTGTCCAGCGGCACGAAGCGGAAGGTGGGGTCCACCTCCTTGTTGACCACGGTGAGGTCAAGCCCGTAGGTCTCGGCGATGGGCTCCCAGAGGGGCAGGCTCGCGCCGCCCAGCGGGTCCACGCCGAGCTTGAGGCCCGAGGCGGCGATGGCCTTCATGTCGAGCACCTTGGGGAGGTCATCCACATAGGCGCGGGTGTAGTCGAACTCCTCCACCAGCGGCGATTTCCTCGCCTCGCGCAGGTGGACGAGCTTGACCGTGCGGTTGCCGGACTCAAGATACTCGTTGGCGCGTTTTTCGATCCAGGTGGTGACATCCGTTTCCGCCGGGCCCCCGTGGGGCGGATTGTACTTGAATCCGCCGTCGCGCGGGGGATTGTGCGAGGGCGTGATGATGATGCCGTCCGCCAGGCCGCGCTCGCGGCCGGCGTTCCAGCGCAGGATGGCGTGCGACACAGCCGGCGTGGCCGTATAGGCGCCGTCCTTGGAAATGCGCACATTGACGCCATTGGCCACCAGCACCTCGAGGGCCGAGCGGAAGGCCGCCTCGGAAAGGGCGTGCGTATCGCCGCCGAGGAAGAGCGGGCCGTCGATGCCCTTGGCGCCGCGATAGTCGCACACGGCCTGGGTGATGGCGTAGATATGCTCCTCATTAAAGGTATGGAGCAGCGAGGAGCCGCGATGCCCCGAAGTCCCGAAAGACACGCGCTGCCCCGGGATCTTGGGATTGGGAAATTCGGTATAATAGGCGCTCATCAGCGCGGGGATGCGCTCGAGTTTTTCGGGCGCGGGCAGATGACCGGCATCACAATGAACAACGGGCATGGTCCACCTCCTGAAGATGCTCTGAAGACGCTGTCAAATTTTACGCCGGAAAGCCGCCAGCCGCAAGAGGCGGCGCCCGCGCCCTTAAATACACAGGGGGGCGCCCACCGGGCGCCCCCCTGGATTCATGGCTCGGGTGAAAGACCGCTACTTGCCGATGGGCACCGCGCGGAAATAGGTGTCCCCGTGCCGCTGGATCTGGAGCATGACCGCCCCGCGCTGCACGCCCACCTCCTTGACGATTTTGGAGAGGTCGGCCGCGCTGTGGACCGGCACCTGGTTGGCCTTGAGGATGACATCGCCTGGCTGGAGGTCAGCCTCGGCCGCGGGCTTTTCCGGGTCAACACTCACGATGAGCAGGCCCTCGTCTTTGGCGATCTTGAGCTCCTTGCGCTCCTCCTTCTTGAGCGGGCGCACGGAGAGGCCGAGCAGGCTCTCATCCTGCTGCTTCTGGCCGCTGCCGTCCTTGCCCATGGCCTGCGGACTCTTGCGCTCGCCAAGGGTGACGGTGATCTCCTGGGTCTTGCCGTCGCGCCAGACGGTGAGCACCGCGGTGCTGCCCGGGGCCTTGTCGGCGATGGCGCGCAGAAGCGCCGCGGAATCGTCGATATTCTTCTTGTCCACGGCGATGATCACGTCGCCGTCCTGCACGCCGGCCTTGGCCGCAGGCTCATTTTCCATGACGGAGCCCACCAGCGCGCCCGCAGGCTCCTTGAGGCCCAGGGCCTTGGCGGAATTTTCGTCAACGTCCTGAATGGTCACGCCGATCCAGCCGCGGCTGATCTTTTTGCCGTTCTTGATCTGGTCGATGATCTTGGCGGCCATGTTGCTCGGGATGGCGAAGCCGATGCCCTGGCCGCTGGCGATGATGGCCGTGTTGATGCCCACCACCTGGCCCTGCATGTTGAGCAGCGGCCCGCCGCTGTTGCCGGGATTGATGGAGGCGTCCGTCTGGAGGAAGTTGTCAAAGGGGCCGGAGCGGATATTGCGGCCCTTGGCGGAGAGGATGCCCGCCGTCACCGTGTGGTCGAGCCCGAAGGGATTGCCGATGGCGAGCAGCCACTCGCCCACCTTGAGGTCGTCGGAATTGCCGAACACGAGATAGGGCAGCGGGTTCTTGGACTCCACCTTGAGCAGGGCAAGATCCGTCTCCTCGTCGGAGCCGATGAGGGTGGCCTTGAAGTGCTGGCCCTTGCCGTTGCGCTCGTCAAGTGTGACGTTGATGACATCCGCCTCGGCGACCACATGGTTGTTGGTCACGATATAGCCGTCGGCTGAAACGAGGAAGCCCGAGCCGAGCGACTTCTGCTTGCGCTGGGGGCGCTTCCCGCCGGGGGCTTTGCGGCCCTTGCGGTCGCCGAACTGGTCGAAGAATTTTTCAAATCCTGGCGGCATGTTGCGGAACATTTCGCCAAAAAAGTCTTCGGCGCCGGCGGCCGAAGCCTTGCGCTCGGTGCCGATGTTGACCACAGCCGGGCCGCACTTGGCCGCAAGCTCGCTAAAATCCGGGAGATCCGCCGCAAGGCCCAGGGAGGCCGTGCCCAGAAAGGCCACGGCCAGAAGGGCTGCAAGGCATTTTTTCATGCTCATGAACGCTCCTTGGAAGATTTTTGCATGGCCTTTTGCAAAGCCTGTGCCATGATTCCCGTAACAGGAGCGCCCGACACGGCGTGCTGCTTCCATCCGCCGCCGCCCGCCCCGCGCGGGCCGGCGCCCGCGGCCTGCGGGTCATTGTCGGCGCCTTCATAGGTGAGGCTGATGCGGCGCGCGCCGCTGTCAATGTTTTGGACGACGAGGGTCACGCTGTCGCCCTTGTCCAGCTTGGCGAGCTCGGGCTTCTTGCTGTTCTTGATGACGCCGGCCGGCAAAAGGCCCGTGATGCCCGGGGCGAGCGTCACAAAAAGGCCGTACTGGCTGCGCCCCTCCACCGTGCCCTCCACCGTGGCGCCCACGGGGAAGCGCTGCTCCGCGTCCTGCCAGGGGTCGCCCTCGGCGTCGCGCAGGCTCAGGGCGATGCGCCGCGTCTCCGGGTTCACGTCCTTGACCTTGACGGAAACCTCGTCGCCCACGCTGAGCACGTCTTCCGGCTTGTTCACGCGCTTGGCCCAGGACATTTCCGAAATATGGATAAGGCCCTCCACGCCCGGCAGCACTTCCACAAAGGCGCCGAAGGGCGCGAGGCGACGCACCTTGCCCTGCACGATGCTGCCCGCGGCGAGCCGCGCCGGCACATCCTGCCACGGGTCGCCTTCGGCCTGCTTGCGCGAGAGCGAGATGCGCGTCTGGCCTTTTTCATTGGTGGTGATGCCGAGCACCTTGACGCGCACCGGGTCTCCCACGGAGACGGCCTCATCGGCGCTTGCCACGCGCGACCACGCGAGCTCCGAAAGGTGGATCATGCCTTCCACGGCCGGGGCCAGCTCCACAAAGGCGCCGAAGGGCGCGAGCCTCGTGACGCGGCCCTCCACCATGTCGCCGGGCTTCAGCGTCTCGAGCAGCTTTTCCAGGCTCTCGCGCCGCTCGCGGTCGAGTAGAGCCCGCCTGGAGACCACGATATTGCGGCCACGATTTTCCACGCGCGTCACGAGGAACTGGAGGGTGCGGCCCACCGGGCCTTCGCCGTCCGAGGCCGCGGCGTCCATCTGGCTGCCCGGGCAGAAGGCCGACTTGCCCAGCACCTCCACAAGGTAGCCGCCCTTGCAGGTGCCGGTGACGCGCCCTTCCACGGGCACGCCGGCGTCCCGGGCCTCTTCCAGCGCGGCGACGCCGCTGCCGCTCATGGAGCGCGACAGCACGATGCCCTGCGGGCTCGCGGCCACCACCCAGGCCTCCACGGTCTCGCCGGGGCCCGCGATCTCCTTGCCGTCGGCATCCAGAAGGTCCTTGCGATCCATGATGCCGTCTTCCTTGAGGCCCACATCGACAAAAACATTCTCGCCCGTCACGGCGATGATGGTGCCCTTCACCTTCTGGCCGGGCTGCACCTGGCCGGACGAGGCCTCGTCATGCGCGGCCAGGAGGGCGGCAAAATCTTCGCCGCCGTCTTCGGGCGCGGGGCTGTTGCGCTGTTCCTCTGTGGTCATATGCTGTGCTCCTTGAACTCGCAGTGGAGAATGAAGGCGCTGATGCTACCGCACCTCACGCCGAAAGACAATGGAAGGAGGCGCCGCGGGCCCGGAGCGCCATCCGGGCCCCTGCGGGGAGGTGGATGGCCCTGCAAAAAACCTGTATGCTCGGTGAAGCGCGCTGGGGGACGCTCGCAGCCCCCCCCGGCGCGCAAGGAGGCGATTTGTTGTACACAAGCTCCTGTCCCTCCCCCCTCGGCGAACTGACCCTCGCCTGCGATGATGAAGCCCTGGTGGGCCTGTGGCTCGAGCGCGAGACAGCGCGTGAGGCCATGGGGGGCGCCCCTGTGGAGGAAAAGCCGGACGCCCCCCTCCTGAAGCTGGGGCGCCAGTGGCTCGACGCCTATTTCGCGGGCAAAAGGCCCGGCATCGGCGCCCTCCCGCTGGCTCCCGCGGGCACGCCCTTCCAGCAGCTCATCTGGAGCCTCCTGCGCGCCATCCCCTACGGCGAATGCGTAACCTATGGCGCCATCGCCCGTGAGGCCGCGCTGGCACTCCACAAGGAGCGCATGTCCAGCCGGGCCGTGGGCGGCGCCGTAGGCCGCAATCCCCTCTCCATCATCATCCCCTGCCACCGGGTCGTGGGGGCGCGGGGCAACCTCACCGGCTATGGCGGGGGGATCGCGCGGAAGATACGGCTCCTGGAGCTGGAGGGCGTGGACATGCGCCGCTTCAGCCTGCCCCGCAGGGGAAAATATGCGGAGCGCTGAACAGCGCGCACGCGCCCCCGCCATTGCCACCCCGGCGCTTGGGGCATAAGCTCGCGCCATGAAAAACCGCCGTCTCTTTTACCCGGGCAACCGTTTCCTCATCCTCTACCTGTCGTTCTTGAGCGCCTTCGCCCCCATCTCAACGGACATGTACCTGCCGGCGCTCCCCTCCATCGCGCGCGCCTTCGCCACCACCAACGAACTCGCGAGCGCCACCATCAGCACCTTCATGCTGGTCTTTGCCGTCTCCATGCTCTTCTGGGGGCCGGTGAGCGACAGATACGGCCGCAAGCCCGTGCTCCTTGCTGGTTCCCTGCTCTACATCGCCTCCAGCGTCGCCATCTGCCTCACGGGCTCCATCGGGGCCTTTCTCGCCTGGCGCGGCGTGCAGGCAGTGGGCAGCGGAGCGGCCAGCGCCATGTCGCTCGCCATCGTCAAGGATGTGCTGCGCGGCGGCTCCATGGAAAAGGTGGTGACCATCATGCAGGCCACGGTCATCATCGCGCCGCTCACCGCTCCGGTGCTCGGGGGCTGGCTTTTGCTCATGGTGGACTGGCGGGGCATCTTCCTCTGTCTCGCCCTGTGCGGCGTGGCGGCGCTCATCGGCACCCTCTGGCTCAGGGAGACCAATCCCCGCCGCGGCGGCCTCACCCTCGGGGCCACCTTCAGGCGCATGGGCGTGGCGCTCGGCAACAGGAACTTTCTTTACCCGCTGCTCATCTTTTCGGCCATGTCCATGCCCTTCATGTCCTACCTCGCCGTGTCGGCCTTTATCTTCCAGGACACCTTTCACGTTTCGGCACAGGAATACAGCCTGTTTTTCGCGCTCAACGCCGGTGCTTCCCTGCTGGGGCCCTTCCTGCACATGGGGATTTTCCGCCACTGGAACAGGAACCGCGTTCTTGCCGGGCACCTCTCTGCCATGTGCCTTGCGGGCATCAGCGTCATTTTCTGGGGCGCACGCGGCCCGTGGACCTTCGCCCTGCTGTTCGCGCTCCTCACCCTGTTCGGCAGCGCCCTGCGCGCGCCCTCGACTGTGCTCATGATGGAGAGCATCGAGGGCGACAACGGCGTCGTCTCCTCGCTCATCAACTGCATGGGGCTGCTCTTCGGCGCGCTCTCCATGCTGCTGGCGAGCCTTTCTGTGTGGCCCGGCGCCATCCTGGCCGTGGGCTGCATTTCCACGGTCGTTTCCGCCCTGTGCCTCGCCGCGTGGCTCATGGTGGCGCGGAGGCGTGCCAGGGACTGAGCCTAGAGGGCGCCCGGCCCTTTCCGCGGGGCCGCGATTTCGCTACACTTTGGGCATGGATGAAAGGACACCGTCTTGCCCCCCACCCGCGCAGGAATTTCACGTGAAGGAAGGGCGGCTCGACCTCACCCTCCGGCTCTGCCCCCAGGGACGCGACCTCCATGCCATCCTTACTGGCGGCGACGGCCATGCGGGGGCCACGGCCCTGGCCGCGCCCGGGGAGGCGACACTGGTCAGCGAGCGCCCCGGCCATCGCGAAGGGGCGCTGGCCGGCCTCGTGGCCGGGCGGCTCTGCGCGGGGCTCGGCTGCGCGGTGAGCGTGAGCTGCGGCATCCACTTCGAGGCCATCACCCGGCAGGAGATCGCCGCGGTGGAAAAGCTGGGCGCCCGGCTGGTGGAGGAATGCCTCTCCTCCCGGCATACAAGGAGTGAAAACCCATGCTGAAAATGGAAGAATTGCAGGAACTGGAAAACTATATCCGCTCGGGCGAGCTGGAAAAAGACTTTCACGACGGCTGCGAGAACGACCGCCACTATTTGCTGGAATTGCTGGAAAAGCTCATGGACATAGGCGAGCTCGCCGATGAGGCGGCCACCAGGCTCATTTATCGCGGGCTCAACCCGGCCTTCATGCCGGAAAAGGGCGGCGAGGCTTAGGCCGCCCCCTGAGTGTCGCCGGTGCGCCAGACGCCCGCCGCCACCGCCTCGGCCACGGCGCTGCAGAGCTGCGCCACGTCTTCCGGGGGCGTGATGTAGGGCGGCATGAGGTAGATGAGCTTCCCGAAAGGCCGTATCCAGACGCCGCGCTCCACAAAGAAGCGCTGCAGGGCCCGCCCGTTGACCGGCGCCTCCATTTCCACCACGCCGATGGCGCCGAGCACGCGCACGTCGGACACGCCCTCGAACTGACGGCAGGGCGCGAGCCCATGGGCAAGTTGGCGCTCGAGCGCCGCCACCTGCTCCTGCCAGTGACCTTCCTCGAGTATGTCCAGCGAGGCGCCCGCCACCGCGCAGGCCAGCGGATTGCCCATGAAGGTGGGCCCGTGCATGAAGACGCGGCCCTCGCGGCAGATGTCTTCGGCCACGGCGGCCGTGCAGGCGGTGGCCGCCAGGGTCAGCACGCCGCCTGTGAGCGCCTTGCCGCAACAGAGGATATCCGGGGTGACGCCGGCCCACTCCGCGGCGAAGAAACGGCCCGTGCGGCCAAAGCCCGTGGCGATCTCGTCGAAAATGAGCAGCGCGCCGGCCTTGCGGCAGAGATCGGCAAGCCCCCGCAGATAGTCAGGATGGTAGAACCACATGCCGCCGGCGCCCTGCACCACGGGCTCGAGGATGACGGCCGCTATCTCGTCGCCATGCCCGGCAAAAATGCGGCGCGCGTCGGAAAGCGCGCTTTCCGCAAAGGGCGCGTCAAAGCGGCAGGCCGGGCGCTCCATGAAGAGCTGCTGCGGCACGAGGCCGGCAAAAAGGCTGTGCATGCCCGTCACCGGGTCGCAGACGGACATGGCCCCCAGCGTGTCGCCATGATAGCCGCCGCGCGGCGCGAGAAAACGGGTGCGCCGCCGCTCCCCCCTGCCCTGCTGGCACTGGAGGGCCATCTTGAGGGCCACCTCCACGGCCACGGAGCCGGAATCGGCGAAGAAGAGCCGCACGAGGCCGGGCGGCATGGCGGCGAGCAGCCGTTCCCCCAGCGTGACCGCCGGCGCATGCGTGAGCCCGCCGAACATCACATGCGGCATACGGGCGGCCTGAGCGCGCAGGGCGGCGGTGAGGCGCGGGTGGTTATAGCCGTGCACGGCGGCCCACCACGAAGACATGCCGTCAATGAGTTCGCGGCCATCGGCGAGGACGATGCGGTTCTCATGGCTCAGGGCCGCGGTCTCCAGCGGGGGCAGGCGCGTGGCCGAGGCATAGGGATGCCAGAGCGCGGCATGGTCGCGCGCCTCCATGTCGCCGGCCTTTCCCGCATCCGGCGCCTTCACCGCCTCATACAGCGCCCGCGCCAGCGGCAGGAGGGCCCGGGCTATGCGTTCCCAGCCCTGCGGGGCGGAAAGTTCCGCCTGCGGTACGGGGCAGAGCACGGCGCCGGGCCAGTCCTGAGCCAGCCGCGCGCGCAAAAAGCGGATATTATCTTCCAGGATGCGCGCCCCGCTGGCCTCGCGCAGCTCGCGGGGCGGTTCCACCACGGCGAGCCCGGCCAGCGCAAGCCCGCGCCCTTGCAAGGCCGCCAGTGACAGCAGGGCATGGTTCAGCGCGCCCAGCTCGTTGCGAACGACGAGGACCACCGGCGCGCCCACCCGGGCCATGAGGTCAAGCATGGCCTCGCGCGCATTGAGCGGCGCCAGCAGGCCGCCGGCGGCCTCCAGAAGCAACAGTTCGGCGGGCGGCGACACACGCGTCCAGTGCTCGCGGATGCCACGCGCAAGGCCGGCAGCGTCCAGCACAGCGCCCTCTTCGGAAGCCGCCAAAAAGGGCGAGGCCGGGAGGGCAAAGGTACGCAGTACCGCGGCCGGCGCCAGAGCGCCACCGGGCAGGTCGGCCACGGCCGCCGCATAGACCGCGGCATCGCCGGCGAGGGGCGCGCCGGGCGACGTATCCACAGGCGCCACGCCGGTCTGCAACGGCTTGACCGCCTGCGCCGCCACGCCGAGGCCGCGCAACGCACGCAAAAGGCCGGCCGTGACCACCGTCTTCCCCACATCCGTGCCCGCACCGGCCACAAAGACGGCACGCAAGGGCGCCTCGCGCTCAGGCATGCTGAGGCACCTCCATGCCGCAGGCGGCGATCAGGGCCAGATCATCCTTGAGCGATTCACCGCTGGTGGTGAGGTAATCGCCGGTCATGAGCGCATTGGCGCCCGCGGTGAATATCTCGCCCTGACGGCGCCCGAGCACCAGCGGGCGCCCGCCGCAGATGCGGAGCGCCGCCCCGGGCAGGATATGCCGGAAGACCGCAATGATGCGCAGGGCCTCCTCCGCTGTGAGCGGTTCCTGCCGGGCGAGCGGCGTGCCCGCCTGCGGATGGAGAAAATTGAGCGGCACATGCCTCACACCCAGTTCGCGCAGGGTGAAGGCCAGGCTGATGCGGTCCTCCCACGTTTCCCCAAGGCCGAAAATGCCCCCGCAACAGAGGCTGAGGCCCGCGGCCTGCGCGCGGCGCGCCGTATCGCGCCTCTGCTTCCAGCGCTGGGTGGAGCAGACCTGCGGATAGTAGCCGGCCGAGGTCTCAAGGTTGTGGTGGTAGCGCGTGATGCCGCAAGCGGCGACGCGTGCCATGCGTTCGTCGTCCAGCCGCCCGAAGGAGGCGCAAAGCCGCCCGCGCACGGCGGCGGGCAACGCTGTCACGAGCCTGAGCACGCGCTCGAAATCCTCACCGTCCAGCGCGCCGCCGCTCGCCACAAGGCCGATGCGGCGCACCGGTGTTTCCGCCAGTGCGAGGATGCGCTCGCGCAACACAGCATCCTTGAGCAGCGGAAAGCCGGCCTGCGGCACGGGATTATGCCGGCTTTGGGCGCAAAAATGGCAATCCATGCCACAATGGCCGCTGCGGATATTGATGATGGCGCACAGATGCACCGAATGCCCGCTGGCTTCGCGCCGAAGCTGCTCCGCGCGGGAAAAGAGTTCCGCATCGGGCAACGAGAGCAGTTCCAGCGCTTCCTCAGGGGACGTGACGGAGAAAGAAACCATGCAGTATCCAGGGATGCAACTCTGCAATAAGCGGAAAACCTGACCGGCGGCTTTCCCCGGCGCCCCTGCTGGAAGCGGCGGGGAAGCCCCGAAAACGAAAAAGCCCGCCGTGGGGCGGGCTTGCCGATGTATCCTAGCTGGCCTTGCGGCGCTTTTCCCACAGCTTCATGTCTTTCATCTTCTTGCGGCGTTCCCGCTGGAGCGACTTGCACACGAGGGGCGTGTCTTTCTTCAGGCCCCACTTTTCGCGGTAGGCCGCGCTGTCGAGTCCGTGGCTCGCCAGGTGGCGGCGGGTGAGGATCTTGAAGCTCTTGCCGCATTCAAGGCAGGTGACGGACTTTTCCTTGATGGACTTGCGGGCTTCCTGGGCCATTTCCGCACAGTCCATCTCATCGGGGACGACATCTTCCGCAATGGCGCGGATGCCGGCAGCGAGCTTCTGGATATAGGCCGTGATTTCCTCTTCGCTCATGATACGCACACCGGCCTGGGCACGCGCAATTTCAAGCGCTTCTTTCAGATAATCGTCCATGGTGATCACCTCAGTCTTTAAAAGGAAAAAACGATGTGCGGCAACCTGAGCACGGAAAAACGACATGTCTCTGACAACCGCGCGGGCATGATTTACCACTCGACACGGAAGAGGCTACACAACCTTCCCCGCAGCGTCAATACTTCTCTCTGACTTTCAGGAAAAATATTTGACGGATGAAGTATGGAGGACGCCATACTGGAATTTTTCGGCCGCGCTGCACAGCAGAGCACTTCCGTTTCGTTCATTGGGACAGTGCGGAGCGGCACCTTTTTTAGCAGGTGATAACGAGCAGGCGTCCTCATCGGGAACATCCCGGGATGTGCAGGCCGTCACGCTCCCGGACAGAAACTCAAATCCTGACGGAACGAGCCACACCAAGTCCAACCTCTTCCATAAGTAGTGATACTGTGCAGCTGGCCCGCACAACGGCACATGCATTGAATAAAAAACTCTATATAGAAAATATTTCAACCGATACAAAACAGGTGCGCCCCGGCGCCCCTTTATGCCACCGCGTTCTGCTCGCCAGTGGCCCAGGCAGCGAGGGCGCGGGTGAGTTCCGGCCCGGGGCGCACCTTGAGGGCGTCGCCCAGCCGCAGGTGGCAGTGGCAACCGTCCAGGCAGACCACAGCCCGGGCTTCCACCTCGCCGGCATGGCTCTCGAGGATATTGCGCAGGGCGAGGATGTCCGCCCGGCCGAGCCTGTGCGCGGGGATTTCCACCTCGATGGGCGAATCGCTCTCGGCGCAGACATCGGCGAGCAGCCGGACCCGCTGGCCGAGCAGCTTGCATTCCTGGGCCGGCGCCTCCGCCTCGTCCTCCATCTCAGGATTTTCGCTGTTGGTCTCGCCCTGGCTCTCCAGGCGCGCGGTGAGGCAGAGCGGCTGTTCGCTTTTGATGAGCTCACGTGCCTCGGCGTAATCCCTGGGGAAGAAGGTCACTTCCGCATGGCCGGTGAAGTCCTCCACGGCCACGAAGGCCATGCGGTCGCCGCGCTTGGTGACGACCTCGCGCACGCTGGTCACGAGGACGGCGCAGTTGACGCGCGCGCCGGCAAACAGCTCGTGCAGGGCCTCGAGCGTGGTGAGCCCGAGGCGCGGTATCTCGCTGTGGAAGGGCTGGAGCGGGTGGCTCGTGAGGAAAAAGCCCAGGGCCTCCTTTTCCGCCTTGAGCTTGAGGTCATCGGCCATTTCCGGAAGCGCCGCCTCCGGGCAGTCGAGGCCCACCCCGGGGAGCGGCGCGCTTTCCTGCGCGGGCGCCATGGCCAGCAGCGAGACCTGGGGCGAATTCATGGCCCTGGCCTTTTTCTGCGCGCGAAGCACCACGAGGTCCAGCGCGGCGAGCATGGCCGCACGCGGCACGCCGAAGCAGTCGCAGGCGCCGCCCTTGATGAGCGATTCCAGCACGCGCTTCGTCACCTTGCGCAGGCTCACCCGGCAGGCGAGGTCAAAGAGCGAGCCGTAGGCGCCGCCCTCGCGGCGCGCCTCGATAATCTCGCGGATGGCCTCGTCGCCCACGTTCTTGATGCCGCCGAGGCCGAAGACGACCGAGCCCTCCCGCGCGGAGAACTCGCGCTCGCTCTCGTTCACCGAGGGCTGGCGCACCTCGATGCCCATGTCCTTGCAGGCGGCCACATACTTGAGCAATTTGTCCTGGTTGCCCATTTCCGAGGTGAGCAGGGCGGCCATGAATTCCACCTTGTGGTGGACCTTGAGCCACGCCGTGAAATAGGAAATGAGCGCATAGGCCGCCGAATGGGACTTGTTGAAGCCGTATTCGGCGAACTTTTCCATGAGGTCGAAGATCTCGTTGGCCTTTTCTGCCGGGATGCCGTTCTTCTCCGCGCCGGCTACGAAGGTCACGCGCTCGCGGGCCATGGCCTCGGGCTTTTTCTTGCCCATGGCCCGGCGCAGCAGGTCCGCCCCGCCCAGCGTGTAACTGGCGATGATCTGGGCGATCTGCATGACCTGTTCCTGATAGACGATGACCCCGTACGTGTCGCGCAGGCACTCCCCGAGCGAGTCATGCGGATAGACCACGGGCACCTGGCCGTGCTTGCGCTTGATGAACTCGTCCACCATGCCCGAGCCCAGCGGCCCCGGCCGGTAGAGGGCCAGCATGGCGATGATGTCCTCGAAGCAGGTGGGCCTGAGCATGCGCAGGTACTGGCGCATGCCCGAGCTTTCCACCTGGAAGATGCCGTCCGTGTCGCCGCGGGCGTAGAGCTCGTAAGTGGGGGCGTCGGTGAGCGGCAGCGTGTCGAGGTCCGGCGGCTCGGCGCCCTGGCGCGCGATGTTGTCCAGCGTGTCCTGGATGAGGGTCATGGTCTTGAGGCCCAGGAAGTCGAACTTGACGAGGCCGGCCTTCTCGGTCATGGGGCCGTCGAACTGGGTCACGAGTTCGCCGCGCTTGCCAAGATAGAGCGGCAGATACTCCTCCATGGGCCTGTCCGACACCACAAGGCCCGCCGCATGCGTGGAGGCGTGGCGCGCCAGCCCCTCCAGCCTTTTGGCCGTGTCGAGCAGGCGGCGCACCTGTTCGTCCTCCTCCCGCAGGCGACGCAACTCCGGCTCTTCCTCCAAGGCCCTGTCGATGGTCATCTTCAGGCTTTCGGGCACCAGCTTGGCGATGCGGTCGGTCTCCGCAAAGCTCATGCCGAGCGCCCGGCCCACGTCGCGCACCACGCCGCGCGCCTTCATGGTGCCGAAGGTGGTGATCTGCGCGACGGAGCCCTCGCCGTAGGTCTCCACCATATGCTTGATGACATCGCCGCGGCGGCGCTCGCAGAAGTCCACGTCGATATCGGGCAGCGAGACGCGCTCGATATTCAGGAAGCGCTCGAAAAGCAGGTTGTAAGGTAAGGGGTCGAGGTTGGTGATCTTGAGCGCCCAGGCCACCAGCGAGCCCGCGGCCGAGCCGCGCCCGGGCCCCACGGGGATGGCGTGGTTCTTGGCCCAGTTGATGAATTCCTGCACGATGAGGAAATAGCCCGGGAAGCCCATTTCGAGGATGACCGCTATCTCGTGCTGGAGGCGTTCGCGGTAGCGCTCTGGGTCGATATGGGCGCGGTCGGGGTGGGCCTCGAGGCGCTTTTCCAGCCCCTCCTCGGCGAGCCGCCGAAACTCGGATTCCATGCTCGCACCCTCGGGCAGGGGATAGACCGGGAAATAATGGTGCCCGAAATCCAGCTCCACGTTGCACGATTCCGCAATGCGCGCCGTATTGGCCAGCGCCTCGGGCACATGGCTGAAGGCGCGCTCCATCTCTTCCGCGGTCTTGTAATAGAGCTCGCGCGTCTCGAAGCGCATGCGCCGGGGGTCGTCCATGGTGGTCTGCGTCTGGATGCAGAGCAACACTTCATGGGCGTCGGCGTCCCCGGCCTCGAGATAGTGGCAGTCATTGGTGGCGACGAGCGGCAGGCGCGCGCTTTCGGCAAGCTCCATGAGGGCCGTGTTGACGCGCTCCTGCTCGGGGAGGCCGTTGGACTGGAGCTCAAGATAAAAACGGCCCGGATAGATGGCGGCGTATTCGTCGGCAAGGGCGCGGGCCTTGTCCATGTCATCGGCGAGGATGGCGCGCGGTATCTCGCCGGCGATGCAGGCCGAAAGGCACACCAGCCCCTCGGAATATTTGCGCAGTTGCGCCTTGTCCACCCGGGGCTTGTAGTAGAAGCCCTCAAGAAAGCCGTGGCTCACGAGCTTGACGAGATTGTGGTAACCCGTGTCGTTCTGGGCCAGCAGGATGAGGTGGTTGCGCAGCTTGCCGGTCTCGGGCGACCTGTCCGTGTGGTCGGCGCAGGTATAGACCTCGCAGCCGAGGATGGGCTTGAGGCCGAAATCCTTGCAGGCGGAGTAGAAATAGGCCGCCCCGAAGAGATTGCCGTGGTCCGTGATGGCGCAGGCGTCCATGCCGTTGTCCTTGGCGCGGGCGCAGAGATCCCGGATGCGGATGGCGCCGTCGAGAAGGCTGTATTCCGTATGGCAATGAAGATGAACAAAGTCGGACATGGCGGCTCCGGGGCGCTGGCGTGAGGGCGGCCGCGCGGGGCGGCCCCCCTCCTCTACTGGGCTACTAGTACTGGGCTACTTGAAAAGTTCCCGCTCCTCGATGGTGCGGTCGATGCGGTCTTCCACCTCCACGCCGGCCGGTGGCGTGAAGCGGAACTCGGACGGGGCCACGCGCGCGTCCGGCCTGAAAGACGTGAACCGCACGTCATTGGCGTTGCCGTAAAAGTCGACGATGTCGGCCCGGCGGATATAGCCGGTCTCCGGCTCCACCCAGATGGCCGCCTCCACCATCTGCGGCGTGGGCTCGTGCGGATAGAGCAGAAGCCGCACGAGGCCCCCCTCCCTGCCCGCCACCTTGACGTCGAAATCCCGGTTCATGGCCGACTGGCCGGTGAGCACCTGGATGATGCTGCGCGAATCCTGCACGAGGTTCGGGGGATAGCGGTAGGCGATGTCCTCGTCGGGCAGATAGTCCCAAATCTCCTTGCCGGTCACGACAAGGGTTTCCTCGTGCGGCTTTTCCGTTTGCCAGCGGATAAGCAGGGGCTTCTGAAAAAGCAGGCGCCCCTTGCGCTTTTCCACCGCGCCGCTTTCCTTGTGGGTGAGTGTCTGCTCGAAGTCCGCTGCAAAGGATTTCAGGGCCTCGTAGCGGGTGCGGATGAGGTCCGCGTAGCGCACGGCGTCGTCGGCGCAGGCGCCCGGCTGCGCAAGGAGCAGAAGCAGGGCGGCAAGCAGGCCGCCGGCGGCGGTCAGCGTTTTCGTTCGCATGGCGCACTCCTTCACGGGTGAAGCATTGGCAGTTTCGGACAAAAGAGCGCCGGGGGCAACTAGCCCCGGATGATGGACCGGGGCTTGCTGCCGTTGGCGGGCCCGACGAGCCCCTCGGCCTCGAACTGATCCATGAGCCGCGTGGCGCGGTTATAGCCCACCTGGAGGCGGCGCTGGAGCAGCGAGGTGGAAATGGATGACCGGCCCGACTCGAGCACGAAGGCGCGGGCCTCCTCATAGAGCGGGTCCTGCGAGGCGTCGCCCCCGCCGCCCGGGCCGGCGCCCGCAGTGGCGCTCCACTGCGAGAAGTCCACCTCATAGGTGGGGGCGAGCTGGCGCTTCCAGTGGTTGACCACGGCCTGCACCTCCTCGTCGGCGAGGAAGGGCCCGTGCAGGCGCTGGAGGCGGCCGCCGCTGGGCTTGAAGAGCATGTCGCCCCGGCCGAGGAGCTGCTCCGCGCCCATCTGGTCGAGGATGGTGCGTGAATCGTGCCTCGACGTGACCTGAAAGGAGATGCGGCAGGGGAAATTGGCCTTGATGAGGCCCGTCACCACGTCCACGCTCGGCCGCTGCGTGGCGAGGATCATGTGGATGCCGGCCGCGCGCGCCAGTTGCGCCAGGCGCACCACGCTGGTCTCCACCTCACGGGCCGCGGTCATCATGAGGTCGGCCAGCTCGTCGATGACGATGACGAGATAGGGCAGGCGCTCAAGGTCGGCGAGATCCGGCGGCAGGTCATTCCTGAAGGCGGCGAGCTTCTGGTTGTAGGCCGCCACATTGCGCACGCCGAGGCGCGCCATGGAGCGGTAGCGCTCGTCCATTTCGTGGACGGCCCACTCGAGGGCGTTCTTAGCGTCGGCCATTTCCGTGACCACCGGGTGCACGAGGTGCGGCTCGTCCGCATAGACCGCCATCTCGATGCGCTTGGGGTCGATGAGCAACAGACGCAGGTCCTGCGGCTGGGTGCGGTAGAGAAGGCTCACGAGGATGGAATTGAGGCACACGCTCTTGCCCGCGCCCGTTGCGCCGGCCACCAGCAGATGCGGCATGCGCGTGAGGTCGGCCATGGCCGGGCGGCCGGCGATGTCCTTGCCGAGGATCATGGTCAGCGGCCCGCAGCCCCGGCGGAAGGGCTCGGACGCCGCGAGCTCGCGGAAATTGACCGTCTCGCGCTGCTCGTTGGGGATCTCGATGCCCACGGTGTCCGAACCGGGTATGGGCGCCTGGATGCGCACGGCCGGCGCCTTGAGCGCGCGGCTCAGGTCGTCGCTCAGGTTGGCGATGCGGTTGACGCGGATGCCGGGCGCGGGCCTGACCTCATACATGGTGACCACGGGTCCCGGGGTCACGCGCACAAGGTCGCCCTGAATGTCGAAATCCTTGAGGCAGCCCATGAGCGCCGCGCCCCTGGCCTCGTGATCCTCGCGGGCGCGGGCGCCCCCGGAGGCCGGCGGCGTGAGCAGGTCGAGGCCGGGCAGCGGGATCTTGGCGCGCCTCCCTTTGGGCGGCTCGGCAGCGTGCGCGGGCCGTGGGGCGTCGTGCTTGTCAGCTGCCGGCGCGGGAGCCGGCGCCGCGGGCGCGGCTTGTCGCGCGGGCGGCTGGGCCGCGGGCCGGGGCTCTTCTTCGCGGCCGTCCGAAACCTCGCTTGCGCCCTGCCCTTCGACGCTTTCGTCCCTGCCAGGCGCCCCTTCCGCCTCCGGGAAGTCCAGCTCGGGCATCTTGCCGGCGGTGGGCCGGATGCTGCCCAGTGCATCGCGCCAACGGGCGAGGCGTTCTTTCAGGGCCTTGGTATCAGGGAGGGGCAGGCGCGCGGCGAGGCGCTTCCACCACGGGGCACCGCCGCCCTTGTCCTCTCCCCCATCCTCTCCCGGGATGAGGTATTCCGGCGCCGTTTCGGCGGCTTTCGCGAGCCTGCGCTCCTTCCGCTCCTCCAGCAGGGCCGCGGCCCAGTCCTTTAACCTTGCGGCGAGGCTGAACCACGAAAAGTTGCAGGCCAGTTGCAGGCCCACGAGGAGCACGAACACCCAGAGCATGGTTGAACCCACCGGGCTCAGGTAGTGGCGCGCGTTGTCGTAGAGGGCGCTGCCCACCATGCCGCCGCCCGCGAGGTCGCCGGCGGAAAGATCCCACCACGAGCCCGCCACCAGCAGGCAGAGGGTGAGCAGGAAGAAGCCGCACCAGCGCCACCAGTGCAGGGCATAGCCGGAAGAGACGTAGGCCGCCCCCAGGGCCCCGAACACAAGGGGCCACAGGAAGGCGGCCACGCCGAAGATGTCGTTGAGGAAGCCGGCCGCGTAGGCGCCGAACAGGCCTGCCTTGTTGTGCACCGGGCCCTGCGAGCTCACCACATGGTTGAAGCTCGGGTCGGCCGCGTCGAAGCTCAACAGGCTCAAAAGCAGCAGCAGGGCCCAGAAGAGCAGGAACAGGCCGAACAGCTCGCGCAGGAACTTGCGAATATCCGTGGGCTTTTCCTCCAGCGGCAAGGGGGCTTATTCCCGGCCCAGGTATTCCTTGGTGCGGGTGTCGACCTTGATCCTGTCGCCGATATTGACGAAAATGGGCACCTGCACCACAAGGCCGGTCTCAAGGGTGGCGGGCTTGGTCACATTGCTCACCGTGTCGCCCTTGGCGCCGGGCTCGGTGTCCGTGATCTCGAGCACGAGGGAGAGCGGGATGTCGATGTCGAGCGGGCGCCCCTGATAGAGGAGCACGCGGCATTCCTGCCCATCCTTGAGGAAGCCCTCCTTGCCGCCGGTGGTGGCCACGGGCATGGAAAGCTGCTCATAGGTGGTCATGTCCATGAAGATGAGGTCGTCGCCCTCGCGGTAGAGGAACTGCATGTCGCGGGTTTCCATGTCCGGCTTTCCCACCTTGTCGCCCGAGCGGAAGGTGATGTCCTGCATGCGCCCGGTGAGGATGTTGCGCAGCTTGGTGCGCACCATGGCGCCGCCCTTGCCGGGCTTGAAGTGCTGGAACTCGACGATTTCATACGGGGTCCCTTCCACTTCGATCTTGAGCCCCTTGCGAAAGTCCGTGGTAGAGTACATGCTTCCTCCTGCGGCCGGCGGGGCCTGCCGCGAAAATTCCTGTCATGGCGGTTGCAGGGACGGGCGCCGAAAGCTACCCTGGCAGGGGTGGACCATCGTCCCGAAAATCCGAGTTCACCAGTCTATGCAAAAACGCCCTGCTGTCAAGGCGCGCCCGGCGGCGCGCGGAAGGCGGCCGGCCCCTCTCCCGGAGAATATGTATGGAAAGCACCCTTGAACTGGAAACCACGGCCTATGTGACCGGCCAGCTCCCCACGCTCGACCGCCCGCAGATCGCGCTCGCCGGGCGCTCCAACGTGGGCAAGTCCTCGCTCATCAACGCCCTCGCCGGCCGCAAGAAGCTCGCCAAGGTGAGCGCGCAGCCGGGCAAGACGCGCTCGGTCAATTTCTACCGCGTGCGCCCGCAGGACTACTATATCGTCGATTTGCCGGGCTACGGCTATGCCCGCGCGAGCCACGAGGAGCGGCGCCAGTGGGCAAAAACGCTGGAGACCTATCTCAGCACCGACCGCCACATCCGGGCGCTGGCGCTTTTGCTCGACTGCCGCCTGCCCCCGCAGAAGCTGGACATGGACCTCGCGGCCTTCGCCTCGTCCAAGGGGCTTCCCGTGCTGCCCATCCTGACCAAGGCCGACAAGTGCAGCCAGCGCGAGCGCGAGGCCCGGCGCCGGGAATGGCGTGACATCTTGGGGGTGGCCCCCATCATCACCTCGGCCTCGCACCGCCAGGGCATCGACAAGCTGTGGCGCGCGCTGGACGCCGCGGCGCTCGGGCCGGAGGAGGACGGCGAGCAGGAGACGCAAAAGGCCTGACGCGTACCGGGCTGTGGCCCGGGTTTTAAAACAACAGCAGCCCCTTGCGCATCAAGGGGCTGCTGTCGTCTTCGACAATCAGGTTCCTGCCCGGGTTCCGCTCCTGTTCCATCTTCTCCCTGAGTGCTGCCGATTGTCCCCACCGGCCGGGCTCAGCGCCGGTCGGCGAGCAAGGTGCCTCCCACCCCGATATTTTCCAGGCTGTTCTCCTTGATGAACACAAAAATCGCCTCGGGCGGGAGCCCGGTGGCCCGGGAAGTACTCTCGGTGACTTCGCGGACGAGCCGGGCCTTCTTTTCTTTTTCCAGCGGGGCGAGTTCCATGATGATCGCGGGCATCGTGCGCCTCCTTTCCGTGATATGCTTCACTTAGTAGGGAATGACCATGTAGTTCGTCAGCTTGTTGTTTTCATTGAGCGGCGCCTGGTCGTCCAGCACCAGATCCTTGACCATTTTCAGCGTGCCCTGCTTGTATTTCTGGAAATGCGGCGACGCGATGTGCTTCTCATATGCCTCCTTGCTGGCATAGGTCTCAAGGATGGTGATAAGGCACGGGTTTTTCTTGTCGGCCACGGCATACATGGTGAGCACGCCGGGCTCTGTGCGCAGGGAAACTTCCCCCACTTCCGCGGCGAATTTCTTGTATTCCTCCAGATATTGGGGGTCCACCTCGATGCGCGAAAGCCGCGTGATGCCGCTCTCCGTCATGGGCAGCTTGGCTCCCATGGAGGGCTTTTGCGCATACTGGCGGCATTTTCCCAGCATCTCGCCCGTGGCGAGATAGGAATAGGTGGGGAATTCAAACAGCACGGGCTTCAGCACATGGTAGTCCAGCTTGCCCGCTGCATCCAAAACATCCTTGCGCGCGTAGGTATTGGCGATAGTGCAGATGAAATTGTCAAAACCCCCGGCCTTGTAATTGTCCACCACATTGAGCTCGATGGACACGGGGGAGGCGTCAATGATGGGCGAGCCGTTCTCGCCCCTGTGCCAGGCGAACACCCCCGACTTGTCGGCGTTGGCCCCGCTCACCGTGCCCACATAATCCACCTGGGGGAGCATGTCCCTTTCCACAAGGTTGAGCGACAGCTTGCCGCTCTCGATGACGCCCTGATTGGTGTAGTGGGACTGGCTCATGCTGACCATGATCATGTTGTGCCCTATGGTGCCGGTGTGGGCCACAGTGAGCCAGTTGACCTTGCCCTTGACTTCGGCGCCCACCACGGTAACGACGCTGGGGTAGAGGGCCAGTTTTTTTCCGATATTGACTTTCTCCATGGCTGTGTCACCTCCCTGGGCCTGTGAAGCCGCCAGCGGCATGGAGAGAGCCGCCAGGCAAAGCAAAAGACGCCAAATTTTCTTCATATCTCCCTCCTTCTTTTTTGAAGGCACCCTGTCCAGAAGCCTTGTATCTTCATGTAAAGCATTGTTACCACAGTTCTGAACCATGGAAAAAATATTCAGTTCTCTTTGGTTTGGAGAAAAAGTTAAAATGCCGCTGCTAACGCGCCTTAATTCTTGCTCTTCCCTGCATCCAGCACTTCGATGCGGGCCTTAAAATCCTGTTTCATGGCCGCGAGCTTTTCTTTTCCCGCGATGAGGTTCCCCACGACATAAAGATTCTTCCCGTGCCCGTAGCCCTTGTAAAATACCGCCATATTCCCCCACGGCGCGTAATAGCAGAAGTCGCCCTTTTGCTCGTCGGCATTGGCCGTGCCGCGTACAGGCAGTTTTTCCGGCAGGTAAAAGATCTTTTCCTCCCCTGCAAAGTCGCTGAACTCCACCTCCAGGGGCAGCAGCCGCAAAAATGCGTCCGCGAGGGGGTTGTCAAGGAGGGTCGCCACGGCTTCGCGGCCCTCGAAGAGTATCCTCACCGCATGCCCCGGAGCCGGCGCCACCGCGGCAACATCTGCCGCACCGCACGGAGCAGACAGAAAGAGGAGCGCCGCAAGGACGAGAGGAAGTGTTTTGCTGCAAAATTTCATGGCTCTTGCCTCTTGGTTTGATTTCCGCGGTGGAAGGCGCGCGAACCGATGCGCAATGCGTGTAAGGTGATTGCTATTGAAATAGCCATTCCTGCGAACTATGTACAATACTTATTTTTTATGCTAATATATACAAAAAATACATGGATAACAGCTATGGAAATAAAGATTTTGCATAACTTCCTTGTGCTCGCGCGCATGGCGAACATGACAGCGGCGGCGGACTTCCTGCACCTGACGCAGCCCACCCTCTCGCGGCAGCTCGCGGCCCTTGAGGAAGAGCTGGGTGCCCAGCTCTTCGAGCGCGGCGGCCGGCGGCTCACCTTGACCGCCGCCGGCGTGCGCCTCAAAAAACGCGCTGAAGAGATTTTGGAACTCGTGAACAAGACGCAGTGCGAATTCCGGCAGCCGGAAAACGAGCTTTCCGGGGATATCTATCTCGGCAGCGGGGAGAGCTGGGTCCTGGGGATGGTCGCGGAAGTCATGAAAAAACTGCGCGAGCTTTCGCCGCGCGTGCGCTTCCATGTGTTCAGCGGCGACGGCGACGAAGTTTCAGAACGCCTGAACAACGGGCTGCTCGATTTCGGGCTCTTCATCGAGCCCGCCCGGGTATCGGCCTATGAGTCCATCCGGCTGCCTGAAGTCGACATGTGGGGCGCGCTGATGCGCAAGGAAAGCCCCCTTGCCTTGCGAGATGCCATCACTCCTGAAGACCTGTGGCACGAGCCGATCATCATTTCCAAGCAGTCCTACATGGAATGGCATATCTCGAAATGGATGCGGAGGGAATTTTCCGAGCTGAATATCGCCGCCACTTATAACCTGCTCTACAATGCTTCAATACTGGTGCGCAAGGGTCTCGGCATCGCCCTGGGCCTCGACAGGCTCATCAATGTGAGCAATGACCCCGAAATCTGCTTTCGCCCCTGCAAGCCGGCCCTGCCTGTGGCCCTCTATTTTGCCTGGAGAAAGCAGAACCTCTTTTCCCCCGCGGCCCAGACGTTCCTCACCATGGTGCTGAACCGGTTCAAGAGCGCGTGAGGGCGCACAGATGATGCAAAACCACGCATTTTTCCTGCAACACCGGGACAAACCTTCTTTTTCCGCGCCCCGAGTCCACGTACTCTTGCGGCTCTACCTACGCACCCGGGCGAGCACCTTTTCCGGCGGCAGGGAGTGCAGATAGCGCACCCTGAGCCAGTACGCCGCGGCGCTGAAGCCGAGCGCCGCCAGGTAGCATATCCAGAAGCCTTCGGCGCCCATGGCCGGCACGATCCAGTCGGTGCGGGCGAGCACATAGCCGAGCGGCAGGCCGATGATCCAGTAGGCTGCGAAACAGATGACCGAGATGATGCGCGTGTCGTTGTAGCCGCGCAAGACGCCGATGCCCGCCATTTGGAGCCCGTCCACGATCTGGTAGGCCGCGGTGAAGAGCAAGAGGCGCATGGCGAGTTTGGTCACCGCGGGGTCGTCGTTGTAAATGTGCACGATATGGGCGCGGAAGAGGACGGTGCCCGCGCAGATGAGGAGGGCGAAGACCACGCTGAGGGTCATGGCCGTGAGCGCGGAAAGTTTCGCCTGCGCCACCTTGCGCGCGCCGAGGCAATAGCCCACGCGGATGGTGGCGGTCATGCCGATGGCGAGCGGCACCATGAAGATGAGCGCGCTGAAATTCATGGCGATCTGGTTTCCCGCCACCATGACCGTGCCGAGCGGCGCCAGCAAAATGGCGCTCAGGGCGAAGAGCGAGACCTCGAAAAAGAGCGCCAGCGCGCTCGGGAAGCCGATGCGCAGGGCGCGGAACATGAGCGGGAAGTCAAAGACCGGGCCGTACTCCTCGCGGGCCTGGGCGCCCTCCCCCGCGGGCGCGTTTTCCGCTCTTTTTTTGCGCCTAGAGAGCCAGGGCGCGAAGAGCGGCCGCAAGTCGCGGTACTGCGGGTCGCGCCGCAAAAAGCACATCATGGCGAGGCCCATGAACCAGTAACAGACGGCCGAGGCCACGCCGCAGCCCACGGCGCCCATGGCCGGGAAGCCGCATTTCCCGTAAATGAGCATGTAGTTGCAGGGCACGTTGAGGGCGAGACCCAGCAGGCCGATGATCATGGCCGGCCGCGTGCGCGAGAAGCCCTCCAGAAAGCTGCGCTGGTTCACGAAGAACATGAAGCCGGGCAGGCCCCACAGGAGGGCGCGCAGATAGCCGCCGGCGAGGTCGGCCATCTGCGGGGCGAGCCCGAAGGCCTCCAGATGCCAGGAAATGACGTAGAAAAAGGCCATGAGCACGAGGGAGAGGCCCACGGTGAGCCAGATGCCCTGGCGCAGCAGGTGCGCGGCGCGCCGCCGCTTGCCGGCGCCCACGAATTGCGCGCTCAGCGGTGGGAGCGCCAAAAGACAGCCGATGCCGAACACCGCCGCCGGCCCCCAGATGGAGCCGGCCACGGCCACAGCCGCCATGTCCTCGGCATTGTACTGCCCGGTCATGGCGGTGTCCGCGAAGTTCATGCCCGTCTGCGAGAGCTGGGCGATGAAGATGGGCAGCCCGATGACGAAGTAACGCCGGGCCTCGGCCCAGGAAAAGATGCTCTTCACGCGCCCCTCCTCAATGCGGGACGCAGCAGGCCCGCGCCCTTCATGCCGCGGCCTCCGGCCAGAACAGTCCGGCCGCCGGCATGGGCACGCCGAGGAGCTTGGCCGAGCGCCGCACCAGCGTGGTGATGGCCTCACGGCCGGCCGGCCCCAGGTCTTCGCTGTAGGCCGTGACGAAGGTCTCGATATGCGCGCTGGTCACCGCGTCGTCCAGTTCCTGCGCGTGCGCGCGGATAAAGGCGCGCGAGACTTCGGGATGCGCCCAGGCGTGGCGCAGGCTCTCGGCGATGGCCGCCTCAACGGCGAGCCCCACGGCAAGCGGCAGATTGCGCTTGCCGGCGATGGCACCCAGCGGCAGTGGCAGGTGAAAGGCGCCCTCCCACCACTCGCCGAGGTCCAGTATCTTGACAAGGCCATGCTCCGCATAGGTGAAGCGGCCCTCGTGGATGATGACGCCGGCCTCGTCCTCGCCTCGCGCCACCGCATCCATGATGTCGCTGAAAAGGATCTCCCGGCGCGGGCCCCCGAAACCGCCGTGCAGGTCGAGCAAAAGGTTGGCCGTGGTCATGAAGCCGGGCACTGCCACTCTGGCGCTTGCCAGTTGCTCCGGCGTGAGCGGCCTTTCTGCCACCACGAGCGGCCCGCAGCCCCAGCCGAGCGCCGCCCCGGAGGAAAAGAGCGCGTAGCCCTCCATGATGCGCGCCACGGCGCCGAGAGAGAGCTTGGTCACGTCGAGGCGCCCGGCCACGGCCATGGCGTTCAGCTCCTCCACATCGGCGAAGTGCGGCACAAAGCGTATATGGCCGCTCCACGGGGCCGGCGCGGGCACGCGCACGAGACCCTCAAGCAGGGCGTGGAAGATGAAGGTATCGTTGGGGCACGGCGAGAGCCCCAGGGAAAGCACAAGCTCCTGAGCGGACATTTCCACCTCACGTTGACAATGCCGCTTGCGCGGCGATATGTTGGCGGATGCTCCCGACTGCCGGCCCACCGGCAGCCGCGCCGCCGGAATCCGCCGGCGGGGCTTGCGGGCGCGCGGCCACAAGGACATCCATGCCAGACAAAGCATATTATGCGGCCCTCGGCCTTTCGTCCATCCTTGACAAGGTGCTTTCCGGCGAACGCCTCTCCTACGAGGACGGCCTCGCCCTCTTCGCCTGCCCCGACCTCACGGCCGTGGGCGCGCTGGCGGCCGAGGTGCGCTTCCGCCTGCACGGCGACGCGGCCTACTATGTGGTGAACCGGCAGGTCAATTATACCAATGTCTGCGTCAACGGCTGCCTCTTTTGCGCCTTCAGGCGCGACCATGCGGACGAGGACGGGGCCTTCCAGCTCAGCAAGGAGGACATCCTCGCCCGGCTCGAGGGCGCGCAGGGGGGCACCCTGCGCCTTGACGAGATGCACATGGTGGGCGGCTGCCACCCGAAGCTCGGCCTCGCGTGGTTCGAGGACGTGCTGCGCACCGTGGCCGACCGCTGGCCCGACTTGCCGCTCAAGGCCTTCACCCCGGTGGAGATCGCGCATTTCGCCGCGCTCGAAGGCATCAGCACCCTTGAGGTGCTCCGGCGCCTCAAGGCCTGCGGCCTTCGGATGATGCCCGGCGGCGGCGCGGAAATTTTTGATACAGACCTGCGCGCGCAGCTCTGCCCGCACAAGGCTGACGCCGAGGCCTGGCTGCGCATCTCGGCCGAGGCGCACAGCCTCGGCATCGTCACCAATTGCACCATGCTCTTCGGGCACCTCGAGACCCCTGCCATGCGCGTGGAGCACCTGCTCCGGCTGCGCGCCCAGCAGGACGAGAGCGGCGGATTCACCTGCTTCATCCCCCTGCCCTTCCTCACGGAAAACAGCCGTCTTGAACTCCCCGAGGAGCGCTCGGGGCCGGTGCGCGGGCTCGACCAGTTGCGCACGGTGGCCGTTTCGCGGCTCTTGCTCGACAATATCCCGCATATCAAGGCCTATTGGATCATGCTCGGCCCCAAGCTCGCGCAGACGGCCCTCTGGTACGGCGCGGACGACCTCGACGGCACCATCGTGGAGGAGCGCATCGGCCACATGGCGGGCGCGGCCTCGGCCCAGGGTCTGACCATCGACGAATTCGAAGCCATGATCCGCGCCTCCGGTTTCAGGCCGGTGCGCCGCAACGCCGTTTTTGAGGCCATGCCCGGGAACGGAGGGGATGCCGCCACGGCGGCGCGCCCCCGCAAGGAGACATGCTGATGGACTTCGCCCCCGCGCACAGCCCCTTTGATGACGACACGCCCGCCTATGCGGACGTGGCCCGCGCCGCCCGAAAAGCCGCCGCCGGGGAACGCCTCGAGCGCGCGGACGCCGAAGCCCTCTATTACCGCGCGAGCCTGCTCACCCTGGCGCGCCTCGCCAATGACATGCGCCTTCGGCTGCATCCCGAGCCTGTCGTCACCTATGTGGGCGACAGGAATATCAATTATTCCAATGTCTGCGTGTGCGGCTGCCGCTTCTGCGCCTTTTTCCGCCCGCCGGAGCATCCCGAGGGCTATGTCATCACGCGGGAGGAGATGGCGCAAAAAATCGAGGAGACCCTGCGCCTCGGCGGCACGCAGATCCTGCTTCAGGGCGGCCATCACCCGGATCTTCCGCTGGAATGGTACGAGGATCTTTTGCGCTGGATGCGCGCCACCTGGCCGAACCTCCATATCCACGCGTTTTCGCCGCCCGAGATCTGGTTCTGGTCGGAAAAGTTCGGTCTTCCCGTCGTGGAGGTCCTGCGCAGGCTCAGGGAAGCGGGGCTCGACTCCGTGCCCGGGGGCGGGGCGGAAGTGCTCCAAAATGACGTGCGCCGCCAGGTCTCGCCCAACAAATGCTCGGCCGATGCGTGGCTTTCCGTCATGGAGGCCGCGCACGGCCTCGGCATGAAGACCACGGCCACCATGATGTTCGGCCATGAGGAGGAGCCGGGCCACCGGCTCGACCACCTCTTCGCCCTGCGCGCCGTGCAGGACAGAACCCACGGCTTCACCGCCTTCATCCCCTGGACCTTCCAGCCGGCCAACACGCGCATCCGCTGCCAGAGCCTGCCCGCGCCGGCATATCTGCGCCTGCTCGCAATCTCGCGCCTCGTGCTCGACAACATCCCCAATATCCAGGCCTCCTGGGTGACCATGGGGCCGCAGATAGCGCAGCTGGCGCTCTTCTATGGCGCCAACGATTTCGGCTCGCTGATGATCGAGGAAAATGTGGTCGCCGCGGCCGGCGTTTCCTACCGCATGACCCGCAAGGAGATCGAGGCCGTCATCCGCGCGGCCGGCTTCACGCCGGTGCAGCGCACCATGGATTACCGCCCTGTGGGCGAGGCGGCCGCCCATGCCTGAGACCGTGCTGCGCATGGGGCGTATCAGCTATCTCAACGTGCTGCCCATCTACCATCCGCTCGAGGCCGGCATCCTGCCGCACGACTATGAGCTTGTCGCCGGCCCGCCGGCCCTGCTCAATGATATGATGGGCCGCGGCGAGCTGCACGTGTCCTCCTGCTCCTGCTTCGAATACGCGCGCCGGCCGGAGCGGTACTATCTGGTGGACGACCTTTCCATCGGCTCGCGCGGGCCGGTGATGAGCGTGCTCCTGCTCTCGCGCGTGCCCGTGGAGGAGCTTGGCGGGCATGAGATCCTTATCAGCGGCGAGAGCCACACCTCCGTGGCCCTTCTGCGCCTGCTCATGCGCGACCGCTACCGGCAGCCCGTAACCTACAGGACGGGCCAGGTCTCCCCGGCCCTGCGCTCGGCGTCGCCGCCCACGGCCTTTCTCGCCATCGGCGACGAGGCCCTGCGCCTCAGGCAGCACCCCGACTATCCCTACCGCGTGGACCTCGCCGAGGCCTGGCGCGACTGGACGGGCCTGCCCTTCATTTTCGGGCTTTGGGTGGTGAGCCGGGACGCCGCCGAGCGCGGCCTCTTCCACGACGACCCGGGCGAGCTGTTGCGCCGCGGGCGCGACTGGGGCCTCGCGCACATGGATGTCATCCTCGACCTCACGGGGCACGGCTGCCCGCTGAGCCGCGAGGACCTCGCCTTCTACTACCGCGAAGGGCTTGTCTACAGCCTGGGGGCAGAAGAATTGCGCGGCCTTCACCTCTTCTATGAAAAACTCGCGGCCGCCGGAATCATCGCCGCCGTGCCGCCGCTGCGCTTTTTCTCGCGCTAAGCGGCCGCAGCCTGCACGCAAAAACGGGCGCCCTGGAACTCCCGGAGCGCCCGTTTTTTTGGCGGAATTGTCCGCAAGAGCTTATTTCAGGGCCTTGAGAATGGCGTCGGCCGACACCTTGCCGAGAACCCTGCCGTCCACGATGACCGCCGGCAGCTCGCCCACGCCGTAATACTGGCAGAGCTGGGTCGTCTGGTACATGTTCACATTGCCCGCATCGTAGCAATATTTGGCCACCTTGAGCTCGTCCTGCGCCGGCACCGGCGGCTTCACGCGCGAAAGATAGGCGTAGTGGATGGGATAGTCCGTGGGCTGCACCGTGGCGTCGTATTCATTTTTAAAGGTCTTCACGGAGCCCGCGCGGCGCTGCGCCGCCTTGACCTCGTTCCAGCGGTCGAGCGCGTAGGTGAGGTAGGGCATCGCCTGCCCGGGCCGGGAATGGGCGATCCAGATGGCGAGGCCCATGAGGTCGGTGCCGTAATTCTCCGTGCTGTTGGCGAAAACGGCGATCTTGCACTCCTTCGGCGAGAGGGAGCGGCTTGCCGTGGTCACGGCCTTCCACACCTCGGCGCTTTTGGGATTGGCGAAATTGAGCAGCACCAAAATCTCGTGCGGGGCCGTGCGCTCGCCGAAGACCACGGGATAGATCTCTTCGCGCCAGTTTTTGCGGTGCGCCGCCTCGCCCTCAATGGTGGGCTGGCCGCCGCCCATGGCGCCGAGCATCTGCTGCCCCTCGCTGGTGAACTCGCGCGTATTGGGGAGTTTCGCCTGCATGTAGGGATTGAAGGCATTGACCCCGCCGCCGGGCGCACCCCCGGAAAGCGCCACCTGCTCCGGCGCGGCTGCCGCCTGCTCGCTCCCGCCGCCGCTGCCGCCCGCGGCACAGCCCAGGAGCATGAGCGTCATCACCAGTGTGGACACAAGTTTCCCGCGCATCTTCCACCTCGTTGCTGAAGTACTACAAGGTTTCGCCGCAGGCCTCAGCCGCGGCGGTTTCCAGATGGCGCAGCCAGATCCCGGCCACGCCCGGATATTCCGCAAGGCCCCTGAGCACGGGCACGCACTCGTGCTGCGCGCCCTCGATACGCGAGCGCCAGGAGCCGGCGCCCTCGCCCGCCATGTCGCGCAGGGCGTGCTGCCCCACCACAGAAAGCAGGGGCATGAGCCACACCCTGCCCGACGTGAGTCTCGGCAGGATGGACGTAAGCGCCATGGCGTCGCCCATGGTGCCCACATGGACGCGGGCGTCCAGCTTCCGCATGGCCGCCGCGAGGTCCGCATAGCGCGCGCCCCCGGCATGCCGGGCGCCGTGCCCCATGAGCACCACGTCCTCATGGGGGAGGCGCCCTTCGGGGAGATGCGTGGCCAAGGCCCGCGCCGCGGCCTCCACGTCGGCTGGCTCCGCCAGAAGCGGCGCGCCCACACGGCAGCAAAGGCCCAGATCCTGCACGGCCTCGGCGCAGGCGGCGCAGACTTCTTCATGCTCCGCGCCGGCGATGGCCTGCAGGGGCTGCACGGCCACACGCTCATAGCGCTCGAAGCTGAGCCGCATAAGGGCCTTGCGGACGGAATCGCTTTTCTGGCGCGCCCTGGCAAGGCGCTCGCGCAAGAGCGGCGAGGTGAAGGCCCAGCGCACGGACCAGCCGGCGAACCTCTCGCGCACCATGGCGTCAAAGGCGTGCAGGGCCTGGCGCCCCTGCGGAGTGGCCGCGCCGAACGCCGCCAGAAGAATCGCCCTTCTCATGCGCATTCTTTGTACGTCACTTGCCCCCCGCCCGCAAGCCGCGGCGGGCGCCCCGGCCATGTTGACCGTGCTGTGGCTTGGGGCTAGAGTCGCGCCATACGGAACACAGGCGTGCGAACGCCCATGGAACGGCAGGAGGTCGGGCATGGCGAAAGCATTGGTTCTCGGCGGGGCCACCGGCCTTGTGGGGCAGGCATTGACGCGCACCCTCACGGACGCGGGCTGGGAAACGCGCGTCTTCAGCCGCACGGACGGCAACCTGCTCGACCTCGAGTTTCTGCGCGGCCTGCTGGAAGAGACCGGCGCCGACGTGGTGTTCAACGCCCTCGGCTGGACGCGGGTGGACGCCGCCGAGGAGCATCCCGAAGAGGCGCTCATCGCCAACCGCACCCTGCCGGACGCGCTGGCGCGCACGCTGGCCGCCCTCGGGCACGGGCACCTCGTCCATTTCAGCACGGATTTTGTCTTTTCGGGCCCCCATGACGGCCCCTGGCGCGAAACCGACACCCCGCACCCCAAGAGCGTCTACGGGCGCACCAAGCTCGCCGGCGAGGAGGCCGTGCTGAGCGCGCTCCCGGAGCGGAGCTGCGTGCTGCGCACGGCGTGGCTCTTCGGGCCCGGGCGCGCCAACTTCGTGGATGTCATCCTCAATGCCTGCCGCAAGCGCGACGCCGTGAGCGTGGTGCATGACCAGATCGGCTCGCCCACCTATACCCTCGACCTCGCCCGCTGGACCGAGAAGCTGGCCCGGGCTCGCGCCACCGGCATCTGGAACGCGGTCAACAGCGGCGTGGCGAGCTGGTGCGAGCTCGCGAGCGAAGCCATCGCCCTCACCTCAGGCCCCTGCCGGGTGGAGCCCATCCCGGGCAGCGAGTGGCCGCAGGCCGCGGAACGGCCGGCCAATTCCGCGCTCGACAACAGCAAACTCGCTGAATTTTTGGGCGAAAAGCCCCGGCCGTGGCCCCGGGCGCTTCGGGAATACCTTTTCAGCGAATACGCCGGCGCCGAAGGGGGGAGCGCCGGCTGATGCGGCGGCCGCCCTTGCTTCCGGCCGGTCTCTTCGCCGGGGCGGCCGCGCTGCTGCTCCTCCTTTTTGGGGGCGCCCCCGTGCAGGCGCGCCCCCAGAACCTCGAGCAACTCGCCGACATCACCCGCTATCTCGTCGATGTGCCCATGCCCGGGGCCATCACCTCGCTCTACCGGCCGCGCTATGATACAGTAGCCGAGGCCGACCTCAAGATGACGCACAACGAGCCGGCCTTCGTGGTCATCTTCCCGGACGGCCCGCGCATCTACCCGCAGCGCTATCTGGTCTGGCACCAGGTGGTCAACGAGCTCATCAACGACCATGCCTATGCCGTCACCTACTGCCCCATCACGGGCACCTTCATGGCCTATGACGCCTCCATGCAGGGCCTGAACCTCATCTTCGATGTGGAGAGCCACAGCGGCACAGGCGGCACGGCCGGCTTTCTCTATGACGGCAACAGCATCCTCACCGACCGCAATTCCGGCAGTCTCTGGCTGCAGGAGATGGGCATGGCCTTCGAGGGGCCGCTCCTCGGGCGCGGCATGCCCACCTTGCCCGTGTTCTGGACCACATGGGGCGCGGCGAGCCACGTCTATCCCGACGCCCCCGTGCTCGCAAAGCCGCGCGGCAGGCGCCCCTACGGGCGCGACCCCTACGGCAGCTACCTCAAGAAGGACACCTATTACGACAACGACACCCTCGCCTACCAGCCCCGCTGGCTGGACAGGCGCTTTCACCGCAAGACGGCCATGCTCTGCCTGGAGTACGACCATTTCCTCCTCGCCGTGGACATCGCCTATGTGAAAAAAAAGGGCGCGGTGAATTTTTTTCTCGGGCCGGCGCCGCTTTTGGCCGTGCATGACAAGAGGCTCGACGTGGTGCGCATCTACAGCCGTCAGGTCTGGGCCGAGCCCTTCCTGTTCGTCATGCAGGACGGCAGCCTCACGGACATCAACACCAAAAGCACCTGGGACCCTGCCACCGGCAAGGCCACGGGCGGCAACATGCGCGGCGCCTCCATGAAGGAGTTTTTCGGGGTCTATTCCATGTGGTTCGCGTGGTACAGCCTCAACCCCGAGACCCTTGTCATCCCGGGCCCCGGCGAGGTGCCGGCGCACCTGCTCTCCACCGAAGCGCCGGGCGTGGGCGACACGCCGGAGATCCCCAAGGGTGGCGAAGGCGACGGCGCATTGCCTGGCGGCCCGCGCTGGGAGCCGGCGCTTTAGGCGCCAGCTTGAGGCGCGCCGGACGCGCTTGCCAGCGGCGCGGAATGTGGCTAAGAAATTTGCCGGATTTGTGAACCGGGCGCCAAGGCGCCCGAGCAAAGGAGCAGAGAATGACATATGTGCAGCGCGTGATGGACAACCTGAAGGAACGCTACACCTGCGAGCCGGTCTTCCTCCAGGCGGTGCAGGAGGTTTTGCAGAGCCTGACGCCCATCCTGGAAAGGAATGACAAATACGAGAAATACCGCATCCTTGAGCGCATCACCGAGCCCGAGCGCATCATCGCCTTCCGGGTGGACTGGGTGGACGACAAGGGCCAGATCCAGGTGAACCGCGGCTACCGCGTGCAGTACAATTCGGCCATCGGCCCCTACAAGGGCGGGCTCAGGCTGCACCCGAGCGTCAATCTCGGCATCCTCAAGTTCCTCGGCTTCGAGCAGATCTTCAAGAATTCGCTCACCGGCCTGGCCATCGGCGGCGGCAAGGGCGGCTCGGACTTTGACCCCAAGGGCAAGTCCGAGATGGAGGTCATGCGCTTCTGCCAGGCCTTCATGACCGAGCTCTTCCGCCACATCGGCGCCACCATCGACGTGCCCGCGGGCGACATCGGCGTGGGCGGCCGCGAGATCGGCTTCCTCTTCGGCCAGTTCAAGCGCCTCACCAAGAGTTATGAAGGCGTGCTCACCGGCAAGAACCTGCTCTTCGGCGGCTCGCTCGCGCGCACCGAGGCCACGGGCTACGGCGTGGTCTACTTCGCGCAGGCCATGCTCAAGGCGCGCAACGAAACCCTGGAAGGCAAAGAATGCGCGGTCTCCGGCGCGGGCAACGTGGCCATCTACTGCTGCCAGAAGCTCCAGCAGATCGGTGCCAAGCCCGTCACCGTGTCCGATTCGCGCGGCATGATATATGACCCCTCCGGCATCCGCGTGGATGTGCTCCAGCAGGTGAAGGAAGTGGAGCGCGCGTCGCTCACCCGCTATGCGGAGCTCGTGCCCTCGGCCAAGTACACGGCCGTCGCCGACTATCCCAAGGGCCGCAACGCCGTGTGGAGCGTGCCCTGCTTCGCCGCCTTCCCCTGCGCCACGCAGAACGAGCTCAACCTTGCCGACGCCGAGACCCTGCTTGCCAACGGCTGCAAGTGCGTGGCCGAAGGCGCCAACATGCCCTCCACGCTGGATGCGGTGCATGCCTTCGTGAAGGCCGGCATCGCCTACGGCCCGGCCAAGGCCGCCAATGCGGGCGGCGTGGCCACGAGCCAGCTCGAGATGGCGCAGAACGCCAGCATGCAGAGCTGGGANTTCGCCACGGTGGACGAAAAGCTGCACCGCATCATGGACAANATCTACAAGAACGCCGCCGACACCGCCAAGGAATTCGGCGAGCCCGGCAACCTCGTCATGGGCGCCAACATCGCCGGCTTCCGCAAGGTGGCNGACGCCATGATCGCCCAGGGGATTTAGGCGTTAGCCGTTCCCNGCCCTGNCGNCNGGGGCATNCGTTAAAACNAAAAGGCTGTNCACNCNCNTNNGGGAGTGGACAGCCTTTTCGTTTAACTNGCCNNNGNGCGGNCTTACATCATGCTTTTCACCACAGCAAAGACGATGGCCGCGGTCACGGCGCCGAGNATGGGGCCGAGGATGGGGATCCAGCTGTATTCCCAGTCATTGCTGCCCTTGTCCTTGATGGGCAGCGCCGCATGCGCGAGGCGCGGGCCCATGTCGCGCGCGGGATTGATGGCATAGCCCGTGGTGCCGCCGAGCGACATGCCGATGACCACCACGAGNAGCGCCACGGGGATGGCCCCGATGCTGCCGAGGCCGACCTCGGCGGTGTTGCCGGTCTCGCTCATGTAGAGGATGACGAGCACGAGCACGAAGGTGCCNAGCACNTCGCAGACNAGGTTGCGCCNGTANTTGCGGATGGCCGGGATNGTGGAGAAGACGCCGAGCTTGGTGGGCTNNTCATCNGTGGCGTCNAAGTGNTCCTTGTANAACACATAGACGGCCACGGCCCCGAGNAAGGCCCCGAGCATCTGGGCGATGATGAAGGGGATGACAAAGCCCCACGGGAACTTGCCGGCCGCGGCAAGGCCGATGCTGACCGCCGGGTTGAGGTGCGCCCCGGAATAGGGCCCGGCGATGAGCACGCCGCACATGACCGCGAGNCCCCACGCNAGGGTGATGACCACCCAGCCGCCNCCCTGNCCNTTGGAGCCCTGGAGATTACAGCAGGCCACCACNCCGCAGCCCAGAAGGATCATGACNAAGGTGCCGAGAAGCTCGAAAATGCATTTCACGAACAGGCTGGTTTCCATAGCGCGCTCCTTGTTTTCGCGTCGGATATGTGCCTGGTGTCTTCCCGGCGCGGCGGCCCAANGGGGCGGCCGCCNNGCGCCGATGNGNGTTGCAAAAAAGCNGTCGNCCGCCTACTTGGGATACTGGCAGATGACNGCTTCCACGGCCTTGTGCCAGCCCTCGATCTGCTNGGCCACGCGNGCNGTGTCGCCAAAGGGCGAGAAGGCGCGCTCCACCTGCCACTGNGACTGGATCTCGCCNATGCTCTCCCAGAAGCCCACGGCGAGGCCGGCCAGGTAGGCNGCGCCNAGNGCCGTGGTCTCGGTGATGCGCGGGCGCAGCACCTCGCAGGCGAGGATNTCGCTCTGGAACTGCATGAGNAGGTTGTTGCGCGANGCGCCGCCNTCCACCTTGAGGTTGGCGAGGGNGAGGCCNGAATCGCGCTCCATGGCGCGCACGATGTCATAGGTCTGGAAGGCGATGCCCTCGAGCGCNGCNCNGGCGATNTGCGCCNNGGTGGTGCCGCGGGTGATGCCCGAGATGNAGCCGCGGGCNTACTGNTCCCACCAGGGGGCGCCGAGGCCNGTNAGNGCCGGCACGAAATACACGCCGTCCGTATCCGGCACNGAGGCNGCCAGTTCCTCCACCTCCTCGGAACTGCGGATGCACTTGAGGCCGTCGCGCAGCCACTGNACCACCGANCCGCCCACGAAGATGGAGCCNTCGAGNGCGTAGGTGACCTTGTCGCCGATCTTCCAGGCGATGGTGGTGAGCAGGTCGTTTTCGGANCGGATGGGCTTGTCGCCGCTGTTCATGAGCANNAAGCAGCCCGTGCCGTAGGTGTTTTTCACNGAGCCGGGCTCGATGCACATCTGNCCGAAGAGNGCGGCCTGCTGGTCGCCNGCCATGCCCGAGATGGGCAGCTTGTGCGCGAAGAGCGTGGTGGTGGTGTGGCCGTAGACCTCGCTGCTNGAGCGCACGTCNGGCATCATGGAGCGNGGGATGTCGAAGAGGTCGAGCAGCTCCTGGTCCCAGTCNAGNGTGTGGATNTTGTAGAGCATGGTGCGCGAGGCGTTGCTCACGTCGGTCACATGCACTTCGCCGCGGGTGAGCCGCCACACGAGCCAGGANTCCACNGTGCCGAAGAGCAGNTTGCCNTCNTCGGCGCGNCGGCGNGCGCCGGGCACGTTGTCGAGGATCCATTTCACCTTGGTGGCGCTGAAATAGGCGTCGAGGATGAGGCCGGTCTTGTCGCGGATGAAGTCCACCTTGCCCTCTTCGCGCAGGTGGTCGCAATAGTCGGCGGTGCGGCGGTCCTGCCAGACGATGGCGTTGTAGACCGGTTCCTCGGTCTCCTTGTCCCAGACGATGGTGGTCTCGCGCTGGTTGGTGATGCCGATGCCCGCGATGTCATGGCCGTTGATGCCAATGGTCGAGATGGCCTCGGCCACCACCGAGGCCTGCGAGGCCCATATCTGGTGCGGGTCATGCTCCACCCAGCCCGAGCGCGGGAAGATCTGCGGAAATTCCCGCTGCGCCGTGGAGCAGATATTGCCCCCCTTGTCGAAAACCAAGGCGCGGGAGCTGCTTGTACCCTGATCCAAAGCCAAGATGTACTTGCGTGAATTCATGGGCCCTCCTTGCGGCTCGATTTGGTGGGAAACAAAAACGGTGCGGGCTTGTCGTGCCCCTTTCCTTTCCACCTATCGCAAAAAAGGGCGCATGACCAGAAAAATGACCGCCCTTTCGGGGGCGGTGCAGAAAAAACAGGAGGAGAGAAAAAGGACGCGCCCCGGGGAGCGGTCAGCGCCGCTTCCAGGGCCGAATGACAGAGACGGCCACAAGGAAGATGAGCAGGGCCACCTGCACAAGCGAGCCGGCGAGGTGGAGCGCGCGGACCTGCCGGTAGGCCGCCTCCTGGAGGGCGCCATTGCCGGCCGCCTCGCTCATGGCGAGCAGGGCGGCTTCCCAGCGCCCGAGGAACAGCCAGCCGCTGGCGAAACAGAATGCGGTGACGGCCCATTTCACCGCCACCCAGCGCAGGCGGAAGAAGTCCCACGGCGTCAGCAGGCCGTAGATGAGGCCCGTGAGCACGCAAGTCCCGAGGCCAAGGGTGATGACCACCCACATATCCAGCACATGACTGGAAAAATTGATGCCGTAGAGCATCCCCTCGCGGTCGGCCCCCACGCTGGAGAGGTTGAGCATGATCATGGAGACCGCGCCGCCGAGCCAGCAGGCGACGCCCAGAAGATGAACTATCTTCAGGATCTTCATGCCGCGGCTTTTCAGGACTGCCATGATATGCTCCAGCTTAAGTCTCGGGGGGGAGCTTTTCCCACCTCAGTTGATATGCAGCAGTTTCTCCGCATTGGCGCTGCCGAACATGGTCTTTTCCTCCTCCGTGAGGGGGGCGTCCTCCAGGAAGGCGCGGGCGCCCTTCTCTGGCAGGTAGGGAAAATCCGTGGAATAGAGCAGGTGGCCGATGCCCACCTTTTTCAGGCAATATTCCAGGCAGTTATAATCCCAGACCCCGCTGGGCGTGATCCAGACATGATCTTTGTAATACGTGGAAATCGTTTGCGGAAGGCCCGTCACCGCCGGGGAGAGCATCTGGTCGAGCCGGGTGAGGTAATAGGGCAGCACTTCGCCCCAATGGCCGGAGATGATCTTGAGCCCCGGGAAGCGCTCGAACACGCCGCGCAGGATCATGCGCAGCACCTGCACGCCGGCTTCCACATGCCAGCCCCAGCCATAGGCGCTGACGATGGTGTCCACCTGGTCGCCGAGGCCGCTGTAATAGGCGGCGCACACCTCCTTGCAGGTGAAGTTGGGATGGACGTAGAGCGGCACATCAAGCTCGCAAAAGCACTGCCACACGGGTTCGAAGCGCGGGTCGTCCAGAAAGAGCGACCCCGTGCCCGGGCGCCCGGAAATGAGCGCGCCCACAAAACCGAGCTCGGAAACGCAACGTTTCAGCTCCGCCACAGCCTCCTGCGGGCTTGCCCAGGGGAGAGTGGCAAAGGCGCGGAACCTCTTGGGCCAAGGCTTGATGGCCGCGGCCATGGCATCGTTGGCCAGCGTGGTAAGCGTGGCGGCCTCGGCCCCGGTGAGCCATTGCGAGGCGTTGGTGTAGGAGACCACCTCCATGTCGATGCCGGCCTTGTCCAGTATGGCGACGCGCTGCTCGCCCAGGCTGAAAAGCTGCGCCACGTCCGGCATGTCGGCGGCCGCCGGGTGCAGGAAAGTCTCGGCGTAGGGATAGGCGTCCGCCACCGCCTTGGCGGTGGCTTTTGAAATGGGCTTGGAAACGATATGCTCTTCCAGGGCGATGATCTTCATGTTTTCCTCCGGTTCCGGGTATTTGCCGCGCGCCGGAACGTGACTATTGATATATCAATACTTCAGGAGGCGTGTCAATGCGCAAGGCCGATGACGAAAAAAACGCCCTGGGTTACCACCTGCACCGGGCCTTTGCCGCGCTCACCGAGACCTTGCACGCGGAATTGCGCGCCGCCGGGCTTGCCCTCACGCATCCGCAGTTTTCCGTGCTCCAGGCGGTCAGCCGCAAGCCGGGCATAAGCCAGAACGGCCTCGCGCGCGAAACGGGCAAGGATGGCGCCGCCATCAGCCGCTCGCTCGACTATCTGGAAAAGCAGGGCCTCGTGCGCCGCGCGCCCCTCAATGGCTGCACCAAGGGCGTGTTCCTGACGCAAAAAGCCGAAGAGCTGCGGCCGCTGCTGGACGGCGCCATCCGAAAAACCGTGGCCCGCGCCTGCCGGGGCATGACGCCTGAAGAGGAGGAAACGGTCATCCGCCTGCTGGAAAAAATCTCCGCCACCTTGCACGAGGGCGCGAAGGGGAGTTGAGCCGAAAATGCCCCGGCAACGCGCGCGGTTTTTTTGACAAAAGCGGCGGCCGGGGCTATGTGTTCCCTTTCCGCATCGCAAGCGCCGGGCGCGCCTTTTCGGTGCCCCGCAGGCGGCGCCGGAGCACCGGCCGTCACCGGGGAGAAATATGGAACGTCTCCTCCTCACTCTCGGCATCATCTTCGCCAGCCTGGCAGCGGGCTATGCCTCGCGCCATGCCGTCGAGGCCGGGAAGCTCCCTTGGGGCGTCGCCCGCATGGAGGAGGCCCGCAAGAAGATGCAGGTGCTCGCCGTCTTCGTGCTCATCCCGCTTTCGGCCATGCTCTCGCTCTGGGGGCTGCCCAAGCCCGAGCCCCGCCTCATCGCCCTCCCCATCCTCGGGCTCGCCGCTTGGGTGCTCGGCGGGGCCATCGCCCTTGTGGCCGCGAAAAAACTCCATCTCGACCGCCCGCAGACCGGCAGCCTCTACTGCTGCGGCACCTTCACCAATATCGGCGCCGTGGGCGGCCTCACGAGCCTGCTCTTTCTGGGGGAAAACTCCATCGCGCTGGTGGCGCTCTACCGCCTCTGCGAAGAGCTCTACTATTTCAGCGTCTCCTTCCCCATCGCGCGCTGGTACAGCCCGGAAAATACGCAAACGAAGCTCTCCTTCCGCGCCTTCAGGCTCGACCCCATCCTCTGTGTCATCGTCTGCGCGCTCGGCACAGGCTTCGTGCTCAATCTCGCGGGCGCGCCCAGGCCGGACTTTTGCGGGCCGCTCGCCTCGGGCGCCATGATCGTGGCGACCACGCTCTTTCTCTTCGCCATCGGCCTGAGCCTGCGCCTGTCGCGGCTCTCGTGCTATCTCGCGCCGAGCCTCGCCGTCTGCGCCATCAAGTTCGCGGCCGTGCCGGTGGTCATCATCAGCCTCGCGGCGGCGCTCGGTTTCGGCAGCATGGAGGGCGGGCTGCCGCTCAGGGTGGTGGCCATCCTCTCGGCCATGCCCGTGGCCATGACCGCGCTCGTGCCGCCGACCCTCTTCCACCTTGACGTGGACCTTGCCAATGCCTGCTGGATCTTCAGCACACTGGGGCTGGTGGCCGTGCTGCCGCTCCTGATGCTTCTTCTGCCCGCCCTGTAGGGCACTTGCCCGGGCCGCATGCGGAAGAGGCCCGGGCGCAAACACCCGAGGAGGTCTTATGAAACGCGGAAAACTCTTTCTCGCCCTGGTGGCCTGCGCGTGCCTCATGGCCGCGCCGCTTTCGGCTGCCAAGGCGGAACCATACAAGGGCGAATACAAGCTGAGCGTGGTGCCCGGCGCCACCTCCGGCTGGGGCAAGACGGCCACCTATTTCGCGGACCTCGTGCGCAAGCGCTCCGACGGGCGCATCAATATCAAGGTCTATCCCTCGAGCCAGCTGCTCTCCGGCAAGCAGACCTCGGAATTCCTCATGCTGCGCAACGGCGCCATCGACTTCGCCCTGGCCTCGACCATCAACTGGTCGCCGCAGATCAAGGAACTCAACCTCCCCGCGCTGCCCTTCTTCATCGCCGCCCAGCCCGACCGCTACAAGGCCATGGACGCCATCGAGGCCGGAAAGTCCGGCAAGATGATGGTGGACGCCATCGAGGACAAGGGCGTGAAGATCATCGGCTGGGCCGAGAACGGCTTCCGCGAGCTCACCACCAGCAAGGGCCCCATCGCCTCGCCCGAGGACATGAAGGGCCTCAAGATCCGCGTGGTGGGCAGCCCCATCTTCATCGAGACCTTCCGTGAGCTGGGCGCCAACCCGGTGAACATGAACTGGAGCGAGGCCACCACCGGCTTCCAGCAGGGCGTGGTGGACGGCCAGGAAAACCCGACCAACGGCATCAACATCCCGCTCAAGATCTGGGATTTCCACAAGCACCACAGCGACTGGCACTACATGATCGACCCCCTGCTCATGGGCGTGAACCCGCAGGTGTGGAAGAGCTTCAGCCCCGAGGACCAGAAGCTGCTCGTGGAATGCGCGGCCGAAGCGGAAAAGTACGGCAAGGCCCTTTCGCGCCTCGGCATGGATGACGGCGCTTCCGCCGCCTACCTGAAGAGCATCGGCGAGCTGCCCGAAGCGGCCGACCCCTACGCCACCATGAAGGAAAACGGCATGACCGTCACCCGCCTCACGCCCGAGCAGATCCAGGCCTTTCACAAGGCCACGCAGAAGGTGCGTGACGACTGGACGGCCAAGATCGGGCCCGACCTCGTGAAGGCGGCCGAAAGCGACATGGCCGCCGTCAAGTAGCCCGGCGCGACGTTTGCGCCCTGCGGCCCCCCGCGCACCTCGCGGGGCGGCCGCGGGGCATGGAGAGAGGAACGAACCATGCGCCCCATTCCCAAGATGCTGCTTCTTTTTGCGCTCATCATTCTCGGCTCGGCCATCGTGTTTGTCGTCATCAACGATGAGGACATCGGCTCCCCGCAGGCGCCCGCGCAGACATCCGCCCCGGCGTCCGGGGGCGCAGGGAGGTAGGCCATGCGCCACCCGCTCCACTACCTGAACGAGCATTTCGAGGAAGTGCTGGGCTCCATCCTGCTCGCCATCATGGCCACGGTGGCCTTCATCAATGTCATCGTGCGCTACTGCACCTCGTTTTCCTTTGCCTGGAGCGAGGAGCTGACGGTGAATTTCTTTGTCTGGGTGGTGTTGCTCGGCACGGCGCGCGCCTTCCGCCAGGGGACGCACCTTGGCATGAATATCGTGTACGAGGCGCTGCCCAAGCCGGCGCGCAAGGCATGCTACTGGTTCGGCTGCGCCCTGTGCGTGCTCTTTTTCGGCGCGCTCTGCTGGACGGGCACGCTTGAAGTCCTCGACGAGTACGAGCTTGACTCCATTTCCGAATCGCTCGGCGTGCCCGTGTGGTGGTATACCATTGCGACGCCGCTGTTTTCCCTGCTCATCATCGTGCGCATGTGCCAGCGCTCCTGGCTTGACCTGCGCACGGGCAACTTTTAGCGACGGCGCGGCCGAAGCCCCGCGCCCGCGTTACGGCCAGCGCCGCAGCGCGCCCCAAAACCTGCCATGGAAAGTACGCTTTTTCAGGACCCCGCCTTCTGGCTTTTGACGCTCTTCCTCGTGCCGCTCATCCTGCGCGTGCCCATCGCGCTCTCGCTGGGCGTGGCGGCGCTGGTGGTCGTCTGGAAGTGGGACATGGGCCTGAACATGCTTTCCTACAACTTTTTCGCGGGCATCGCCAAGTTTCCGCTGCTCGCCATCCCCTTCTTCATCCTCGCGGGCTATATCATGGAGCGCGCGGGCATCGCCTCGCGCATCGTCACCCTCATGGAATCGCTCACGGGCACCATGACGGGCGGCCTCGCCATCGCCACCGTGGCGGTCGCCACCTTCTGGGGCGCGGTCAGCGGCTCCGGGCCGGCCACGGTGGCGGCGCTCGGGCTCATCCTCATCCCGGGCATGACGCGCGTGGGCTATGACCGCGACTTCGCGGCCGCAACGGTCTCCGTAACCTCGGGCCTCGCCATCGTCATCCCGCCGAGCATCGCCTTCATCGTCTACGGCGGCATCGCCAACGTGTCCGTTCCCGCGCTCTTTGCCGCCGGTTTCGTGCCCGGCCTCATCGTGGCCCTGTGCATCATGGGCGCGGTGTACCTCATCTCCCGCAGGAAGGGCTATCGCGGCAAGCGCGGCACCAAGCCGGTGGGCAAGGCCTTTCGGGAGGCCTTCTGGGGCGTGCTCACCCCGGCGGTCATCCTGGGCGGCATCTACGGCGGCATCTTCACCCCCACCGAGGCCGCGGCCGTGGCCGTGTTCTGGGGGCTGTTCGTGGGTATCTTCATCTATCGCACCATCAACAGCGTGAAGATACTGTTCGAGATCTTTTCCGCCAGCATGCAGGCCACGGCGGTGGTGATGATCGTGGTGACGTGCGCGGGGCTCTATTCGTGGGTGGCGTCCACGGTAGGCTTGGTGGAGCGCGGCTCGGCCCTGCTGCTTTCCGTCTCCAGCGACCCGTGGATCGTGCTTTTGATGATCAACATCATCCTGCTGCTCGCGGGCATGCTGCTGGACGCCATCTCCATCTATTATGTCTTTTTGCCCTTCATGCTCCCCATCATGGCCCATTTCGGGTGGGACCCCATCTGGTTCGGCATCATGATGACGGTGAACCTCGCCGTCGGGCAGGTCACGCCGCCGGTGGCCGTCAACCTCTATGTGGGGGCGAATATCAGCGGCCTGACCATGGAGCAGATCAGCAAGGCGGCGCTCCCGCTCATCGGCGCGGCGCTTTTGGCGCTTATCGTCATCGTGCTCTTCCCGGGGCTTTCCACCTTCCTGCCGCGTTTGCTCGGGCTTTCGTAGGTGGAGCGGCGGGGCGCTTTCCGCTAGCGCGTGCGGCGCATGAGCTTCCAGGTGAGCTTGATGACGGCAATGAGCTCGTTCAGCATGGGGACGCCGGAGAAAAGGCTGGTGGTGGCGTCGGCTTCGGTGAGGGGCTTGAGCGCAGGAGCAGGCGGCGTTTTCGCGCTTTCGTCCTCTTCCGCACCCTGATCTGCATCCATTTCCCCGGCGGCGGGCGCGACCTTTCCGGGCATTGCACTTGCGCCCGGCCGCTCCCGGCGTGAGGCCGCGGCCTGAGTTTCTGCTTCGGCGCCGGCGTCCTGCCCGACCGCCGCTTCAGCTTCCGCGCCTTCCACCGCTCCGCCATCCCCTTCCGCACTGGCGCCGCGTCGGGCGGCCATGACCCGGCTGAGCTGCCTTTGGCGTTCCGCCGCCACCTGGCGCTGGCGCTCCTCGCGTTCCTTGGCGAAGGCGTTGAGGCTTTCGCGGATGTCCTGGCTCAGGGCGTCGCCCGCGCTCTCGCCCATGGCCTTGCCAAGCCCGGCCTCCAGCGCGGCCAGCATGGCTTCGGGACTTTGCGCAGTGAGGCAGATGCGGGCGAACCTGTCCTGCGCCTGCGGCGTCACCTCGAGGCTCTGGGCCAGGGCTTCTGCCGCCTCGTCATAGGCGTTTTCACGGATAAGGCGATGCGCCTCCGCAAGGAAGGGGCTCCTCGCGGCGGGGTCATCCTGCAACAGCCGCGCATACGCGGTGCGGGCGCGGTGCCAGCGGCGCGCGCGCACGAAGGTCTCGGCCGCCCGCGCCAGCCACGCGTGGAAGCGGGGCATGTCGCCCTTGCCCTTCCAGGCCGCCGCCATGCCGAGCTCGGCCTCGCCCTTGATCTGCGCGCTGCGCAGGGCGCGCTGGAAAGCGCTGATGGCGTGGTTCCAGCGGTTCTCCCCTAGGCAGCGCATGCCCACGCGAAAATAATCTTCCGGCTGGCGCTCGGGCCTGAGCAGCACGCCGTAGGTGGTGAGCGCCGCGTCAAAGGCGCTCGTATCCGTATGCTGCGCCGCGAGGCGGAGCTGGTCGAGTCTGGGGCGCTCGGCCAGGAGCGCGGTGAGCTTTTGCTGGAGCGCGGGCACCGAATAGGGCCGCCCGAGCAGGGCGCTGGCGCCGCTGCCCAGGGTCTTGAGCTGCTCGGCCTCGCTGTCGTTGGGCAGGATGAGCAGCACGGGCATGGCGAGAAGGCGCGGGTGCAGACGCAGGATGGCGCAGAACTGTTCGCCATCCATGTCTTCCAGCTTCTGCGTGCAGACGATGATCTCGGGGGAAAAGCCCGATTTGTCGGGCGTGATGCCCGCCAGCATGCGCGCCGCCGCCACCCCGGAAGTCATGACCCGCACCTCCGAGGCCCCGGCCTCCCTGAGGGCGCGCTTGTCCAGCGCGCCGAGAGCCTCGCTCTCGCACAGGAGCAGCACACCGGGCAGGCTTGGGGGGGGCATGCGCGCTCAGGACCTCCGCTTGGGACAGGCTGGCCGGAAACGGGACGCACACCGCCCACCGGCGCCCGAAGCATAGCCCGGCCACGCCGGCACCGCAAGCGCCGGGCGACAGCAACGAAAACCCGCGCTGGCCGTGCCGCCGGTGGGAGGGGCAAACTGCGCCCGATCTTGAAAAGGAGGATTTCCCGCCCGCTCCCGGAGCGCCAGAAGGGCGCCCCGGGCCACGGACGGCAGGAACTGTTGCGGAGTGCGCGCCGGCGCTACATGGCGCTCAGCATTTCCACATCTTCGCTGGAAAGCAGCTTGTCGAGGTCGAGCATGATGAGCAGCCTGTCCTGGAGCTGGCCCACGCCGCTGATATAGTCGGACTCGACACCGGCCACCACGGGCGGCGGCGGTTCCACCGTGCTCGCCGGGATGCGGAGCACCTCCGAGACGGCGTCCACCACGAAGCCCACAATGATATTGTTGATCTCGATCACGATGATGCGCGTGTTCTTGTCGTGCGCCTTGGGCGCAAGACCGAAACGGCGCCTCAGGTCGATGATCGGGATCACCTTCCCCCGCAGGTTGATGACGCCTTCCACAAATTCCGGCGCACGGGGAACCTTGGTGATTTCCATGGTGCGGATGATCTCCTGCACCTTGAGGATGTTCACGCCGAATTCCTCGTCGCCGATGCTGAACGTCACCAGTTGCAGGAGCTCGTCATCCTGCTTTTTCAGAGTTGGATCCATATCCGCTCCCTCGTCTCACTGGTGTCCTGCGCGGCAGGAGGCTGCCGCCGGCCGCGCCGCACATGCTTGGTCACACTAAGCCTTATCGTCCCAAGCGTAAAGTTCCCTAGGGGCCTTATGAAAAAAACGCTTCAGAACAGGGGCTCGCCTGGCGCGGGAAGGCGCTCGGGGAAGGTCTGGTGAAGCGCGCGCCCCAGGTCTTCCGCAGTATACAGATCGCGCAATACCAGCGGCTTTTCCGCCATCTCCCCGGCCGGGAAGAGCGCCGTGAGCGGGATGCTCTTGCTGCCGAGCATTTCCAAAAGGCGCACGGCATAGGCGTTGGGGCGCGTCAGGTCAACGCGCACGAGCTCCATGCCGTGCCTCGCCTGCCACTCGCGCAGGCGCTCGCCGGTGAGCACCGTGGCCTCGAGGAATTTGCAGTTCGGGCACCAGTCCGCGGTGAATTCCAGCAGCAGCGGCTTCTTGCCAAGATTGGCGGTGAAATATTCCGGCGAAAAGTCGCGCCACTGCGGCAGCGGCGTCACCGGCCGAAGCACCCAGACGACAGCGAGACCAAGGAGCACGCAGCCCGCCACGCCCAGGATGCGGCGGCGCATGGGGGGCGCCGACAGCGAGCAGTAGCGCCCCCACAGCCACGCGCAGAGCGCCACCACCAAAAGGACGCTCAGCACCTGCATGTGCTTTTCCACCGGCAGGATGGAGAGCAGGTAGAGCGCCGTGGCGAGCAGCAAAAAGCCGACCAGGTGCTCGAAAACGTGCATCCACGGCCCGGGCCGCGGCAGGATGCGCGCGAGCGCCGGCCAGATGCTGAACACGAGATAGGGCAGCGCCATGCCGAGCCCCACTGACCAGAACACCACCACCAGCACGAAGAGCGGCTGCGTGAAGGCCCAGCCGAGCACGCCGCCGAGCAGCGGACCGCTGCACGGCGTGGCGAGAAAGGTGGAGACAAGCCCCGTGAGATAGGCCTGAAGCCGCGGATTGTGCACGGCCGCCCCGGGCTTGAGGTCAAAGCTCGGCAGCGAGAACACGCCGAGCATGGAGAGCCCCATGAGAAACACGAGGAGCAGCATGACCAAAAGGATGGCCTGGTTCTGGTAGAGCTGGCCCCACATGAGGTCCGCAAGGCCCAGCAGCAGGGCGAGGCCGGTAAAGAGCGTGAGTATGCCCGCGGCAAAGCAGAGATTGTGCTCGCGGAACTGGCGCAGGTTCGCCCCGGTGCCGCCGCCCATGAGCAAAAGCCCGCTGATCTTGAAGGTCAGCACGGGCAGTACGCAGGGCATGGCATTGAGGATGAGCCCGGCGAGCAACCCGAGAAAGAGCGCCTTGCCGAGGCCGAAAATCTCGAGCGCGGCGTCGGCGTAGCGCGGCGTGAGCTTGAGGTCGAAATCCTCGGGTGGGGGCAGGGCGGCGCCGTCCGTGGGCAACAGCGAAGCCTCCTCCCCGGCGGCAGCTTCCTGCGGCTCCGCATCGGCGGCGGAGGCTGACGTGCGCGGGGGCGGCGCCGCGCCCTCTTCTTCCACGAGCACGTCCACGGGCACACCACCGCGCGAAGCCTGCGGGAGCCCCGCCTTCTCCAGCAGGGACACAACGGCCTCGCGCCAGTCGCGCCCGGAAAAGTCGGGCAACAGTTCGGGCACCGTGCCGCTGAGGCTCTGGCTCACGGGCAGGCAATGCCTGTCGGAGCAGAGGAGCATGGTGAGCTCGGCCGCATACATGCGCCCCCGGGCCTCCTCCGGCAGGAGCACCGCCACGACTACGTCCCCCTCATAGGTGGAGACCGTGCTGTCCGGGTCGAACTGGTCGCGCTGGAGCGAGCCTGACGGGTAGAGCACCGGCATGGCGCCCTTGCCTTCCAGCGTTACGGCAAGATTCGTCGGGCGCCCGGTCTCCGCGGCCTCGTGCGCGTAGGCGTGATAGCCCTCGGGGATGCGGTAGCGCATGGCCGCCACCACGCCGTCGCCCTTACTCGCAAATTCGAGGGTCGGGGCCACGTCGGTAGCGCACGCGCACGGCGCCCACGCGAGAAGGCTCCAGCAGGAGAGGAAGAGCGCAAGGAAAAATATGTGCGGCATAGCCCAAAAAGCCGTCTGCTGCCGGCGGAAACTGCTTTTTTCAGAGGGGCGAAAAAAACATTTGACAAGTCCGCGGCAGCCGCATAGGCTGTTTTTCGTTCGGGTCATTAGCTCAATTGGTAGAGCAGCTGACTCTTAATCAGTTGGTTCGGGGTTCGAGTCCCTGATGGCCCACCAGCTTTTCAAGCCCCTGCGGGAAGCCTCGCGGGGGCTTTTTCCGTTTTTGCGGCCGCCTTTGCCCCAAACGCTTTCCATGCTCCCCCTGCCTTATTAAGCCAAGACATTTCTTGGCCCCTTATATCCTGCGCGCCGCCCCCCGTCAAAGGAACAGGCGCTCTGTGGAGCGGCGCAGGGCGCAGGTGCAAAAGACCGTATCGGCCGGAACTTCCGGGATGATAAGGGGCACGGCGGCTTTCTGCCCGCGGCATTCAACAAAACGGTGGAACTGCCGCTCTGAAGTTCCGGGACGTCCCCCCGCATGGCCGCCTACCGGTCCACGCTTCCCCGAAAGTTTTGTTATACTGAGCGGTTGACGAATCTTCCTTAGATCCGTCTGGAGCGCAGCGGAAGACGGGTGCTGGTGCCGGAAGAATCCTAAAAATAAGATTTTTCGGCACTGGCGCGCTAGCCGTTGGCGAGCCTGCGAGCCTTACGGATAGCGACAGCGGTTGCGTTGACTGGCTGACGGGGTAACCAACTGCTGTCTCCATCCGTAGCTTCCTTTGTCGCAACGGCTGGAGCAAGGAAGATAAAAATTTCCAAAGGGAGTGTACTTAAGTACTCGACCGAGGAAATTTTTCTCTGACGCAGCCAGCGCCGAAGCGGTAGCCGTTAGCAGGCTCTGCCTGCTTACGGATAGCGACAGCGGTTTCGCAGATTGTCCTACGCGGTGGCTAACTGCTGTCTCCATCCGTAGCTTCCTTCGTCGCAACGGCTGGAGCAAGGCTGTTTTTGACGGATAATTTCGGCATTACAGATGCAGCACAGGCGCACCACCAACTCAAAAGTATAACAAAGCCTTCCCAAAAGCATCGGCGCGCCACGCCCGGCACAGTGCCCCAACAGGCACGCGACGGCTGGTTCCGCCACAATAATGGCGGCGGCGCACCGCCCTGCCCCGCCTCGAATCGTATCAACCCCGACGCGCGAGAGCCATGCGCCTTCTCGCTCATGCCCTCCTGGGGGAAATTGCGGCTGCCGGAGGCTCTTTTGGTGGACTGCGGAAATGGAAAGCATGGCCCGCCGGCTTGCGTTGCTGCCGTCGCGTACGGTAACCTTGGCGCCTGAAGCACGGAGAGTCCACGAGGATGCTTTGCCCATGCTGACGCAGTATCTTGCACGCCCGGGAGGCGCTATTCTCATCGCGCTCCTGACGCTGTTCTGCTTTCTCTGCTTCTCCCTCAATGCCATCCTGTGCCGATCCGCCCTGGCGGTCTGTGGCATGCATCCGCTGTGTTTTGTGGCGGTGCGCTGCTTCTCGGGGGCGGCCATGCTCTTCGCCATTTGGGCCTTTGCCCGGCCTGTGGGCCCCGTGCGCCTCTGGCGGGAGCTCATGGCCCAAAGCTCCTGGCCCTGCGCCATTTTTCTGTTCTGCTATATGCTCTGTTTCGCCTGCGGCTATGTGAACATGCCCTCGGCAACGGGCACGCTGATCCAAAATTCCGCCATCCAGGTCAGCATGATCGGCTGGGGCATGCATTGCGGCCTCAGGCCGGGCAGTCGGCAACTTGCGGGACTCGCGCTCGCGTTTGCGGGCCTTGCGCTGCTGCTCGTTCCCGGCCTCAGCTCGCCGCCCCTGATGAATGCCCTGCTCATCTCTCTCGCGGGGATCTCGTGGGGCGCCTACACCATGGCCGGGAGGGCCGTGGCCGACCCGGGGCTCGCCACGGCGGGGAACTTCCTGCGTGCCTCCCTGCCAGCCGCGGGCGTGCTGCTGCTTTCCCTGATGAACGAGGGCGCCCCCCGTACGGGGCTCGAAGAACAGGCGCTGCTCTGCGCCATCGCCTCCGGCGCGGGAGCTTCGGCGCTGGGCTATACGGTGTGGTATGCGGTGCAGCCCAGGCTCAGCATCATGGCGGCATCCGCGAGCCAGCTCGCCGTGCCGCCCATAACTGCGGTACTGGGCCTTGTCCTGCTGGGTGAGGCCATTTCGCTGCGCCTCGTGCTCTGCGGCCTTATGATCCTCGCGGGTATCTGGCTCACCCTGCGCGCATCCGGGCGACCGGCCGGCGCGTGACAACAGCGTCCGTCAACCCGCGGCGGCGTCCCCCAAGCCCTTGCCGCCCGCAGCGCATGTGTGACGCCGGGGCGGCGTAGTCCTCAGCGCTCCACGCGGACGCGCCCTGTGCCGTAGTCATAAATTTCCCAGTACGCCCGCGGGTCGGCCGGGATAGTCTTAAATTTGCCGTTATTGTCAACGATATAGCTCACATCCAGCGTTACCGGCGCCGTGCCTGCCAGCACATTGCCCTGCCCCTTGATGAGGAGCGCATACGCCGCCGTGGAGCCGGATTCGGCCGGGAAGGCGCAATAGCCGTCAATGGTGAGCAGGAAGCCCTCCGGCCCGACCTCGCCCCAGGAGCCGCCGGCGCTCTCGCGCAGGTCGCAGACGCCGCCATTGAAGCCATAGAGGTAGGCCCGGGCGTCGGTTATCTGCCCGCTAGCCGGGTCGATATCCGCATAAAACCAGGCATTGCCGCCAGTGCCGGCAGCGCCGAGCATCCCGTACACGCTGTTGCTGAAGGTGGAGCCGCGTTGCGAAGCTCCCGGGAAGTCGGCCTGCGGGGTTGCCCTGGTGGTATAGCGCCCTGCGGAATCCAGCGTACCGCAGAGGCGCACCGCACCCGTGGGCACCGGCGGGATGTCGGCCCGCGTCACCGGCTGATCCATGACGAGGTTGAGGTCCGAGGGCGGGTTCCAGGCCTTGAGCGCCCCGCCTTCAAAGAAATTTTCCACCGTCTCCTCATTGAGCACGATGGTGCCGTCCGGCGTTTCCGCACAGGCGGCGAGCAGGAGCGCGAGCAGTGCGCAAGCGGCGAAGTTTTTCATCAGTGCAGCCTCGCGCCCCCGGCGGGGGCCTCTTCATGCAAAAGGCGCGGGCCTAGGGGCGCCGGCCGTCCACGATATGTGGCTCGTAGCTGTATTCCTCGGCGAAAAACGGCGATGTCACGAAAAAATCCGCGCTGGAGCGGTTGAGCGCGATGGGCACGTCATACACCTGCGCGATGCGCAAAAGCGCCTTCACGTCCGGGTCATGGGGTTGCGCGGTGAGCGGGTCAGAAAAAAAGATGACCATGTCGAGGCGCCCCTCGGCGAGCGTCGCGCCCACCTGCTGGTCGCCGCCCAGGGGGCCGCTCAGGAAGGACTTGACATGCAGCCCCGTGGCCTCCCGGATGAGGCGCGAGGTCGTGCCCGTGCCGCAGAGCTCGTGGCCCTCGAGGGCGGCCTTGTGCTCGCGGCACCAGTCGATGAGCCCGGCCTTCATGTTGTCATGGGCGATGAGCGCGATGCGCTTGGCCCCGGCGACGTGTCTTGCCATGCTGTGCCTCCAACGGCGGCGCGGATGCGGGCGCCCGGAACGTCCCAGGAATGACGGGGGTCTCCCGCCCTTTTGCCAAGGAGTGTAGTCGATTGCCATATTTTGGCAAGAGCGCCGCGGGCTGCCCGAAAAGGCCCGAAGAGTTCCGGCGCCGCGCCATTACGCTCCCCGCCACGGCCTGCCCCTTCTTCGCACCGCATCCCGCACGCCCCTCCGTACCCGTTCAGGGTCAACGCAAAAATCCCCCAAGCATGCTTGTATTTTAGTCGATTAGCCTATATTGCTAGCCAGTAATGCCATATAGGGACTCCGGCCCCACCTCCAGCACCCCGAGGGAAAGGATATAAAAAAACCGTCCTGCTGCTCGCGCTTCTCGGCGCCCTGCTCCTGCCCCTGCGCCCGGCCATGGCGGCCGAGGGCTTCAGCCTCTACGGCTTCACCCTTGACCAAAGCCCGGAGCAGCCCCTGCAGAATGCCCGCGCCAAGGGCGTGACCATGGAGGGGTTCAACCTGCCCGAGCGATACGGCCAGGCTTCGGGCATGCACCAGCAGGCCCTCCCCACCAATCTGAACGACCCGTTTCAGCGCTTCCTTTCCGCACACTCCGCAGTGCCCGGGCAGCCCGGCATCCCCCCCGAGCAATGACCTGTATCTGGTGGACAAGAATCTGGTGGCGCTTGCCAGTTATGGGGAGCTGCTGCTCTGCGTCATCCGCACTTACAGCCAGGAAGTTCCGCAACTCTATCTCTATTTCGCCAGTAAAGACGGCCAGTGGAAGTGTTTTGCCATTGAGACTTACACGGCGTGAGCGGTCTTGATGTGTATCTCAAGGATATGCAGGGCCTGTTCATGGAGCGCTACGGCGCGCCCATGCCCTCCAAGGTCCCCGAAGAGCCGGCGGAGGACCCCGCGCGCCATTTCAGCCAATACCATACTCAGGAATTTGAAGGCCAACACCTTCAGCAACCGGCTGGCCGGCCGCGTGGAGCCCAGCACGCCCGAGGCCGACTGCTGGGAGAAAAACGGCGACTGCGCCGTCATCACCAAGGATTTCACGGCCGCCATGCTGCTCGACGCGGACCTGACTCGCGAGGCCTTCCAGCAGGTCCTTTCCCTTGTGAAGGCAAAAATCGACGAGCAGCAAAAGGCGAAGCAGGAGCAGGAAAACGCGGCTTCGCAAAAACGCAAGTCGATGATGTGAGCCGCTGGCAGGGCTGTTAATGACACCGGCCGGGGCTGCGCGCCCCGCCCCTGCCGGTGAGACGGCGGCGCAAACCCCGGGCCCTCGCTGCCCGGCCCTTCCGCAAAGCTCAGCCCATGCCCCGCAAACGCCGAGAGATGCCTGTGATGCGCCCGCCCCGACTCTCCCCGGGGCTCACGCCCATGCGGCTTCTGCTGCTGGGCCTCACGGTCCTCTACATTTTCTGGCACATCAGCCTTTCCGGCGCCATCCTCACCGCCGCAGACATGGAGACCTCCCGCCGCCTGAGCCGCCTCGCGCGCTGGACAGTGGGGCTCGGCGGCTGCTCGGGGGACCAGGGCGCGGGGCAGGCGCCAAAGTCGGCGGCGGAAAGATCCGCCCCAACGCCGGCCCTGAAGATGGAGGTGGAAAAGCCCCGCTTCGACCCGGCCATGAAGGCGCCCGAGCCGCCCAAAGCGCCCCGTGGCTCGCTGATTATTGACAAACACGGGCCCGCCTTCCGGCCGTATGGCAGGGGGCACAGCTTTGGGAAACAGCGATAAAAAAACGCGCCTGCACAGCGCTGGTCTGTCTCTTGTGCCTGTCCGCCGTGAGCGCGCAGGCGGGCATCTTGCGGAACATCATCGTCGGCGGACTCGCCGGCAAGGCGGCCCCTTCCGAGGGCAAGTCCGAAACGGAGATCCTCGACGCGGTGGGCAGCACCGTCAGCGACTCGTGGAGCGTGACAAGCTCGCTCATCAAGATCCTCCGGGCCGGCATCGGCAAGAACGGCAAGGGCGGCACCGTGCAATACGCCATCGACAGATACCGGTCTGAGCGTTACACCATCCCGCGGACCGGCTTTATCATGATCGAGCCGTTGCCCGAAGCCTTCAGCCAGTTTGCCAAGGGCGTGCGCAAGGAAGACACGGCCTTTCAAAAGTTAGCCGCGGATACGAACGCGCTTCTCGATTTCGTGGTCGGAAAAAAATCGGCATCAAGGCTTACCCGACGCTTATCTACAATACCATCAATGACGTCCGGCTAACGACGTCGCCGGATAACCTTCTGCAGGAAAAGGACGACATCATCCCTTTTGCTCTTCCGAAGCGCGACCCGCAGGAACTGCGGGATATGTTGGAGAAAATCTCGCAGACCAATCTGGGGAACAACCCCCGGTATGACAACCGTTCGCAAAAAGTCCTGCCTTCCTACGTGCTGCCGGACGAGGCATCCCCATCTCTGGACAGCCTGGGCTTCGCGCTTCAGCCTGACTATTGGCGCCCCTGCGTGGACTACAATGCCGATTTTTTATTTGCGTGACGCCGGAAAATTCAAGTACTTTATCAGGAAAAACAAGTAAGCACGCAGTCTGAGCAACCCCGCACATGAAGGGAAGCCCCGGCACTCCGGCCGAGAACGGCGTGCCGGGGCTTTTTCTTGCTGCTTGTGCAGTCTGTCAATGCCGGCCAGGATGTGCACGGATACTGCCGCCGCATCACCGGCTACGGGCATAGGGCGTACGGGCCTGCCTGTCTTGGGAATTGTTCCTCACAGCAGGCAGACAATGACCACACCCCGCGCGTCTTGTCGCCCAAACCCTCCACACTTTTGTGGGTTGCTCTCGCCCTCTCTTGCGCCCGCTGGGGTGCGTCCGGCGCTTACGACTGCCTCGGCCCCACAAACAGGAGCCGCGCCCGGGAAACGAGCATTCCCACGAAGGTGGCCGTCCACGCGATAAGCGCCACATAGAGGAACCAGCGCGGCACGACCATGAGCCAGCCGAAGTGGAGCGCCTCGGAAAAGGTCGCCGTGCAGGCCGTGTACATGCCCATGGGGAAGACCATGCCCCAGAAGGCGGGCACATAGGTGAAGGGATAGCGGCGCACCACATGCCGCCAGACGCCGAGCATGAGCAGCATGGGCACCCACCACGACGCCGTGGCCCAGGTGAGCAGGGTCGTGCCCTTGATATAGGGCATGAAGTGGTCGAGCATGGGGCATGCGCCGTTCTTGAGGATAAGGGTCGCCCCGGCGAGGGTGGAGATGGCCACCGCGCCCGCGTTTATCCAGTAGGTGGGATCGAGCTCGGCGGGCTCCATCTTCGCAAAGCAGAAGCGGAAGAAAATGACCGTGATGACGAAGATATAGAGCATCACGCCGAGGAGGAAGAGCGCGCAGAAGAGGAAGAAGGCAATCTCAAGGTCCCAGCCCACCTTGTCGGCAATGGTCGCGCCGAGGATGACGATGGACTGGGTCGACACGGTGGCCACGAGCCACGCGCCGTTGATGCCCTTGGCGAGCGGCGGCTTTTCCTCCACGGTGAAGATGGCGTAGAACACGCCCCAGAGGATGAACACCCAGCACACCACGCCGAGCCAGAAGAGTGCGTGCGCGAGCACATAGTCATGCGCGAGTACCGCATACTGGTTGCCGAGGATGCAGGTTCCCGCCACGATGGTCAAAAAGCCCGGGCCCGAGGCGTGGCCGCANAAATCGGCNANNATCCNGCGCGGAAAGCGCACGAGCTTGAGCAGGTAGAGCGGCCAGAGCGCAACGAACATGGCGATATTGATCCAGAAGAGGGCCGTGGCCCCCTCCGGGAAGCCCAGAAGGTGCAGNGCCACGGAAACGATGCCCGTGGACATGACCATGGCGAAGTTGGCCGAGGCCAGGTTTTCGTTGAGCGTCCAGAAGCGGCTGCCGAACGTGCTCTCAGGCGTGGTCATAGCGCCTCCGGTACAGGATAAGGGGCCGGGCGAACCACGTCAGCGGCAGGCTCATGAAGTGGACGAGGCGGCTGAAGGGGACCATGGCGAANATGGCGAGCCCGCTCACCACATGCAACTGCATGAACCACGGNANANNCGCCATNAGGGAGGGCTCGGGCNGGCAGGTGANGANGCCGCGCGCCCACGCGCCGATGANGGGCAGCACGTCCTCGTGCGCCGTNNAGTCCTGGTAGCCGCCNGTNCAGGCCTGNANCAGGATGAANAGNAGCACCACGATGTCCATGGGCACGGTGCTCGCCCANACNTTGCGGCTGCACAGCCTGCGGAGCAGCAGGATGCCCGCCCCCGCGAAGACGCAGGGCGCGAGGAGCCTGCCGAACCATGTCGCCACCTCGAAGTGCACCTGGCCCGTGAAGTCCACCATGCGCAANAGCGCCACNGGNAGNAGCAGGCCGNCCACATGGCCGAANAAGGTGAAGATGATGGCGTAGTGGAAGAGGAAGGAGCCCGCCACCAGCGACTTCTTGGCAAAAAGGTTGCTCGAGCGCGCGTTCCATTCGCCAGGCGTGGCCACATAGCGGAAGATGAGNCCNGCCGTGAAGAGNGTCAGGCACACATAGGGGTAGACGCCGAAAAGCAGGAGGTCCATTGTATGCTCCTTTNAAATCGCTCTATATGTANCACNNNCGGAATCCATNGCCGGATGCGTCGCCGGGGAAAATTCCGGCTCCGGGGAGGCCAGGGGCCTGCGCGTNGGGTCGTGGGCGCGGGGCTTGAAGCGTNCNGGCCAGTCGCGCCGGGGGCCCGCAAGCGCCAGNCGCACCAGCGGGGCCTGCGCGCAGTCGAGCGCAAAGAGGCGCTTTTNGAGCTCCGCGAGCTCGGGCCCGAAACCGTCGAGCANTGCCTCCGCCGCCCAGTCCTCGCAGACGGAGAGGAATTCCAGCACGCGCGGCAAATAGTCGGGAAGCANGCCCGGCACGGGCTCGAAGCCCGCCGCGCGGTAGAGGCCNTTGAGCGCGGCCATGGCCCTGCCCTGCCCCCGGTCGTTGCCGTAGCGGTGCCAGGCGAGGTAGAGGCTCGCCTGCGGGTCATGGTCGAAAACGCGCACATAGGCTTCCTGCGCTGCCTTGGGGCCTGCCGCTTCAAGCGCGTCGAGAAAGGCCGCAAGCTCCGCCGCCTCCCGGCCCTCGAGATTGGCGAGGATGTCCGCGCGCATCTCGGGGATGTCCGCGAAAAACTCCTCGCCCGGATAATCGAGCAGGCGCGAGANGCGCACAAGCNCCTTGCGCTCGTTTACCGTCATGAGACCTCCTCCGGGAAGCCCGCGCAGCCCTTGAAGGNCTGGAGGTCGCCGCCGCCGAGCTCCCGGCGTACTGTGGGCACGACGAAGCGGTCCTCGAAGCGGGCAATGGCGAGCAGGCGGTACATGGCGCGCGCGTCCGCCGGGGTGAGCCCCACGGCGGCAAGCGCGTCCGTGGCAGCGTTTGTGGCAGCGGCTGTGGCAGCGTTTGCGGCCGCGTCCGGCTGGCCCACCCTGTCCGCCTTGAAAGAATCTGCCGCGAAGGCATTGGCCGCGAAGTCATCCTCGGTTCCGGGCTCGTTGCCCGTCTCACCTGCCGCNNCGTTTTTNGCAAAGCGCTCCTCGCGGATGAAGGCGCGCATGGCCATGAGCTTGTGGAGCGCCTCGCGCACCGGCTTCTCGTCGCCTGCGGCGAGCAGGTTGGCGAGATAGCGCAGGGGGATGCGCATGTTGTCGAGGTCGCTCGCTGCCGCCACGCCGCCCGAGACGAGCGGGCTCAGGGGAGGGATGTACCACACCATCGGCATGGTGCGGAACTCCGGGTGCAGGGGCAGCGCGAGCCGCCACTCGCACACGAGCTTGCGGATGGGCGAACGCTTCGCCGCGTCCACGAACTGGTAGGGGATGCCGTCNGCNAGNGCCTGCNTNTCCATTTCCGGGTCNTCCGGGTCCACGAAGACGGAAAGCTGCGCCTCATAGACCTTTGCCGGGTCCTCGCAGGCCGCGGCCNCGCGCACCTTGTCCGCGTCGTAGAGCATGACGCCCACATAGCGGATGCGCCCCGGGCAGGANTGGGCNCANAGCGTGGGCTCGCCCGCCTCGATGCGCGGATAGCAGAAGATGCACTTTTCCGAGCGGTGNGTCTTCCAGTTGAGATAGACCTTCTTGTAGGGGCAGGCGCTCATGCACATGCGCCAGCTGCGGCAGCGGCTCTGGTCCGCGAGCACGATGCCGTCCTCGTCGCGCTTGTAGAGCGCGCCCGAGGGGCACGAGGCCACGCAGGCCGGGTGCAGGCANTGCTCGCAGATGCGCGGCAANTGGAACATGAAGACGCTCTTGTACTGNAGGTAGGCTTTNGCCTCCATGCCCTTGAAGTTCACGTCCTCAAGGCCGGTCACGTTGGCCCCGGCGAGGTCGTCCTCCCAGTTGGGGCCCCATTCCACCTTCATGGGCTCNCCCGTGATGGCCGAGCGCGGGCCCACGGCGGGCTGTACTTTCGAGTCCGGGGCCGTGGTGAGGTAGCGGTAATTGTAGTTCCACGGCTCGTAATAGTCCTTGATGTCCGGGAGGCCCGGCTGGGCGAAGAGGCTCAGGAACTTCTTCATCTTGCCGCCCGCGCGAAGCTCCGGCTTGCCGTTTTTCACCACCCAGCCGCCGTGGTAGCGCTCCTGGTTTTCCCACTGCTTCGGGTAGCCGATGCCGGGCTTGGTCTCCACATTGTTGAACCAGATGTATTCCGAGCCTGCGGGCGTGGTCCAGGCGTTCTTGCAGGGAATGGTGCAGGTATGGCAGGCGAGGCACTTGTCGAGGTTCATCACCATCGCCATCTGGGCTTTAATTTTCATCGAACACCACCTTTTCAGCCTTGCGGACCACGATCATCTCGTCGCGCTGGCAGCCCGTGGGCCCGTAGTAGTTGAAGGAGTAGCTGAACTGCCCGTAGCCGCCGATCATCTGCGCCGGGTTGACAAGGGCGCGGGTGAGGGAGTTGTGCGTGCCGCCCCGGTTGCCGGTGACGGAAGACATGGGCACGTTGATGAGGCGCTCCTGTGCATGGTGGATGAAGGTCTTGCCGCGCGGAAGCCTGTGCGTGACCACGGCCCGGCCCACAAAAGCGCCGTTGGCGTTGTAGCACTCGAGCCAGTCATTGTCCTTTATGCCCGCCTGGGCCGCGTCCTCGTCGTTGATCCACACCTCGCCGCCCCCGCGCGAGAGCACGCGCATGAGGTGCACGTCGGAATAGGAGGAGTGGATGGACCACTTGCTGTGCACGGAGAGGAAGTTGAGCACAAGGTCATTGGGCCCGCGCGGGATGAGCTTGCCGCTCGTCTCGCCGATCTGCGCGAGCGGGAGCGGCGGCTGGTAGGCGGGCAGGGCCTCGCCGAGCGCGCGCATCCAGGCGTGGTCGAGGTAGAAGTGCTGGCGGCCGCTCAGCGTGCGGAAGGGCACGAGCCGCTCCACGTTGATCTGGAAGGGCGAATAGGTGCGGCCGTCGGCCTCGATGCCGCTCCATTCCGGCGCGGTGAAGCCCCGGCGCGGCCGTGCGGACACGTCCTGGAAGGTGAGGTGGATGCCCTCGATGGGCTTGGACATGTCGGCGAGTTCCTGCCCGGTCTTCTCCTCAAGGCCGCCCCAGGAGCGCACGCTGACGCGCCCGTTGGACTCCGGCGAGAGGGTGAGCACCACGTCGCAGGCGGCCTTGCCGCTTTCGATGCGCGGCATGCCGTAGCTTATGCCGGGCTCGTCCACCACGCCGAGGATGCGCTTCAAAATCTCGTATTCCGTGGCGCAGCACCACTTCACGCCCTTGGTGCCCACGCCATCAGGCTTTTGCACATTGGGGCCGAGCGCGGAATACATCTTGTACATGTCCGCGTAATTGCGCTCCACCACCTTGAGGTTGAACATGGTCTTGCCGGGCACGGGCGCGGTCTCGCCCTTTGTCCAGTCCTTCACCTCGCCGAGCGGCTGCGCCACCTCGTTGGGGGAGTCGTGCTCGAGCGCCGAGGCCACGAGGTCCTTGCGCACGCCGAGGTGCGTGGCCGCGAGCGCGGAGAACTTCTGCGCCAGCAGCGCGAACATGGACCAGTTGTCGCGCGCCTCCCACGGCGGGTTCACGGCCTCGGTGAAGGGATGGATGAAGGGGTGCAGGTCCGTGGTGGAGAGGTCGTTGTATTCGTACCAGTGCGCGGAAGGCAGCACGATGTCGGAATACAGGGCCGAGGTGTTCATGCGTATCTCGGCCGTGACCATGAGGTCGAGCTTGCCCTGCTGCATGGCNNNNCCCGCGTGGAATTCCTGCGGNTTNCGCTCCGTCTCTTCCGAAAGGGNGGAGGAGCGCGTNCCGAGNAGGTAGCGNAGGAAGTACTCGTGNCCCTTGACGTTGGAGCCCAGCGGATTGGCGCGCCAGAACATCATGAAGCGCGGCACGTTTTCCTCGGCATCCGGGTCCTCGATGGCCATCTGGATGCTGCCGTCCTTGAGGCCNNNGACNGCNTAGTCGATGATGGCCTCGTCCGTGGTGGCCCCGGCCCTNGCCGCGTCCTCGCAGACNTGGATGGGGTTCTGGCGGAATTGCGGATAATAGGGCATCCAGCCNAGGCGCGCGGCGATGGCGAAGCAGTCCGCCGGGTGNTCGGGCAATTCCCCCTTGTGGGTCTCGGGGCAGGCGGCCGCGATATTGATGAGCTCATGCCGCCANGAATCNGTGGCGAAATAATAGAAGGTCGTGCCCTGGCTCCTGCGCGGCGCCGGGAACCAGTCTGTCGCCGTGGTGAGCGTGGCCCAGCCNGCCTGCGGGCGCACCTTTTCCTGCCCCACATAGTGGGCCCAGCCGCCGCCGGAAACGCCCTGGCAGCCGCAAAGGCTCGTCAGGTTGAGGATGGCGCGGTAGTTGATGTCGTTGTGGTACCAGTGGTTGATGCCCGCGCCCATGATGATGAGCGAGCGGCCCCGCGTCTTTTCCGCATTGTCGGCGAATTCGCGCGCCACCTTGATGACGTCGGCCGCGGCCACGCCGGTCACGCCCTCCTGCCAGGTGGGCGTGGGATAGACGCCGTCCTCGTAGGAGCGCGCCACGTCGCCGCCGTGGCCCCTGTCCACGGCGAGGCTCGCCGCGAGGATGTCAAAGACGGTGGTGACTTTTTTCTTCACGCCGCCGATTTCCATCTCCACCACGGGCACGGCACCCTTGCGCAGGCTGGGCGTGGTTTCGGAAAAGACCGGGAAGTCCACAAGTTCCCACGCCGCGCCCTCGCGTTCCTCCATGCTCAGGGCCGGCGCAAGGTCCTTGCCGTCATAGCAGTCGCGCATCTCGAGGTTCCAGGTGCCTTTCTCGCCCCAGCGCGAGCCGATGGAGCCATTGGGCACGGCCGGGCCGCCGCGCTTCGTGTCGAGGACCACGAGCTTCCATTCCGGGTTGTTGCCCGCATGGCCGAAGTCCGAGGCGCGCAGGTAGCGCCCGGGCACAAGAGCCCCGTCCTTTTCCTCCAGTTCGAGGAGGAAGGGAAGGTCGGTGAAGCGGCGCACATAGTCCTGAAAATACGGGACTTTGCGCTCGATGAAGAACTCGCGCAGGATGACATGGGTCATGGCCATGGCGAGCGCGCCGTCCGTGCCCGCGCGGACGGGGAGCCAGGTGTCCGCGAACTTGGTGAAGTCCGCATAGTCCGGCGAGACGGCGGCAATCTTCGTGCCCTGGTAGCGGGCCTCGGTGTAAAAATGGGCGTCGGGCGTGCGCGTCTGCGGCAGGTTGGAGCCCCAGGAGATGATATAGCCCGCATTATACCAGTCCGCGCTTTCGCAGACGTCCGTCTGCTCGCCCCATACCTGCGGCGAGGCGGGCGGAAGGTCGCAGTACCAGTCGTAGAAGCTGATCATGCTCGCGCCGAGCATGGAGAAGAAGCGCGCGCCCGAGGCGAAGCTCACCATGCTCATGGCCGGGAGTGGCGTGAAGCCGAAGATGCGGTCAGGCCCGTAGCGGCGGATGGTGNAGACGAGCGAGGCCGCGATGAGGGTCATGGCCTCGTCCCANGAGAAGCGCACGAAGCCGCCCATGCCGCGCGCCTTCTGGTAGGCGGCGCGCCGCTCGGGGTCGTTCTGGATGTNCTCCCAGGCGGCCACGGGGTCGCCCTTTTCCTTGAGGGCCGCGCGCCAGAGCTCGAGGAGCGCCCCCCGGATATAGGGATAGCGCACCCGAAGGGGGCTGTAGACATACCACGAGGCCGAGGCCCCGCGCGGGCAGCCGCGCGGCTCATAGTCCGGGAAGTCGGGGTGGGGCGTGGGGTAATCCGTGGCCTGCGCCTCCCACACCACGATGCCGTCCTTCACATATACGTCCCAGCGGCAGGAGCCCGTGCAGTTGACGCCGTGCGTGGAGGGCGAGATACGGTCATGCCCCCAGCGGCCGTGGTAGAATTTCTCCCAGCTGCGGCAGCCCTTGTGGACGGTGTAGCCCTTGTGGTCATGCATGTCCGAGAGAAGGTCCNCGGTNCGCAGCTTGAAATGGCGCAGGGTCTTGGAATCGTAGTGTTCCATGGTTCCCCCCACATCCCGGCCGGGACGCGCGGTTTGTCGCANGCCCCGGGAAATGNGCGGGGCCTGNGGTGAGTGGTGGCGGNCCGTGACNGGANNGCCGGGCCCGCCGTGTTNCGTCCTANAGGGGCCTTGTGAGCCCGATGATCCAGGCNCGCTCGCAGACNCCNGTCAGGAGCACGAGCGCGGCCGCCACGACCATGCCCGCAATGCCGCCGAAGCAGGCGAGGCCTGCGGCGATGACGCCGCCCACGATATAGACCATGACGAANATNNNTGCGTTGGATGTGTGCATCCTGCGGGCGCGCGGGGCCACGTCGAGCCAGAGCAGCCAGAAAGCGCCCATGCGGATGATGAGGAGGATGTGGAAGGGCACGAGCAGCCACATGGCGGCCACGGGCAGGCCGAAGAAGAGCGCGAGGCACATGTAGAGCCCGCAGCCCATGAGCAGCGAATCGCTCACCATGAAGGCCGTGAGCCAGCGCGCGTCCTTCACCCCNGGCTGNGAGGTGCAGCTGAACACCACGCCCTTGTAGCAGATGACCACGGCCGCGCAGAGGGCCGCGAGCGTGGGGAACATGCGCGCCGCCATGTGCATGCGCCCGGCCACGAGGGTGGGCACGTCAAAAAGCAGGGGCATCCAGTTGGTGACAAGCGAGAGGAAGAGGCACACGGCATAGCCCGAAAGCGCCCACACCCCCACGGAAAGCGGCGAGGTGGGCCGGAACACGCGCAGCGAATGGATAAAGCGCCACGGGTCGCCCAAGTCCGCCACGAGCAGCACGAGGTCCACGGCGAGGATGAGGAAAGCGAGAATAAGCGCGAAGGGAAAAATCAGCCGGAACACCGGAGGCGTCCCCAGCGCCGTCAGGGCCGTAATGATCATGAAGCCTGCAGTGAGGTTGTTGAAATAGGCGTCGCTGACGATGAGGCCGCGCCAGTCCGGGAAGTGGGTGAGGTCATGGAGCTCATAGGGCGAAGGCTGGCCCTTGACCCAGGTCATGTCGTTCATAGCACGCTCCCCATGAGGCAGGCCGCCACGGCGGCCGCGCACACCACAAGGGTGGCGATGCCGCGCAAATAGTCGCCGGGCATGAAGGTGGTGGGGGTCACGGGCGCGGCCGGAAGGCCGTAGACTTCCGGCTTGTCCATGANNAGGTAGAAGGAATCGAGCCCGGAATAGTTGGCGAATTCCTCCGCCCCGTAGAGCCGCGCCTCGGGATGGCCGTGCTCGTGCAGGAAGCAAAGCCTCGCCCGCGCCTTTTCCAGCATGGCCTCGCGCGGGCCGAAGTCGATGGCCCCGGTGGGGCAGGCGAGCTGGCAGGCCGGGGTGAGGNCGTCGCGCAGGCGGTCATAACATTCGGCGCACTTCATGGAGTGCCCGGTCTCGGGGCTCACNTCGGGCACGCCGAAGGGGCAGGCCGCCATGCACATGCGACAGCCCATGCANATGTCCGTCTGGTAATAGACGCCGCCGAACTCGTTGCGCATGATGGNCCCGGTGGGNCAGGCCTCATGGCAGGGCGAGGTGCGGCAATGCTTGCACTGGTCGCTCATGAAGCGCCATTCCCCGGCCTTCTGCTCCTTGAGCAGGCCGTCGATGGTCTTGGGCGCGGGGCGGTTGGCCGGGTTCTCCTCCGGGAAGCGCTCGATGAACTTCACATGCCGCCAGTTCTTGGCCGAGAGGTCGAAGGTGTTGTCATAGCTGTCCCCGGACCAGCGGATGGGCTCGCTCTCTATCTGGTTCCACTGCTTGCAGGCCATCTCGCAGGACTTGCAGCCGCTGCAGATGGAGGTGTCGGTGAAATAGGCGAGCTCCCGCTCCGTGGGCTCCGGCCGGTAGCGCCGGAAAAGCGCATAGACAGGGTCGAGGCGGCCGTTGGGCCCGGGCTCGCCCCCGGGATAAGCGCGCCTGATGACGGCGAAGATACGGTCTTTCAGCGAACTCATGCCTCAGCTCCTCCCTTCCGGCTGNGCGGGCCACGGGGTGTCCGGCACGGGTTTTTTCATGGATTCNGGATATTTCACGGGCTCGGGCGTGAGGCGCTCGGCCTCGGCCTCCGTGCCCGGCTCCACGCGCACCACAAAGCCCTTGGACGCCGGGATGAGGCCGTCCGGGGCCATGATGGCCGGGCTCAGGTCATTGGTCACGGGGTCGCAGACGACGCCCTTGTAGCCGGAATTGACAAAACCGCCGACCACGCTGGCCTCCCGGCCGTCCACCTTGCCGATGCGCAGGCGCGGGGTGATGAGCGCGCGCATGAGGAGCTTCGTCCTCGGGCTCGTCACGGCGATGAGCGCNCCCGGCCGGATGCCCGCNGNTTNCGCCTGTTCCGGNGACATNTCNAGGAAGCTCTCGGGCTGGAGCTGGGCGAGCCANGGGATGTGGCGCGTCATGGAGCCGGAGAGCCAGTGCTCCACCATGTGNTAGGTGGTCATCACCGTGGGATAGTCCGGGTCCGCGGGCTTGGCGATGGGGTTTTTCGGGTCGTCGATGATNTGCACGCCCGGGTCGCGGTCCTGCTTCCAGAGGATATTGTGGTAGGGCGATTCCACGGGCTCGTAATGGACNGGGAAGGGNCCNTCCTTGATGCCGTAGGGCACGAAGAGCCACGCGCGGCCGTCCGTGTGCACGGTGAAGGGCTCGGCCCCGCCGAGGGCCGCCTCGCCCGTGGCCCCGGGCGCGGGCTCGTAGTCCGGGGGCTTGGTCTCGTCAAATTGCGGCTTGTCGTAGCCCACCCANCGGGCCTTGGCCTTGTCCCACCANACGAGCCGCTTTTTCTCNGACCACGGCTCGCCGTCGGGCCTCGCCGAGCAGCGGNTGTAGAGGATGCGGCTGTTGGCGGGCCAGGCGAAGCGGTAGTCAAGGTCGATGGCGTGGTCNACCTCGCCCGGCTCCACGCGNTTCATGAGNTTGTTGCCNTCGGCNTCNATNAAGCCGGAGAGCAGGCGGCAGCCGCAGGCCGTCGTGCCGTCCGCCCGCAGGTCTTTCGAGCCCTGGCAGGGCGCGCCNGTCTGAAGGTCATAGCCGTTCATCTCNAGNGCCACCTTGTCCATGTCCACNTCGCCGGGAATGGGGGCNAGNCCNTGGGCGTTCACCTTGCCGGGTTCCGGGTCATAGTCCCAGGTGAGGGCGCGCAGGCCCGCGTCNCGCGCTTCGCCGGAGCGCAGCGCGAGCTTCTTGAAGGCCTTGCCGAGCTGNTAGACCCACCAGCCGTCCGAGCGGCAGGAGCCCGGGGCGGGCTTGCAGCGCTCNTGCCACTGCATGAGCCGCTCGGTATTGGTGACNGAGCCTTCCGTCTCGAGCACCGTGGCCGCNGGCAGCAAAAAGACCTCGGTCTCGCAGTCNTTNGCNGCGTNNGGGGCCGTGGGGTCGGCGTACCANGCCGAGGCCGTNTCGTTTTCAAAGAGGTCGCAGACCACGAGCCACTTGAGCTTGCGCACCGCGTCGCGCCCCCAGCCGGTATTGGGNTTGGTGACGGCGATGTTCTGGCCGAACACGAAAAGNCCGTCCACCTCGCCCTTCAGGATGCGCTCCATGGTCACGGTGAGCGAGTCGTCGCGGCCGAGCTTGGGCATCCANTGNTAGCCGTATTCGTTCNNGGCCGTGGCGTCCTTGCCGTACCANGCCTTGAGCAGGCTCACCATGTAGNTNGGNAGCGCCGCCCAGGAGCCGCGCTCGGTCTCCAGNTNCCACATGCCTTNCTTCTTGTCGCGCGCGGCGCTGAAGCCGTGGCCGTTTTTGAGGTAGTCGGCGAGCGTGGCGTTGCCGGGCNTGGCCTCGGGCATGGGGATATAGTTGGGNAGNGCCCCGTAGAGCGTGGGGATGTCGGTCGCGCCCTGCACGTTGGAATGCCCGCGCAGCGCGAGGATGCCGCCGCCGGGNCGCCCGATGTTGCCGAGGAGNANCTGGAGNATGGCNACCGTGCGGATGATCTGCGTGCCAGTGGAATGTTGGGTGAAGCCCGTGGCGTAGCAGAAGGCCGTGGTCTTGTCCGGGCCCGAATTGCGGCCCATGAACTCGGCGACTTTTATGACNTCCGCCGGGCGGCAGCCGCAGATCTCGGCCACGGTCTCGGGGGTGTATTTCGCCACCTGATGCCTGAGGAGCTGGAACACGCAGTGCGGGTCCTCNAGCGTGGGGTCGCGCCNGGGCTTGCCGCGCGTGCCGTCCGCGTTCNTNTCATACTGGTAGTCCCAGGAATCCGGCTCGAGCGCNTAGGTGTTGGTGGCCGGGTCCCAGCCGTTGAANAGGCCCGTCACGTCGTCGAAATGGAANCGCTCGTCGATGAGCGTGGAGGCGTTGGTATAGGCGAGCACATAGTCCTTGAACCAGAGGCCGTTTTCAAGGATGTAGCGGATNACNCCNNANAGGAAGGCGATGTCCGTGGCCGGNCGGATGGGCACATGGTGGTCGCAGGCCGCGCTNGTGCGGGTGAAGCGCGGGTCGATGTGGATGGTGGGCACGCCCTTNTTTTTCGCCTGCATGGGCCAGTGGAAGGCCACGGGATGGGCCTCGGCCATGTTGGAGCCCATGATGACGATGCAGTCGCTGTTCACAAGGTCGCGCGGCGGATTGGTGCAGGCCCCGAAGCCGAAGGAGGGCGAGAGCGCCGCCACCGTGGTGGAATGGCAGTAGCGGGCCGTGTTTTCCACGGGCAATATGCCGAGGCCCCCGGTCATGAGCTTGCGGAAGAGGTAGCACTCCTCGTTGTCGTTGGCCGAGCCGCCCACAAAGCCGATATTGCCGACCTTGTTGATGGTCGTGCCGTTTTCGTCNTTCTCCANNAAGCCGCGCTCGCGCGAGTGCCAGGCNCGCTGNGCGATGGTCTCGATCATCCAGTCGATGCTGACTTCCTTCCACTCCTTCGCGCCGGGCGCGCGGTAGAGNGGCNTGGTCGCGCGGTAGGGATTGTCGTTNAGCGCGAAGATGGTCGCNCCCTTGGGGCACTGGCGCCCCTCGTTGACCGGGCTTCGCGGGTCGCCCTCCACGTCGATGAGCACGTCATCCTTGAAAAACGCAAGCTGCGAACAGCCCACGGCGCAGTACTGGCACACGGCGGAGCCCACCCTTGCGCCCCGGAGGCGGCTGCACTTGAAGTGGGTGCGTGCGCTCAGCACGTCCTGGATGTCGGCCATGAAGCACTCCTTGTGCGGGCGTGGGCCCGTTTGCGTGCAGCGCGTCCGTGCGCGGCGTCTCCTAAAAGCCAGGAAGCTTGAGAAAACCGAAAACCGGGAAAATCTTTGCCCCGGCTGNCCCGGGGCCGCGTACCTGCCCGGGGGGCCTATTTTCCGAAGGGGCACTTGGGCCATGTGCAGATCTTGCANCCCATGCAATAGCCGCCTTCGCCCATGCGCGCGGCCTCGGCGCGGGTGAAGGNCCGCCCGGCCAGCAGGCGCGGCAGCACGAGGTCCAGGAAAGTCGTCCTGGCAAAGAGCGCGCAGGCGGGCACACCCANGACCTGCATGTCGCCGCCCTGCTCCCCGGCGGGGATGCGCCCCACAAGGCTCATGGCCCCGGGCAGCACGGGCACGCCGTGCACCGCGTCGGTGAGGCCCGCNTCCATGAGCGCCTCGCGCGTCACGTCGTCCGGNTCCACGGACATGCCNCCCGTGGTGAGCAGAAGGTCCGCCCCGGCCTCGCGCATGGCCCCTATGGCCTCGAGCATCTTCGCGCGGTCGTCGGGCACGATGTCCGTNGCCACNACCTCGCAGCCGAGGGCCGCGAGCTTGGCGGAAATGACGGGGATGAAGCGGTCCTCGATGAGGCCCTGAAAGACTTCCGTGCCCGTCACGAGGATGCCCGCCTTCGCGCGCCGCATGGGGAGCACTTGGAAGAGCGGGCCGCCCGCCAGCGCCTCGAGCGCGCGGCCGAAATTGGCGCGGGAAATGAAGAGCGGGATAGCCCTTGTGCCCGCCACATTCGTCCCGGGGCTTATGCGCGCCCCGTCATGGCGCGAGGCGGCCATGACCTCGGGCACGAGGTTGAAGCGGAACAGCCGCTCCGTATCCACGCAGAAAACGCCGTCGATTTCGGCCTTGAAGTCGATCTTGCCCTCTTTGGGGGGAAGCGCGTAGGTGATGCCGGGGCCGGCCATGCGCCGGGCAAAGGCCTCGGCCGCCGCATTTTCGTGGACGGGCGCGTCCGCGCCGCCTTCCACGGCCTCGTCCACCACGGCCACGCGGAAGCGGCCCATCTTCTGCAAGCGGCAGACATCGCCCGCGTTGATGCGTTCCCCGGCCCGAAATTCCGGCCCCTTGAACTGGCCGGGCTCGATGCGCGTCATGTCGTGGGCCGCCGTCTTGCCGACAGCTTCCTCCACGGGCACCACGCGGATGCCCGGTTGGGGCACCTGCGCGGGGTGCTCAATGCCCGCCAGCGCCGTATAGGGGGCCTCGCCCTGGCAGCCCCGGCAGATGGGGCCGTCCTCCTTGGGATAGGCCTCGCCGCAGAGCGGGCAGCGGACAATGCCCTCGGCGTGACGCCGCCCGAGGAAGCGCGGGGCTATGCGCACGCGCTCTGCCTCGCAAATGCTGTCGGCGGCGGCGCGGATCTCCGCCTCAAGGCGGCGGGAATCCTGCTCGCACTTGGGTTTTTCCTTGAAGAACCAGGCGTGAAGTTCGGGGAATGCGGCCATTTTGTCCGCATCAAGGCTCACGCGCACGCCGTCGCCCGTGTGCTTGTCGAAGAGCGTCACGGCATAGCGGCCGAGGTCGAGCACCTTGAGGCGCTGGTTGCCCGTGCTACATGCGGTCAAAAGCTGCACCGCGTCCGGCAGGCACTTGGCGGATTCCACCACGGCCTCGAAGAGCGTGCCCTCGGGGAGCCGGCGCTTGCCGAACTCCACCATGTAGGCCCCCACGAGCACGCCGGGCGCGGCGTAGCCGTGAAAGTTCTCCGCGAGGGTGCGGAATTCCTCAAAGGTATAGGCCCCGATTTCCATGAACGGGCTCCCTCAGGCGCGCGGCTTCACGCGCCCGGCCGGGACGTGCAGCAGGTCATATGCGGCAGTGCTTATTGTATTTCAGGCGCGAAATAATTACAAGAGTGGAGTGCCACATTCTGGCGCGCATGCGCCAATTTCTGCGAAGTCATGGGGGAAAGGTGGAAATACGCTTCACGCCGATGTCCTGTCAGCAGGGGGAGGAGAAGGCGCTCGCGTCGGGGGACGTCGCAGCCGTGCACCACTTGGATGCGGCCTTCTGCGGGGCGGCCGCTGCGCTCGGCGCGGGCTGGACCCTGGCAGCCCCGGAAGCCCCCGGGGAGCCGCTTTTCCGGGTCGTGGGCCGCGCGTGGCTCGAGGATGCCGGGGGAGCAGCGCGTTCCTGCCCCATGCTCACGGCGCTCAAGCCCGTTGAGGGCGGAACAGCGCGCAGCTTCCTTGCGGATAAGCAGAGCTTCGCGGCGGCGTGGGTCACGCTGTCGGACAAGGGGGCCCGAGGCGCGCGCGCGGACGAGGCGGGCCCGCTCATCGGCCGCATGCTCGGGGAGGCGCTGCCCGTAGCCCTGTGCCGGGGCTATCTCTTGCCGGACGAGCCTGCGCTTTTGCGCGCCCTGCTCTCGGACCTCGCCCTGCATCAGGGCTATGACCTTGTGTGCACCACCGGGGGCACGGGCCTTTCCCCGCGTGACCGCACGCCCGAGGCCACGGAAAAGGTGCTGGACTACCTTGTGCCGGGCATGGCGCAGGCCATGATGCAGACGAGCCTCGCTGCCACGGCGCGCGCCATGCTTTCCCGCGCCGTGGCAGGCGTTGCCGGGCGCTGCCTCATCGTCAATTTGCCGGGCTCGCCCAAGGCCGTGCGCGAGAATCTTAGCGCGCTCCTGCCCGCGCTGCCCCATGCGCTCGCCAAGCTCGCGGGCGATGCGGCCGACTGCGGTGAGGGGTAAGGGAAAGGCGTGCCATGCCTCGGTGGGGCGCTTGTGCTGCCTGAGTAACGCCGAAAGTATCCGTCAAAAACAGCCTTTTAGCTTCCGGCTTCGTCAAAAAAAATTCCCTCGGTCGAGTACTTAAGTACACTCCCTTCGGAAATTATTTTCTTCCTCGCCGGAACCTAAAAATCTTATTTTTTAGGATTCTTCCGGCACTAGCCCCCGTCTTTCGCTTCGCTCCAGACGGAATTATGGAATGTCCGTCAACGATGCCGGATACCTGTACCTTCGGAATAGACTTTCTCACTCCACCGCCCGTTCAAAGCCCGGCGCGCGGAATTCGCCGCTCCTGCCGCCGTTCTTGTAGAGCAGGCGCACGCGGCTGATCACGATGTCGCGCTGCACGGCCTTGCACATGTCATAAATCACCGCCGCCGCCGTCTGCGCGGCCACGATGGCTTCCATTTCCACGCCGGTACGGCCGGTGCAGCGCGCTTCGGTCTCGATGCGCACCTGCGGCGGCGTGTCGCCAAGCTCGAAGCGCGCGTCCACGCTGTCGAGGGGCAAGGTGTGGCAGAGCGGGATGAGGCTCGCCGTGTTCTTGGCCGCGAGGATGGCCGCGATTTTCGCGCAGGCCAGCGCGTCCCCCTTGGGGAGCGCCTTTTCCCGCAATAGTTCGAGCGTGCGCGGGGCAAGCTCCACCACGGCCTCGGCCACGGCCACGCGGTTCGTCACGGGCTTTTGGCCCACATCCACCATGCGCGCGCGGCCTTCGTCGTCCAAATGAGTGAAGCCGGCCTGTTCCTTCTCTTTCATATGCCCTCCGAATTTTTCCCGCTCGCCCGGTGAGCGGCCGTAAGCGCCGTTGCGGCGAAAATCCGCCAGATTGCCATCCGCGTCAAGGCGGCATACCAAGGGGGAGCGGGCTTCACGAATACCGCGCAAGAGGAGGAACGCTGATGAACGTCGATGCGATGCTTGCGGAAATCAAGGGCCGCCCCGGCTTTGCTGAGCATGTGGGCATGCTGCTCGTGCATAACGGCGTGGTGCGCGGCTGGTCGCGCGCCGGGCACGAGGCGGTCTCGTCCGTCTCCATAACGCTTGACCGCGATAAACTCGAGGCCATCCGCCGCGAGGTTGAGGGCCGGCCGGGCATCTTCGCCGCCGCTTGCGAAGGCCGCGAGGGCACCTTCCAGCCCGGAGACGACATCCTGCTGCTGGTGGTAGCCGGCGACGTGCGCGAAAACGTGCGGGCGGCCATGGAGGAATTTCTGGAGCGCGCCAAGGGCGAGGCCGTAAGCAAGCAGGAGCACCTTGCCGACGGCCTCCCTGCGGAATAGCCAGGAGGAGCAGGCCCGGCAGCCTGTCTCACCGGCATTGTGGCGCCCGCAAGGGAGTTCTTTTGCTGTAAACCCCGGTTTCGCGCGCGCTACCTCTGTGCCGGCGCCCGGCGCTCCTGTTCCACGCCCCTCACAAGGCACTTGCAAGAGTTGCCGGACAGGTTTATGCGGATGCCTGCCCGGTCAAACGGGAATTTTTGGAACCTTATGGGGGAATTCTGATGTCGGCTCAGACAAACGGCCAGTTCGGCCAGGTATTGCGTTCGCAGGAGGGCGCGGCGGGCATCTCCCGCTGGTGGATCATCTGCCTCGCGGTGATTATGATCTTCGGCTTCACCATCCTGCTCACCATCACGGGCCTCGCCTTTGTGGAAAAACCGCCCATCCCGGCGCAGGTGACGGCTCCGGACGGCCGGCCGCTCTTCACGGCGCAGGAAATCAAGGAAGGCCAGGAGGTCTTTCTCGACAAGGGCCTCATGAGCAACGGCACGGTCTGGGGCCACGGCTCCTATCTCGGGCCCGACTTTCCGGCGCTCACCCTGCACCGCGTGGGCGAGGCCCAGGCCGACCTGCTTGCCCGTTCCATCCACGGCAAGCCCTTTGACAGCCTCACCGAGGAGCAGCGCGATGAAATCACGGCGCTGGTGCCCGGCAAGCTGCGCGTGAACCGCTATGACGCGAAAAGCGGCACCCTCACCTTCACGCCGGCCGAAGCCATCATCTTCGAGATGAGCCCGGCGCTCTGGCGCGAATACCTGGCGAGCCCGGTGAACAACGGCGGCCTCAAGGCCCACCTCATCACCGACCCGGAGGAATTGCGCAAGCTCTCCGCCTATTTCTCGTGGATGGCCTGGGCCAGCGTGGCGCCGCGCCCCGGCTCGGATGTGTCCTACACCAACAATTTCCCCTATGACCCGCTGGTGGGCAACCACACGCCCACGCTGGCCTTTATCTGGAGCGCGGCGAGCCTGCTCTTCCTTTTGGGCGGCATTGGCCTGGCACTCTTCGTGCTCGGGCGCAACCCCTCGTGGGACTGGACGCCGGCGGCGCAAAAGCTGCTCCCGGCGGTGCCGGGGCACCTCGTTTCCCCGAGCCAGGGGGCGCTCGTCAAGTTCGTCGTCGTGGTGGCGCTGCTTTTACTCACCCAGACGCTCGTGGGCGGCGGCGTGGCACACTTCAGGGCCGATCCGGGCAACTTCTACGGCTTTGACCTGAGCGTCATCTTCCCGAGTTCGCTTCTGCGCACCTGGCATTTGCAGCTCATGATCTTCTGGCTGGCCACGGGCTTCGTAGTGGGCGGCCTCTTCCTCTCGCGGGTGCTCGGCGGCAAGGAATATGACTGCGAGAAGAACCTCACCAACCTGCTTTTCGCGGCCTTCGCGGTGGTGATTTTCGGCAGCCTGCTCTGCGACTGGGGCGGCATGGTCGGCCTCTGGCCCAAGCTCACCTTCTGGCTTGGCAGCCAGGGCTGGGAATATCTTGAGATCGGCCGCTTCTGGCAGTTCCTGCTCATCGCGGGGCTGCTCGGCTGGTTCGTGCTCGTGGTGCGCAACGCGTGGCCCAGCCTGGAGAACCAGGCCACCCGCGCGCTGACCATCATGTTCCTCATCTCGGCCTTCACCATCCCCTTCTTCTATCTGCCCGCCATCTTCTACACGGGCGAGACGCACTACACCATCGTCGACACATGGCGCTTCTGGATCATCCACCTCTGGGTGGAGGGCTTCTTCGAGCTCTTCGCCACGGCCATGGTGGCGCTCATCTTCATCGAGCTCGGCCTCGTGACCAAGCAGATGGGCCTCCGCATGATCTTCCTCGACGGCATCCTCGTGCTCACGGGCGGCATCATCGGCACCGGCCATCACTGGTACTTCTCGGGCATGGGCTCCTTCAACATGACCATGTCCGGCTGCTTCTCGGCGCTGGAGCTCGTGCCGCTGGTGCTGCTCTGCATGGAGGCGGGCCGCTTCATCAAGACCACGGAAAACCCCTACGCCCAGGCCATGGCCCTGCGCTACCGCTGGCCCCTGCGCTTCATCATGAGCGTGGGCTTCTGGAACTTCGTGGGCGCGGGCGTGTTCGGCTTCCTCATCAACATGCCGGTGGTGAGCTATTTCGAGATCGGCACCTACCTGACGCCCAACCACGGCCACGCGGCCATGTTCGGCGTGTTCGGCCTGCTCTCGCTCTCGCTCTGCCTGCTCGTGCTGCGCCAGGCCAACAGCGATGAAAGCTGGGCGCATGTGGAAAAATACGTGCGCGTCTCCTTCTGGGGCTTCAACGTGGGCCTTCTGCTGATGCTCGTGCTCTCGCTGTTGCCGGCCGGCTTCCTCCAGCTCGGGGACGTGTTCGCCAACGGCTACTGGCACGCGCGCTCGCCCGAGTTCACGCAGAGCCCGCTCATGGCCTTCATCGGCTGGCTCAGGATGCCCGCTGACCTCATCTTCATCATCTTCGGCGCCATCCCCTTCTTTATCGCGGCCCTGAAGACGTGGAGCTTCTACATCCGTGAGGGCGCGCCCAAGGCTGCGGAGCCCGTGACGGAAAACGCCGGGGAGAGTGCGGAGGGGGCGAAGCAGGAAGCATAAAGAGCCGCTGCTTGCAGCGGAATAAGCCATAAAAACAGCGCGCATGGGGGAAACATCAAAATCCCCCATGCGCGCTGTTTTTTACGGAAAAAGCGGAGTTTCGCGGCGCTTGCCGGTCTTAGCCCCCAAGGGCGTTCATGGGGCGCTTCCCGCGCGGCGGGGCTGCGCCGGACTTCAGGAGGGTTTCGCCCAAGGGGCGGTCGAGGCAGGCCCGGTTGAGAACGCGGGCGATGCGCTCGTCAGGGAGGCCGGGCTTGTGGCGCAGCAGCCCGGCCAGGCGGTATTCGCGGCCGGAAAAAAGGCAGGTGCGCAGCGCCCCGTCGCTGGTCAGGCGCAGCCGGTTGCAGCGGCCGCAGGCATGGTCGCTGGCGGCGGCGATGAAGCCGATACGCCCCTGGCCCTTCTTGAGGGCGAACATCCGCGCGGGCCCGGGAATGGCCCCGGCCGGCGCTTCGGGCACGGGGATGAGGCGCACCCGGCTTTCCACCGCGGCCCGCACTTCCCCGATGGGCCAGAAGAGCTCTTCGCCGGTCTGCCCCCCGAGCGGCATGAGCTCGATGAAGCGTACATCCACGGGCATGGTCATGGCCGCATGGATGAAGTCGTCCAGCTGGCTGTCGGTCACGCCGCGCAACGCCACGGCGTTGATTTTAACACGCAGTCCGGCCCGCAGCAGCCCCTCCAGCGCGGCGAGCACCTTTGGCGCTTCGTCGCGGCCGGTGATGCGCGCGAAGAGCTCACGGTCGAAGGCGTCCAGCGAGAGGTTGACCGAGGAAACGCCAAGCGCGCGCAAGAGCGGGATATGCGGCGCAAGAAGGCTGCCGTTGCTGGTGACGGCCAGTGTGAGCTCCGGGAAGCGCTTGCGCAGCATGACGAGAAAGGCGTCGCAATCCTTGCGCATGAAGGGCTCGCCGCCGGTGACGCGCACCTTGCCGATGCCTGCCGCCACGGCGATGCCCACCACCCGCAGGATCTCCTCGTAGCGCAGGATGCGCTCGTGCGAGAGCGGGCGCTCTCTGTCAGGCTGCCGGCAATAGCTGCACTGGAAGTTGCAGCGATCAGTCACGGAAACGCGCAAATAGCGCGCGCTGCGTCCGTGTCTGTCGAGAAGCATTGGTTTCCTCGCTGGAGCGTTGGCAGAAAAAAGCAAAAAGTCGCCTTGACAGTCATAGGGGATTTTTGTGCCTTGGAAAAGGTACGAAAATGGTGTTTATTCGCCGCACTCCAATTCCTGCAGGCGCACAAGGTCGACAGCGGCGTTACAGTTGAGGAAATGGGGCGCGGCTGAAGGCGGATAGAGCACCCGCTGGAGCCGCTCCGGGGGAATCAGGCGGAAGAGGGAGCGTTCCCCGCGGGCGAGCCCGGCCTGCAGATACGGCAGCGCCGCCACCGCGTACACCCCGACGAGCATTTCCGCCCTGCCCGTGGCCGCGCTCGCGTAGACGGTGGCGAGGCTCCCGGGCTGCCCCTTGGCCTCCAGCAGGGCGACAAGCAGCTGCCGCGTCAGCAGAGGCAGGTCGCAGGCGAGGATGAGGACGCGCCGGGCCCCGTGCCCTTGCGCCGCATGAAGCGCCGCCGCCACGCCGCGGGCCGGCCCCTCCTCCTCCTCTTCATCCAAAAGGCATGGATAGCCGGCTCGCGGACAGGCCTGCGAGCAGCACACCCAGGCCGGGGCCACGAGGCCGGCCACAAGCCGCCAGGCGCGGGCGAGCAAAGTCTCGCCGGAAAGGGCGATTTCCGCCTTGTCCCTGCCCATGCGCGTGGAGCGGCCGCCGGCGAGCACGGCCCCGGCTGTTTTAGGCCACGCGCTTTCCAAGATTTCCACCCGTTCTCCTGAGAAGCACCTAGCCCACAGTCAGGATGACCGCGGCCGGGCTGAAGACGATACCGACTTTTTGCCCCGGCTCCCTGAGCCAGTCCACTTCACAGGCGGGGCGCACGGCGCAGGCGAGGAGCCCGCCGTCAAGGCTGATGAGGATTTCGGCAAAGCCGTCTTCGCGGCGCAGGGCGTCCACAATTCCCGGAAGCCGGTTGAGCTCTTCGGCCGCCGTGCCCGCGTTGGCCGCCGGATGCACCTCGATCCACAAGGCCTTGACCGCGCCGCTCACGATGACGCCCGGGGCGAGCCCCAGGGAACGGAGGCTGCGGCTCGTGATGCGCGCCCGCACCTCCAGCCCCGATGCCGTGGCAAAGGCCACGTCGGCCAAAAGCCCCATGGGGCGCACCCGGGTGACGCGCCCGCGAAAATGGTTGCGCGCGCTCGAGCGCGCATGCCCCTGGATGCGCTCGCGCAGGAGCGCTTTCGCCGCGTCCGCGTCAAAGCGCACGAGGCTTTTCTTTTCCGCCGCCTCCCTGCCGAGGAACATGTCCACCAGCGCGGGGGGGAGGCCGGCGGCCACGAGCTCAAGGCCCCGATGGCGGCGAAGCTCGCGCGCGGTGAAAAGCTCCGGTCCGAGGCCGCAGGCCCGGGCGCACTGGGCGAGGTTGCGGCGCACGCGGCTCGCATCGCACAGGAAGGGCAGGGGCAGCTCCCGTCCCTCCCAGCCGGCCCACACGGTGCCGAGCTTCCGCGCCACCGACGGGGAGAGCGGCACTTCCCGCGTCGTGCCTTCCCCGCTCCCGGGCACGCGCAGCAGGCCGCGCCCGAAATCAAGGGAGTCTCCGCGAAGCCGGAAAATCTCCACCAGCCTGAGGCCCGCATGGCGCAGCAGCATGAAGATGAACCAGAGCCGCACGCGCGGATGCCGGAGCCTCGGCTGCGCCTTGGCATAGAGCCTTTCCTCGAGCCACAGCTCCGCGGCCGCAAGACCGGCATCGGTGAGCCCGCGCGGGGGCGGGGCGCCCGGCGCGGGGCACGGAAGCTGTGGCGCAGCCGTCGGCACAATCTCCCTCGTTGCCGTTTCTCCCTCTCCGCCGTCATGAATCATGCGCTTCCCCTGCCGCATGGGCACGTCTTGGTCAAAAGTGTGCCCATGTTGCGCGGGCGCCGCAACGCGATACTATCAGCAAAAATCCATTTCCAGCAAGGAGAGCGCCATGAAAAAACCTGTGGAAAAAATTTGCCGCGTCGTCGCGGGCACCGTCCTTGCGGCGAGCGTTGCCGTCAATGCCGTGGCGGCGGAGATGACGGTCTCGGCGGCGGCCAGCCTCACGGACGCCTTTGGCGAGATGAAGACCCTCTTTGAAAAGGCGCATCCGGGCCTTGTGGTCAACACCAACTTTGCCGCCTCCAACCCGCTGCTCAAGCAGCTGGAGGAAGGGGCGCCTGCCGATATCTTCGCCTCCGCCGACCAGCAGACCATGGACAAGGCCGTGGCGGCCAAGGTGGTGGACCCGGCCACGCGGCGCAACTTCGCCCTCAATGACCTCGTTCTTATCGTGCCCAAGGGCGCCCAAAAGCCCGCGAGCCTTGAGGACCTGAAGGGCATGCAGCGCATCGCCATCGGCAACCCGGATTCCGTGCCCGCCGGGCGCTACACGCGCGACGCCCTCACGGCCGTCGGCCTGTGGGAGGCGCTGCTGCCGGAATGCGTCCTGGCGGCCAGCGTGCGCCAGGCGCTCGCCTATGTGGCGCGCGGCGAGGCCGACGCCGGCTTCGTCTACCGCACCGACGCCCAGCAGATGGGCAACAAGGTGGAGATCGCCCTGGTGGTCGGCGACCATGAGCCCGTGCTCTATCCCATAGCCGTGGCGACCACGGGCGCCAACCCCAAGGCCGGGCAGGAATTCATCGATTTCGTGCTCTCGCCCGAGGGCCAGCAGGTGCTCGCCCGCTACGGCTTCTCCAAGCCTTAAGAGCCAGAATGAACGATCCCCTTTCCAGTCTTGTGGTGGAGCCGCTCGGCATTTCCCTGCGCGTGGCCGGCGTGGCGACCCTTATCGCTTTCCTCACCGCCATCCTCGCCGCCTGGGGCCTTGCGCGGCGGCGCGGGCCGCTGCCCGCCGTGCTGGACGCGCTCTGCACCCTGCCGCTCGTGCTGCCCCCCACGGTGTTAGGTTATTATCTCATCCTGCTGGTGGGCCGGCGCGGGCTCTTCGGGCAGGCGCTGGCCGACATGGGCATCCAGCTCATGTTTTCCTGGCAGGGGGCGGTGGTGGCCGCCACGGTGGTCATTTTTCCGCTCATCTACAAATCCGCCCGCGCCGCGCTGGAAAGCGTGGACGCGCGCTATGAGGACGCGGCCCGCACCCTCGGCGCCGGCGAAGTGCGCGTCTTCCTGAGCGTTTCCCTGCCGCTCGCCTGGCGCGGCGTCTTCGCCGGGGTGATGCTGGCCTTTGCCCGCGGCATGGGCGAATTCGGCGCCACCCTGATGATCGCAGGCAACATCCCCGGCAAGACGCAGACCCTCGCGCTCGCCATTTATTCGGCCTTCCAGGCCGGGGAGGATATGCGCGCGGCCCTGCTCGCCCTCGTGACCTCTGCGCTGTGCGTGGGCCTGCTGGCCGGGGCGGAACTCTTGCTCAAATGGCGTTTGCGCTGATGCTTTCCGTCGACATCACAAAGCAGGTCTCACGCGGGCCCGCGCCCTTCCGGCTCACGGCCCGCTTCACCTTGCCGGAGGACTGCCGCAACGCCGTGTTTTTCGGGCCTTCGGGCTCGGGCAAGACCGTGACCATGCAGTGCATCGCGGGCCTCATGATGCCGGACAACGGCCGCATCGCCGTGGGGGAGACGGTCTTCTTTGACAGCCGGGAGGGCGTGCGACTGCCGGCGCGCAAGCGCAGGCTTGGCTATGTGCCGCAGGACTACGCCCTCTTCCCGCATCTCACCGTGCTCCAGAACGTGGCCTATGCCCATACCGGGCCCTTTGCCCGCCATGTGGGCAGGCGGGAGCGGGAGGAGGCCCGGGAGATGCTCGGGCGCTTCCGCATCGGCAACCTCGCCGGGCGGTATCCGCACGAGCTTTCCGGCGGCCAGCGCCAGCGGGCAGCGCTCGCGCGGGCGCTCAACGCGGCGCCGCGGCTGTTGCTCATGGATGAACCCTTCTCGGCGCTGGACGTGCCCTTGCGCGAGGCCCTGCGTGCGGAGATCCGGGAGCTTCTGGCGCAGCTCGTCATCCCGTCCATCATCATCACCCACGACCCGGCGGATGTGGAAGCCTTCGGCGGGGCGCGCGTCGTCTTCGCGGGCGGCCGCGCGTCCCTCGCGGCAGATGCGGGCGACGAGTGACTGTGTATGTGGCGCCCGGAAGGGCAGTTGCCCGGCGAGGCTTCTTCCCCCCGCGTTGCCTATTTCAGCGACACATTCTTCACGCCCAGATGAAAAGCAGCCTGGCGCGCGCCGTCTGGAAATCCGCCGGGGACTTGCTTATGCGCACCTCAGCTTCCGTGAGCCGGGCCTGCGCGTCGATGAGTTCGGTGATGGTGCCCACATTTATTCGACTTTTTGGGGATACTCTTCCAGAGCGCCGGCATAGGTCACTTTCTCGTTCGGCGCATAGCCAAGATACTGGTTCAACTGGATCTCACAGGTACGGATGGTGTTTTCCGTGAGTATCCGCTGTTCCCTGGCCTGCGCGAGCTCCACCTTGTTCTGCAGCACGTTCACATACGGCGCCACCCCCACATCCACAAAAGATTCCGCCGCTTCGAGCTGCGTGCGTATACGCCGGATGGATTCATGGACATAGCGCAAGTCGCGCCGCGACTGGAGCAGCAAAAAGAACTGGATCTGCACATTGACGATGAGCTCAAGTTCCGCCTGGCGCACTTCTTCAGCGACCCTCTCCTTTTCAATGAGCGAGCGCTGAAGGCCGTTCAGGTGCGCAAAACCCGCGAACAGGGAGAGACTGGCCCGCGCCCATGCCTCGCGGCTGCCGCAAGGTCGCGAGCTTCTGCAGGACGGAGGAACGCGGCCCGTAGAGCTAGATGCGGCCGCCCTCGTCCAGCACCAGTATCTCGTCCATGGCTGCCAGCACCGCGGGCTCGTGGGCCACGAGGATGACCGTTTTCCCCGCCAGGCGCAGCCGTTTCAGGCACTGCATGAGCCGTGCTTCCCCTCCTCGTCCAGGTTGGAATTGGGCTCGTCCAGCACCATCACGCAGGGCGCGCCGTACAGGGCGCGCGCAAGGCCGATGCGCTGGAGCTGCCCCCCCCGGAGAGCCCCTGTCCATAGTCCCGATGGGCGTGTCATAGCCCTTGGGCAGCTTGAGGACGAGCTCATGCACGCCGGCAAGCTGCGCGGCCCTGACCACCTGTTCCGCATCCACTTCGCCCATGCGGGCGATATTTTCCGCCACGGTCCCGGCGAAGAGGTCCACATCCTGCGGCAGATAGTCGAGATACGCGCCCAGCTTTTCCGAATCCCAGCTGCGGATGTCGGCGCCGTCAAGCTGGATCATGCCGGCCGACGCAGGCCAGATGCCCAGAAGGAGCTTGCAGAGCGTGGACTTGCCCGAGCCGCTCGGGCCGATGATGGCGAGCGCAGTGCCGGGGCGCACCCGGAAGGAAATATCCTTGAGAATGCCCGTCTCACCGAACGAAAATGCCATGTCCGCCACGGCCACGGCCCCGTGCGGCACGGCAGCGGCATGGCTTCCTGCGTCTGCGCGGCCTTGAGGGAGGCCACGATGCGCTTGTGCGCGCTCCTCGCCTCCAGCGATTGCTTGCAGGCCGCCATCGCCTGGTCGGTGGGGGCGAGCGCGCGGCCCATGATGATGGACGCCGCGATCATGATGGCCGCCTAGCTTTGGTGCGTGATGGCGAGGTAGGCGCCTACGGCGTAAATGACCACCTGAAGGCCGATGCGCGTGGACTTGCTGACGGAATGGATCAGCCCCACGCGGCGGCTCGCCCGCGTCTGCAGGCGCATCACCTGCGCATTGTGCCGGTGCCAACGGGCGCTGATGGCGTGCATCATGCCCATGGCCTTGAGCGCGGCGGCATTGCGCGCGGCGCCGGAAAGGAGGATTGCCGCGCGGCGGTCGGCCTCATTGGCCCCCTGAAGTTTCGGCCGGGCGATCTTTTGGGGGAGGACGCCAAAAGCCGCCACCAGCAGACCGCCGGCGAGGGCCCCCCCGCTCAAGGCCGGATACAGCACGAAGATGAGAACGAAATAGATGGGCATCCACGGAATATCAAAATAGGCAAAGACCGCATTGCTGCCAAGGAAGGCGCGCAAGATCTGCACATCGCGTATCTCGCCGCGGTCCGGCGCTTTTTGCAGGTCAGCGGCCGAGCGCAGCTCAAGTTAGAGGATGGACGAGCTCAGGCGCTGCTCAAATTCCACGCCTGCCCTGCTGAGCAGCCGCGAGCGTATCCATTCGAGCACGGCCAGCGCCATGAGCGCAATGACGGCCGCAAAGGTGATGACATACAGCGTGGAGGCGTTGTAGCTGGTGAGAACCCGGTCATAGGCCTGCAACATGTAGATGGAAAACGTGAGCTGCAAGATATGGATGAACATACTGAAAACAAGAGCATATACAAAGTAGCGACGGCAAAGGGCGAGGAATTCGTGCATTGGTGTGTTCTTATATATTCACGCTATATAATTATCTGCATAAAATATTTCTCTTGATTTTAAAATCTCATGAATAATAAAGTATATAAAATTGGATTTTTCGTAATAGTTTTATAAGAATACCCTATAATATCTTTTTACGAAATTTATATATGTTTCTTATATATCTTTTTTTAAATGGATATCCATGTCTTTTGTATTGACGGATAGTTGGTAAAGGCTGAACGGGACACGTAGATGATGTACTACATACATTATTCTCTTTTTCATAAATATTATACTCGTATTTACATAAATATAAATCAAGGAGATCCGCTCCGAGATGATATATATAATACCACATGGCAGGTACAACAATAAATATAGTTACCAATCCAATAAAAATATAGTATAATGTATAGTCCAAGGGTGTTATATCTCTTAATAGCACTAAATGTTCCCTATTGGTTGGGATGCATGTAATAAGTGATAATATTGCTAGTAATCCAGAAAATAGTATACTAAAGGGTGCTGTTTCAGCAATCAATAATTGACGCTTGGCTTTCAAATATATCCGTCTTTTTTCCCTGTAGCCCCATAGGCAAGAAGTTGTAGGGGTAGTAGACTCTTTAATATCGAAATAGTTGTCTTTTGCAATTTTCTTATACTTAAGTACAAAATACTCGAGTATGGCAACAACAAGTGCAGTATATATGATTCCTTCTAAGCGTGAAATATCAAAATTTATAGCGGCATAATACAATATAGGATAGCCTATAGCAAAAATAAGGCTACTGAGAACCATAAATGGAATACATCCCCACGAATCAAAATCTACTTCTGCTTCAAAAATCTTTCTATCAAAATTTTTATCCATAAAAAAACTCCTTCTATTGCTTAATGAGAATAACTACCTGTGCATTGATATAAATTATATCTACCACGAGTTTGACTTGCTTCAAAAATCATGCTGCAGAGTGTGGCTTAGTATGGAAGATTCCCTCATGCGGACGGGCCGAAAACTTCAGTCCGAATAGTGTTAGCGCTGAAGCCCACACACTTTTTTCACTCATTATGATTTATTTGTCAATGCGTATAAATAACTGGGTTGGCTCGGCGATGGAACCCACACCGCTGACTCTCGATCCCCGCACCGTGATCTTCACACAGGCTGCATCGTGGGGCCTGTTATTGGTAAAATAGATGGCCGCGCGCCAGTACCCGGCGCGATATTGCCCGGCCTCGGTATTCCCATACGGCGTGGAGTTTTCAAACACCCACTCCATGGCCAGGCCCTGGGCGCGGCTGGCGATCCAGGGATTGAGCTGGGCCGGGTCGTCCGGGTCGGGCAATGGCCCCGGCGTTCCGCCACCCTGCGGCGGCGTCCAGGGGGTAGAGGGATTGTCGGGAGCAGGGATGCCCCAGGGGTCAGCGGGCGAACCCGGGTCATGCGTCGGCGCCCAGCCCGGTACCACGAGCCAGGGCTTGATGATTTCGGCCGCGGCATGGTTGGGGCCCGGGAGGACGACGTTGGGATTATAGCGCGGGTCGTCCGGCGTGCTGATGATAGGCTCGCCCGTGCCGTGCGGATTCCCGATGACGATGTTGGGCAGGCGGCCGCCCGTTCCCGGGGGCGTCCAGCCCGGATTGAAGCCGGTATCTTCCGCCCGTCGCCGATGCCGTTGCGGATGATGACCGAAGTGTTGTTGTCGTAGCTGTATTCGCCATCCGCGCCCTTGCGGTTGACGAAGCTGGGCGAGGTCGGGTCCGTGGAATCCCAGCGGCTCGCCGTCTTGTCCACGGTCATGGCGCCATAGGTGAGCATGCCGGAACTGGGATAGTCCGCCGTTTGGGGCATGCCGGGCAGGCGCTGGAACTCCACGTGCACCGTGACCTCGCCCGTGGCCGGGTCGATGGCCGCGTTGCTCACCGGGATCTTGCAGTAACGGATGAACTGCTGGTTGCCGCCCGCATCCGTAAAAATGTGGGTGTAGATGGCATTGCTGTCCGTTTCGGTCACATTGCCCCCGCCATGCGGGCGATAATAGTCGCTGCCGCAATGGAAGGCGAAGTTGGGCACCATCTCCACGAGCACATAATGGTCTTCCGTGGCATCCATGTCATGAAAATCCACGGCGAGCTCAAAGGAACTGACGCTGTCCTTCACGTTCCTGAGCGAGAAGTGCTTGGCCGGTACATTGGTTTCCGCGCTGAGGAAGGCGGCCCGGTTGGCCACGGCGTCGATGCGGATGACCTTGTCCTCGCCGAGATAGCGCTTGTAGCCCCCGAGCGTGCGCCCGGGGCTGTACTGGGAGGCCACGATCTCGTAGCTGAAGCGGTAGTCCGCGTCGGTGTGGGCGGCGATGCCCTCGGGGGCATTTTCCTGATGCGCCTCGGTATAGGCCTCATTGGACGGGATGAAGACGAGCACGAAACCCTTCCGGCCTTCCGTGGTCTCGCCCATCACGACGCGATAGGCGGAAAGGGCCTCGTCGGCGCCGGAAGCCATGCGGCCGGCCCACACGGTGACCGGGAGATAGTAAAAATCGCCCCGGCCCTGAGTGGGCGCGCTTTCCGTCAGTGTGAAGGAATACACATGCTCCGGCACGGTGAGCTGCCAGCCCGTGCCGAAATCGCGCCCACTCTCCGCATCCTCAGCAGAAGCGCCGGGTGCACCGGGGAGGGCTGCACCTTGTCTGCGGGCGGCCTGTGCATGACATAGGCGGGCACGCGCTGATGGTCCGCCGGGCGGTCATTTTCAAACACAAAGCCCCGGAAGTTCACCTCGCCGAAATCCAGCGCGTCCCAGTACACATAGGCGCCCTGGGCGGCAACGGCGATGGCGATGTTGTTTTCCATGACCACAAGGCCCGGGACATGCTTTTCGAGCTGTCGGTCAAAGGGCAGTTCATCGTTGACGATGTTCCAGTCCGCATCATACTGGCGCACGGCTTCCACATCTTCCGTGGAAATGGCAGCAAAGTGCAGGGCCGTACCTTCGGCGGCACATTCGCGCGTCTGGTAGGCCACATCCAGCTGAATGCCGTCCATCCGCTCGAGCGTGGCGCCGCCCATGAGTTCGGCAAGGAGCCGTCCACCGGGAGCTTCATGAACATGTGCGGGCGCCCGTCATCCGCCGTGACGAGCTGTTACAGGCTTGTAGTTGGCGGGGCCGTCGCTGCTGTAATGCGTGACCGGGAGGGTGACGCTGCGCCCTTCGAACATCAGCGTAACGGCGTCGGGGTAATAGCCGTCCTGGATCTCCAGCAGGAGGAAGTGGGCTTCGGCGCCGTCGGCAGTGTCTTCAAAAGAACCTTCGCCCGAGATATGCAGGACGCCGCCCGCGAGGACGGGATCATCGCTGTTGTGATCAACGGTGAAGCCGCCCGGGCCGGAAAGGTCCACAGGCAGCCATTGGGAATGGGCCGCGGGATCTATGTTGATGGTAAGTTTGCCATCAGGCGCGACAGTAATGCTGTATGTATTGCCGAAAGTGTCTTCAATAACAGTGCCGTCGGTCAGCGCTGGCCATTGCCCGTGTAAAATGTGCCGGTGCTTCCCGTTGGCTCCGAGGCTGGGGCAAAGGAAAAGGAGGCAAAATAGCCGTCATTATAGGCCATTTCCTCGCCCTTCTTGTCCAGCCCGGGCTCGAGCCAGACAAAGCTGGCCGCACCCAAAGGAGAGGCTGACGCCTCACCGCCATAGCCGCCTTTCACATGCTTGGCATTGTCATTGCCCTCGGGAAGCCAGCCATAATTGAAATGTACGCTGGAGGAAATCTCCTGCTTGTTGACCTTGCCGCCGTAATCGACCGACCCCTCGGGGGAAGTGGCGTCGCCGCCATGGTTGTGGCCATAGCCGTTGCCATTGCCATGCTGCCCGTGCGAGGGATCTGTGCAGACATGGCCCCCGGTGCTTGCGCCGGCGGCAGTGTCTTGCGCGGGCGTTTCTGAACGTGCAGCAACAGGGTCGCTGGCGGCGTCCGCTTCCATGAGATCAGGCGTCAGGTCAGACCTGGCATCCTCGCGCGGTATTCGCGGTTCAGCTCAATGAAGTCGGATCCAATTTCCCCAGATTTCTTTCCGGCGGCAGGGCGGAACTTCTTGGAGGGTAACAAGATTTTTGCGAATTATTGCATTTCCTATTTTCACTGTAAATATTTTCCTATAATCTTTTTGTTGCTAACCTATTGGATCCAAAAGTTAATCACTTTCCTTCAGCCGGCGGCAAACATTTTCCGCCCTCTGCTTTCGCCGTATGCAGTGCGTGCTCAAAATCTCTCCACGCCTCCGCCCCCACTCCCCATCACGTGAAGGCACTCTGGTCCGCCGCCAGCGAAGTCCGCTGCCCGCACCAAAACAGAGACACATCCGCAAACATCGTTGCCCCGAAAACATTTGACAGCCTTTTTTTAATCTGGGACGCTGGATGTGGCACAGGTGGGCGCCAGCCCGCAGCGTGTCTCTCTACTGCGTTTTTCCCGGCAACGAGCGAAATCTCCGTAAGCACATGTTCCGCGGCTGGAGCGGGGCAGCACTTCACTTCAGGATGGAAGGGGCATGCAGGTATAACTGGTCTGAACAACTGGCAGGAAAAAGTGGAGGATACTATGGGACAGGCTGAACCCGTGCGCACGACTCCGATAAAGCAGTTTCTTCCCGTTCTGCTCTGTTTTTTCGCCATGGGCTTTGTGGATCTGGTGGGCATTGCATCAAATTATGTGCAAAAAGATCTGGCCCTGCCTGATTCACAGGCAAATATGTTTCCCTCTCTGGTGTTTTTCTGGTTTCTCATTTTTTCCGTTCCCGTCAGCATGCTCATGAACCGCATCGGGCGCCGGCGCACGGTGCTGGTGAGCCTCATCATCACCTTTGTCTCCCTGCTCATCCCGCTGTTTGGCAGCTCCTTCGGGGTCATGCTGGCGGCATTTTCCCTGCTGGGCATCGGCAATGCCTTCATGCAGACCTCGCTCAATCCTCTGGTAAGCAATATCGTCAACCCAAAAAAGCTGCCGAGCGCGCTCACTTTCGGCCAGTTCATCAAGGCCATTGCGTCCTTCATGGCGCCCATCCTCGCCATGTGGGGCGCCACCGCCGTCATTCCTTCTTTCGGCCTGGGCTGGCGCGCGCTGTTCCTCATCTATGCCTGCGTCTCGCTGCTCGCCATGCTCTGGCTCGGCGCAACGCCCATTGCCGAGGAAAAGGCAGACAAGGTCTCCGGCTTTCGTGAGTGCCTTGTGCTGCTCGGCAAGGGCCTCGTCATTCTCTCTTTCATCGGCATCATGTGCCATGTGGGCATCGACGTGGGCACCAACACCACGGCGCCCCGTATCCTGATGGAGCGCTGCGGCCTCGCCCTTGAGGATGCCGGCATCGCCACGAGCGTCTATTTTATCTTCAGGACCCTGGGCTGCCTTGTGGGCGCTGGCGCACTGCAAAAGATGGCGGCCAGGCTCTTCTTCCTTATCAGTGCGTCCATGCTGGCACTGGGGCTTCTCGGCCTTTTCTTTGTGGATGGCCGCATCGCCATCTACATCTGCATCGGCATGATTGGCTTTGGCAACAGCAACATCTTTTCCATCATCCTCGCCCAGACGCTTTTGCGTTTGCCTGATGAGGCCAACGAAGTCTCGGGCCTCATGATCATGGGCCTTTTTGGCGGCACGCTTTTCCCGCTGGCCATGGGATTCGCCAGCGACATGCTGGCCAGCCAGACCGGCGCCATCCTCGTCATGGCGGCGGGGGCCGTCTATCTGCTGTGTTATACGATGGTGATCCGCTCACAAAACGTATAAAAAGGGAGAGACTGTCATGCAGATGACCAATGATGACATCGTTGTGGGCATTGGCGAAGCCCTGTGGGACATCCTTCCTGACGGCAAGAAACTTGGCGGAGCGCCGGCCAATTTCGCTTATCACTGCGCCCGTTGCGGCCTCGATTCCTGGGCCGTCAGCGCCATCGGGGAGGACAAGCTCGGCGAGGAGATCGCGGAGCAGTTGAGCGAAAAGAAAGTCAACTATATCATGGAGATGGTCCCCTACCCCACCGGTACCGTGCAGGTCGAGCTGTCGCCCACGGGTGTGCCCACCTATGAGATCAAGTCAGGCGTGGCCTGGGACAACCTGCCCTTTACCCCGCGCATCGAGGAGCTCGCGCGCAAGACCCGCGCCGTCAGCTTTGGCTCGCTGGCGCAGCGCAGCGTGGTGACGCGCAACACCATCGACGCCTTTCTGGACGCCATGCCGCAGGATAATGACCGCTTCATCGTCTTCGACGTGAACCTGCGGCAGAATTTTTATACGCCGGAATGCCTTGAAAGCTCCATGGAACGCTGCAATATCCTGAAAATCAATGATGAGGAGCTCATCGCCGTGAGCCGCATGTTCGGCTATCCCGGCATTGATTTGAAAGACAAATGCTGGCTCCTGCTTGGGCGCCATAATCTCAAGGTGCTGGTGCTCACCTGCGGCGTCAATGGGAGTTATGTCTTTACGCCCGGGCACGTTTCCTTCCTCCCGACGCCGAACGTGCAGGTCGCGGACACCATCGGCGCCGGGGATTCCTTCTCTGCGGTCTTTGTTTCGAGCCTGCTCAAAGGCTGTTCGGTGCCCAGGGCGCATCACAATGCGGTGTATTATTCCGCCTTTGTCTGCACCCAACATGGTGCCATGCCCGAATATCCCGAGAGCCTGAAGGAACAGGTCTCTGTGCTGCCCTGACGCGGTGAGCATTTTTGGAGGAGGGGGGGAAAACGGCCCGACCTCTGCGAGGCATAAAGAAAGCCTCCCGCTAGCGGGAGGCTTTCTTTATGCAGAGGGCACGGTATGGGACATTTGGAGCCCGAGCTTTCAGAGCGTGCAAGGGCGCCGGTACAGGCGAGTCTCCATACAATTTTTTGGGGGCGCCCTGCGGGAAGCCGAAGCGCGATGTGCCGCAAGATAACGGAGACGGGAAACTCCATTCCGCCATTTTTGTCGGGATGAGGGTGATGTCGCGTTCCGCGCCGCGCCCGGTTGCGGAGCACCAGGCTTTCCTGACTTTTATTTGCCAGTGATCATGCTGCGTACCGTGCCATCGAAACGCAACTCCTCCATCCCCACTTCATGCCGGGCAATGACCGTGCCCACAGCCGTTTTCAGGGTCTTCAAGTCGCGAACGGTGAGGCGTTCAACATCAAAATCATTTTTCTCGGCAATTTGCAGCAGCGTGAAGGGGCAGCAGGGAAATCCCTGTGAGAGCAGGGTCAGTTTTTCCGCATCGTCCCGGGTCATCACGCATTCAATGTCCCCATCACGGGAAAACTCATTGCTGATGCTGTGAACGGCGACGCCATATCTGTAGGTGAAACGGGTCGAAACGCGCCCCAGCGGCCCCCAGCCATCGGCAACCTTGGCTAGCGCATTCTGGCTGGAATTGACTATGCCCTTGACGAAGCAGACTGCCTGCTCCAGATCCTGAAGTTTCAGCGGTTCGGCAGAGATGGCGTCGCCAACGGTGTGATAGTTGCCACAGCGCAGCTCAGGAACGATCTTTTCGCCCGCGACGGAATACCCCTTGATCGATGCGCGTATCCAGAGTGTCTTGGCCATGCCCGTCCTCCGATTACAGGGTTTGCCCTATTCCCAGCCTATCGTGCCAGAAAATCAACTTCAAGCGGTTTTGCCGACGCACGGGTGACTGGCCTGGCTGGCTGTGCCGTTCAAATCCATAGAACATACATCTCTGCCCCGGTCGCGCCACCAGATTCATCGGCTGGCCCGCAAGAGGTATAAGGCGCTGATAGCGAGTTTTTTGGTTCGTAAACGGGCCGTTTCTCAAGGGGTGAATGCCGGGGCAGGAACAGTCCCGGCAGCTTGCCACGCCGCGCGGCCTGTATTAAAGTGCGCCGTCCGCATTCGACATTTCGTCCACAAGGAATCGCCATGCCCGCCCGCGCCATGACTTCCCTGTTTTCTGCTCCTGTGCGCAAGCCCACGGCCGTCCGCGCGCTGCTCTGCATGCTGGCGCTGGCCCTCTGCGGCTGCCAGTTCCCGTTCGGCGCCAAGCGCGCTGTCGCGCCCGAGCCCGTAGCCCCGCCGCAGCCTGCCTGCGTGGTGCTGGCGCTGCCGGCCTCGGGCCCTTATGCGGCCATCGCCACCAAAATCAAGCGCGGCGCCGAGGCCGCCCGGCAGGAACTCACGGGCGCCGGCGCGGCCTTGCGGCTCGAGACCGTCAATACCGAGGCCCCGGACTGGCTGACCACGCTGGCCGCGCTCCCCCCCTCCTGCGCGGTTGTGGGCGGGCCTTTGCGCGACGCGGCCTACGTACAGGCGCAGAAAGCCGGCGCCCTTGAGCAGCGCGCCTTTTTCGCCTTCGTGCCGAACCTCAAGTCCGGCGAGGAAGGCGCCCGGGCCTGGCGCTTTTTCCCGAGCCCGCAGGACCAGGTCGACGCCCTCGTGGCCTTTGCCACGGATGACCTTGGCATCCGCTCCTACGGCACCTTCCACCCGGGCGACGCCTATGCCACGCGCATGACCGGCATCCTCGCGCAAAACCTCGCAAAACGGCATATCCCGCTGCGCCAGGCCTCCTACAACGCGGCCGACCCGACCTCGTGGAGCGACGCGGCGCAGCCGCTCATCAATCCTGTGGTGGCCGAGGGCAGCTCGACCCCGGTGCCGCAGACGGAATTTGAAGCGCTCTTCCTGCCCGACTCCTGGAAAAACGTCGACATGATCACCCAGAGCCTGCTCTACAACGGCGAGGACCGCCTGGTGCTCCTCGGCACCACCCTCTGGGAGCAGGGCCTTTCGGGCAGGCAGGTGCCGCGCGCGGAAAATTTCGCCCTGGCGGTCTTTCCCGGCGCATGGAACGCGCAGCACGCGCCCGGCGCCCTCAAGGGCCAGGGCCATGATTTCTGGACCGCGCTTGGCTATGATTTCGTCAATTTCGCCACGGCGCTCGCCCTGGAATCGCGCCTCTCCACGCCGCAGATCACGGCCATGGCGCAGCGTGCGGCCACCGCGGTGCGCGGCATGGCGCCCCTCACCTATGATGACGCGGGCGTGGCCCACCAGAAGCTCTATCTCTTCCAGGTCTCGCCCTCGGGCATGAAGCCCCTCGATGCGGCGCAGTTCCGCGATACGCGCGCGGCCGTGCTCGAGCGCGCCGCCCTGCGCATGCAGGGCCTCCCCAGCGTGGACGCCCAGGGCAATCCGCTGGTGCCGGGCGCTCCGGGCGCGCCGGCAACGCCCGCGCTTACCACCGGCGAGCCGGGCGCGCTGCCCGCCGCCACACCCGTCGCCGCGCCCGCGGCAACGCCCGGGGCGCCGGTGCTCGATACCACCCCCCGCCCCTCCTACAAGCTGCGTCTGCCCGGCAGCCGCTGATCCAGAGAGGATAGCATGACACAGGAACAGCCGCGGCAGGTGAGCCGCGAAGAAGTGCGCCACATGGCCGAGCTTTCCCGCCTGGCCGTGACCGAAGAGGAAGAACGCCTGTTCGCGCGCCAGTTCAGCGGCATTCTCGCCCACATGGACCTGCTCTCAAAGGTAAATACGCAAGGCGTGGAGCCGCTGTACAGCCCGCTCGCCCATGCGGCCGCCACGCGGCCCGACCAAGCCCTGCGCGTGCGCACGCGCGCGGAAGTGCTTGCTAATTCGCCTAAGCCCAATACCGAATATTTCGTGGTGCCCCGCATCGTGTAGTCTCCCCCTGAAGTATCGCGCCATCTCCCGCAGGACATTTCCATGACGACTGACATCTGCTCAATGACGCTCACCGAGGCGGCCGCCGCGCTGCAAAAGAAGGAACTCACGGCCCGAGCGGCGGTGCGCGCCTGCCTTGACCGCATCGCGGCCACGGAACCCGCTATCGGCGCCCTGCTCCACGTGGATGCGGACGGCGCCCTCGCCCGCGCCGAGGAGCTGGACGCGCAGGGCCCCCGTGCCGACCAGCCCCTGTGGGGCGTGCCCGTGACCGTCAAGGACGCCCTCTCGACGAAGGGCATCCCCACCACGGCGGCCTCGCGCATCCTCGAAAACTTCGTGCCTTTTTATGACGCCTTCGTGGTGGAGCGCCTGCGCAAGGCGGGCGCCATCCTGCTCGGCAAGGCCAACATGGACGAGTTCGCCATGGGCTCCTCCACGGAAAATTCCGCCTTCAAGCCCACCCGCAACCCGTGGAACACGGGCCGCGTGCCCGGGGGCTCGTCCGGCGGCTCGGCCGCCTCCGTGGCCGCGCGCCAGTGCTTCGCCTCCCTGGGCTCCGATACGGGCGGCTCCATCCGCCAGCCCGCCGCCTTTTGCGGCTGCGTGGGCCTCAAGCCCACCTACGGGCGCGTGTCGCGCTACGGCCTCTTCGCCTTCGCCTCCTCGCTGGACCAGGTGGGCCCGCTCACGCGCACGGTGGAAGACTGCGGCCGCGTGCTCACGGTCATCGCCGGCCATGACCCGCGCGACACGACTTCCGAGCCCAAGCCGGACGAGGACTTCACCCTGGCCATACGCCATGCGGGCAAGAGCCTCGCCGGCGTGCGTCTCGGCGTCCCGCGGGACTTTTTCGGCGAGGGACTGGCAGACGAGGTGCGCGAGGCCTGCGAGGCCGCCCTTGAACGCGCGCGCGAGCTCGGGGCCGAGCTCGTGGACGTGGAGCTGCCCCCTACGGACATCGCCAGCGCCACCTACTACATCATCGCCATGGCCGAGGCGAGCTCCAACCTCGCGCGCTATGACGGCGTGCGCTACGGGCGGCGCGCGCCCGATGTGCATACGCTGGACGAGCTCTATGTGGAATCGCGCAGCCAGGGCTTCGGCGAGGAGGTCAAGCGGCGCATCATGCTCGGCTCCTATGTACTCTCCTCGGGCTATTATGACGCCTATTTCCGCAAGGCCGCGCAAACGCGCCGCCTCATCCGCGACGCATGGTGCGCCGTGCTCGAGGGCTGCGACGCCATCGCCACGCCCGTGGCCCCGGTGACGGCCTGGCCGCTGGGGAGCCACGCCACCAACCCGCTCCAGGCCTACCTCATGGACGCCTACACCATCCCGGTCAACCTTGCCGGGCTGCCCGGCCTGTCGCTGCCCGTGGGCCTTGGCAGTGAAAGCGGGATGCCCGTGGGCCTCCAGCTCATCGGCAAGGCCTTTGACGAGAGCACCTTGTTGCGCGTGGGGCATGTGGTGGAGCAGGCGCTGCCGCGTATCGGCTCGCCCGGCATCCCCGCCAGTCACTAAGGGCGACCGGCCCCGGTACGGTCGCGCACAGCCCGGTCAGCAAAAAGGCCCCTCGCGGGGGCCTTTTTGCACGGGAAGCTGTAACCATCGGCAATAGGGCTGCCGCCTCACTGCTTGTGCAGCATGATGTCGAGGATGACCTTGTCCGTCTCGCGCATGCCCGTGGAACCGAGGCGCCCGAGGTTGGCGATGCAGGCCTCGATGTCTTCCGAGACGATGCCCTCGTTGCCCGGCACGGCCGAGCCTTCCAACGCCAGCATGGCCGCCTGGATGCCCGCGCCCACGGCCGAGGCCACCTTGAGCGCGCAGGAGCTCTTGGCGCCGTCGCAGATCATGCCCGCCACATTGCCCACCATGTTGCGGACGGTCATTTCCATTTCGCGCAGGCCGCCCCCGAGCAAAAGGGTGATGCCGCAGGCGGCCGCCGTGCCGGCCACCATGGCGCCGCAATGGGCGGAGAGGCGCCCCAGGTGGTGCTTGATGTGGATGGCCGTCAAATGGCTCATGATGAGGGCGCGCGCCAGTTCCTCGTCGCTCTTTTCCAGCCTGATGGCGCAGGCCACCACCGGCATGGTGCAGGTGATGCCCTGGTTGCCGCTGCCGGAATTGCTCATGACCGGCATCATGACGCCGGCCATGCGCGCGTCCGCCGCGGCCGCAGTGAGCTTCACGGCGAAGGTGGGCATGTCGTCGGCGAGGATGTGGCGGCGCACCTGCGCGTCCATGTTCTTGCCCACGGCGAGGCCGTACTGGCGCGAAAGCCCCTCCTCCGCCACGGTGCGGTTCATGTGCGCGGCCTCGAGAATGAAGGCGATGTTTTCCAGCGGCGTGGTGGTGGCGAAGTCATGGATGGCCGCGAGGCTCAGCGGCCATTCTTCTTCGGCCGCCGCGCCTTCGGCCGGCTCGGCCCTGCCGGCCGAGAAGACGAGTTCGTCGTCGCGCCAGACATTGGTAATATTGGCGTGCGAGTCCCTCAGCTCCGCCGCGCCCGTGTGGCCGCCGCCGTGGGCGACCACCTTGCAGTAGAGCAAGAGCTCGTTGTCGGCCGGCAGGTGGAGCTCCACCTTGCCGTCCGCCAACAGGGCCTTGGCCTGCCTAGCCAGCTCCGGAGAGAGGTCGCGCAGGCATTCCAGCCCGAGCTCGCTCTTGCCGCCCAAGGCGCCGGCCGCGGCCGCGATGCCGAGGCCCATTTCGCCGGTGCCCGGCACCATGACGCCCATGCCGTTCTTGAGCAGGTTGGCGCTCACGGCCACGTCGAGCCGCTCTGGCGGCGCGCCCAGAGCCTCGGCGGCGCGCGCCGCCGTCAGGGCCACGGCGATGGGCTCGGTGCAGCCGAGCGCCGGCACCACCTCGCGGTGGAGCAGGTCGAGAAAGGCCGCGTGATCGCTCATGCGTCCGCCCCGCCGCTGTGCTGCAGCGGCCCGAGCTGCCCGTGGCGGTTGAAGGTGCCGTCAAGGATAAGGGTCAGCGCGCCGTCGCCCGTGACGTTGCAGGCCGTGCCGAAGCTGTCCTGCAGGGCGAAGATGGCGATGAGCAGCGCGACGCCCGTCTGGTCGAAGCCGAGGATGCCGGTGACGATGCCGAGCGAGGCCACCACCGTGCCGCCGGGCACGCCGGGCGCGCCCACGGCGAAGATGCCGAGCAGGATGCAGAAGAGCACCATGGTGCCCAGGGACGGCAGGGTGCCGTAGAGGATAAGGCTGATGGTCATCACGAAGAAGGTCTCGGTGAGCACCGAGCCGCAGAGGTGCACCGTGGCGCCCAAGGGCACCATGAATTCCACCATGGTGCGGCTCAGCACTGGCGAGCGGTGGGCGCATTCGAGCGCCACGGGCAGGGTGGCGGCGCTGGACATGGTGCCCACGGCCGTGAGGTAGGCGGGCGCGTAGTAGCGGAACACCTGGGACGGGTTGCGCCCGGAGACGATGCCGCCGATGCCGTAGAGCACGCCGAGCCAGATGAACTGGCCGATGATGACGAGCACCACCATGGTCACGAAGATGGGCAGATGCCGCGAGAGCGAGCCCTCGTAGGCGAGCCCCATGAAGGAGAGGCCCACGAAGAAGGGCAGGATGGGGATGAGCACATGCAGCACGAGCCAGCTGATGACCTTTTCAAATTCTTCAAAAAGCGAGGTCAGCGTCTGTGCGCGCGTCCAGGCGATGCCGAGGCCGAGGAAGAGCGCGGTGATGAGCGCGCTCATGACGCTGAAGAGCGGCGGGATGTCGAGCCGGAAGACCATTTCCGGCAGCTTGCGCAGCGATTCCGCCTCGGTGGCGATGGAGAGGTGCGGGATGACGAGATAGCCCGAAACCATGGAGAAGAGCGCCGCGCATACCGAGGAGGCGTAGGCCAGCGCCACGGCCGCCACGAGGATCTTGCTCGCGTTCCTGCCGAGGCGCACGATGGCCGGGGTGATGAAGCCCACGATGACGAGCGGCACGAGGAAGAAGATGATCTGGCCGAGGATGTGGCGCACCGAGACCACCACGTCCATGATGGGCTCGTTGACCACAAAGCCGAGCAGGGCGCCGATGACAAGGCCCGCAATCAGCTTGATGATGAGCGAAAGGTCTCCGATCTTTGCCATGGTCAACCTCCTCATGGCTCGGTCTTGCCCGGCGCCTGTGCCCCCGCGGCGCACCGGGACGCCCCGCCACTATAGGCGCGAGCGGGCTTGCGCGCAAGGAGGTGGGGCCGGGATTTTCCGCCGGGGGCCTTATTCGAGGATATAGCGCATGGGATTGACGGGCACGCCGTTGAGCCGCACCTCATAGTGCAGGTGGGGCCCGGTGGTGCGCCCGGTCATGCCGATATGCCCGAGCACCTCGCCGCGGCGCACCCATTGGCCCGGCTTGACCGTGGCCCTTTGCAGGTGGGCGTACTTGGTGACGATGCCGCCGCCGTGGTCGATCTCCACGCTGTTGCCGTAGGCGCCGTCGCGCCCGGCCATGATGACCGTGCCCTCGGCCGGGGCCACGATGGGCGTGCCCATGCGGTTGCTGATGTCGAGCCCCTTGTGGAACTGGCCGCCCCTGCCGAAGGGCGAGGTGCGCCCCCCGAAACTGGAGGACACGAAGCCCGTCACCGGCCAGATGGAGGGCATGGAGGCGAGGATGTTGCGGTTTTCGCGCAGCGCGCGCAAAAGATCCTGCTGGCGCACCTCCTCGAGGCGCGTGGCCTCGGAGAGCTGGCCCAGAAAGTCCTGCATCTTGCGCGCGGCGAGCTCCTGCCGGTGCAGGGGCAGATAGGTGCGCGAAAAATCGCCGGGCCCGTCGCCCACTTCGGCGGGCTCCTTCTCCATGTTCATCATGAGCCTGAGCTTGGAGTCGAAGCGCTGGATGCGCAAAAGGTCGCGGCTCACCTCGGTGATGCGCTCGGCGAGGTTCACGGTCTGTCGGCGCTGCTCCTCGGCAACGCGCCGGGCCTGGGCCAGGTCTTCCTCAAGATGGCGTGCGTCCAGCCATTCCTTCCACAGCCAGATATTGCAACCCGCCACCGCAGCGACCAAAAGGCACGCGGCGATGCCGAGCCAGCCGCGCAGGTAGAGATTGCGGCTGCCGCTGCGGCCTTCCTTGAAGATGACGATATGGTACTTGCCGAAGAGCATGGGGCGCCAGTCTAGAGGGCGCCCGGCGCCCTGTCAATCACGCCCCGGCGGGCCGGCGGCAGCTGACAGGCGGGGCGCCCGCGTGTATGCTTGCGGGGCATTTTCACTCCCCACAGGAGGGACACCATGACGCAGCAGGACCCGAAACCGGGCAGCGCGGAAGAGGCCGGCAAGACGGCGCTCGCCGCTTACCTGCCGGAATTTTTCGCCGCTGTCGGCGAATTTCCCGACCTCAAGGCCGAGCCGGGCCTTTCGGACGAAGACATCGCCGCCCTGGAGCAAAGGCTGGACTTCCGCCTGTCCGAAGGACTCAAGCGGCTCGTCCGGCAGTGCGCGGCCATCTCCATGAATGGCCTCTCGGTGCGCGCGGCGCACTTCGGGCCCATCGTCATGCCCAGCTCCGAGGCGCTGATCATCGGCGAGCTCTATCTGCACAATGACGGCGACCGGCTGCTCATGCTCCCCAACGACGAGACCGTCTACTACCTCGAGCAGCGCAACGGCGCCATCACCAAACTCGCGGATTCTCTGGAGAACTTTTTCAATCAGACGCTGCCGCGCCATCTGTACGGCTAGTTTCCGCCGCCTCCCCCGCCGTATCCCGCGTGAGCTGCCAGCGGGTGAGCCCGCGCAGGATGGAGCGGCGCGCGTCCGGGATGCCGGCGGCGAGCTGCCGCAGGGTGGCCTCCATTTCGCTTCGCGCCGTATGCCCGGCCGACGGGCAGGCGTTGCGCCACACGGGCAGCCCCCATTGCCGGGCCGCGGCGCTGACATATTTCTTTTCCACGAGCAGGAGCGGCCGTACCAGCGTGAGGCCGCCGCGGAAAAAGCTCTCGCGCATGGCGAGGCCGTCCACGCGGCCGTTGCGGCAGAGGTTGAGAAAGAAGGTGGTCACGAGGTCGTCGGCCGTGTGGCCGAGGGCGAGGTGGGTCAGGCGGTAGTCGCGGCAGAGGTCAAAGAGCCGCTTGCGCCGGAGCCACGCGCAGCGGAAGCAGGCCGAGCGCTTGCGGTTACGCTCGGAATGGGCCTCAGGGCCGTGGTCGGTCAGTTCCAGGTGCCCGGGGATGCCCTCGGCGGCGAGCCACGGCAAAAGCGCCGCATGGGCATCTGGCTCGAAGCCCGGGTTGCAGTGGAGCGCCATGATCTCGAAGCGGAAGGGCACGATGCCCTGCCGGATCTTCAGGGTCTTCAAGAGCACGAAGCTGTCCACCCCGCCGGAGACGGCCACGCCGATGCGGCAGCCCGGGCGCAGCATGCCCGTCTTCTGCATGGCGAGGCCGGCCGCCTTGACGCAGACCTCCTGGGCATAAGTTCGTTTTTCGCGTGCCATGGGGCTCCTGTGGGGGCACACCCGGAGGGCTTTGACCTGCGCCGCGGCGCTTGACGGGCGCCCCGCCCTCGTCTAAAGTAGCGTGTTTCGGCCGGCGCACCATGCCCGGCCCTGGGCCGCCCCTTTACAACGCCGTGGGCGGCATTATTTTTCCGGCGCGATCCCGCCGCAAACGGAGGCAGCATGGCCCGCATCACCGTGGAAGATTGTCAGGAGCGCGTGGACAACCGTTTCCTGCTCGTGCAGATGGCCATCAAGCGCGTGCGCCAGTACCGTGAGGGCTACGAGCCCTTGCTGGATTCGCGCAACAAGGAAGTCGTCACCGCGCTGCGCGAGATAGCGGCCGGCAAGATCCTTCCCGACGACAAGTCGCTCTATACGCCGCTTCCGAGCGATGGGGAAGCGCCCGCCGCCACTCACGGCGACGAGGCAACTTCCGGGAACTGACAGCCCGGATGACGGCGCGCCGGTGTCGCGCCGCCCACAAGGACTGTACGCCAGATCATGACAGTACGCGATTATTACGAAGTGCTCAGCGTCTCGCGCGACGCCGGCACCGAGGAGATCCGACACGCCTACCGCAAGCTCGCCATGCGCTATCACCCGGACAGGAACCCGGGCGACGCCGACGCAGAGGTGAAGTTCCGCGAAGCGGCCGAGGCGTATGAAGTGCTCCGCGACCCGGAAAAACGCGCCCGCTACGACCGCTTCGGCCATGCCGGCGTGCAGGGCAGCGGCGCCGGCGGCTTCGGCAATGCCGAAGACATCTTCGCCCATTTCAGCGACATTTTTGGCGACCTGTTCGGCTTTGCGGGAGGCGCCCGCGGCTCCCGCGCGCAGGCCGGCGCCGACCTGCGCTACAACCTGACCATCAGCTTCGCCCAGGCCGCCCACGGCGACGAGATCAGCCTTTCCGTGCCGCACCATGTGGAATGCCCCGACTGCAAGGGCAGCGGCGCAGCCCCGGGCACCAGGCCGGAAACCTGCCCCCAGTGCCACGGCACGGGCCAGGTGCGCCGCAACCAGGGCTTTTTCCAGCTCGCCATGCCCTGCACCGCCTGCGGCGGCACGGGCCACATCATCAAAAAGCCCTGCCCCCGCTGCAAGGGCGAAGGCCGCGTGGAGGATGAACACGAGATCAAGGTGCGCATCCCCGCCGGCGTGGACAACGGCACGCGTCTTCGGGTGCGCGGCGAGGGCGAGGCCGGCGGGCATGGCGGCCCCCCCGGTGACCTCTATGTGGTGCTCACCGTCGAGCAGGACGCCCGCTGGGAACGGCGCGGCCAGGACCTCATCTTCACCCAGGAGCTCAGCTTCGTGCAGGCCGCCCTCGGCTGTCGCGTGGAGGTGCCGGGCATCGACGGCCCCTTGGGCATGGACATCCCCAAGGGCGTGCAGTCCGGCGCGCTTTTGCGCCTCGCGGGCCAGGGCATGCCATGGCCTGGCCGCAAGCAGCGCGGCGACCTGCTCGTGTCCGTGAAGGTGGTCACGCCCACGCGCCTGAGCGCCCGCCAGGAGGAACTTTTGCGCGAATTTGAACGCGCCGGCGAGGAAACGCCCTTCGCCAAGGTCAAGAACGCCGCCAAGAAGATCGGCAAGGCCATGGGCTTGGACTGAGACGGCGGCGAAATCCGTGAAGCCATGAGAAATGGCGCCCGCATCGTGTGGTGGGGCGCCATTTTTTCTTTCTTAAAGCGCGCCCAGCGAGGCCAGCGCCGCGAGCACCTCTTCCACCGAGAGATGCACGAGGGCCGGCTCGGCCCCTGGCGGATACTCAAAACCCAGGTCAAGATAGGCCCGCTGCCCCTTGGACGGCAAAAGGCTCACGCAGCGCGGCCCCACGGGCCCCCAGCGGCGCGGATTGGTCGCGCCGTGCAGGCCCACGGTGGGCGCGCCCGTGAGGGCGGCGAGGTGCATGATGCCGGTGTTCACCGAAACCACGGCGTCGGCGCGCGCCAAAAGCCACGCCAGGTCAGGCAGGGTGGTGCGCCCGGCGAGGGAGTGGACATGCTCCGCGCCGGCCAGCTGCTCGCGAAGAAAGGCGTCGTTGTGTTCGATGTCGGCCGCGCTCCCTGTGAGCCAGACGCTGAAGCCCCGCGCCGTGAGCTCGCGCGCAAGCCGCGCCCAGTGCGCCGCCGGCCACTCCTTGAGATGGCACTTGTAGCCTGCCGGCCACATATGCAGAAAGGCGTGGCGCCGCCCGTCGGCCAGCTCCGCGGCCAGCGCCGGCACCGTGTCGGGCAGGCACAGCACGGGCTCGGCGGAAAAGTCCGGCCAGAGGGTTCTCCCAAGAGCGAGGAAATTCTCCTTTTCATGCTGCTGGCCGCTGTGCGTGGCAACATGGTCATAACCCAGGCCCCGCCATTGCCCGGCCGTGGAAAAGCCCACGGTGAGCCGGGCCCCGGAGAGGTTGGAGACGATGGCGCCGAGCCGCGCCCATTGGGTGCTGTCGAAGAGAAGGTCATAGCGTCGGCCGCGCAGGTGACGCACGATGGCGCCCACATGGCGCACATTGAACACGGCCACGGCGTCCGTATCGCCGATGAGCGGCAGCGTCTCGGCATTGCCGGTGGAAACGATGAGCTCGAGCTCAGCCCCGGGAAGTTGACGTCTGAGGCCCCGCAAAAGCCCGGAGAGCAGCAGGAGGTCGCCGATGGCGCCCAGGCAGATGACGCCCACGCGCTTCGCTTCCGAGGCCGCGCATGCCCGTGGACGTTCCGCCGCGCGCGCCGCCGCCGTCACCGCCGCCAACGGGATGCCCGCGTACCAGTCCAGCCGGCGCAGGAGCCTGTTGCCACGCTCGCCCGCCATCAATAGGCACCGTAGCCGGTCAGAACCACCGGGACGGTTTTCGCCAGTATCCAGAGATCCATCCAGACCGACCAGTTATTGATATAGTAGTGGTCAAAGGCCACGCGCTCGGCGTAGGTCGTGTTGTTGCGGCCCGAGATCTGCCACAGGCCCGTGACGCCCGGCCGCACCCGGCGATATTCGTCATAGACAGGCCCGTACTTCTTCACTTCCGCGCCCACGATGGGCCTGGGTCCAACGAGGCTCATGTCGCCCAGGGCCACGTTGAGCAGCTGGGGCAGCTCGTCCAGGCTCGTCTTGCGCAAAAAACGGCCCATGCGGGTGATGCGCGGGTCATGCTTGAGCTTGTGGTCGCGCTCCCACTCGGCCTGAAGTTCCGGATCCCGCGCGAGCCATTCCTTGAGCTTCGCGTCCGCGTCAGCCACCATGGTGCGGAATTTATAGACATGCATGAGCCGGCCGTTCCGGCCGAGACGCGTCTGCCGGTACAGCGGGGAGCCGGGGCTGTCCAGCCGGATGAGCAGCGCGAGCACGAGGCCCAGCGGCACGACCAGCGGGGCGAGAAGGATACAGAACAGGATGTCGATGGCCCGCTTGACGGCAAGGCGCCGCCAGTCATGCAGGTTTTGGGTGAGCAGGAGCATGGTCACGCCGCTGAGCTCGCAGGGGGTGAGCCAATAGCGGCGGAAGCCGGCCGAAAGATCCGGCACCACGAGGACCTTGGCAAAATGGCGGCTCACCGCACTGACATAATCCGCGGAAGGCCGCTCCCCCGCCCCGTGCATGAGCAGGGCGACCCCGCCGGGCCAGTTCCGGGCGGCGGCGCCGAGCAGGGCATCCACTTCTTCCGGCTCGCCGGAGAGGTCGAGCATGGCCACCGGGCGCAGGCCGTGTTGCGGGTGGCGCCGCAAATAGTGCCACAGGCGTTTGGCGCGGGCGCCGCTGCCAAGGATGATCAGCGGACTGCTCCACCACGGCAGGCGCGAGAAAATGCGGATGCACGCGGCGCGCAGCAGGGGCAAGGTCACCAGGGTCGCGGCCCAGCCGCCGAATATGACGAGCCGCGAATACAGGTCGCCCGTCTTGGAAAGAAAGAGCACGAGCAGGATGAGGGCATAAAGCAGACTGACAAAGAGAAAGACGGCCTTCATCTCCCGGTGGGGGGGGAGGCTGATGCTCCGATACAGGCCGAGGGAGCTGCCGAGGAAGGGCGCCACCAAAAGCAGCGGAAAGACCCAATGGTAGAGGGCCGGGTCGAGCCCGCCAAAGGCCGCGCGCGCCATGAGCAGGGCGAACATGGTGCCGACAAAAGCCGCCAGATCCGACAGAGCGAGCGCAACAGAGCGCACCGGCATTCCGGCGCGCTGCATGATGACAGGTAGCTGGGAGATCCGGCGCATGGCTGCCCTTGGCAAAGATTGTGCGGCTGCCCGCCCCCCACAGGACCTCCCCCGGGCGCGGGCACAGCACTCCCCGGCATGGGCCTGCCCGTGCCGTGCGTTTTCGCGGAATGCGCGAGAGCCACTATATCAAAGCAGCCCCTGAGCGCAAGCCCGTCCCCTGGCAGGGCGCCATTCGGGTGTGGGCTCCGCAGGCGGTCGGCCCTGGCACATGACCTCCCGGCACTTTACAGTTACCTTGAACTGCGATCTATCGCCAGCGCCAGACGGGCCCGATTTTTCCCCTGCGCTGCGACCCCGCGGAGTGGCTGCCGGGGAGTTTTCCCACTCCATCAGCTCAACCGGGTGGCGTGTGTCGGTAAAGTACCCCGATTACTCGGTCCCCTGTTTTCCGGGCATTTCCCCATGCCCGGCGGAATCGCCATTTCTGCCCCGCAAGCACACAAAGTTTTCCTAAGTCCCCGCGCAATTAAGACTTTTCCTTCAAACTCCTCTCAGCTATACTGCCGCCATCGCAGGCAACGGCGACGAGTCTGCATACTTGGCCCAAGTCGCAGACAATGGCAGTTTTTAAGCCAAAAAACCGTATCCGGGCTCCCCTAGTTGACAATTTGTCCTCTGATACAACATTTTGGTAGGGCATGTAATTTGCATTAATTAAAGCCGTGAGGGAAGAATGTTCCACGAGCTGCACCACATACGCATCGCCGGCTTGCGGGCCGCGGTGCCTGCCAATGAGATCCGCCTTGAGGACGAGGCCGCCTATTATGGCGGCAGCCTCAAAAAAGTGGCGCGTATGCGCGCTACTCTCGGGATGGACAGGCGCCGGGTCTGCCCGCCGGATGTGACCGCCTCGGACCTCTGTGCCCATGCGGCCCGGGCGCTTCTGAACGATATGCCCGGCGTGATCGACAACATTGACGCCCTGGTCTTTGTTTCACAAAGCCCGGACTGGAAGCAGCCCGCCACCGCCTGTGAGCTCCAGCACAGGCTTGGGCTGCCCACAAGCTGCGCCACCTTTGATGTCAACCAGGGGTGCAGCGGATACGTCTACGGATTATGGATCGCCTCTTCGCTGGTGGGCGCCGGGGCTGCCCGCCAGGCGCTCCTCCTGGTGGGCGACGCGCACGCGGGAGGGCGAGACCCGCGCAACCGCGTCATGGCCCCCGTTTTTGGCGATGGAGGGAGTGCGACCCTTCTTGTCCGCGACGAGACCGCCCCTCCCCTGCAATTCGGCTTCGGCACAAACGGGCAGGAATTCGAGACCATCATCACTCCCGGCGGGCAGGCACGCATCCCGCTGCTGCGCGATGCGGCGGCGAATGCCGTTCTCGCGGAAGACATCCTTGATCCCATGGGCAATCCCTGGCAACTCGGTGATGCCTGGATGGACGGCGGCGCTGTGTTCAACTTTACCATGGATGTGGTACCGCCGCACATTGAAGCAGCCCTGCACCATGCCTCCCTGTCGACCGACGATATAGCGATGCTGATCCTGCATCAGGCGAATACCCAGATAGTGCGGACCATTGCCGAAAAGGCCGGGTTCCCACCCGAAAAAGCTCCGGGTGACTCCTTTTCGCGCTACGGGAACCTCGCCGCGGCGTCCATCCCCGCCGCCTTGTGCGACGCCTTCGGTCATGTCGCGTCCCCGGGGAAGATCCTCATGTGCGGCTATGGCATCGGCCTTGCCTGGGGCTCCTGCCTATGCGATCTGGAGCACTGGAACTGCTCCCCCACGCTCGACTTCACGCCTGATCCGGACCGTCCCACACGCGCCGCGCGTGTTGAGCGCTGGCAAAAAATCCTTCGAGGAGAAATTTCACGTCATGACAGCTAGCAGTAACATGATGGCAAGGGCAGAGTTTCTCGCCCAGTTGCAGGAGATGCTCCAGACTGACGCCGCGCTCACCGAAGACACGGCGCTTATGGAGATGGAGGAGTGGGACTCCCTGGCCTTCATGATCCTCATCGCGTTTTTCGACAAGCACTTCGGCAAGCGCGTGACCTTTGACGACCTGAAGAACTGCACAACCCCCGCCGACCTCATCACTCTTGCGGCTGGAGCCATCGCCTGATGTTTTCGCCAGGGCAGCGCATCCTCGTCACCGGCGCGAGCTCAGGCATCGGCAGGGCCATCGCGCAAAAGTGCGTGGCGCTCGGCGCGACGGTCCTCGCGGTCGGCCGTGACGCCGGGCGACTCGCCGAGGCAAGGGCCCAAGCCGCCGAGCCGGCCCGCTGGATAAGCCTTGAGCGGGACTTCACCTCGCAGATGGACGCCATCCCTGCCTGGTTGCGCTCGCTGTCCGCCGAACACGGCAAACTCTTCGGCCTGGCGCATGCGGCCGGAAGCGGTATCATGGACAGCCTGCAGCTGTATGAGCTCGACAGCGCGCGCGCCTATTTCGACCTCAATTTCCATGTGCCGCTCCTGCTCGCCAAGGGCTTCGCGGATCGCCGGGTGGGTCTGCGCGGGGGCGCGATGTGTTTTTTGACCTCAGCTTCTGCCGTGTATCCCGAAAAGGGACATCTGCTCTATGGCGCCGCCAAGTCTGCCCTCGCCTGCGCGGCCAAGAGCATGAGCCAGGAGCTCGCGCCGCGCGGCATCCGGGTGCATTGCCTGGCCCCAGGCATCGTGGAAACGCCCATGGAGGCAGCCGCGGAGGCCATGATGGGGCCGGGCTACCGGGAAGAACAGCTTGCCGCCTATCCCCTGGGCTTCGGGCAGCCGGAGGATGTGGCCAACATGGCGGCCTTTCTGCTTTCGGAGCAGGCCCGCTGGATAACCGGGCAGAACTTTGTCCTTGCCGGGGGGCGCTACTGACATGCCAGGGGTGTTCATTGCCGGCAATTCGGGGGCGGCCCGGGAATGTTACTGGATTTTGCGCGACCTTCAGGCCGCGTCGCCAGGACTGAGCGCCTATTATGAATTTGGCGGCTTTCTGAGCTGGCGGGGCTATGCGGGCGACCTGAAGGAACTTTCCGGCTTTTTCCGCGGGCCGCTGGAAGACCATGCCGTCGGCGCAGACGAGCTTTACATCATAGGGGTCGGGGCGCCGCACCTTCGGCGGGACATCTTTCGTCACCTCAAGGAACGCGGCGCCAGGCTCATGAACCTCATCCACCCCTGGACGGCCATCTGCCCTTCGGCTGTCATGGGCGAAGGCAATGTGTTCCAGCGGGGCTGCACCGTTTATGCCAATGCGGTCATCGGCGACGGCAACTATATCAATGGCGCCGCCAATCTTTCGCACGACGCGCGCATCGGCGATTTCAACTTTCTTGCGCCTTACGCCATCGTGCTCGGCGGGGCGAGCATGGGTGATGGCAACCACCTGGGGCCCCACGCCGTCCTGCTCGAACATGCGCGCATGGGCAGCGGCAATTTGCTGACACCAGGCAGCGTGCTCTACAAAGGCTCCGGCGACAATGCGCGCCTTTCCGGCAACCCGGCCCTCAAGATCGGCGCGATGGAGAACTGACACCGTGGCCGCGGACTCCTTGCATATCCTTATCGCCAACAACTACACGATCCGGGGCGGTATCCCCAAGGCCGTGGCCGCACTGGCCAACGCCATGACCGACCGCGGGCATCGCGTGACCATTCTGAACCAGCGGCCGGTGCCCCGGCTGCTCTTCCCGCTGTATCGCCTGTGGCGCGCTCTGCGCGACATGAGTTATCCGCCTGCGCCCGTGCCGGCCCCGCTTCAGGGAACCAGGCCTATCTCCCGGGATTATCCCCTTCGTGAAGGCATCCGTGTGCTCCACTTCCAGTTTACGGACAGGAACCTTAAGGTCCAGCAGCTGCGCGAGAGGATTCGCCAGCTCGATTCGGATGTCTGCGTGTGCCCGATGGCCGACGGCGCACATCTTGTCTGGGCCGTGACCCTGCTCGGTTCGGGCGTGCCCTATGTGTATTCCGAACGCCACAGCCCGCAGACCATCGAAAACGAGTTCTGGAACCGCAAGGGGCGCCTGGCGGCCATGAGCGGCGCAGACGCCATCCACCTGCTTCTGCCCTCCTACCTGGACAGCCTGCCGGATTTTTTGCGCGGCCGCGCCCGCGCCATCCCCAACGCCGTGAAACTTCCCGGGCGCGCCGCGGACCCGGCGGGTGCGCCCGGCGCCCGGAAAACGCTGCTCTGGCTGGGGCGCCTCCACGAGCCGCTCAAGCAATGCCGCATGGCCGTGGATGCCTTCGCCCTGATAGCGCAAAAATTTCCGGACTGGGACCTGCACATTGTGGGCGACGGCCCTGATGGCCCCCTCATCCGCGCCCATGCGAAGCAGGTTGCGGGGCGCCACAATCTTGAAGGCCGGATACAGTTCCTGGGTGAGAGCGGCGATGTGCCCGCCCATTTTACATCAGCACAGGCCTATTGCTTTTCGTCCAGAACGGAGGGCATGCCCAACGCGTTGCTTGAGGGCATGGCAGCCGGCCTCCCCTGCGTGGCGTTTGCAGGTTGCCCTGGTGTGGCGGATATCATCACTCACGGAAAAAACGGCCTTTTGGCGCAAGCCATGGATGCTTCAAGCCTTGCGGGGCAACTGGAACGCCTGCTGGCTGATGCGCCCCTCCGTGAGCGCCTGGGGGCCGCGGCGCGCGAATCCATGGCCCGCTTCTCCGAAACGGCGGTGTTTGACGCCTGGGAAGGGATGCTGCGCGAAGCGGCGGCCCAAAAAGGCGCCACCGTCATGGATGCTTTTTCGAGGGAGCCCTTCGCCAGCATGGCGCGCCTGTCCTCCCGGGCGCGCCAGGAATGGGCGTTGCGCGATTTCGGCCAACCGCTCTGCGACAGCCTGGCGGGCAGGCTCCGGGAGGCCTGGTATATCTTCAGGTGGCGACTCCAGCAATGGCTATAGACAAAAAACTCACCATCGCCATTGGCGCATTGACACTCTGCATAGGCAAAGGTGGTACGGAGCGGGTAGCCACTGATCTTGCCCATGAAATGATCCGGCGCGGCCATACTGTCTTCATCCTCTGCAGGGATTACCACAAGCCGCCGCCCTTCACGCTGGATCCGCGCGCGCAATACATTCATCTGTCCCGCGATTTTTTCCGCGGCAGCCAGAAAGCCATCGCGGATGTGCGCACCCTCCTCAAATGCAGGGGCACCGATGTCTTCCTTTCCCTCCAGTCAGAATCCACCCACATGCTCTGGGCGCTGGCATGCATGGGAACGGGCATTCCCTTTATCTGTTCCGAACGTTCCGATCCGCGTTTCACCGAGGCGGTTTCGTGGAACAGGCCGGGGCGGCATGCGGTTCTCGCGGCTGCCGATGCCGTCCATGAGCTTTTGCCAGTGCATATGGAGACAGTACCCGAACAGTGGCGGTGCAAGGTGCGCTTCATTCCCAACGCCTGCCCCGGGACGGCCGCGCGGGCTGAAAGCCAGGCCGGACTGCACAAAAATCCCGCCATCCTCTTTTTGGGGCGCTTCATCAAGGGGAAACGTGCGGACGCGCTCCTGCGGGCTTTCGCCCTCCTGGCGCCGGAATTTCCGGGATGGACGCTTTCGCTCGTCGGCGTGGGGCCCGAGCGCGGGCGGCTCCGGCGCCTTGCTGCGTCCCTTGGCGTGGACGCGAGGGTGACAGTTCGCCCCTCCCGCGAGAATGTGGCCGAGGATTACGCCGAGGCCAGCATCTACTGCCTCCCGAGCCGGGTCGAAGGCTTTCCCAACACCGTTGTGGAGGCCATGGCGGCCGGGTTACCCGTGGTCGGGATCGCAGACTGCCCGGCCATGACTTCACTGGTGCATCACGGCGAGAACGGCGTGCTTGCGCCGGATGCCACCCCGGAAAGCCTTGCCGATACCCTGCGCCCCCTCATGTCCTCCGCCCGGGTGCGCGAGGCAATGGGGGAAAAATCGTTGGAGCTGTGCCAACGGCTTTACGAACGGCGCGCCGTATTTGACCAGTGGGAAAATTTCTTTCGTGAAATGGCCGCAAGCAAGGGACATACGGTCATGGACGGGTATGCTGCCGAGCCTTTCGCCAGCATGGCGCGCCTTTCCTCGGCTGCGCGCCGGGAGTGGCTGTTTCGCAACTTTGGACAACCCATGCCCTACAGCATCCAATGGTGGAAAGAACGCGCCGCCTGGTTCTGGCGCAATCTGCTTGGCAAATGCCGCCGCATTAAAAACTGATGACCACCGAGCAAAGAGAGAACCCCAGATGACCGCCGGCCCGCTTTTTCGCAATGACGATGTCGCCTATGACACGGACATGTCCTGTTTTCCCCGCTTTTGCGATATTTTTCATCGGCGCGGCTATCGCCAGCTGCACGCCGTGACCCTGCGTGGCCTCTGCAACTATGCGCACAGGCATAACGGCAAATATTGCGTGTATGCGGACAGGCCCACACTTTCCCTTCTCTCCAATGACCTCATCCGCTCCCTGTCCGAACCGTACCGTTTGGAAAACAACGAGGCGCTGGTGCGCTATCTGGCCGAAAGCCCGGATGACATCGCTCTGCACGGGCTTTACCATACCAATTATGCGGCCATGGAGTATGAGGAACAACTGACGGAAATGGAGCGGGGGCTGCGCCTCCTGCAGGAGCTTTTCCCGGGCAAGAATATCCGTTTTTTCGTCCCCCCCTTCAATAAAAGCAATGCTGCGACAAGACGCGCCGCCAACGTCCTCGGCCTGCGGGTGCTTGGTGACGAAGGCGTACATCTGGAAGAGCGGCTGGCAACGTTGACGCTGGAACCGGGCATCTGGTACCGATACCATCATCACCGTTTTTATCCTGGGAGTACGTTTGACACATTTCCGCTGAGCCTCGAACGGCTGGAAACCGCACTCGCGTCAGGGGGGCAGGGGGACGCGGCAACACCGTTGCCCATGCCTTCTTTCGACTACGAAGGGGACATCAGGCTGCTCAAGCGCCTCGTGGCACAACATGAGGCGCAGCCGTGGTTTGTGAGCACTGCCGAAAACCGGCTTAACCGCCGGGAACTCCAGTTGGCCATGGGCTGGATATACGCCCATCTGGAACATGACGCCCCCATCTTTGAACTGGGATGCGGCAGCGGCAACAATCTCGTCTGGCTCGCCACAAGGGGCTATACCGCGCTCGGCGGCAGCGATGTGGACAACAAGGCCCTTGCCGTTGCCAAGGGCATGGCGGATTCGCTGGACGCGGACTGGAACCTCATGCGCGGCAGCCTTCTCGAACCAGAGCATGTTCCCGGCGGGCAGGCCCTGATCATGGCGATCAACTGCGCGATCTATCATGCGGACTTTGTCCTGTCCGACTTTCTCCAGGCCTGCGCGGGTAGGCTCAGGCGGGGAGGATGCGTCCTCATCGATCAGGTGGACGCATCGTTCAACGGCAATCCGCGCAACAGGTGGTATTCCCCCCAATGGGAACTGCCTGAGAGCGAAAGGACGAAACCTTCGGAATACCGCAGCCCACGGCTGGGGATGCTCCAGGTGGCGCAAAGCGCCGCCAAGGCCGGTTTCGAGATCGTGGCTGCCCTCCCATCCCTGCAGGAGGTGCCCCGTTGCGTCTATGTTTTCGCGCATCGGTGTGGCATGGTGCCCGCTCGGCGCCCGCTGCCCGTCCTTCCCCTGCCGGAAAGCATGGTCCAGCCCGCCATTGAGACCCTCTTCCACTCCGGTCTGTTCGACTGGGACTGGTACCGTAAAACCTATGTACGCGGCCCCGAAATCATGGACCCCCTGGAACACTTTGTCCGTTTCGGCGCCACCAAGGGCTACCGCCCCAACCCCGACTTTGATCCCGCGCTCTATCGCCGCAGGTATATGAGCATTGCCGACCCCACAAATCCTTTGCTGCACGCGCTGATGACGGGACGGGCGCAGCCTGCGCGCCAGGGGACGGACTAAAGCCCACGCTGCCGTGGTGGGGCTCTGCCCTTCGCGGGGCCTTGAGTGACGCGAACACGATGGCGCCAAGCGACCAGGATGGAAAATACATGGACGCAAAAAAAATCAATAACATCTTCACGAAGTTACGTATACACGCCCAATTCCTCAACCGGGAGTTCGCATATTTCCTGCCACTTGTGCGGCAAAAAGGCTGGCGCTGGACATGGCGCCATGCGAAGCTCTGCCGTCACGTGTATCTTCCCTGGCTCAAGAAAAAGCTCGCCTCCACAAGCAAGGGCTTTGACCGGGAGTTCTACATCGCCAAATACGTCCGTGGGCCCCTGCTCATTGATCCGCTGGAACACTACGTGCGCCGGGGCATGTATTACGGGCTGAAACCCAACGCCGCCTTTGATCCTTACCGATATCCTCCTTCCAACATGCATCCGGGCGACCGGCGAGCCCCCCTTCTTCACCACATCCTCGCCCAGGAAAAGGGCGTCACGCTCCTGCCGTATCCCCTTGCGGCTTACAGGCCCGGCGTCGCCGAGAAGTGCACACGTGTCCATAATTTTTTTATCACCTGCTCAAAAAGCGGGCTGCGTTTCCCGCCCGGAAAAAAAATTCTCGATTTCGGCTGCGGGGACGGACACATGGTCGTGGCCCTGCGCGCGTTTGGCTTCGATGCCTATGGCTACGACCTTGAGCCACGGATCGCGCCCCAATATGCGCCATTCAGGGAATTTTTCCGTGATGGAATGGGGGCCGTTGACGCTGAGCGGGGCCACGCCGGAGTCTCCAACTATCAGCTTAAGTCCGGCAAGTGGCATCTCCCCTACCCGAGCGATACTTTTGACATAGTTTTTTCGCAGCAGGTTATCGAGCATGTGTTCGACCTAGACATCGCATTTGCGGAAATGGCGCGAGTGCTCAAGCCAGGGGGGATATCGCTGCATGTCTATCCTCCGAAGAATTGCTTCATGGAGCGCCATGTCCACGTTCCCTTGGGGCACCGCCTTCACTTCAGGTGGTACTTCTATCTCTGGTTCTTGCTCTCGAAAAACAACTCGATAAAAGGAGACACGGCATTCGATCGCGCAAGCCATGCCTATGACTTCGTTGATACGGCGACATGCTACACCTATAATAATGATATGAAGAAGCTTGCTGCAAAATATTTTTCAGAAGTGCGGCTTATCTGCTCATACCCGCCTCCTGTGCCTTTCAACCCCTTCCTGATGTTTTATAATCGTATTTTTCCGCATACCATGTTGCTCGCCTGCCGCAAATGATTACTTACTGAGGCTTGTGCCTTCTAACTCATGTGGGGAGATGAATGGGACGTCTGTTGCTTTATACCGATCTGGGCCCCTCACGGGCATGGCTTTTCGCAGCCCTTCTTGCCAACCGGGAACGGCTTGCCGCCCGTGGTATGGTCTTTGCGCCCTTCGACAACGCGTATAACGATCTCATCCCCTCTCATCGCCATCTCTGGCCCTATTTCCCTCAGGATACGTTCAGCGCCCTGCAGGAGCAGCATTTCACCACCATTGCGGAAGAACTCGGGAAAAACAAGGACGTGCTGTGCCTTATCCCGACCTTTTCGGAGACAGCCCATGCGAAAGCCTGGGAGGCGCTGAAGGAACGCGTCGATTTTTCGCAGCATGAAGTGAAGGCGTTGACCATCGTGGGGCGCCCTTCACTTCTTCTTGAATACCATTGGCGTGAGTGGAAGGGCTCGTATTTCGCAGGGCTCGAAGAATATTATAAGGACATGGTTTCCCTGTGCGGTCAGCTCCCTGACCTGCTCACCGGCATGGAGAGCCGTTTTGGCGCCGCGGGCCACCGCCTTGTGGCGGATACGTCGGCGCCCACGGAGGCCGTGGCCAATCTCCCGCTCCTGGATGTGGTCGCCGATTTCCTCGGGCATGCCCCGCTTGAGGCCCCCTTGGGGACTCCATATTCGTCGCTCTTCCTCCATTCGCATGCGGCGAGGCGCCTTGCCTGGGTTCCCAGTGTCGCCTATAACGCATGGCCGCCTATCGATGATGCCAAGCTCATGGCGTCACTTCAGGCCTTGGACGCCGGACGCGCCAACGATGTCATGACCCCGGAGGATGTCAAGGCCATGTACCTGGAGCAGTGCGGGCCAGCAACGACTCGCCTCGAAACAATGCTTGCGCTGCCGCAAGGCTCGCTCGGCATTCCCCCCTGGTTTTCCGAAACCTCTGTTGCAGACAGGTTCGCGACGCCGGACGCGGCCAGCATAAGAGCCTTCGCCCGCGAGCTTGAGCCGGAAACGCGGCGTGCGCTGCTTGCCAGGCTGCATAACGACGAAGTCCTCCTCAACGAGGATCAGCGGGCTCTCTACACCGTGCTGAGCGAGGATGCGCCTGCGGAATTTCGCCAGGTGGGCGAACCGGAGGAACCTGCCCTCCTCACGGTATTGACCATGGCCTATAACCAGGAAAAATATATCGCGCAATGCATGGATAGCGTTCTGGAGCAAAAAACGGAATTTCCCGTCCAGCATATCGTTCTCGACCACTGTTCAGAGGACGCTACCCCGGCGATCATTGCCGAGTACGCGGCAAAGCACCCTTCTATCCGCCCCGTCTTGCTGGCAAAGCACATTCCCTACGAAAACACGTGGGGCCTGCTTTCACGTTGCCGGACAAAATACGCTGCGCTGTGCGACGGCGATGACTACTTTACAGAGCCGACCAAGCTCCAGAAACAGGTGGACTTCCTCGAGGAGAACCCCGATTGCGCCCTCTGTTTTCATCCCGTGCTGGCGGTTTTTGAGGACAAGAAGTATCCCCCCTTTGTTCATCCGCCGCAGCATATGCTCCCGCGGGGCCTCCGCAAGAAGTATTATCTGGCCGACATGCTCAACGGCAACCTCATCCAGACCAACTCCGTGGTCTACCGCTGGCGTTTCCGCGAGGGGCTCCCGGACTGGTTCCGCCCCGACCTTTGTCCGGGCGATTGGTACTGGCACCTCCTTCATGCGGAGACCGGCAAGATCGGCTTCATTCCGGAAATCATGTCCGTCTACAGACGCCATTCTGCCTCCTACTATGCCGATTCCTTCATTTCCCATGTGAATTTGCGCCGCCAGCACGGTATGGAGGAGTTGGAGACCTATGCGGCCATGAACGCGCACTTCAAGAACAGGTATTTTCGCGCCTTTTCCACCTTGGCCAATGGCGTCTTCGCAGACTTTCTTGAAATTCAGGCCAGGGACGGCACCTCGAACCTTCTGGACGAGGCCAGCAAAAAATATCCTGAGTTCACGCTCAACTTTTTGAAAAACCTGAAAAAACTGAAAGCGGAATCCAGATCTCCCCAGCCTGGGGGCCCGACGGGCACAGAAGCGCCCTTTGGCGGTATCGGCAAAACTCCTCTGTAAAGAATCTTCCACCCATGGACACCATTGATTTTCTTGTCCTCGCTGCGCACGGCACCGGAATCCATGCCTTCCACACCTATGCGAACATGCTGCCCGGCATCAGTTGTCTTTCGCATGGCATCAGCGAGAAGGCGATTAGGGAATTCCTCCGAAACCCAGGACACACCGCCAAGGGGCTCATCCTCGATACCCCGGCCCTGGACGAGGGCTTCCTGGACGCGATCCTCGCACGCTGCAGCCCGCAATGCACGCTGGTCGTCCTGAGCCGCGACCCTCTGGAGCGCCTCAAAAGCGTCGTCAACACTCACGTTCTTTGGTGGGCTGAAGCAACAGCGGGAGTCTTCGACCGCCCAGGGCACGCGACCAAGCTCTATGGGTGCGCCGATGTGAAAACCATGACGGAAACACTGCTCGACGCGCCAAACATGAACACGAGCTGGAAACTCCTGCCCCTGGTGGCGCCCCGAATGCACAACTTCCTTGTTTTCGACATCCGGGAGCTTTACCCTGAAAATGCGGAAAGAAGCCTGCTTTCTCTCCTCGCCCTGTTGGAAAAGGGAAAGCTCCCCCAAGGGAGCATCCCCGGTTTTTCCATACCGCGATCGTTGGTGTACAGGAAAGAAAACAGCTTTGTCCGTTTTATAAAAAAACTTCGTCTGCGTCATGGCGATGCCTGGTTCGCCATTAAGCCATGTCCATATGAATTTTGCTCTTCCTACGGGCTGGAGCAGGACATCGTCCTGCTCCGCGACCCGGCTGACTATGGCTTTTCACTGGGCGACTACGAGGGCGAGCTGGCATTTGTGCTTTGTGAGTACGACCACCACTCGCGCACCAATGCGATGAATATTGTTCGTCAAAGGCTGGAACAGGAGCCGGAACTTCTTCTTGACTATTGTGCGGATATTTCACGCAGGCATGCGTTCGCCCAGAAACTGGCAGACTGCGTGGCCCTGACCAATGATGGCCTGCTGGACTTCGCCCGCTCGGATCGGCAGTTCGGCTCCGCGCTCCGACAGTTCTTCCAGAATCATGAGCATTGCCTTACAGCCTGCGGCCGAGACGCTTCCTCTTCTTGGCAAGCCACGCAAGACTTTTCCACAGCGCTGGCCTCGATCCTTGCCGCTGGGGCGGGCGCCACGCCCGGGGACTGACACGATGCAGGATACACCTATATATGGGCTCCCAGATCTGCAGGTGGCGCTCTCGTCACTTCCTCCTGACGTTTTCGTCGTAGCCTTCTACATCTCCACCACAAGCGTATCACAGGACATCTGGATGAACCCCCTGGCGGCGCGTATGCGCGCCGCAGGCTACCTGTCCCTGGCGATTTGCACCCCGAAAAATGTGGACAAGATCCGGCTTGAGGCCGATCTTACCGCGGTGCTCGCGGAAACCGATCTCTCCCCACTCACCAGAATCAATGCCATCATCATATCCGATATGGATACACGTAATGCGATATACCCGCTAACCGCAAAGATACTTGGCTGTATACACGCGTTCAGCGTGGCGAATGATGACCTGCCCTGGTCCACGGCCGAATCGGCAGGCCTGGACGGCTGGATGGTGCCCTTTCCTCTGAGCGCAGACACAAAGGCCGGCATCAGCAAGCTCTGGTCCGGCTTCACCACTCCGGCAGGGACACGGCGTAGTGGCAACTTTCATATCATTCCCGTGGGCTATCCCGGTCTCGCCGTTCTCGCTGAGCGCCTGCGCACCACCAGGTCCGTCCCGGACGCCATCGTCTATGCGCCCGTGGGCCGCAGCGCCTATCCGGATTCCGGGGGCAACCGGCTCAGGCGCTACGGCGTCCGCACGGTGAGGACGCTTCTCAGCAGCTTCCCCGACTACCGCGTGATTTTCCGCCCTTACAAACTTGACCTGGATTCCCCCGAGGTCCGGGAGATATGCGCGGCTTTTGCCGGCGAGCCCCGCTTTCTCCTTGACACGGCCCGAGAACGGCATTTTTCCTTCGCCCGCGGTGCCCTGCTTGTGACTGACCTGTCCCATATCGCCTGGTCTTTCGCATTTTCAACCCTCCGTCCGGCGATCTATTTCCAGCCTTGGGCACTGCCTCCGCACCCGTCGGCCACGAGTTCGCCCAAAGGGCCGACGAACTCACGCGGGCGAGGGGAGAACACGCGGCAAGCCTTCGTGCCATGGGAATGCGGGTTCCGGGCCACTTCCTTTACCGGCTTGACAAGTGCTGCCAAGGAGTGCCTGGAAAAAAGGGACTTTTGGGAAAAAGCTCTCCGTGACCGGCGTGAAAGGCTGACAATGCCTTTTGATACCGCCCTTGACGATATTGTTGGCTTCATCCGCGACTTCGTGGAGGACAAGCCACGCCCGGACTGGCTCACCATCCAGCGTGACGGCGCCGTTGTCCAAAGCGAAGCGGAACTTGTCCAGCGCATGCTGCAGCAGCCCAGGGAGGCGCTCCCCAACATTTCCGCCAGCGCGCTCATGTGCCACAGTCCGCTCAGTCCGTTGCTGACGGCCCTTGCGTTGCACTCCGGCCATGAACTCATCCCCGAGGCAGGGTTCTATTTCCGTGAGGCAATTGAACGCGCCGCCAGCCACCTGCTGAGGAAGGAGTTTTCCTGTCGCTCGTATAAAGATGTGGATGTGCATGACATCCGGACACTCTATTCCCTGGCTATCCTGGAAATGTTAAAAAAGAAGGATGCAGACGGACTCGCACTGGCGCAAGCCCTCCTGGAGCGCCTGGATGCTTTTTGCCAGAGGGACGCCCCGGATGTCCAAACGGCGTTCCTCCTGCCGGGGGGATAAAAGAAACCGCATGACTCTGCTGGGGGCATGCCCCGCGGGCTGTCATGGGCTTTGGCACACCCCCCCTGGCTGGAGCGCCAGCGGCCCGCGGCCCGGTGCATCGCCCTAGCATCCGCCACGCCAGGGAGAAATATTTGCAAATTATTCCACAGCATGCTATGAATAAAAAATATCGGCAGCCCTTACGCGCGCTTCCCCCTCCAGAGCAATGCCTGCAAATCCCTCAATACCGGAGCAAATCCGGCAAAGCCCACTGAAGAGGCCCCTCGGAAAACGCCGTGCAAAGGACGTCCCCCCCGAGATGAGCGCCACCCCCTTCACCTTTTCCTCCAAGGCCGACACTCTGGCCGCGCTCTCCCGCTGGCCGGAACTCAACATCCCCACGGTGTTCGCCTTCACCGTGGCGGAGTGGCGCGCCGATGCCGGGGCGGTGCATGCCGGGGCCGTGGCCGCGCTTGGGACTGCCCCGGGCCTGCGCGCGGCCGTGCGCTCCTCCTGCCGGCGGGAGGATTCGGCGGCCTGTTCCGGCGCCGGCGCCTTCCTTTCGCGCCTTGATGTGCCGCTGGACGACGACGACGCCTTTGTCGATGCGGTCGAACAGGTCATCGCCTCCTATGGCGGGGCAGCCCCGGACGACCAGGTGCTCGTGCAGCCCATGATCCGCGAGCCGGCCGTCACCGGGGTCATCATGACCCGCGCCCTTGCCGACGGCGCGCCCTGGTATGTCATCAACTATGACGACGAATCCGGCAAGACCGACACCGTCACCGGCGGCACCCATGTGGGCAAGACGGTCTATGTCTACCGCGAGGCACGGGAAGGCGATTTCGACTCCCCGCGGCTCGCCGCCTTCGTGGGGCTGGCGCGCCGGCTTGAGGCCCTGTGCGGTACGGACGCGCTGGATATCGAGTTTTGCCTCGATGCGGAAAATACCCTTCATCTGCTTCAGGTGCGGCCCATCTGCGCCGGGAGCCAATGGCCGGACTCCATCCCCGCGGCGCGCATCGGGCGCGTGGCCGAATTCGTGGCCGACCGCACCGGCCCGTGCCCCGGGCTTTTCGGGCAGCGCTCCATCCTCGGGGTGATGCCGGACTGGAACCCGGCGGAAATGATCGGCATCCTCCCCCGGCCGCTGGCCGCCTCCCTCTACCGCAACCTTATCACGAGCCGCGTCTGGGCCAAGGCGCGGGAGCGCATGGGCTATCGCACGCTGCCGCCCACCGAGCTCATGCCGCTCATCTTCGGGCGCCCCTACATCGATGTGCGCGCGAGCTTCAATTCCTTCCTGCCGGCGGGGCTCGACGCCGGCACATGCGAAATCCTCGTCAACGCGTGGCTGGAACGACTGGAGGCCAACCCGCAGTTTCATGACAAGATCGAGTTTGAGATTGCCCAGACCGCTCTCGACTTCAACTTCGACGCCGCGCTGGACGCGCGCTATCCCGGGCTGCTCTCGGCGCGCCGCCGGGAGGAGTTTCGCGCCGCCCTCACCCGCCTGACGGCAGCCTGCCTCGATCTTTCCCCCGCGGGCACTCTGGCCGGCGCGATGGACGCCGTGGCCGAACTGCGCGGGCGCCAGGCGGCGCGGCCCTTCGTCAGCGCCGCCGAGCCCGGGCGCCTCGAAGACCTCCCGCCCCTCTTGGCCGAATGCCGCAAGTACGGCACCCTCCCCTTCTCCATCCTGGCGCGGCATGCCTTCATCGCCGAAAGCCTGTTGCGCTCGGCCGTGACGGCCGGCGCGCTTGCGCCTGAGCGCGTGCAGACGTTCAAGGCCACGGTGCGCACCATCTCCGGCGAGCTCTCGCGCGAATTTCAGGATGTCTGCGAAGGCCGGCGCGACGCCGCGGCCTTCATGCGCAAATACGGGCACCTGCGGCCCGGCAGCTATGACATCCTTTCGCCCCGCTACCTTGACCGGCCGCAAATCTTCGGGGAGGGCGGCCGCCCACAACGCCCGAGACCCGGCGCGCCCTTTGCGCTCACCCCGGCCGAACGCGCGAGCCTCGAGACCCTGCTGCGCGGAGCCGGGCTCGGCGTCAGCCCCGAAGAACTGCTGGAATATGCGCGCCGGGCCATCGCCGGCCGCGAGCACGCCAAGTTCATCTTCAGCCGCAATCTTTCGGACGCGCTGGAGATCATCGCCTTTTTCGGCGAGCGCGCCGGTTTTGACCGCGAAGCGGCCTCCTTTTTCGAAATCCAGCCTCTGCTCGACTGGACGGTCAGCGCGCAACCCGAAACGCCCCAGGAGCATTTCGGCCGCCTCGTCGCGGCCAACCGCGAGCTTCTGGCCCGCGCCTCCGGGCTCAAGCTCGGCTACCTTATCCGCTCGGTGCGCGACGTGTATGTGGCCCCGCAGCACCGCGCCGCGCCCAATTTCGTGGGCACGGGCGAAGCGCTGGCCCCGGTGGCGCGCCTTTTTGCCGGCAGCCCCTGCGATGTGGACCTCACGGGCAAGATCGTCTGCATCGAAAATGCCGACCCGGGCTTTGACTGGATCTTCACCCGCCATATCGCGGGCCTCGTGACGCGCTTCGGCGGGGCCAATTCGCATATGGCCATCCGCTGCGCGGAATACGGGCTGCCGGCGGCCATCGGCACGGGCGAAAGGCTGTTCGACATGGCACAGGCGGCGGAGACGCTCTATATCAAGCCGGCGGCGGCCATCCTGGAGGCGCGCTGATGCTCGGCATCACCATGCGCGTCATGCGCCACACCTATTCCGGGGGCGCCGTGGAGGAACGCGACGCCCTTGCGCGGGACTGGCCCCGCTTTCTCCGCCAGGTGTTTCCGCAGGAGCCGGTCCTCTATCTCCCCAATATGGGCGCGGAAATCACGGGCTTCGCCGCGGGCGCCGGGCTCACCGGGCTCATTTTTTCGGGCGGGGAGGACTGGGGCCTCGTGCCGGAACGCGACGCCACGGAGGCCGCGCTCTTCGCCTGGGCGCGGGAGGCCGGGCTGCCGGTTTTCGGCGTGTGCCGGGGCGCGCAGGCCATCAACCTGCTCATGGGCGGCCGGCTCACAGGCTGCGACGGGCATGTGGCTGTGCGGCATGCGGTGGAGCTGGCGCGCCCCGTTGCCGGGAGCCCGCGCCATGAGGTCAATTCCTTCCATGCTCAGGGCATACTCCGGGGGGGGCTGGCCCCGGGCCTCGAAGCCCTCGCCCTGGCCCCGGACGGCACAGTGGAGGCCTTCACCAGCGCGGACGGCCGCATCGCCGCCGTCATGTGGCACCCCGAACGCGAAGCGCAGCCGGCGCCTCTGGACACGGCGCTTCTGCGCGCATGCCTGGGCCGAGGTTTCGGCGAGACAGCAGGAGAACGATGACCATGAACGACGGTACGGCGGCCGTCATCCTCGCCGCGGGCCGCGGCTCGCGGATGCGGGAGCTCACGGCCGAGCGGCCCAAGTGCCTTGTGGAGCTCGCCGGCCGCCCCCTCCTCCACTGGCAGCTCGACGCCCTGCGCGGCGCCGGCATCCGGCGCATCCTCGTGGTGCGCGGCTATGCCGCCCAGTGCCTCGCCGGCGACTTCGCCACCACGGAGAATCCGCGCTGGGCCGAGACCAACATGGTCGCCTCCCTGCTGTGCGCGGGCGCCTTCGCGCGCGAGTTCTTCGCCAGGGGGGGCAAGCGGCTCGTCGTCTCCTATTCCGACATCGTGTACCACCCCGACCATGTTCGCAGGCTGCTCACCGCCACGGAAGACATGGCCATCACCTACGATACGGAATGGGAAGCCCTCTGGAAGCTGCGTTTTGAAGACGTGCTCTCGGATGCCGAGACCTTCCGGCAGGAGGGGGGCATCCTGCGCGAGATCGGCGGCAGGGCGGCCACGCTCGAAGAGATCCACGGGCAGTACATGGGCCTGCTCTCCTTCTCGCGCGCCGGCTGGGAGCGCCTGGAGGCAGCATGCGCCGCCCTTGGCCCCGAGGCCGTGGACAAGCTGGACATGACGGGCCTGCTGCGCCTTTTGCTCGCGCAAAATATCGCCATCGAGGCCGTGCCCGTGGCCGGCCGCTGGTGCGAGGCCGACAGCGGCACGGACCTCAAGACCTATGAAGAGGCGCTCGCACGGGGCGCCTGGTCGCATGACTGGCGGCAGTGGTAGCTGCGGCCACACTGATACTCGAATAACCGCAACGCTAGGCGGCGTTCTCCCTGTTTCGGCGGAGGCGCCGGAACACGGGAGAAGCTATGACGGTTGAATGGGATTACACGGCACTGGCGGATGCGTACCTGAAACGCCCCGACTATTCCCCGGCCGCGCTCACGGCGCTGTTCCGTATCGCCTGCCTCAAGCCGGGCGACAAGGTGTGCGACATCGGCGCCGGCGTGGCTCACCTCACCCTGCCGCTGGCGGCCTATGGCTGCGAGGTGGATGCGGTGGAGCCCAATGACGCCATGCGGGCCAACGGCATGAAACGTACGGCCGACCTCGCCACCGTCCACTGGAGCAAGGGTACCGGCGAGGCCACGGGGCGCCCTGCCGGCGTTTATGATTTCGTGACCTTCGGCTCCTCGTTCAATGTCTGCGACCGGCAGGCGGCGCTGCGCGAAAGCCACCGCCTGCTCAAGCCGGGCGGGTATTTCGCCTGCCTCTGGAACCACAGGGACCTGGACGACCCGGTGCAAAAAGCCATCGAGACCATCATCCGCGAGAGCATCCCGGGCTATGGCTACGGCACCCGGCGCGAGGACCAGTCGGCGGTCATCACCGCCTCCGGGCTTTTTGAGGATCTGGTGAGGGTGGAAGGCGCCACCGTGCAGACGCAGAGCGTCGACGATGCCATCGAGGCCTGGCGCTCGCACGCCACGCTCCAGCGCCAGGCGGGCGAAGCCTTCGGCCCCATCGTGGACAAGCTGGCCGCCCATCTGCGCTCGCTGGGCACCGATACCCTCCACATCCCTTACACCACACGCGCCTGGATCGCGCGCCGCAAGGACTGAAATGCAAACTTCCCGGAAAAATGGCCGCGTGTTCTGGATCACCGGCCTTTCCGGCGCCGGCAAGACCACCCTGGCCCGGGCGCTCCAGCAGGCGCTCCCGGGCTCGCTCCGGCTGGACGGCGACGAACTGCGCGAAGCCCTGGGCGCCAGCGGCCAGGGCTTCGACGCGGAGAGCCGCCGGCGCCTGGCCCTGAGCTATGCGCGGCTGGCCGGCCTTCTGGCGCGGCAGGGGGCCACGGTCATCGTGGCCACCATTTCGCTCTTCCACGAGCTCCACGCCTGGAACCGCGCCAACCTGCCCGGCTATGTGGAGATATTCCTGGACGTGCCGGAGGCTGTGCGCCGCGGGCGCGACCCCAAGGGCCTGTATGCCGGCAATGTGCGCCATATGGCCGGAGGCGAGGTCAAGGCGGAACTGCCGCTTGCCCCGCACCTGCGCCTCACGGGCGGCGAAAGCCTTGAGGACGCGCTGGCGCTCGTGCTGGAGCTTGCGGCAGAGCCCGCGGCGCGCAACGACTGACGCTTCCGCCCCCTGGCGCCCGGCCTCTCCCGTTCGCCGCGCTCCGCCCCGGCTTGCCAAGGCCGCGCCTCTCTGCCACTATGCGGGCATTGGGGAGCCCCGGTCGCCGGCGCCCGGCATGCGTCCGCAGGCCCTCCCCCCTTGCTGAACGGAGCGGCCATGGCCTTTCGATTCTCCCCCCTCTTCGGCGGCACCATGGTGGTCGCCGGCACGGCCATCGGCGCGGGCATGCTCGGCCTGCCCATGATCTCCGCGGGCATGTGGTACTCGTGGTCCATGGTGGTGCTTTTCGGCTCCTGGTTTTTCATGTTCCGCTCAAGCCAGGCCCTGCTTGAGGTCAACCTGCACTTCCAGCCGGGCGACAGTTTCCACACCCTCGTGCGCGAGCTGCTGGGCCCCGCGTGGAGCGCCGTCAACGGCCTTTCCGTGGCCTTCGTGCTCTATATCCTCGTCTACGCCTATGTGAGCGGCGGCGGCTCGGTGGTGCAGCACGCGCTCACGCCCGTGCTGGGGAGCGAGCCCCCGCGCCTGCTCACGAGCCTCATCTTCTCGCTGCTGCTGGCGGCCTGCATCTGGTGGAGCTCCCGCGCGGTGGACCGCTTCTCCATCGTGCTCATGGGCGGCATGGTCTTGGCGCTGCTCTTTTCCATGAGCGGCATGTTCCGGCACCTCCGGCTCGACGTGCTGCTGGACGCAGGCGGCGCGGGGGGCGAGGCCATCTTCATCTGGGGCGCGCTCTCCACCTATCTCACCTCCTTCTGCTTCCACGCGTCGGTGCCGAGCCTCGTCAAGTATCTCGGCAAGGACGGCCGCGGCATCAACGCCTGCCTCAGGTACGGCACCATCATCGCGCTGGCCTGCTATTTCGCGTGGATCACCGCCTCGGACGGCGTCATCCCGCGCGAGGGCTTCAAGGCGGTCATCGCACAGGGCGGCAACGTGGGCGACCTGCTCGCCGCCGCCGGCCACAACCTCGGTAGCGGCCTCGTGCTCAGCCTGCTGGAGGCCTTTTCGCTGCTCGCCGTGGCGACATCCTTCCTGGGCGCCGGGCTCGGGCTCTTCGACTACATGGCCGACCTCTGCAATTTTGACGACAGCCGCCTCGGCCGCACCAAGACCCTGCTCGTGACCTTCGTGCCGCCCATGGCCTGCGGCCTCCTGTGGCCGGACGGCTTTCTCGCGGCCATCGGCTGGGCCGGCCTCGCGGCTTCGGTGTGGTCGGTCATCGTGCCGGCGCTGCTGCTGCGCGCGTGCCGGCGGCGCTTCAGCCCGGGCGGATACACTGCGCCGGGCGGTGCGCTGCTCACGCCGCTGCTGCTCTGTTACGGCATCCTCGTGGCCGTGTGCCATACGCTCTTTGTGTTTCAGCTCCTGCCCATGTATGATTGACCCGCGGGGCGGAAGAGCTCCGCAGCCGCAAGCGGGGAAGGACATGGACGACCCTCACGCGCCCCACATAGCCCGATCTTCAGCCTCTCCCGGCGCGGCCCCGCCCCGCCCCGGCGACGTGGCGACCGCCCGCTTCGTGCTGGCGGCGCAGTTGCGCCTCCTGGAGCGCGCCCTCGCCGCGTGGCCGCGCCGGGAAGCGGCCCTGCTGGACGTGAACTGCGGCACGGGCGCGGTGCTGCCCTTTCTCTGGGGCTGCGGCTTTGAGGTGGACGCGGTGGAGGCCGACCCGGCCTCCCGGGCGCGCGCGCAAACACGCTGCCCCGCGGCCACGGTCATGGCCGGCAGGGACGACGGCCTGCCCGTGGAGGACGACGCCTACGACTGGGTGCTCCTCCACCTGCGGGAGCCAAGGCGCCTCGCCGCCGCCCTTGCCGAAGCGCGGCGCGTGGCCCGGCGCGGCTTTGCCGTCACTTTCTGGAACCGCCACTCCCTCGCCGGGCTCTGCGCGCGCGTGGCGCACACGCGCCTCCCCGGGCACGTCACCACCTGGTGGGAGGTGCGCGGGGCCCTGCGCCGCATGGAGGGCGCCCCCGCGCCCGGCAATACGGCGAGCCTGGGCACGCTGGCCGGGCCTGTGAACACCTGGCGCGCGAAAAGCCCCCTCGCGCCGGGGAGCCGCCTCGTCACGGCGCTCCCGGTGGGGGCGTGGACGGTGTTCCGCTGTACGCTCGGGCCCGCGGGCGGCGTCACTCCGCTGGCCCTGCGTCTCGGCGCCCGTTTCGGGCGCGGCATGGATGAGCGCCTTTCCGCGCCGGAGCCGGTGCTGGAGTGCGGGCGCAAACCGCTCACCTCCTGCGCCCCGGGCGGGAGGGACGAAGGAGGGGCATGATGCCCGCATTCCTCTCGGGCCTCGCGGCCAAGGCCCGCGCGCACAAGCTCGTCACCCTGCTCGCCGTGCTGCTGCTCGTGGGCGCCCTCGGCGCGGGCGGCTATTTTGGCTGGCGCACCTGGCAATATCGCCAGACCAGCGAATACGCCGTGGAACAGCTCAAGGCGGCGCTCACGCCGCCCAATACGGAAGAGCTCGCCAAGCGGGTGGACTTCCGCACGCTGTTCGCGGAGCTTTCGCGCGCCGTGGCCGGGGCCTTTCCCTTTTACAAGGCCGGCCCTGACCAGGAACATGTGCTGAGCCAGCAGTTGCAGACCGCCCTTCTGCGGCGCCTGCGCGAAAAGGACGCGGGCCCCGCCAAGGGGGAGGAGCCGGACGCCGCGGCCAAGCTGCGGCAGCCGCTGGTGCTCTTTCCGCCGGATTTTCTCGCGCAGCTCCCGGCCGGGCTCACGCTTATGGAAACGAAGGGCGACACCGCGCGCATCAGGACCGAGATCACGCACCCCCAGCTCCAGGTCGCCTTCCCGCTGGAATTTGAGCTTCGGCGCGGGCCGGACGGCTGGATGGTGCGCCACCTCGTGAATGCCGCCGAGGTGGCCGGCATCCTGCGCGCGGCCCTTGTCACGCGGCAAAAGGCCACGGCGGATATCGTCCTTGCCAAGAACGAGGCCACGCTGAAGCGCATGGAGAGCATCCTGCCCATCCAGGGCTGCGAGGCCGAGGCCGGCCTGCTCTCCGACGGGGAGACCCTGCTGCTCATGGTGCTCATGCGCGGGCAGAACCAGGGCGGCATCCAGGTGAACAACATGGACCTCGACACCACCATCTACGGCGCCCACGGCGAGCCCGTGCTCACGCGGCACCTCAACGCGGCGGAGCCCGTCTATCCCGGCGCGGCCTTCAGCCACCGCTGGAGCATCGAGCTCGACGCGCAAAGCCCGGAGGGGCAGGCCGTGCTCGGCGGCATTCCCCTCACCTGCCGCCCGGTGTGGCGCACCATGGGCCTTTCGAGCGCGGAAGTGCTGCATGTGGCCGACACGGCGGACTTGACGCAAAAATGCGAGATCCCGGGGCACGATCACCCCGTGGGCTTCTGCAAACTGCCGATTTTTCAGGAATAACGGGAGAGGAGCCGACGCGGCGCGCTGAAGTGCCCGTCAGGCGCCGCGCTCTTTCTTCCACGCGGCATACGCGCGCATGACCCCGGCCAAGTGCCGGGGCACCACCACGGCCTCGCTGAAGTGCGCGAGCACATTGCGCCGCGCCATGCGGGCCTGCGGCGCGGGTTCGCCGTCGCGCGGGCGCGCCTCAAGCGCCGCCAGCACGGCGGCCGGGGCATCGTTGGCCGGAAATTCCAGCATGTTGACGCCGGGGCGCAAAAAATTTGCCGTTTCCGGCCGCGCCATGAGCAGGGCCTCGCAGCTCATGGCCTCCAGCATGGCCCGCTCGGCCGCGTCGCCCTGCCCGGGGCAGACCACGAGCGAGGACGCGGCCAGAAGATCCCGATAGCGCCCGAAGGGCAGCGAAGCATGCGCCGCAAAGCGCGGTCGGCAGCCGTCCGCCCAGGTGTTCGCCGCGGCTTCCAGCGCCTCCCGAAGGCGGCTGTTTTCCGTCAGCATGACCGCATGGCACGCGGGGAGCGACCGCAGCACGGCGTGCGCGAGGCGCAGCAAGGTGGCAAGCGGCGCCCCGTCGAGGCCGGTGGCGTCGAGGGTGAGCAGTGGGCCGTCCGGCGGGGCTTCGTGCCCCTCGAACCACGGGCGCGCGGCCGCGCGCGAAAAAAGCTCCGTATCCACGCAGGGTTCGGTGAGGCTTAGGGCCTCCCGTAGGGGGCTCGGGAAGAGGCGCCGCTGCCGCTCGCTCATGGCGAAGCAGAGGTCGGCCTGCAAAAAGAGCGCGCTTTGCAGGATGGTCCAGGCCCGGCGCGCCTCCCCGGGCAGGAGGGCGAAGTTTTTGAGCCCGGTTTCCGCATAGCCCGCGAGAAAGGCACCGGGAAAGGCCTGCGGCGCGAACAGGGCCGCGCCCCCGGCCAGCGTGGCGAAGATGATGTCCGGCGTGCCCCAGGACTCGCGCAGGGAGGTGAGGGAACGCAGCCCCCAGGAACCGCGCCTGACGGTCTCCTCCCACAGGGCGGGCACTTCCGGGGCCACCTCGCCGAAGAGCGGGGCGTTTTTCAGGCGCACCCGCCGCACACCGGGGAGCGCGAAGTCCTTGCGCTGCCGGTTGGAGGCGAAGAGCACCTCGTTTTCCGGCGCGGCCGCAAGCTCGCGCGCCAGCGGCCCGAGATCGCCGGGGAAATAGTTGCTGATGAAGAGGATGCGCATGGGGATATGAGGGCGGCGCCCGGAAGGGCGCCGCCGTTTTTTTTTTTGAGGTGCCGGGGCGCGGTGCCCCGTGTGCCTGTACACTCTTAGCCGTTGCTCAACACGATATTCTGCGCGGCCTGCTCGCCGGCATCAGTGCCGCCGGTGCTGTCCACGGTCAGCGTGGTTTCGAGTGAGACGCCATCCCCATTTTCATAGGTAGTGGTTTTGTCGTTGCCCTCGACCTTGTGCCACTGGTCGCCCAGGATGAGCTTGTTGCCTTCCACGCTGAAGCCATACTTGGCGGCAAGGGCGTCCATGTTCTGCAGGCTCGTATCCACGCCCCTGATCATCACCTCCACGTCATTGACCATGGGCATCTGGTCGTCATGGCCCTCGCCATTCCTGTTCTGCCAGTTGCCTATCATGTCCGCCAACGTGTGCTGGGTCCCGGTGCCGTCCGAGAGCAGGAAGTCGATGCCCGTTCCACCGTCCACGAGGTAGTCATCGGCGTCATAAACGATGAGGTCGTTGCCGCTTCCGCCGAAGAGGCTATCCTTGCCCGCGCCGCCGTCCAGGAAGTCGTTGCCCGAGCCGCCGAAGAGGAGGTCATCCCCCGCGCCGCCAATGAGCGTGTCGTCGCCGGAACCGCCGATGAGGATGTCATCGTCATTGCCGCCGTCCAGGTGGTCATTGCCGCCCGCGCCGTGGAGAAGGTCGCTGCCGGAAAGGCCGTAGAGGGTGTCGTCACCGCCCGCGCCCTTTTCGAGATCCTGCTCGGCAGCCTCGAGGTTCTTCGCAATAGTATGCAGCTCGTCAGCCGTCTTTCCCGCCAGCTCCTCAGCGTTGGCAGTGAGGTCCTTGTCCCGGCTGACTTCAAGAAGGTCGCGCAGTTGTCCCTTCGCCGCATCGGTGCCGTCCCCGTCGCCCATCATGACATCGGTGCCGTTGGTGCCGAAGAGCAGGTCATTGCCCGCGAGACCGTGTACATTGCTGTGGGTGTCCTCCGCCTTGTTCGTCTGCATGTTGGCGGCGATTTCATCGGCATGCGTCTTTACCTCGTCAATGCCGTAGCCATTGGCCGCAAGCGCGCCGATGAAGGCGGCAGCATCGCCGAAGAGGATATTGTCCGCGGCGTCTCCCTTCGGGGTGCTTTTGCCGTTCTTGTCATAGGCCGCGTCGATGAAGACATACTTGTCGCCAACCTTATGCGGGTCAAGATTGGTCTCAAGGCGGAGATGGACGCCGTCCTTTTCATATTCAAACGTCTTGCCGCCGTCCTTTGTCGTCCAGCGGTCGTCAACGGTCATGATGTGGCTCTTGCCGTCAATGACCACGCCGTACGACGCCAGGGACGCGAGGCTCGTGATGCCCAGGTTTTCCACATGGGTGGTATGCAGGGAAGTGATGAGCACCTCCACCCCGGCCACCATCGGCTTGTCTTTGCCGCCCTCAATCATTTCCGCAAGGGTTGGTGCGTCCTTGCCGCCCGCCAGCAGGATGTCGATACCGTCGCCGCCGTGGATGATCAGGTCGTTCTGGTCGTAAACGATGATGTCATTGCCGGAGCCGCCGAACAGCATGTCCTTGTCCGTATAGCCGTCCACCGGCTTGCCGTTGCCGTCCAGGTAGTCGTCACCGCCGCCGCCGAAGAGGATGTCGTTGCCGACGCCGCCATAAAGCGCGTCATTACCCTGCTCGCCCTTCTCCATTGCGTTCATAAGCGCATTCAGCTCTTCGGGCGACTTATCGAGCAACGCGTCCCGAACCTGCTCAAAGGCAGCCTTGTTGGCGCCGGTGACGCCCTTGTTCTGGCCCAGGCTGTTCACGCCGTTCCCGATATTCTCCTTCCCGGTTCCGATACCTTCCTTGAAGGCCACGTCGAGACCAAGGCCATCGAGCAGCTCCCCGAGGGGACTGTCCTCCCCGTTGTCCAGGCCGTCGCCCAGCATCAGGTCGTTGCCGCCCTTGCCGTACATGAGGTCATTGCGTTCATGGCCGCGCAGCAGGTCATACGCATTGTCAAACAGCACGGTGTTGGAATCGGTTCCCCAGTCGGTTTCGTAATAGCCGGTTTCCACATTGTGGAAGCGCTCAAGGTCGCTCGGGTTGGACATGTCGATGTTTTTAACCAGACTCGCCGTGTCGCCGTCCGCATCCTTGACCTTGAATGTCACATTGAAGTCGGCCTTGGTGTTCTCACCCTTCTTCGCAAACTCGTAGAACTGCTTGATGGTCCAGGTGCCGTCCTGATTGAGGCTGCCTTCAAACAGGGTGACGGTCTGCCCGTGCAGATCAAATGTCGCCGTGACGGTGGTTGGGGTAGATGTCAGCTGTGCCACATATTCCCCCGCATCAGGGCCGGTGAGGATGTTGAATTCCTTCAGCTCGGCTTGGCTCCAGTCCCAGGTGATGGCATTCTCTGTCGCTTGGCCGTCCGCCCCGAAATCAACGTCAACCTGGCCCTTGTATTCCTGCGCGGTGTGGGTGAAGCCCAGCGACTTGATGCCGAAGGCGGAGGCCGTATGGTGCACAGAATCGGGGGCAGCGGAAATGATCACCTTGGTGTAGCCGTCCGGCACGGCGATATGTATCTTGCCAGAGGCATCGAGATCCTTGGAGCTTATCTCCACCATCTTGACCAGGCTGTCATCATTGTTGTTCTTGGGCGTGAGATAGAAGCAGATGAGCGCCTTTTCGCCTGCTCCGAGACCACCGAACTCGATATTCGTACCGTAATAAATGGTGCCTTCGGTGTTTTCAAAGACCAGCGCTTCGGAGTGCTTCGCATCCGGCATGCTCAAGCCGTTTTGATCGTAATTTCCTCCCCACGTCCCGACGGTCAGGCCATTCTCCCCCATCGCCAGTATCTTGTCGGCTTTGGACGCACCCCCGTTATATGCATTATTGATATCCTTTGAGTAATCCACCGTGTACCCGTTCTCGGTAAAGGTGTATTCCACAAAGGTGGGAATGATCTGGATGCCGCCATAGGTGCCCATATAGGCGTTGGCAGTCGGGAGATAACTGGCATAATTCCCGGGGTGCTCGGGATCAAATATGGGATGATTGCCAGAGCTTCCCATAACATACTTGAAGTCCCAGCCCTGATCTTCGAAGTACTTCGCAGACGAGGTGAGGCTGTTTGGGGTGTTGAATTGCAGGAAGGCGACATCGTCCCTGCTGTCCACGCCGGCGAGCTCATAGGGCGCGTCTCTTATGCTCGGTCCGTCGTCCTCAATGGTGATGGACACGTTGTTGTTTGTGGCCGTGCTTCCGCCCTTGTCCGTGCCCGTCACGGCGATGCCGGTGATGCTGATGGAGTCGCTGTCCACAGCATGGCCGGCGGGGTCAGTCATGCTCGCCGTCATGGACACCGTGCCATCGGGCTTGACCTCGCCGATGGTCACCGTCAGGGTCACGCCGTCACCATTGATGCCGACCAGCGTATCCGTGCCCTGTCCCGTCCATGTGAAGTTGTTATTGGCTGCTCCTTCAACCGTGATGGCCTGGTCGGCCGCAAAAACCACCGTCGTCACGTCCTGCGGCCCGTCGAAGAGGTCGGCGGACTTCTGCTCGCTCGCTACCTTCTCGCCCGCGGCGTCCCCATCCTTGAGCGTGAACGCGATGCCCGTGGCTTTGGGGCCTTCCGAACCGGGATCGACCGGCTTAAGCGGCGTGTTCACAAGGTCAATGGTCAGCGTGTTGCTGGTGACATCGCCGTCCGCGTCCTTCACCTGGTAGTGGAAGACCTCGTCCTCCACGCCCTCGGGCAGCACGGCCTTCCCGTTGTCATCTTTGAACCCATCCTTGAGCGCGTAAGTATAGCTGCCGTCCGGCTGGATGGTCAGGGTGCCGTACGTGCCCTCCACCGTGGCGCCGAGGGCATTGCCGTCGGCGTCCGTCAGCGTGAGCGAGCCGGTCATCCAGCCGTCCGCGCCGGCAGTGTCATTGGCGAGCAGGTTGCCCGTGACCTCGGTCTTCCCGCCCTCGGCGAGGGTGTTGGTGTCGGCCACGCTCGCGGCCACATCGTCCCGGATGATGATGGTGATGCTGCTGGAGGCGGCATCGCCGTCCGTGTCGCGCACGGTGAGCGGCAGGGAGTGGGCGATGTGGTCCTGCCCGGGCTGGCCGTGCTCCTGCGTGGCTTCAGTGAGGGTATAGGTGTAGGTGAGGCGCCCGGTGGCGGGGTCATAGGCGAAGTTGTGGAAATAGCCCTCGTCGGTGTGGAACTCGGGCTTGCCAACCATCTGGCCGTTCTGCCAGATAACCTGGCCGCCGATCTCGATGCTGGCGAGCCCGTCGGGGGCGGAGACGCGCATGGCGCCGTTGACCGAGACGGAATCGCCGTCACGCAGGCCGCCCTCGCTCACCAGGCGCACGTCGCCGGGGGGCACGATGCCCGCATTGCCGGGCTCGCCGCCGTCCGGGACGCCCGGGATGCCGGGGATGCCCGGGGTGCCGGGAGGCACGGGCGTGGGATCTTCGGGCGTGAGGGTGACGGGATTGTTGCCGCCGTCGTCATCGTGGGTGTAGCCCACGGCATTGGGGTGGTCCTCCCACTCGAAAGCGCGGGAGAAGCCCCAGTCAAGGCCGTCGAGATGCTGGATGCCGCCGGTGAGGGCGGAATCGCCCCACTCGTGGAAGCGCGCGCCGTTGGCGACGGTGCCCGTGCCGGGGCCGGCTGCCGGCATGAGGTCGGGCTCGTTCATGGCCTCGAAAAAGTCCGCCGCGGCCACTTCGGTGCCGTCGATATTGAACGAGGGCAGGTTGTCGCCGTTGTATTCCTGATAAAAGCCCTCGAGCTGGAGCCGTGAGCCGTCCTGAAAGCTGATGTTCAGGTTGTCGCCGTCGCGGGCGAGGGTGGCGTCCGAGGTGGGGAAGTCGAAGACGAAACGGGCGTCGGGCGCGCACTGGACGGACTCTGAAGCACCGGCGGCGGGCTTGGCGAGGCGGATGTCGGCCATGATTTGTCCCCTTTCTGGTTCTTTTTAATGATTCGGTTGCGGTGTATTGGTTATGGGAGCGTCCTTTCCTTTTTCCTGCGGGCACGGGGCCAAAACAGAAAGCCCCGAAAACGCCGCAAAAGCGCTGTCTCAGGGCGGTGGAGCATTGCCATCGGGCACGCGAAACGCCGCGCCCATGCCACACGGGCGCTTGGACTCGGGAGAGGGAGAAGGAGTGGAGGGAGCGAGCATTTTCCGTTCCTGCCGTGACCGTTGAGAAGCGACGGACCCGCGCGGGCGAAACATCACCGCAAGCGGGCATTCCGGCGGGGCGCGCCCCCATGCGGGGCCGGCGTGGCCGGAACATCGCCAATACAGTCGAGCTCCAGGGTCGGCAGGAACTCTTCCGAAAGATGGCTTCGGATGGCCCCATGGTAGGCGCTTCGGCAAAAATGTCAAGCGGGCGCAGCCCCGCGGCCGGGGCAAAAATGGCTTTTCTCCCGCCGTGGTCTGTGGCATACTCCCTGCGCCGCCCCCTTTTCGGGGCGCCCAAACGCAAGGAGCCGCCAATGCCGGGCCGCAGCCGTTCCATCCATCTCTCGCTCCATATCCACAAAACGCCCGAGGCCATGGCGGAGCGCGCCGCCCACATCTTCGCCGCGGCCTGCGAGGAGGCCGTGAGCGAGCGCGGCGTCTTTCGCATCGCCCTTTCCGGCGGCCAGACGCCGGTCGCGCTCTTCCAGCTGCTCGCCAAGAGCGACTGGGCCGACCGCCTGCCCTGGGACAAGATGGTCTTTTTCTGGGTGGATGAGCGTTGCGTGGGGCCCGACCACCCCGAAAGCAATTACGGTATGGCCCGGCGCGAGCTTCTGGCCCACGTGCCGGCTACCCACTTCTACCGCATGCGCGGCGAGGCCGACCCGGTGGAGGCGGCAAGCCGCTACGAGGCGCAGATCCGCGAGGATTTCGGCCTTGCGGAGGGGCAGCTGCCGCGCTTTGACTTCATCCTGCTTGGCATGGGCGCGGACGGGCACACGGCCTCCATCTTCCCCGGCTCGCCGCTTCTGGGCGTGAAAAAGCCGGAGGAAAAGCGGCGCCTCGTGGCCGATGTGTATGTGCCGGAACGCAAGGCCGACCGCATCACCCTGACGCTGCCGGTCATCAACAACGCGCGGCTCTGCATGTTCCTCGTGGCCGGGGCGGAAAAGCACGCCGCCCTCGCGGACGCGCTCAACCTGCTCACCGAGCCGGTGCTGCCCGCCCAGCGCGTGCGCCCGCGCGTAGGCGACCTCATCTGGATCGTGGACGAGGCCGCGGCCCTGGGCCGCTGAGCCCGCCAGAGGGGACGGCCCCGCGCCCCTGCACCTGAACCTGCCATGACAGCCAACGCCAACCTTGAGGCCCGCCTCCACGCCGTTCTGGACCAGCTCCCGGGCGGCGTCTGCGCTCCGGGCTGGCGCCTGCTCTACGCCAATGCCGGCCTGCGCGCGCTTTTGGGCATCGGCGCGAAGCTCACGGGCGCGACGGATGCGGCAGGCAGCCCGCCGGCAGAAGCCCTCGCCACCTGGCTCGGCCAGGGCGCCCTTGAGGGCTTCGACGGCCACGGCGATGCCCGCGAGGACGCGAAACAGCGCGGGCGCCTCCTGTTCCGGCACGGGGGCGGCTCCACCTACCTTCTCCACTGGTGGGAGGCGGGCGCCCCGGACGAAGCGGGCAGCGAGGAAGGCAACGGCGAAGCGGACACCGGAGACGGGAGCGGCGGCAGCCACGCGGCCCTGCGCTGCTTCACCGTGCAGGAGCTGCCGCCCGGCGGCCTCGAGCAGGCGGCCAGCCACTCCTTGCGCGAGCTCGACAATGTGCTGGAATCCATCCATGACGGCATCTGGGTCATCGACGGCCAGGGCGTGACCCGGCGCATCAACCGCGCCATGGAGCGCATCGCCGGCATCCGCGCCTGCGAGGTGGTGGGCCGCCACGTGAGCGAGCCTTTGCGCGAGGGCCGCTTCAAGACCTGCGTCACCCTGCGCGCGCTGGAAACGCGGCATACGGTGACGCTCTTCGACGACTATTCCAACGGCAAGCGCTGCCTCAACACGAGCACGCCCATCTTTGACGCGGACGGCAAGGTCTGGCGCGTCATCGCGGCCATCCGCGACATCACGGAGCTTGAGAACCTCCAGACCAAGCTCTCCAACCTTGAGGTGGAGGCGCTGGCCTACCGCCTGCGCGCCCAGGGGCTGGAGGGCGAGACGGCGAGCGGGCTGCTCGGCCAGAGCCTGCTCGTCCAGCGCGTGCGCCAGGACATCGCCAAGGCCGCGCAGGCCGAGGCCGTGACGCTCATCCTCGGCGAGACGGGCACCGGCAAGTCGCTGGCGGCGAAGCTCATCCACGACATGAGCGCCCGCGCGGACAAGCCCTTCGTGGCCGTCAACTGCGGCGCCATCCCGCCGGCGCTCATGGAATCGGAGATCTTCGGCTACGAGGGCGGCGCCTTCACGGGCGCGGCGCGCGGCGGCAAGCGCGGCATGCTGGAGCTGGCCCAGGGGGGCACCCTGCTCCTCGACGAGATCGGCGAGCTCTCGCTGCCCATGCAGGCCAAGCTCCTGCACGTGCTGGACGGCCAGCCCATCTACCGCGTGGGCGGCACCCAGCCCATCACGGCCGACGCGCGCCTCATCGCGGCCACCAACAAGCCGCTGGACCGCATGGTGGCCGAGGGGCGCTTCCGCGAAGATCTCTTTTACCGCCTGCGCGTGCTCTGCGTGGAGATGCCCCCCTTACGCGAGCGGCGGGACGACATCCTCCTGCTCGCCTGGCACTTCCTGCGCAAGATCGGCCAGGAGACCGGCACCACCAAGAGGCTTGACCCGCGCACCGAGCAGATCTTCCTCGCCTACGGCTGGCCGGGCAATGTGCGCGAGCTCCAGAGCGTCATCCAGTCCCTGCTCACGCTCTGCGAGCGGCAGAACATCCTCCCCGGCGACCTGCCCTCCTACATGCGCGAGGCCGCCGAGGAACTGCCCGAGCCGGCGGCGCCCCGCGAATCCATGACTTCCGCGGTGGAGCGCCTCGAGCGGGACATGCTCTCCTCTGCCCTCGCCGAGACGGGCAGCACCTACAAGGCCGCGCGGCGCCTTGGCATCAGCCAGTCTTCGGTGGTGCGCAAGGCGAAGAAATACGGGCTGCACACCGCCGGCGCGCCGGGCTGGACCGAACGCATCGCCGCCGCGCCCGGCAGGGAGAAATGATGGAAGAACTCACCGTCGGCCGGCTCGTGGGCCTCGCCATCAAGCTCTATGCGCTCATGACGCCGCCCGCCGTGCTCAGCGCCTTCATTTCGCACATGCGCGGCCACACCAAGCGCGAGAAATATCTCGTGGCCTGCAAGGCCTCGCTCGCCATCTTCATCGTGGGCGAGGTGCTGCTGGTCTTCGGCTCCAGCCTTTTCGGGCTCTTCGGCTTCACGCTGGACGCCTTCCGCATCGGCGTGGGGCTGTTGCTCTTTCTCACGGCCATTTCCCTCATGAACGACGACGACACGGCCCCGCCCGTGCAGCGCGGCGCGGACATCAGCGTGGTGCCGCTGGCCATCCCGCTGGGCATGGGCCCCTCGGCCATCGGCGCGGTCATGGTGCTGGGCGCCCAGTCCACCGGGGCGCACGATTTGCTCGTGGATACCTTCTGCCTGCTTCTGGCCTCCATCTGGATGGCGGCGCTGCTCTGCCTCGCTGACCCGGTGCAACGGCTCATCGGGCGCACGGGCATCGCGGTCATGGCAAAGCTGACCGCGCTTCTGCTCTCGGCCATCGCGGCGCAGGTGATCTTCACGGGCATCCAGGGCTTTCTTCGGCAGTAAAGAGGCCCCCAGGGGTCAAGCACAAAGGACACACACGGCATGGACGGCCTTATCAGCGATGTGGTGGGGACCAGCATCAAGCTCTACGCGCTCATGACGCCCCCCGCGGTGCTCAGCGCCTTTCTCGGCCACACGCGCGACTACGACGCGCGCAAGAAGCACGTGACCGCGCTCAAGACCTCCACGGCCATCTTCGTCATCGGCGTGGTGCTCTACCTCTTCGGCTCCAGCCTGTTCGAGCTTTTCGGCTTCACGCTGGACGCCTTCCGCATCGGCTCGGGCGTGTTGCTCATGCTCACGGCCATCGCCCTCATGCGCGACGACGGCGAGACCGACCATGTCCACACCGACGGCGACATCAGCGTGGTGCCGCTGGCCATCCCGCTGGGCATGGGGCCGGCCTCCATCGGCGCGGTGATGGTCATGGGCGCCTCGGCCAGGAGCTCGCACGAGCTCACACTCGGCGTGTTTTCGCTGCTTTTGGCCGCGTTCGGCATGTTCCTGCTCCTGCGCATGGCGACCCTGGTGGGGCGGGTGCTTCGCGCCACGGGCATCGCGGTGCTCGCCAAGCTCACCGGGCTTTTGCTCGCGGCCATCGCGGCGCAGGTCATCTTTACGGGAGTGCGCGGCTTTCTCGGATAAGGAGCCCACATGAGCCAAGGCACCGACAACCATGCCCCGGCAAGGGGCAACGCGCACGACAGCGGCCTCAGGCTCGTGTTCGTCAGCAGTGTCATCCTTGTCCTGACGCTGCTGTTCTTCGTCTTCCTCATCCACACCACCATGCATGTGGCCGAGGAGTATCAGGCCACCACCGACGCCATGGAGGACTACATCTCCTGGGAAAACGCGGGCCAGCGCGTGCGCCGCGGCTCGGACTATCTCACCGAGCAGGTGCGCCTCTTCGTGCAGACCCTCGACAAGGACTATGCCGACCGCTATTTTGAAGAGCTCGATTCCACCCAGAGCCGCGAAAAGGCGCTGGAAAAGCTCGCCGGCGAGCATGTGCGCGCGGGCGACCACAACTGCATCCACACCGGCGTCGACCTCTCCAACGCCCTCACCTTCCGCGAGATCTACGCCATCCGCCTCGCCGCCGAGGGCGCGCACCTCGACCTTTCGGAATTTCCGGCCAAGGTGCGCGAGGCGCGCCTGAACGCCGACGACCGCTACCTCTCCCCGGCGGACAAGGTGCGCCATGCGCGCGAACTGGTCTATGACCGCAAGTACCGCGAGGCCAAGCAGGAGATCTTCAACGCGGTCACGCACTTCCAGGAGGAAGTGCTCGCGAGAGCCCACGAGGCGCAGGAGAAGAGCACCGCCGAGCTCGGCATGGTGCTGGCGCGCCAGCGCCTTTCCCTCGTGGGGCTCGGGCTGCTCGGGGTGCTCACCTTCGCCATGGTCATCCTGCTCGTCATCCGGCCGCTCCGGCTCTTTGACCGCTGCATCCGCGAGGGCCGGCCGCTGGCGCCTGCCGGGGCGCGCGAGTTCCGCGAGCTGGCCGGCACCTATAACGAGATGTTCGCCCTCCAGCAGCAGCAGGACAGGATGCTGCGCCACAAGGCCGAGCACGACCCGCTCACCGACCTGCTCAACAGGAGCGCCTTCGACGGCCTGCGCAGCCTGTTCAACAGCGAGGGGCACCCCGTGGGCCTCATCCTCATCGACGTGGACCGCTTCAAGGAAGTCAACGACACCCACGGCCACGAAACGGGCGACGCGGCCCTCAGGCGCGTGGCCGGGCTTTTGCGCACGGCCTTTCGCGCCGATGACTTCTGCATCCGCCTGGGCGGCGACGAATTCGCGGTCATCATCTCCGACCGCGCCCCGGGCATCGAGCGCGTCATCGCCGACAAGATCGCGGCCATCAACGATATTCTGGGCCAGCCCGAGGACGGGGTGCCCGCGCTTTCCATCAGCGTGGGGGTGGCCTTCTCCCGCCAGGGTTTCCCCGACAGCCTCTACGGCGACGCGGACAGCGCCCTCTATCACGTCAAGGAGAGCGGCCGCCGGGGCTGCGCCTTTTTTGATGCCATGAGCGCCCGGGCGGCGCAGTCCGCCCGTTCCCAGCGCCTGCGCGAGCCCGCGGGCGACACCCCCGAGCGCCAGGCGCGGCGCCGGGACTGACGGAGGCCCCATGCAGCTGCTCGAACGCCTGTTTCATCTCAGCGAAAACGGTACCACCGTGAAAACGGAATGCCTGGCCGGGCTCACCACCTTCATGGCCATGTGCTACATCCTCTTCGTGGTGCCGGGCATGCTGGCCGACGCCGGCATCCCCGTGGCCGAGACCGCGCCCGCCGTGGTCTGGGTGACCGTGCTCGCCACGCTCGCCATGGGGCTGTGGGCCGGCTTTCCCGTGGCCGTGGCGCCGGGCCTCGGCATCTCGGCCTTTTTCGCCTACTATGTGTGCGGGCCCGCGGGCTACACCTGGCAGACGGGCCTCGGCGCGGTGTTCATCTCGGGCGTCATCTTCCTGTTGCTCACGGTGACGCGCCTTCGGCAGATGATCATCGACGCGGTGCCCATGGACTTGAAATACGCCATCGTGGTGGGCATCGGCGCCTTCATCGCCTTCATCGGCATGAAGAATTGCGGCATGGTGGTGGCCTCGCCCTCCACCTTCGTGACCCTGGGCGACCTTAGCCAGCCCGCCACCCTGCTGGCCGTGGCCGGCATCTTCCTCATCGGGGCGCTCATGGCCCTGCGCGTCACGGGCGCCATGATCATCGGCATCCTCGCCGTGACAGTGGCCGGCATGGCCCTCGGGGTGACACCCGCGCCCTCGGCGGCCACCTTCTCACAGGGCACGGGCGCGCTCTTCCCAAGCGGCCTCTTCCTTCAGATGGATCTTCCGGGCGCGCTCTCCCACGGGCTCTTTTCCATCATCTTCACGCTCACCATGGTGGACCTTTTCGACAACATGGGCGTCCTCATCGGGCTTGCGCAAAAGGCGGGCTTCATGCAGCCGGACGGCCATATCCGCGGGCTTGACCGCGCCCTGATGACGGATTCCTGCGCCACCATGGCGAGCGCGCTCCTCGGCACCACCACGGCCACGAGCTACCTCGAATGCGCCGCGGGCGTGGCCGCGGGCGGGCGCACCGGGCTCACGGCAGTGGTCATCGCAGCGCTCTTTTTGCTCTCGCTCTTCCTTATGCCGCTGGTGAGCCTCGTGCCCGCCTTCGCCACGGCACCCGTGCTCATCATCGTGGGCGCGCTCATGATGCAGGAGGTCGGCCGCATCCGTTTCAATGACTTCACCGTGGCGCTGCCCGCCTTCCTGACCATCATCTCCATGCCGCTGACCTTCAATATCGCCACGGGCTTCGGCTTCGGCTTCGTGAGTTTCGTGGGCCTCAAGGCCCTCACCGGGCGCTTCCGGGACGTGCAGCCCGTCATGTGCGCCATCGCGGTCTGCTTCGCCGTCAATTTCGCCCTCAGGCTCCAGTAGGGCGCGGGCACCGCTTTTCAGTATCAAGGGGGGACTCCATCATGGACAGCAACGCCGCGGGGAGCGGCACGGGCGGCCGCGCCGGCCGCGAGATGCTCGGGAGCCGCCTCGGCTTTCTCCTGCTTTCGGCGGGCTGCGCCATAGGGCTCGGCAACGTGTGGCGCTTCCCCTTCATCACCGGGGCCTTTGGCGGCGCCATCTTCGTGCTCGTCTATATCTTCTTCCTCTTCGCCATCCTGCCCATCATGATCATGGAATTCGCCGTCGGCCGCGCCTCGCGCCTCAACATGGGCCTCGCCCTGAAAAAGCTCGCGCCCGAGGGCACCTCGTGGCACCGCTTCGGCTGGGTGGCGCTTGTGGGGAGCTACCTGCTCATGATGTTTTACACCACGGTCACGGGCTGGATGCTCTCCTATTGCTGGTTCGAGGTGTCGGGCTCGCTCGCCGGGCTCACGCCCGAGGGCGTGGGGGCCTTCTTTAACGGCGCCCTCGGCGACGCGGCCACCCAGGTCATCGGCATGAGCGTGGCCGTGGCGCTCGGCTTCGCCGTGTGCGCCATGGGCGTGCGCAGGGGCGTGGAGCGCGTGGTCAAGGGCATGATGCTCGGGCTCCTGCTCATCCTCGTGGTGCTCGTCGTCCGCGCCCTGCTTTTGCCCGACGCCGGGAGCGGCGTGCGCTTCTACCTCATGCCGGACCTGGAGAAATTCCGCGAGGTGGGCTTTTTCAATGTCTGCAACGCGGCCATGGGGCAGGCCTTTTTCGCGCTTTCCGTGGGCATCGGCTCCATGACCATCTTCGGGAGCTACCAGCCCAAGGACCGCTCGCTCACCGGCGAAGCCCTGTGGATCATGGGTCTCGACACCATGGTGGGCCTCATGGCCGGGCTCATCATCTTCCCGGCGTGCTTCTCCTTCGGCGTGGCGCCGGGTTCCGGCCCGGGCCTCGTCTTCGTGACCCTGCCCAATATTTTCGAGCACATGGAGGGCGGCCGCCTCTGGGGCACGCTGTTCTTCATCTTCCTCGCCTTCGCCTCGCTCTCCACGGTCATCGCGGTGTTCGAGAACATCATCTCCTACAGCGTGGACGTGTGGGGCATGCCGCGCAAGCGCGCCACCGCGCTTCACGCCTGCGTGATGTGGCTGCTCTCGCTGCCGTGCGCGCTGGGCTTCAACCTGCTCTCCGGCATCCAGCCCCTGGGCGCGGGGAGCACCATCCTCGATTTCGAGGATTTTCTCGTCAGCAACAATGTGCTCCCGCTGGGCGGCCTCCTCTTCCTCTTTTTCTGCTGCTGGCGCCGCGGCTGGGGCTGGAACAACTTCATCGGCGAAGCCGACCAGGGCCAGGGCCTGAAATTCCCGCGCTGCCTGCGCTTCTACCTGACGTGGCTTTTGCCGTGCCTCATCCTCATCCTCTTCGTGGCCGGCTACGCCGACAGATTTTACGCCATCAACCCCAACTGAAGGAGAGCGACATGCGCATCGTCCTTATGGAAAACCTCGGCTGCTCCCCCGAGCTTGTGGAAGAAAATGCCGCCAGGCTGCGCGCCCTGGGGCATGAGTTCACCAGCTTTGAGAAAACCACCGACGCGGAGCGGCTCAAGGCCGAGACGCGGGACGCGGATGTCCTCATGCTCGCCAATATGCCGCTCCCGGCCGAAGTGCTGGCGGCTGCGCCGGACGTGAAGTTCATCGACGTGGCCTTCACCGGGGTGGACCATATCCCGGTGGCGGACGCGCGAAAGCGCGGCATCGCCATTTCCAACGCCTCGGGCTATGCCGACGAGTCCGTGGCAGAGCTTTGCATCAGCCTCATGATCCAGCTCTTGCGCCACCTGGGCGAGGCCGAGCGCCGCGTGCGCGAAGGGGGCACCAAGGCGGGCCTTGGCGCCAATTTGCTCCAGGGCAAGACCGTGGGCATCATCGGCGCGGGCGCCATCGGCAAGCGGCTGGCCGCGCTCTGCAAGGCCTTCGGCTGCACGGTGCTGGCCCACAACCGCCGCCCGGTCGCCGACCCGGCCATCGACGAAAGCGTGAGCCTTGACGAACTTTTGCGCCGCTCGGACATCGTTTCGCTCCATTGCCCGCTCACGCCCGAGACCAAGGGGCTTATCGGCGCGCCGCAACTTGCCATGATGAAGAAGACCGCCCTGCTCATCAACACCGCGCGCGGCCCGGTGGTGGACAACAAGGCCCTCGCGGAGGCGCTCAACGCCGGCACCATCGCTGGCGCGGCCTGCGACGTGTTCGACATGGAGCCGCCGCTGCCGCCCGACTATCCGCTCCTGCACTGCAAGCACATCATCCTGACGCCGCATCTCGCCTTCTATTCGCAGGAATCGCTGGAGGAGCGGGCCAAGATCGCCTTCGCCAACCTCTTCGCATGGCTCGACGGCAAGCAGGCCAACAAGATCTAGCTTCTCCTCCCTCACAGGCGTGGCCGGGAAAAGCCGGCCACGCCTGCCAGAACTCCGCAAGGGAATCGTCATGTTCCGTTTCTTCCTCGTGCTTGCGCTCGTCCTCTTCCAGCCGCTCGCCCCGCGGGCCGAGACAGACCTGAAGCGGCAACTGGAAACTCTGACGGCAAAGATGCCCGCTACCGTCGGGGTGGCGGTCATCATCGACGGCACGGAGACTGTCACGGTCAACAATGACCAGCGCTTCCCGCTCATGAGCGTGTTCAAGTTCCATCAGGCCCTGGCGCTGGCCGACCGGATGGCGGCACAGGGCATGCCGCTGGAAACGGAAATTTGGGTCACAAAAAGGGACTTGCCCCAAAATACCTGGAGTCCTTTGCGAGACGCACGCCCGGAGGGAAACTTCGCCATCCCTGTTGAGGAACTCCTCCGCCTCACGCTCCAAGAGTCGGACAACAATGCCTGCGACATCCTCTTCGACCGCATCTGTTCGGTGAAAGACACCGAGGCTTATATCCACGGACTCGGCATCCGTGACTGCGCCATCAGCGCCACCGAGGCCGACATGCACGCCGACCTCACACGCTGCCGCGATAACTGGACAACACCGCTCGCCATGGCGCGCCTTTTGGAGCGCTTCCTCACGGAGAACATCCTGCCGGCGGCGCAGCATGACTTCATCAAGGCCACCATGATTGGCTGCACCACTGGCGCGAACCGGCTGGCCCGTCCGCTGGCCGGGACGGGCGCCAGTCTGGGCCACAAAACCGGCACCAGCGACCGGGACCCCGACGGGCGCCTTATGGCCCTCAATGACGCGGGCTTTGTCCTTTTGCCTGACGGGCGCCACTATGTCATCGCCGTGTTCATCAAGGACTCGTGGGCTTCCGACGCCGAGACCGAGGCGATGATTGCCGAAATTTCCTCCTGCGTGTACCGGCACATCAACAGTTTGCCCCCCTGCCCACAGCGCAGCGCCGACCAGCTGGCAAGCCCTGAAATTTCAAAACTTATTTTTTCTAGAATTATCAATACCCTGCGCGAAAAATCCCGCAGGCCTGTCCCGTGCAGCCCTCACCCCTTGCTGACAAAAAGCCTTTCGCCTGTTAGGCTTGCGATGAAAAGCACATACCCTTGCGTTAAAAAACCTGCGAATCCGCCACCGCATCCATTTGCGGCAGGGAGGGCCTGGCATCATGGGTTTTGGGCGACAACTCTATGAATTTCTCCTTGCCGGCAGCGCGGCCTATGCCCGCTGGGATTTTGAAGTCTCCACCTCCATCCTGAAAAACCGCAAGAAGCTGCTCCTCGTTCTTGCGCTGGCCGCGCCCATCTTTCTCTGCTGCATCGCGGAGGCGTATGACCCGCATGAGATCCTTGGCGGGCACGCCGCCTATGCCCCGGCCTTCTACACGCTGCCCATCTTCCTCGCGGCCATCGGCGTGGGCGTGGCCGCCGGGCTCATCACCGGCTGCATCGGCGCCGGCGGCGGCTTCATCATCACGCCCGCGCTCATGGCCGTGGGCGTCAAGGGCATTTTGGCCGTGGGCACGGACCTCTTCCATATTTTCGCCAAGGCCATCATGGGGACGGCCATCCACAGGAAGCTCGGCAATGTCTCCATGAGCCTTGCCTTCAGCTTCCTGGCCGGCTCCATTCTGGGCACCTTCATCGGGGGGGCTCTCAACAAGGGCCTCTATGACCTCAATCCCCTGCTCTCCGACCTTTTCATCAGCTCGATCTATGCGGTTTTGCTCGGCTTCCTCGGCTTTTACGCCCTGACGGACTATTTGCGCTGCCGCCGGACGGCGCCCTCGCAGCAGGCAGAAAGCGCGGCGGAAAACACCGGCCTCACCGGCATCGCGCGGCGAATGCAGGCCATCATCCTGCCGCCCATGATCCCCTTTGACGGCCACGCCACCCCGGGCGGCAGGCGCATCTCCGCATGGATCGTCGCCGGCGGCGGCGTGTTTGTGGGTTTTCTCGCGGCCATCATGGGCGTGGGCGGCGGCTTCGTCACCTTCCCCATGTTCGTCTATGTGTTCGGTGTGTCGTCCATGACCACCGTGGGCACGGATATTTTCCAGATCATCTTCACCGCTGGCTTCGCGGCCGTGGGGCAGTACGCCGTTTACGGCTATGTGTTTTACACGCTCGCCATCGGCATGCTCCTGGGCTCGCTTTTGGGCATCCAGGTGGGCGCGCTCACCACCTCGGTGGTCAAGGCGAACCAGATCAAGGGTTTTTACGCCGTCTCCATCATCGCGGGCTTCATCAACCGCGCCGCCACACTGCCAAAGAAGCTGGTAGAGCTGGAGTTCCTGAGCCTCCCGGGCGCCCTCGTCAACGGCATCGAGGCCGTGGGCAATGTGGTGTTCTGGGCGGTGGTGGCCTTTTTCGGCCTGTGGGTATGCAGCAAGTTCTTCCTGAACATGGGCAAACTGCGGGGGGATGCGTGATGGCCGGCATTGTGAGAAACAAAAAGCCTTTCCTGAAAGGGACCGCCCTGCTCGGCAGCTTTGCCGTGCTGTTCTGGCTCATCCTGACGCCGCTTTTGCCGGGCGAACACGGGCAGCGCCTCACGGGGCTGCAGTACGCGGACAAGACTTTCAACGAACTGTCCAAGGGTTCTTCCTATTTTATACCGGCCGTGCGGGAGGATATAGTGCCGCTCATGGGCAGCGTGGTCAGCCTGCGGGTGACGCTGCAAAGGCCCGGGCTCGCGCCGCTCGCCCAAAGCCTGCTCGCGGGTGCCGGGGCATCCCCGGTGGAGGCGCAGGGCGCGACACTCGCCTTCACGGGCGATCTCGGCCGTATCCTGCTGGCGGCCACGGACGACGCGGACCTCCTTTACCGCAATGACGGACAGGCCGTGAGCGACAGGAGCGGCGGCGCGCCCGCGCTCGAAGTGGCCTCCGCGTGGTGGTATCTGCTCAAGCCCTGCATCCAGGAACTGCAAAAGCAGCAGCGCGTGGCCGACGCCAAGGCCGTGGATCAGGTGCTCACCCGCGCCATCGAGCCGGGCAACAACTTCTACGGCATCGAGCCCGCGGACATGTCCGCGCATATCCTGCTCGTCTGCGGGCTTCTGGCCTTTTATGTGCTCTATACGCTCTGGTACGGCTTCGGCATCTACGAGATTTTTGAAGGGCTCGGCCTGGTGGCCGCGGGGCATAAAGAAAACTGAGCGGTCCGCCGGCGCCGCGCACGTGAAAGGGCCGCCCCAAGGGACGGCCCTTTCTGTATATCTGTGCCGAAAACCTGAGATATTACAGGCGCTCGTTATGGCTGGCGCCGCGCATGGTCTGCGAAAAACCGAAGGCAACGGCCGTTTCGCCAGGGTTCAGGGCCTGCACGCCCGCAGCGCTGGGCACGCTGCACGAATGGGCTTCCATGTTGCACTGCGCGCCCGCGGGGGCGGCGGCCAGGGCATCCGAAAAAGCCGCCGGGGCCTGCGTGGCGTCCTCCTGCGCCGCGGTGGCCGGCGCAAGGGGCGCCGGAGCGGTCTGCGGAGCCGCGGCCCTTTGCTCGATGCGGGGCGTCATCGCGGCATGCCCGGCGGCGACCGACTGCTGCCCGAGCAGGGCGGGCGTCAGGAACAGCGCCAATACGGCAAGAGCGGCGCCGAGGGTATATCTCCGCAGCCTGCGCGACGCGTCGTTGCTCTTAAACATGGCGCCCTCCCGGCGTGCGTGCTTGCGGTCAATGGCTTCCAGAGTGAGATCGGTATTCATGGCGGGAGCGGCGAGAAAAGCCCTTCTCCCGGTATCCATCGTGGTGGCACTGTATGCAGCGTCCATGCGCATGGGGTGCTCCTTTATATCACGGCCGTCTACGGGCGGCCGGAAAGTGAAAGATCCGAAGGCAGAAGGCCGGTGCGACGCTGGCGGAAGCGGTTGCGGCTCACGCTGCGCGCGGACAGGGCCACAGCCTGGCGCCGGTCACGCAGCACATAATAGAGCGACGTGAGCCCGAGAAAGCCGGCTATAAAAAAAATGCTCACCTGTATAAAAATCATACAAAACACAAAGCTGCTCATGATATTTCCTCCAACCATGCCGGTTTGTGCGGCCCGGGGCTTGCCTCTTCCCTCTTGCCCCCGGCCGGCCGGCCTGTTTCCCTGTATAATTTTTTGCCCGGCGCGGGGAAATTTTCACCCGCGGTATACAGGATAAAGCATAGGCCGTGCCAAGAGGCCAGGGGGAGGGGCAAAAGGAAAAATCGCGCCTTGCCGGCGCCCGCACTGTCCCCGACGTGGCCCCGAACTGGCATGGATAGTGCACATGGGTTTGCGCAAAACTCGCTCGCTTTCCGCGCCCCCATGCGGCCCTTGCCTCCGCGTGGGCGAGCGTGCGCGCCTGCGCGCAACTGGCCGCGGAAGGCCGCCAACCCCGCCGCCGGGCGGGCTCTTTGTTGGAGGGGAAATGCGCTTCTCATTCCTCGGTCTTGGCAATATGGGCGCGCCGCTGGCGCGGAATATCCTGCTCGCGGGCGAAGAGCTCACCGTCTTCACGCGCCGCCCCGAATGCGCCGCCGCCTTCGCCGCGGAGGGCGCCACAGTGGCGACGAGCGTGCAGGAACTCGCCCACTGCGACGTGCTTTGCACCTGCCTGCCCCTGCCCGAGCATGTGCGCGAGGCCGTGCTGGGCGCGAACGGCACGGGAGAGGGCCTGTATGCGGCCATGGGCCCGGGCAGCATCCATCTCGAGTTCAGCACCATCGACCCGGCCACGGCCAACAGCCTCGCCGCGGCGGCCGGGGCCAAGGGCGTGGCCTATGTGCAGGCCACGGTGGGAAAAACGCCGCAGATGGCCATGAAGCGCGAGGAGCCGCTGTTCGTGGGCGGGAACAGGGCTGCGGTAGGCACGCTCTGGCCCCTGCTCGAAAAGATCGGCCAGCCGCATGACGTGGAAAACGTGGACGCGGCCTGTGCAGTGAAGCTTTTGAGCAACATGATCGGCATGGCGAACCTGGCCGTGCTCGCCGAGGGTTTGCGCATCGGGCAGGCCGCGGGCATGAAACCTGACGCCCTGCTGCCCCTTTTGCAGGATACCGGCGCCCGCAGCTTCCAGATGGATGTGCGCGGCCCATGGATGGCGGCCGATGATTTCAGCCCGCGCTTCGCCGTGGACCTCGCCGCCAAGGATCTGCGTCTTGGCTGCGCCATGGCCCGGGCCTGGGGCTTTAAGCCGCGCCTCACCGAGGATGCCCTCGGCATGTTCAAAAAAGCACAGGCCGAGGGCCTGGGCGGCGAGGACGCCTGCGCCGTGTTCAAGGCTGCGAATTAAAAAAGAAGAAGAGACCCCTCCCCGGCATCACGCACATAACGGCGCTTCCCGCTAGCCGCCTCATGAGGGGCTGTCCGGGGGGCGGCCGTGTTTTCACGCGCGTTGAGGCATCCATGACTCTCCTGCTCTTTCTCTATTTCAACACCATCTGGTTTATTGGCGGCCTGCTCACAGGGCTGACTTCCTTCGGGGGCAATCTCTTCGCCATCCCCTTGCTCACCCTCGCCATGCCCGCGCGGGAGGCCATCCTGTTCGGCTGCCTGAGTGGCGCGGCCATCCTGCTCGGGCTCGGTTTCGTCTACCGCCGGGATATCCGCTGGCGGGAAACAGTGTGCCTCGGGCTGGCGGGCCTTCCCGGTGTGCCCCTCGGCAACGCCTTTCTCAACCACGCGGGCCCGCGCCTGCTCCTGCTGGCCGCCGGCGCGAGCCTTGTACTTTTTCTCCTCTGGCAGTTCCTTTCCGGGCGGCTCCATGTGGCACAGGCGCCCCTCGCCCGCTGGTGGAGCGCGCCCTTCGGCTTTCTTTCGGGCATCATGATGAGCGCCGTGGGCATGGGCGGCCCGCCCCTCGTGCTCTATGCCTACCTTCGCCACTGGAGCAAGGAGAACACCATCGGCGGCGCCAATCTCGCCGCCTTCATCACCATGCTCGGCGTCTTGCCGGCGCAGTGGGCGGCCGGGCTGTATACCCCGGAGATCCTGCGCGACGGCCTGTTGGGGGGCCTGTTCGGCATTCTCGGCATCGTGGCCAGCGTGCCCATCGTGCGCAAGGTCGATGCCCTGCTCTTCCGGCGCCTGCTTTTGCTCATGATCGCGCTCTCGGCCGTCATGCTGCTCGTGCGCGGCCTTGCCGCCTGAGGGGCCGGCCCTCCCCATCCGGCGCACTGTTGCAGAAAAACTGTTGTAAAAATGCACTACAGGAAATAACATAGGGGAATATAAGGATATTCACAAAATTTTGTGTTTTTTTGCCATCCACCCCCTGTGGATTTGCGGCCCACTTTCGGTGAATTTTCTGCATACTCCCTGAAAAATCAACAAGTTATCCTCTTGGCATGGCTGATGCTTAGAGGAGGCGCATGGGCGTTTTCTCACAAGCGCCCGGGATGTTCGTATTCAGAGATGATACTGCTGAGGAGAAAGCCATTATGAGCCAGTGCAGCTGCATGTCGCCGCAGGAAGAACGCGTCATCAACAAGAACGTCAACCGCGAGGGCCGCGAGCGCATCTACAAGATCCTTGAGCGCAACCAGTTCACCCTCCCGCATGTGGATGTGGAGCGGGCCAAGTATTTCACCGAGTCCATGCGCGAGACCGAGGGCGAGCTGCTCACCCTGCGCTGGGCCAAGGCGCTCAAGAACGTGGCCGAGAAGATCACGGTCTGGATCACGCCCGACCAGCTGCTCGCCGGCCGCGTGGGCAAGCTCGGCCGTTACGGCATCCTCTATCCCGAAATCGACGGCGACTTTTACCGCGAAGTGCTCGCCGACCTCGAGCACCGCGACAAGAGCCCCTTCCAGATTTCCAAGGAAGACATCAAGACGGTCATGGAAGACATCGCCCCCTACTGGGAGGGCAAGACCTACCACGAACACCTCAACCGCGTGCTCCCCGCCGACATCCGCAACGTCACCTACCATGACGAACGCGGCCTGAAGTCCAAGTTCGTGGTCAGCGAGACCTCCTCTTACCGCTCGGCCCTCCAGTGGGTGCCGGATTACGAGAAGGTCATCACCAAGGGCATGCTCGCCATCCAGCAGGAGGCCAAGGACAAGCTCGCCACCCTCGACCTCAACAATTCGGTCGACCTGTGGGAGAAAAAGCCCTTCCTCGAAGCCATGATCATCGTCTGCGACGCCATCATGATCTGGGCGCGCCGCCACGCCGACCTCGCCCGCAACATGGCCGCCAACGAGACCGACCCCAAGCGCAAGCAGGAACTGCTCGAGATCGCCGAGGTCTGCGACCGCGTGCCCGCCTATCCGGCGCGCACCTTCCGCGAGGCCGTGCAGAGCCAGTGGTTCGTGCAGATGTTCTCGCGGCTGGAGCAGAAGGCCAGCGCCATCATCTCCAACGGCCGCATGGACCAGTACCTCTATCCCTTCTACAAGAAGGACATCGAGGAAGGCCGCCTCACCCGGGAGCAGGCCAAGGAGCTGCTGGAGTGCATGTGGGTGGACATGGCCCAGTTCATCGACCTCTACATCAACCCCACGGGCGTGGAATTCCAGGAAGGCTACGCCCATTGGGAGGCCGTGACCATCGGCGGGCAGACCCGCGAAGGCGAGGACGCCACCAACGACCTCACCTACCTCTTCCTTGAGTCCAAGCGCGAGTTCCCGCTCAACTATCCCGACCTCGCCGCGCGCATCCACTCCCGTTCGCCCGAGCGCTTCCTCTATGAAGTGGCGCTGACCGTGAAGGACGGCTCCGGCTTCCCCAAGCTCATCAACGACGAGGAAGTGGTCTTCCTGAACACGGTCAAGGGCTGCCCGATGGACGAGGCGCTCGACTACGCCGTTTCCGGCTGCACCGAGACGCGCATGCCCAACCGCGACACCTACACCTCGGGCTGCGTGTATGTGAACTTCGCCACGGCGCTCGAGATGACGCTCTATAACGGCCGCATGCTCCACTACGGCGACGAGCTCATCGGCGTGGAGACCGGCGACCCGCTGGAATTCAAGACCTGGGAAGAGTTCTACGACGCCTACAAGACCCAGCACCTGAACCTCTTGCGCAAGGCCTTCCAGCAGCAGCATGTGGTGGACCGCCTGCGGCCCCAGCACTTCGCGGCGCCCTTCTCCTCCGTGCTGCACGACCTGTGCATGGAGAACATGCTCGACCTGCACACCGAGAAGATCCCGGGCGGCGTGGACTACTCCTACTTCGAGTTCCTGGGCTACGGCACCGTGGTGGACTCGCTCGCGGCCATCAAGAAGCTCGTGTTCGATGACAAGAAGCTGACCCTCAAGGAAGTCATCGACGCCTGCAAGGCAGACTTCAAGGGCTACGAGCCCATCCGCGAGATGCTGCGCAACGCCCCCTGCTACGGCAACAACGACCCCTATGCCGACAGCATCGCCAAGGATGTTGACCGCTTCACCCAGGTGGAGGCGGAAAAGAGCACCCGCGAGCGCGGCGTCCATGTGGACGTGCGCTATGTGCCCATCACCTCGCATGTGCCCTTCGGCAAGGTGGTCTCGGCCACGCCCAACGGCCGCCACGCCTGGACCGCCCTTTCCGACGGCTCCTCGGCCTCGCACGGCGCGGACAAGAACGGCCCCACCGCCGTCCTGCTCTCCAACTATCATTCCAAGAACTACGGCATGACCAACCGCGCCTCGCGCCTCCTGAACATCAAGCTCTCGCCCAAGTGCGTGGAGGGCGACGAGGGCACGGAAAAGATCATCAACCTCATCAGGACCTGGTGCGACCTCAAACTGTGGCACCTGCAGTTCAACATCGTCAACCGGCAGACCCTGCTCAACGCCCAGAAGGAGCCGGACAACTACCGCAGCCTGCTCGTGCGCATCGCCGGCTACAGCGCCTACTTCTGCGATCTCTCCCGCGATCTGCAGAACGACATCATCGACCGCACCGAGCACAGCGCCTTCTAGTCCTCCCAACAGCCGGGGGGAGGTTCGCCTCCCCCCGCTTTTGCGCCCTGCGGATTGCCGGCCCGGCAGCTCCCGGGGCGCCCCTTCGTTCAATCTGTGGAGCCCGAGCATGAACGACGCGCAAACTACCGGCATCGTCTTCAATATCCAGAAATTCAGCGTCCATGACGGCAAGGGCATCCGCACCCTGGTCTTCCTCAAGGGCTGCCCCCTGCGCTGCCGCTGGTGCAGCAACCCGGAATCGCAGCGCCACGAGCCCGAGCACGCCTTCAACCCCATGCGCTGCCTCACGGCCGAGGTGTGCGGGCGCTGCGTCAATGCCTGCAAAAGCGGCGCGCTCACCCTGAAGAACGGGCTCATCGCCTTTGACCCGCGCGCCTGCGAGCAGTGTTTCGCCTGCGCGGACGCCTGCCCCTCGGGCTCGCAGAGCGTCTACGGCGAGCGCATGACCGTGGACGCCGTGCTCAACAAGGTGGAGGAAGACGGCGTTTTCTACAACCGCTCGGGCGGCGGCCTCACTCTCTCCGGCGGCGAGGCCCTGGCCCAGCCCGACTTCGCCCTGGCCCTGCTGCGCGAGGCCAGGCGGCGCCGCATCAAGACAACCATCGAGACCTGCGGCTATTACCCGTATGAACGCCTCGCCGAAGCCTGCGCCTCGCTGGATGCGCTCATCTTCGACATCAAGTGTTTCGACCCCGCGCTGCACAAGAAGTTCACCGGCGTGGACAACGCGCGCATCCTCGACAATTTCCGCCGCGTCTGCGAGGACTTCCCCCTCTTGCCCATCCGGGCGCGCACCCCGGTGATCCCGGGCTTCAACGACAATGAGGCCGAGATCCAGGCCATCCGGGAATTCGTGCCCCGCCGCCCCAATGTGGAATACGAGCTTTTGACCTATCACCGCATGGGCCAGCCCAAGTACGGCTATCTCGGCCGCATCTACGAGATGGAAGGCGCCAACCTCGTGGAGGACATCATGCGCCGCCTGCGCGACATCGCGCAGTAAACACCCTTTCCCTTCCCCGCCCCTTGCGCCCGCGGCACCCTCCCGGGCGCTTATTCATTTTGGGGCGCCGTGTTGGCACCCCTGCGGGAAGGATGTTGCATTCTTCCACACTCGGGCTGCCTGTTTGTGCTTTTTTGCATCATTCAGCCAGTTTTATTAAGCAACCCTCCTGAATCACAAAGAAAAATAAAAAACTTCCCTTGTGCAAAAAAGCCACTCCCGGGCACGGGGCTTTCGTATTTTTAGCAATTTATTTCAATTGGTTACACGAATATGCGGTACTGTGGTTGACCTGCGCCGCCGGTGAGTGTTTTGCTGCCATGGGCATCTGCGCGGGTGGGGGCGTCGTGGCTGCGTATGCCCCGAAACCCGCGCGGGATGCGAATTTTCCCCGACGGGAGCGGACTTGCGTGGCGAGCCTTCTTAGGAATTGTTCGCGTTTTCACAACAGGCATGAATCCTGCTTGGGAAGGAACAAACACACAGGGCTTCGCGCTCGTCCCATCCGCCCCNNCNGGCCNCGGCGCNNGCCNNANACAGGGAANAGCCNNGAAGATCATTGACTTTCGCTTCCGCCCCAGCACGCCCGNGGCCGTGCNGGGCATGCTCGCCAAGAACGGGGTGTTCAGCCCCATGTTCGAGCTCTTCAAGTTCGCCGACCGCGCCAAGCCCGAGCCCATCGAGAAGATCGTGGCCGACATGCGCCGGTGTGGNGTGGTCAAGGGCGTGGTGACCGGCCGCGANGCCGAGACCACCTATGGCCTCAAGTCNAGCAATCCCGGCATCCTTGANCTCATGGCCGCCTATCCCGACCTTTTCATCGGNTTTGCCGGCCTTGACCCGCACAAGGGCATGGACGCGCTCGCCACCCTCACCGACATGGTGGTNGCNCANGGCATGCGCGGCGCCGCCATCGACCCCTATCTCGCGCGCATCCCGGCCAACCATGCCANNTACTANCCCATTTACGCCAAGTGCTGCGAGCTCGACGTGCCCATCGTCATCACCACCGGNCCGGNCACCCTCGTGCGCGACGCNGTGATGGACGACGCCCACCCNNGNCACATCGACCGNGTGGCCGCGGACTTCCCGCAGCTCAAGATCGTCATCAGCCANGGCGGCTACCCCTTCGTGAACGACGCCATCATGGTGGTGCACCGCAACCGCAANGTCTANATGGACCTGGCGGAATANGAGGAGCAGCCCTTCTCCGAAGGCTANATCAAGGCGGCCAACACGCTCATCGGCAACAAGCTGCTNTTCGCCAGCGCCGCGCCCTTCATGGATTTTCAGGAGCAGATCGCNCTGTACAAGCGCCTGCCCTTCGAGCCGGCCGTGCGNGAGGACATCATGTACAACAACGCGGCCCGGCTGCTCGGCCTCGAATAGCCCCTGCCCACAAACCGCCGGGGCCNGGAACGGCCTCCTCCCCCGGCGGATAANTGACCGGCCGAAACGAGGTTCCCATGAAACGCTGTTCNCTTCTTCTCTGCGCATTGGCGGTCATCGGCCTCTGCGTCNGCACGGCNGGCGCGGAAGAGTACAAGAAGCAGACCATCCGGGCAGCCACGGCCAACCCCGAAGGCAGCCAGATGACCACGGCCATCAACAAGTTCAAGGAGATCGTCGAGCGCGATTCCAACGGCCAGATCACCGTCCAGACCNTCTACGGCGGNTCCATGGGCGACGANCAGGCCAACGTGAANCAGCTGCGCAACAACGAGATCCAGCTCGGCGTCATGAGCACGGGCAATGTCACGCCCTTCGCGCCCTCGGCCGGCATCTTCTANCTGCCCTATCTCTTCCCCACCACGGATGACGCCAAGACNCTGCTCCGCGANNAGGAATTCAACNANAAGCTNGCNGACCAGATCGCCAAGGAAAGCCGCACCCGGCCCCTCGGCTGGCTGCTNGGCGGNTANCGCGTNCTGACCAATTCCAAGCACCCNATCAACACCATCGANGANCTCCAGGGNCTGAAGATGCGCGTNCCGCCCGTGGAAATGCAGCTCGCCGCCTTCCGCTCCTGGGGCGTTGAGCCGCATCCGCTNGCCTGGTCCGAAACCTTCAACGGCCTCCAGCAGGGCGTCATCGACGGCCAGGAAAACCCNCATGCGGTGAACCGCGACCAGAAGTTCTGGGAAGTGCAGAANTACATCACCGACGTGCCCTANCTGCTCTGGACCGGCCCGCTGCTCGTTTCCGAGCAGTGGTACNAGAAGCTCGACCCCAAGACCCGCGAGCTCGTNGACCGCGCCGCCAAGGAAGCGCTGGANCATGAGTGGAACTGGATCGCCGAGCAGGAACAGCTCGCCCTCAAGCAGTGCGAGGAGCACGGCATGGTGAAGGGCACCCCCACNGACCTNCCCAAGTGGGAAAAGCAGGCNCGNTCCACCTGGCCGCAGTTCTANGACAAGGTNGGCGGCAAGGACATGGTGAACNCCGCGCTCAAGGCCATGGGCCAGCAGCCCGTGCAATAGAGNNGNNTCCGCGCGCGACCGGGNNGNCCCGGCCGCGCGCATCCTTTCTCAGTCCGCCGNCGGNNGNCGNGCGGAGTCCCNGGGGGATGTCNACATGGNCTTTTTGCGACTGTTCTATGANAATTTNGAGGAGTGGNNCTCCGCCTNNCTNGTGGGGCTCATGATCNTCTGCCTCATCATCCAGGTCTTTATCCGCTTCATNTTCGGCTCCGCCCTNGCNTGGACGGAGGAGCTTTCGCGCTATTCCTTCATCTGGGCCGTCTATGTGGGCGCGGCCCTGTGCGTCAAGCGGCGCATCCATGTGCGCATCACCGCGCAGTTTTTGAANCTCGACACNCGNGGGCGCCTCTTCTTNCTCACCNTNTGCGACGCCATCTGGNTCGCCTTCAATATCTTCATCGTCATCAACAGCGTNGAGGTCATCCTCGACGGGCTGGAATTTCCCGAGATGTCCCCGACNCTCGGCATCGTCAAGTCCTGGGTGGAGGCCATCATCCCCTTCAGCTTCGCGCTCATGAGCTGGCGNCTCATTGAACAGTACTANGTNCACTGGAAGGNCGGCACCATGAGCGAGCTCGTCAANTTCGAGGAGATGGTCTGATGTCGCCGCTTGAAATCGCCCTGCTCGCGCTGCTCGCGTGCTTCCTCATCGGCATGCCCATCTTCATGGGCCTGATCATTTCCGCCATCGCCGCCATCCTGTGCAGCGACATCCTGCCGCTCTCCATCATCCACAACACGCTCTTTGACGGGCTCAACCTCTTCCCGCTGCTGGCCATCCCCTGCTTCGTGGTGGCCGGCACCCTGATGGAATACGGCAACATCACAGGCCAGATCGTGGACGTGGTGAAGCAGATCGTGGGCCGCTCCTACGGCGGCCTCGGCATCACCACGGTGCTCGCCTCCACCTTCTTCGCGGCCATTTCCGGCTCCGGCCCGGGCACGGTGGCCGCCGTGGGCACCATCCTCATCCCGGCCATGATCCGCAACGGCTACTCCAAGGAATACTCGGCGGCCGTGGCCTCGTCGGGCGGCACCATCGGCGTGCTCATCCCGCCGTCCAACCCGATGATCATTTACGCCATCCTGGGCAACCTCTCGGTGACGGCCATGTTCACCGCGGGCTTCATCCCCGGCTTTATCGTGGCCTTCCTCATGTGCGGCACGGCCTATTTGCTCGCCAGGAAAAACGGCTTCGCCGGCGACAAGGACGCCCCGCCCTTCCACCTGCCCACCTTTTTGCGCACCTGCGGCAAGTGCATCTTCGCCCTCTTGACGCCGGTGCTCATCCTGGGCTCCATCTACACGGGCATGGCCACCCCGGTGGAGGCCTCCATCGTGGGCATCGTGTGGGCGCTTTTCGTGGGCATCGTCATCAACCGCGCCCTCAAGTGGGAGCACATCTACAAGTCGCTCATCGAGGGCGCCATCATCTGCGGCGGCGTGCTGCTCATCGTGGGCGCGAGCACGCTGTTCGGCAAGATTCTCACCTATGAGGAGGCGCCGCAAAAGCTCGTCTCGCTGGTGCTGGGCTTCTCCACCACGCCCGAAGTGGTGCTCCTGCTCATCATCGCCATCCTCTATGTGCTCGGCATGTTCCTCGAGACGCTGGCCACCATCATCATCCTCGTGCCGGTGCTTCTGCCGCTCATCCTCAAGCTCGGCATCGACCCCATCCACTTCGGCATCATCCTCGTTGTCACCAACAACGTGGCCATGCTCACGCCGCCGCTCGGGGTGAACCTCTTTGTGGCGTCCAGGCTCTCCAAGCTGCCCGTGGAAAAGGTCTCGGTGGCCGTACTCCCCTACATCGGCGCGCTGACCGTGGCCATCCTCATCTTCACCTTCTTCCCCTCCATCGCCACCTGGCTTCCCAGGGTGCTCGGCTACGGAGGCTAGCGCACGGCCGGCGGGCATCCCCTCCACCACGAGGGGGTGCCCGGCCGCGCGCCGGCCGCAGACCCGGACGGCCCGGCCCGAAAAAGGCTTTGCCGCAAGGCCGGATACATGTATAACCCCCCCCATGCTTACGGACTACATCGAACAGCTCTATGACACCTTCCGCGACGCTGTCTGCGTGACAGACGCCCGCGGTGTCGTTGTTCTTGTCAACAGGCGCCATTCCGAGCTCACCGGCATCCCCAAGGAGGACATTCTCGGAAAGCGCGTGCAGGACATGGTCCAGAACGGCATCTTCGACGTGGTGCTCAACGCCAAGGTGGTCAACAGCGGCGAAAAGGTGGCGAGCGTCCAGCATCTCTACAACGGGCGCATCCTCATCCTCGACGGCTACCCCATCAAGAACGACGCCGGCGAGGTGGTCTACGTCGTCACCATCATCCGCGACATCACCGTTTTGAGCGAACTGCGCGAGGAAGTGACCGCCCAGAAGGAACTGCTCGAAACCTTCCAGGCCCTCAACAGCGACGCGGCGGTGCCCGACGCCATCCAGTATCCGCGCGTCCTCCAGAGCCAGGCCATGCAGCGCCTCTACGGCGAGGCCGCGGACATCGCCCGCACGGACGCCACGGTGCTCCTCCTCGGAGAGACGGGCACGGGCAAGGATGTCATGGCGCGCCACATCCACCACCTGAGCGGCCGCGCCGACGCCCCCTTCATCAAGGTGGACTGCGGCAGCATCCCCGAAAACCTCATCGAGACCGAGCTTTTCGGCTATGTGCCGGGCAGCTTCTCCGGCGCGAGCAAGAACGGCAAGGCCGGCCTCGTGGAGGCCGCCAACGGCGGCACCCTCTTCCTCGACGAGGTGGGCGAGCTGCCCATGCCCATGCAGACGCGGCTTTTGCGCGTGCTCCAGGACTGGGAAGTGCTGCGCGTGGGCGCCACCGTGCCGCGCAAGGTGGACGTGCGCGTCATCGCCGCCACCAACAAGGACCTGGAAAAGGAGCTGGAGCGCGGCAGCTTCCGATCCGACCTCTATTATCGCCTCAAGGTGGCGGTGCTCACCCTGCCGCCCCTGCGCAAGCGCAAGGCCGACATATTGCCGCTGGCCCAGGGCTTCCTCACCTATTACGGCAAGCGCTTCCACAAGAAGGCGCGCCTTTCGGAAGAGGTGGAGCACATCCTGCGCGGCTATGCGTGGCCGGGCAATGTGCGCGAGCTGGAAAACCTCATCCAGGGCCTGCTCGTCACCTGCAAGGGCGGCTATATCCAGGCCGCCGACCTCGCGGGCATCCGACCGGAAACGCCGGCGCCCGACACCGCGCCCGCGCCCTTTCGCCTGCCCGACATCGAGGGCCGCTCGCTCAAGAGCATCATGAAGGAAGTGGAGGCCCAGGTGCTCGAGGCGGGCCTTCGGCGTTACGGCAGCATTGGCGAGCTGGCCCGGCATTTTGAGATGGACAGGAGCACCATTTTCCGCAAGGTGCGCGGCCTCGGCGGGGGCGCCAAGCCGGCGCGCAGGGCCCGCAAAAAGCGGGAAAGGAGCGCAGAAGATGACAGGCCTTGAACTGGCGCGCGCCTATTACACGGCCTCGCGCCCGGCGCTCGTGGCCGCCATGCCGGATGTGATGGCAAAGGCCGCGGCCGGCCTCGCGGGCGAGGGCTCGGAATGCCTCGGCTGCGATGATGCCGTCTCGCAGGATCACGATTTTGGCGCCGCCTTCTGCCTCTGGCTGCCCGGGGAGGTCTTGCGCGCCGAAGGCGAGCGCATCGAGCGCGCGTTCGCGGCGTTGCCCGCGCAGTTCACGGGCTATCCCTCGCGCCTTCCCCCTCAGGCGCGGCAGGGTCGTGTGGGCCCGCTTTCCGTCGAGGGTTTTTACGCCTTTTTCACCGGCCTTGACACGCCGCCCGCAACGTGGCGCCAGTGGCTCGCCATCCCCGAGCACAGGCTCGCCGCGGCCACCAGCGGCGAAGTGTTCGAGGATGCGGACGGCCGCTTCACCGCCTGGCGCGAGGCCCTGCTCGCCTACTACCCGCGCGATGTCTGGCTGAAAAAGCTGGCGACAAAGGCCATGCTCGCGGCCCAGGCCGGGCAATACAACTTACCGCGCGCCCTCGGCCGCGGCGACGGCCCTTCGGCCATGCTGGCGGCCGCGCGCTTTGCGGAAGCGGCCTTGGGCCTCGTCTTCTTGCTCAACCGCCGCTACATGCCCTTTTACAAGTGGGCCCCCAAGGTCGGGCGCGAGCTGCCCCTCCTCGGGGCTTCCCTCGGGCGCGTGCTGGACGGCCTTGCCGCCCATCCACTGCGCGGCCCGGAAGACATGGCCGCGGCCGAGCCCGTGGAAGCCTTTTGCGCCGACGTGGCCGACCACCTGCGCTTCATCGGCGTGAGCGACGCCCCGGGCGCGTGGCTCTGGGCGCATGGCCCGGCCATCATGGCCCATGTGCGGGAGCCGGACATCCGCCGCCTCAACCTGCTGGAAGAAGGAGCCTGAGCGCCATGGCAGAGCAAAGTTCGGAAGCGCGGGCGCAGGCCGTACGGAGCGCCCTTGACCTCATGCGCGAGGGCAAGCTCCGGGAGTCAGCCGATGAACTCGGCGCGCTGACCGCCGGGGCGTGGGATGCCACGCCCGAGGCCGTGCGGCTGCGGGCGCTGGCGCTGGACGGCCTGGGGCGCGCGCGCGTGGCCCTCGGGGATGCGGCCGGGGGCATCGCCGCCCTGCGCGAGGCCGCGGGCAGCCTCAACGGCGCTGAGGCGTCCCTGCTGCCGCTCCGCTGCCATGTGCTCCAGAACCTGTGCTTCGCCCTTTCGGAAACGGGCGCCACGGACGAAAGCGCGGCCGCGGGGGAGGAGGCGGCGAGGCTCGCCGAAAGGCTCTACGGCGCAGAGTCGCCCGAGCTTGCGGGCGCGCTCTTCCGGCTTTCCGCCGCGCCATACCGGGCGCGCGACTTCGCCCGCGCCGAGGCGCTCATCCTGCGCGCCAAGGCCATCTGGGAGGCGCAGGCAGGCCCGGTGCCGCAGCAGGTGGGCACCTGCCTCAACAATCTCGGCCGCATCCATGAAGAGCTTGGCGACATGGCGGGCGGCATCGGTTTTCACCGGGAGGCCGTGGCCTTTCGCCGCACGCTGCCCGACCGGGAAGACCTCGCCTTTTCCCTCGGCAATCTCGGCGTGGCCCTCGCGCAGGACGGCCAATGGCGCGAAGCCCGTACCGCGCTGGAAGAAGCCCTCGAAATCTACGGCGCCATCGGCAAGGGCGAAAGCCGCGAAGCCCGCGGCTATGCGGCCAATCTCGACATTTGTCGCCGCGCCCTCGCTGAAGAACGGAATCTTTAGGAGACTGCCATGAAAACGAGCCCCGAACGCGAGGCACTGCTCAACGAGATCATCGAGCGCGAGCTCGCCATGTTTCTGGCAACGCCCAACGAGGGCGGCACGGCCGACTGCCAGCAGCGGCCCGACACCTTCCGCGTCATGCGCCGCATGGCGCATATCACCCATGACGACGCGACCCTGAAGTCCTACCTCGACGACCTCCGCGCCGCCGAGGAAAGCGGCCGCAACTTCATGCTCGAAAAATACGCGCGCATGGACGACCGCATGCCCCCGCTTTCGGAGAGCCCGCTGCTCGACGAGATCGCGGATGCGGAAAACGCCTTTCTGGAAGAAGCCGCCAGGGAGCGCCCCGACCGCATCCAGCGCAACGGCTCGGACATCTTCCGCCGCTATTTGCGCTGCGAGCTGGAGACGCTTTCGCCCGAGACGCTGGCGCTCTATGCCGAGGAAGTGCGCCGCGCCAAAGCCGAGGGCCGCAACCTCGTGCTGGAGCGGCACCAGTGGCTCGCCGACTTCATGGCATCGCATCCCCGCGCGTGACGGGCGCCAGTGGAGGCACCCGTCTTCCGCTTCGCTCCAGACGGGCTTAAGGAATATCTCCCTCAGCGCGCTTGTCTCTCATTTCCCAAGGCGGCGTTCTTTCCCCCCCCCCCGAAAGAGCGCCGTCTGGCGTTTTTTCCGCCCCCTCGCGGGCGCCCATCGCAGTATTTGATTTAATCAAACACCATTGGATTTTTTTCGATTTGACAGAACAGCCCCTGCGGCATGATACGGATTTCACAAAATCAGGGCCGAATGGGCATCGGCCGGCGCATTGCCCGGAGCGCGGCGCCCCGTCATGCGGACAGCGGCGGCGCCCCCGGGCGGAAGCAGCGAGGGTCTTCTTCATGACAGAAAAAACCGTTCCCCAAGCGGGCGCGGCGGCTGCCAAAAAGCCGCTCTCGCCCATGTATCTGGTGCACACGGCCATCTGCCTGATCATCACCTTCGGTTTTGGTCAGCTCACGCCCTTCGGCCCGCTCACGCCGCTCGGCATGAACCTCATCGGCATCTTTCTGGGCGTGCTCTACGGCTGGATATTCATCGAGATCGTCTGGCCCAGCCTGCTCGGCCTGCTCGCGCTCATGCTCATCGGCGGCATGAAGCCGGGGCAGCTGCTCAACAAGAGCTTCGGCGACCCCATGGTGCAGATGATGTTCTTCATCTTCGTCTTCTGCGCCGCCATCAATTATTACGGGCTTTCCAAGTTCATCTCGCTCTGGTTCATCACCCGCAAGTGCCTGGCCGGGCGCCCGTGGCTCTTCACCTATGTGTTCATGGGCTCCATCTTCATCCTCGGTGGCCTCACCTCGGCCTCGCCGGCGGCCATCATCGGCTGGTCCATCCTCTACGGCGTCTGTGACGCCTGCGGCTACAAGAAGGGCGAGGGCTACCCGACCATGATGGTCTTCGGCATCGTGTTCGCGGCCCAGGTGGGCATGTCGCTCATCCCCTTCAAGCAGGTGCCGCTCACCGTGCTCGGCGCCTACGAGAACATGAGCGGCGTCTCCATCGACTACGCGAGCTACATGCTCGTGGCGCTCGCCATCTGCGCGCTCTGCTCCGGGGCCTTCATCCTCCTCGGCAAGTATCTCTTCCGGCCCGACATGAGCAAGCTGCTCAAGCTGGAGGCCGAAAAGCTGGACACCGAGGGCGCGCTCAAGCTCAACAGGGTGCAGAAGCTCGTCCTCGTCTTCCTCTTCCTGCTGGTCATCCTGCTGCTCGCGCCCAACTTCCTGCCCAAGGGCTTCTTTGTGACCAAGTTCCTGCGCTCCATCGGCAATACGGGCATCGTCATCCTGCTCGTCACGGTCATGGCGGCCATCAGGGTGGACGGCAAGCCCCTGCTCAACTTCAAGATCATGGTGGATTCGGGCGTCACCTGGGGCATCATCCTCCTGCTCGCCATCGTGCAGCCGCTCGCCGCGGCCATGGCCCATACGGACAGCGGCATCACCGCCTTCCTCATGAACGCCATGGAGCCCATCTTCAGCGGCAGCACCCCGCTCACCTTCGCCATCATCATCGGCTTCGTGGCCACGGCCCTGACCCAGGTGATGAACAACGGCGCCACGGGCATCGCGCTCATGCCCATCGTCCTCAGCTACTGCCAGGCCTCGGGCGCGGCGCCCGACCTCGCCCTGATGATGGTGGTCATGGGCTGCCACTTCGCCTTCCTCACGCCGGCGGCCAGCGCCAGCGCGGCTCTCTTGCACGGCAACGAGTGGGCCAACGCCAAGTCCATCTGGCGCACCGCGCCGGTGGTCATCCTGGTGTCATGGCTTGCCACGGCGCTTGTGGTCGTCACCCTCGGCGTGGCGGTCTTCTAGGCGTCCACGGGGCGCGCCCGGCCTTCCCGTGCGCCCCGTTTCTCAGGCCGGGCCCTGCGCCCGGCCTTTTCTTTGGCGCCCTCCTGAACGGCCGAGATCTGGCGGGCATTGCGCCAGATGGTCTCCGCGTCCAGCGTGGGCAGGGAGAGGAAGAAACTCTGCAGGGCCTCGATGAAGGCCTGCGCCTGCGGGCTGACATGCTTGTGGCGGCGCACAAGGATGCCGTACAGCCGGTTGGGAAAGAGATGATCCAGCGGGCGCGCGCCGATCTGCTCCCACTCGGCGCCNAAATTNGTGNCCTGGAGGCANAGNTCGTCCATGANGGCCACGCCGAGGCGCTGCCANACNTAGCGCATGATGAGGTGGTAATTGTTGACGCGGATGGCCGCNTTTTTNTGNATGAAGTCGCCCATGCCCGNATCGCGGCACCAGCAGCCNAGGTCGTCCGGGTCCTCGTCGTTGCCGAANGCCACATAGGGCAGGCGCCGCAAATCCTCGATTTCNGGCACGGGCGGGATGTTCCACGGGTTNTCGCGGTGCATGACGAGCAGGGGCCTCGCCTTGAACACCACTTCGAGCCGGTCGTCCCCCGGTTTTTCGATGACCGGCAGAAGGCCGAAATCCACGCGGGATTCGGCNACCTTNGNNCGNACNTCNGANGAGAGNCCNCGCTCNAGCGANAGCTCGCACNCCGGGGTNACGCCGCAAAAANTCCACNGTNGTGGGCACGGANAGNCTGGCGATGGGNAGCGTCNCCGCCACNGTGACNGNGCCCTTGAGCTCGCCGTCNGCGCTGCCCACCGAGGCGCGCATGCTNTGCANNGCCTCGAAGGTGGTGATGGCCCANTCGAGGAGNTTGGTGCCCTCGGGCGTGATNCGCAGGGATTTTTTGTAGCGGTCGAAGAGGACGGTGTTNAGNGCCTCNTCNAGCGAGCGGANCTGNTANCTGATGGTNGAGGGGTTGCGGTGCATGNGCTCNGCGGCNCGGCGCACGCTGCCCGTCTTGGCNACCCAGTAAAANCCGCGCAGCCACTGGAGAAAATCGCCNTTGAGCTCGTCGATCACGGGGNGCCCCCTGTTGGATTTTTTTCCACAATGCGTGATTTTTATTGATTTGACAATACAGCNCCGGCGTATGATTTTTCCTTCACAAANTCNNNNAGNCCGGGCGGCCCCGCTGGGGGGCCAGCCCAAGCCCGGNCNANGAAGTGTCCGCACACCTTCACACCAGGATACCGGCATGAGAACGACCAGGCACAGTCTGGGCACGCTCGTNGAAACCGACGTGCTCGTCATCGGCTCCGGGGCATCCGGCTGNGGCGCCGCGCTGGGCGCGCGCGACCAGGGNCAGGATGTCGTCATCATCGACAAGGGCAAGCTCGAGAGCTCGGGCTGTATCGGCGGCGGCAACGATCACTACATGGCCGTTCTCAANGANGAGGGCGANCCNTTCGACACCGCCGACGACCTTGTGAAATTCTACGCCAAGCCGCTCAACGGCTGGACGCCNNCCATGCTCNTCAACGGCTGGTACAACCACATGCCGCACTTCCTCGACATNCTCGGGGCCGCGGGCGTGGACTTCGGCCGCAACCCNGACGGCACCTATGTGCGCACCCAGGGCTTCGGCCAGCCNGGGCGCTGGTGGGTNCACATTTCCAACGGCATGACCATCAAGCGCGTCATGGCGCGCCTCGTGCGCGAGAGCGGCGTNAACGTGCTCGACCGNATCATGGCCATGCGCATCCTCACCGACNACGGCAAGGCCTGCGGCTGCCTCGGCTGGAACGTGCGCACCGGCGAATATGTCATCATCCGCGCCAANACCGTGGTTTCCACGCANGGNCGCTCGGCCACCCGCGGCACGGACAATTCCACGCACAACGCCTANAACGTNTGGATGTATCCCTACAACACCAGCGCGGGCGTGGTGCTCGGCTACGAGGCCGGCGCNGCCGTCACCGAGCTCGACACCTACCAGCGCGCNACGCTCCTNCCCAAGGGCTNCGGCTGCCCNGGCATGAACGGCATCAACAGCTCCGGCGCGCACGAGCTCAANGCGCTNGGCGAGCGCTTCATGTGCAANTACGACCCCATGTGCGANAACGGCGTGCGCAACAANCANATCCAGGGCACCTTNCAGGAGCAGATGGAGGGCGCGGGNCCGCCGTTCTACATGGACATGCGCCATGTGGACCCGGCCGTNGTNCACGAGCTCCAGTANGTGCTCATGCCCGGCGACAAGGCCACCTTCGGCGACTGGGCCGACTGCACNNNCACGGACTTCCAGCACAAGCTGCTNGAGGTCGAGATCGGCGANCTCATCTTNGGCGGNGCCATCGCGGTCAANGACCAGTTCGAGTCCTCGGTGCCCAACCTCTTCAACGGCAGCGTCTTCCTCTACTGTTCCGGCGCCATGTGCGGCGGTTACGAGGCCGGCAGCCAGGCGGCCATGCGCGCCGCCGGCATGAACGAGGCCGGCCAGGTGGACGAGGACATGGCGAAATCGGTCAAGGACAAGATCTTCAAGCCCATGGCCGACCCGGTGGGCGACTCCGTGAGCTATGAGGAGCTGGAGCAGGCCACCCGCAACGTGATGGACTATTACATGGGCTTCCGCCGCTCCATGGCGGGCATGGAACGCGCGCTCGAAAAGATCCGCTTCCTCTCCGGCGAGGCCGACCGGTTGCATGCGTCGAGCCTGCGCGAGCTCATGCGCTGCCACGAGAGCCGCGACATCCTCGCCGTCTGCGAGCTGGCCATCCAGGCCACCATGGAACGCAAGGAGTCGGGCCGCTGCGTCTACCGCGTGCGCGAGTTCCCGGGCCTCAATCCCGAAATGGCAAAGCCGCTCCTCCTCATCAAGGAGGCCGACGGCCCCCGCTTCCAGTGGGGCAAGGCGCCGCTCCTGTAACCATCCCTGCCGCAAGGAGTTCATAGATGCCTCCCAAGTACAGCCGAGAATTGCGCGAGCCCGTCGCCCAGGGGCCGCGCCTGAAGGAACAGTTCCGCACTTCGCCCTGTGAGGGCGCCTGCCCGGCCGGCAATTCCATCCAGAAGATGCAGGCCCTCGCCGAAAAGGGCGATTTCACCGAGGGCCTGCGCTATCTCAGGGCCAAAAATCCCTTCCCCGGGGTCACCGGCCGGGTCTGCCCGCACTTCTGCATGGGCGCCTGCAACCGCAACAACCTCGAGGGCGCCGTCAACACCCGCGCCCTTGAGCGCGCCTGCGCCGACATGGCCGAGCGCGGGGCTGTGCTCTTCCGCAACCGGCCGGCCACGGGCAAGAAGGTGGCCGTCATCGGCGGCGGCCCGGCCGGCCTCACCAGCGCCTATTTCCTCGCGCTGCTCGGCAATGCCGTGACCATCTACGAGGCCGAGCCCATGCTGGGCGGCGTGCCGCGCTACGGCGTGCCGAACTTCCGCCTGCCGCGCCACGTGGTCGACCGCGAGGTGGGCCTCGTGCTGGAGACGGGCGTGCGCGCCCACGTCAACACCCGCGTGGGCGTGGACATCACCATGGACGAGATCCGCGACCGCTTCGACGCCATCATCGTCGCCACGGGGGTGCCGGCCGAGAACAGCCTGCCCATCCCCGGCGCGGAAAAGGCCGTGCGCGCGGTGGAGTTTTTGCGCGAGTCCGCCCTTGGGCGCAATACCGGCAAGATTGGCAAGAAGGTCGTGGTCATGGGCGGCGGCGGCGTGGGCTTTGACTGCGCCTTCACGGCCAAACGCCTCGGCGCCGACGAAGTGCACGTCATCTGCCTCGAAAAGGCCGGCGAGATGCGCGCCCCGGCCGAAGACCTGGAGCTCGCCGCCAAGGAAGGCGTTGAGATCCACAACTGCTGCACCATGTCCGGCATCCGCACGGAAAACGACAAGGTGACCGGCGTGGACTTCTATGAAGTGAAGGAATTTCGCTTCGACGACGCCGGGCGTCCGGTCTTCGAGCCGCTGCCCGGCGGGAGCCACACCCTTGACTGCGATACGGTCATCTTCGCCGTGGGCATGAAGACCGACCTTGGCTTCCTCGGCGAGAACGCCGGCGGCATCGGGCTCAACCCGCGCCGCTGGATCGTGGTGGACAAGCAGCAGGCCACCACGCGCCCGGGCGTCTGGGCTGCGGGCGACGTGTCCGCCGGGCCGGCCTCCATCGCCCGGGCCGTGGGCGACGGGCGCCGCGCGGCCTTCGCCGTGCATGCGGCCCTCACCGGCGAGGACGCGCGCGTGTGGATCATCAATGACGAGAACATGCTCGAGCCGCGCGACGACATGGCAGGCACGGCCGACCCCTATGTGGTGCCCTTCGCGGAGATCTACGGCGTCTCCCAGTACGCGGAGGCGCAGCCCGAAATGGAGGCCGTCAACGACTGCGCCAAGGCCTTCGCCGAGCTCAACCTGGGCCTCACCCGCGAGCAGGCCGAGGCCGAGGCCGCGCGCTGCATGCACTGCGGCCACTGCAAGGCCTGCGGCACCTGTGTGGACGACTGCCCGGGCTATGTGCTCGAAATGGTGCCTTTTGCCGGCATCGAGCGCCCGCAGGTGGAGCACGGCGACGAGTGCTGGCATTGCGCCAATTGCCGCACGAGCTGCCCCACGGGCGCCATTGCCTTCACCTTCCCGCTCAGGATGCAGGTGTAACCGCACGCAAAAAAGGGGAAGTGCGTTGCAGCCGCAACAGACACTGTCCTGTGGATGATCTATACCATTTGCCAAGAATAGAGGGGAAACCCCGCGCCGGCAGTACGGGCGTGCCGGCGCGGGGCCGACAGGAACGCCCGGACGGCATGAAAGGGGGATCGACATGCTTTCCTGTTTCTGCAAATCGCGCAAACGCGTGGTGAGCTTCCTGGCGGCGGCCCTGGCCGGCGCGGCGCTGTTGGGGGCGCCGCTCAAGGCCGAGGCCATCGACTTCAAGGCCCACGGCTGGTGGCTGTTCGGCGCCCAGTACGGCCAGAACGGCAACTTCAGCAACAAGGGCCACACCGGCTACGACAACCTTGAGGACGACTTCGAGGCCCGCTCGCGCGTGCGCCTCCAGTTGGACGCCGTGGCCTCCGAGAACCTCAGCGGCCAGGTCTATTTTGAAATCGGCAAGTTCATCTGGGGCAAGGCCAACGACCCGCAGGGCGGCGGCGCCCTCGGCGCGGATGCCGCCATCGTCAAGCTCAAGCGCGCCTATATCGACTGGATGGTGCCCCAGACCGACCTTTCCGTGCGCATGGGCATCCAGGCCTTCCGCTCGCCCTATTTCGCCCTTGACGGCCCGACCGTACTCACGGCCGACGGCGCGGGCATCACGGCCAACTATAAAATCAACGACAATGCCAGCGTCACCGGCTTCTGGATGCGGCCCTACAACGACAATTACATTTCCGCAAGCGGCCGCCAGAATGGCTTTCTCGACAATACGGACTTCGGCGGCCTCTTCGTACCCCTGCGTTTTGACGGCATCGCCATGACGCCCTGGGGCATCTACGGCGCCATCGGCCCCAACACCTTCCGCACGGCCGCTGAACCCAAGGCCGGCGAAAACCGCTTCTTCGGCCAGCGCATCAACGGTGTGGACGGCAACTATTTCATGAGCGGCATGTTCCCGCTCATGGCCAACAAGACGGCCATCAACCGCAAAACGCCCAGTGAATACGGCAATGCCTGGTGGGCCGGCCTCACCGGCGAGCTCACCCTGTGGGACCCCTTCCGCATCGCCTGGGAATTCACCTACGGCGGCGTTGACTGGATGGACGACGCGGCCATGAACCGCAAGGGCTGGATGGGCGCCCTGCTCTTCGAGTACAAGCTCGACTGGGGCATCCCCGGCCTCTACGGCTGGTACTCCTCGGGCGACGACGACGACCTCGGCAACGGCTCCGAGCGCATGCCGTACATCGTCAACGACTTCGGCGTCTCCGGCTTCTCGGACACCTTCGCCGGCCCGGACATCAACGGCCTCGAGCGCGACCGCGTCATGGCCAACACCCTCATCGGCACCTGGGGCGTGGGCGCGCGCCTCAAGGACGTGAGCTTCCTCCCGAAGCTGCGCCACACCCTGCACGTCAGCCTGTGGGGCGGCACCAACAGCTCAGGCATCCTTGAGAAGATCCACGACCGCACAGGTCAGTGGATGTCGCCCAACGTCAACGACTCCACCAACTTCGTCGTCCCCGTGGGCCGCGACAACATCTATCTCACGGACAAGGACTACGCCCTCGAGATGGGCCTGCTCAACCAGTACAAGATCTACGAGAACCTCTCGGTCAATCTTGAGGCGAGCTACGTCCACCTGATGCTGGACAAGTCCGACGATACGTGGGGCCTCGCCACCACGGGCGGCGGCAAGCGCGGCATCCGCGACGCTTGGAACGTGAGCGCGCTCTTCATCTACGCCTTCTGAACCAACCCATCCCTCCTGCCTGACCTTGCCGGGGCTCCCGCAGGGGAGCCCCGGCAAGGGGAGAAGACACGCCATGATCAAAAGCATCGACCGCGACACCTGTATCGGCTGCGGCGCCTGCGTGCGCATCTGCCCGCTGGACACCCTGCGCATGGGTGAGGACGACAAGGCCTATATCGCCTACCCGGACGACTGCATGACCTGCTTCCTCTGCGAGCGGGCCTGCCCCTCCGGGGCCGTTGACGTGGACCCGCTGCGCGAGGTCCTGCCGCCCACCTTCCCTGACGTGCCCGTGGAACTTGGAGGAGGCCGCGCATGAAAAGCGACGTGAAGATCAACCGCGTGGAGACCGACCTGCTCATCCTCGGCGGCGGCTCGGCCGGCCTGTGGGCCGCGCACCGCTTTTCCGAGCTCATGCCCGGCCGCAAGGTCACCATCGTGGACAAGGGCCCGCAGGACTGGGGCGGCCTCATGACCATGGCCGGCGGCGACTTCGAGGCCGTGCTGCCGCCGGACACGGTGGACGAATGGCTGGAGGATCTGGTCTATTACTTCGACGGCCTCTGCGACCAGCCGCTCATGGAGGCCCTGCTCGCCCGCTCGGCCGACCGCATGCGAGACTACGAGCGCTTCGGCTGCGAATTTTTCCACACCCCGGACGGCAGGCTCAAGAGCGTGCCGCAGCGGGGGCTGCCGCATGTAAAGCTCTACCCCGCGCAGCAAAAAGGCCGCGGCGGCGAGCTCATGGCCAAGAGCCTGGTGGCCCGGCTCAAGGATGCAGGCGTCACGCGCATGGGGCGCATCATGCTCACGGACTACCTCGTGCGCGACGGCCGGGTGGTGGGCGCGGTCGGCTTCCACTGCAGGACGGGTGAGGCGTACATCTTCAAGGCCGGCGCCGTCATCGCGGCCACGGGCATGGGCGGCTGGAAGACCTCCTACGGTAAGAACACGCCCACCGGCGAAGGCATGCAGATGGCCTTCGAGGCCGGGGCCGAGCTCCAGGACCTGGAATTCTGCCGCGTGTGGAACATGCCGCGCCTTTTCGCCTGGGAAGGGCAGACCCACCTCTTCCCGCTGGGCGCGCGCTTCGTGAACCGTCTTGGCGAAAACTTCATGAGCCGCTACTCGCCCATCCTCGGCCCCAACACCGACCCGCACTTCACCACCATCGGCATGGCGCTGGAGATCCGCGCCGGGCGCGGGCCCATCATCTTTGACGTGAGCCCGCTGCGCGGCGAGGACATGATCCTGCTCAAGCCGCAGACCGGCTGGCAGAAGCTCAACTACGACAAGCTCTGCAAGCTGGGGCTCGACCTCTTCAAGGACAATACCGAATGGGTGCCGCAGATGACCGTCTCGCACGGCGGCATCCGCGCGGGCATCGACGGCTCGACGGCCGTGGCCGGCCTCTTTGCCGCGGGCACGGCGCGCAGCCTCGAGCCGGGTGTCTATGCGGGCGGCTTCGCCCTCATGACCACGGCAGTCACGGGCCACATGGTCGGCGAGACCGCCGCCGCGTGGCTCAAGGACGCGGAGGGGGCCCCGGCGCTGGATGAGAGCGAAGCCATGGCGCGCCTTGACCGGGCCTATGCGCCGCTGGCCCGCACCGGCGCGGACACGCTCACGCCCAAGGAAGTGCTCACCAAGCTCCAGGCCGCCGTCTTCCCCTACGATGTCTCCATCGTCAAGAACGGCCCCGCGCTGGAAAAAGCCCTTGCCGAAATCAGGCGCATCCAGGCCGAGGAACTGCCGCGCATGGCCGCGGCCGATTCGCACTACCTGCTCAAGCTGCACGAGGTCAACGCCATCGCCTTTGTGAGCGAGCTCTACGTGCGCGCCTCGCTGGAACGCAAGGAGACCCGCGCGGGCCACTTCCGCGAGGATTATCCGCACATGGACCCGGCCGGGCCGGCCTGGTTCTTCATCCGCCACGGCTCGGACGGCAAGCCGGAGTTCGTGCGCGAACGCGTGCCGCTGGAAAAGTGGAAGGTGCCGCTCACCCGCTGCTATCAGGACAACTTCAACTTTGTTGAGGCCAGGGACGCGCCCAAGGCGTGAGCCCGCGGCTCCCACTGCACCACAAGACACAGGGAACCCCCGGCATCCGCCGGGGGTTCCCGTTATGGGCTCCAGGACTCCTGCCAGGCTGCGTCCACCGGGAGATACCGGGCGGGCACAGGGCGGTATCACCTTTCCCTGCATATGACAGACGCTTACCGGCTGCGGGATTGCCCTTGGTTCTTGCCGGTTTTCAAACCTTGATGCGCTTCTGCATCTTCTTCGTTTTCCTGCCCCTCCTCACCATCCGGCAGGCCCCCTTCCCGGCTTGTCCCTGAACCGGTGGCCGGCCCTGTGCGCCATGGCCTCGCGCCATCGCAGCGCCTTACGCAAAAGACCCCGGCCGCTGCACGACCGGGGTCTCACATGCTTTGCCGCGTGTGCGGCTCGTCAGTTGCCCATGAGCCAGTTCATCGGCGCGATGGACAGCTTGGGGAAGAAAAGGAGCAGGAAAAGCATCGCGATCTCCACCAGGAGGAAGGGGATGAGATGCTTGACCAGCTCCACGATCTTGATGTTGCCCACGCCGCAGACCACATAGAGCACCGTGCCCACGGGCGGCGTGATGACGCCGATGCCCAGGTTGAGGATGAAGAGCAGGCCGAAGTAATAGGGGTCGATGCCGGCCTGCTGGATCATGGGGAAGAACACCGGCGCGAAGATCAGGATGTTGGGCGTGAGGTCCATGACCATGCCGATGAGGAACAGGAACACATTGATGCACAGCAAGAGCAGGATGGGCGAATCCATCAGCGGCTGGAAGAGCGCGCCCATCTGCTGCGGGATCTGCGCCATGGTGATGAAGTAGCCCACGGCCGAGGCCGTCGCCACGATGAGCATGACCACGGAGGTCGTGCGCGCCGCCGCGGCGCTCACCCGCAGAAGCTGCTTGATGGTCAGCTCGCGGTAGTAAAGCAGGCAGACCACGATGGCGTACACCGAGGCAAAGGCGCCGCCCTCGGTGGGGGTGAAGATACCGAAGCGGATGCCGCCCAAGAGCAGCACCGGCATGAGGAAGGCCGGGGTGGAATCGAGGATGATCTTGAGCTTTTCCTGGCGCGAGAAGCTGATGGTCTCGTTATAGCCGTCGATGCGCACGATGAAGAACCACACCGCCATGAGCGCGAGACCGATGAAGATGCCCGGGAACAGGCCAATCATGAACAGCTTGGTGATAGACAGGCCGCCCACCGTCGCGCCGAGAAGGATGAAGTTGGTGGAGGGCGGGATGATGGGCCCGAGGATGGCGCCCGAGGAAATGATGGCGCCCGCGCGGCCCGGCTTGTAGCCCACTTCCTTCATCATCGGGAGAAGCAGCGAGCCGAGCGCCGCGGCCTCACCCACGGAGCTGCCCATGAGGCCGGCAAAGATGATGCTCGAAACCACGGCCGCGTAGCCCAGGCCGCCTCGCACCCGGCCCATCATCAACTGAGCCAGCCGGACAACGCGCTGCGAAAGGCCGCCCGCCGCCATGATCTCGCCGGCGAAGACGAAGAAGGGGATGGCCATGAGCGGGTAGTTGTTGGCGCCGTCCAGCATGGAGGTGGCGATGACGATGGGGTCGAAAAAGCCCGAATACGCCATGAGCACCAAAGCGCAGATGACGAGCACGAGACAGATGGGGATGCCGAAGGCGAGGAAGAGGAAGAGCGTCAAAAGAAAGATGAAAAGTTCCATATCTTCCCCCCTACGCCTTCTTGAATTCGGAAGCGGGGCGCTTCAAAAGCGCGATGAAGTCCCGGATCAGGATGACGAGCGCGGCGGCCGCCATGATGGGCAGGGTGCCGTAAATGAAGGTCATGTTCACGCCCGTGGAGACCGATTCCTGGTCATAGGTGCTCATGACATACTCGACGCCGCCCCAGAGCAGGATGGCCATGACGATGATGCCGATGATGCTCGCGATGACTTCGACGGTCTTCCGCGAAGCGCCATGGAGCATGTCCACGAACATGTCCACCGCGATGTGCTTCCTGCGGTAGAACGCTTCGATGGAGCCGAAGAAGGTGATATAGATGAAGAGGAACCTGGCCCACTCCTCGCTCGGGGGATAGCTGGAGGAGAACAGGTAGCGAAGCATGGCATTGTAAAACACGAGGCCGATCATGCCAAGAAAGATAACGGCGCAAAAGATCTGAAAGAGAAATTCCCCAACGGTATCCTGGTGGGGAGTTGGCTCCGCTTCCGGCACGGTGTCCAGCACCTGTGCGTATTCGGCCGGGTCTCTGGAATTGTCCAGATGTTCCTTGTCGGGCTGTGTTGGCATAATGACCTCATCAACGGATGACCGGGGGATGACCGGGATTGGTGGATGAAGCGGAACTCTCCGCCAGGACATCTCGGCGGCACCAGCCTTGCCGCCGGCGCCTGCCAAACGCCGCAAAGCGGGGCCCCGCGCGTCCTGCACGGAGCCCCGGCACGAGGAACTACTTCGCGTAGCGCTTGGCGCTCTCGAGGATTTCCTTGGCGTTGGGCACATGCTGCTTGCTGTTCGGGTCGGTGAACAGGGTCCAGCTGCGCTCGCCGGCTTCGGTCATGTACTTCTTGAGTTCAGGCGTGGGCTCGGTGATCTTGCCCTTGCCGGCGGTGATCTTCTTCTCCGCGTCCTGGTCGGCCTGGACCATCAGCTTCCACACGTCCTCGGCGGCCATTTCGGCGGCTTCGTCGAACCACTTGCGGTCCTGCTCGGGCAGGTTCTTGTAGAACTTGTCATTGATAAACAGGGAGTGGAGCACGAGGATGTGGCCGGTCTTGGTCACTTCGGGGGCGTATTCGTACACGCCGGTGGAGGCGATGTCGCTCAGCGGGCTGTCGCCGCCGTCAATGGCGCCGGACTCGATGGAGGTCATCACTTCCGCGAAGGGCATGGGCTGGCCGGAGATGCCGGCTTCCTTGGCGAAGTTGGTGTAGAGCGGGATGTTGGGCACGCGCATCTTGAGGCCCTTGATGTCATCGATGCTCTTCACCGGGTTCTTGGTGTAGAAGTGGCGGAAGCCCAGGGGGAACACGTTCATGGTGCGCATGCCGGACTTCTCGGTGAAGCCGTCGGTGATGAGCTTGAAGGTGTCACCCTTCATGGCGCGGTGGGCATGGTCAAGGTCTTCATAGAGCATGGGCGTTTCCAGCATGGCCATGGCCGGATGGAACTTGGACATCTGGGTGCCCGTGGCGCACATCTGGATGGTGCCGCGCTTGGTCTGGTCGATGTACGAGTCTTCCTTGCCGAGCATGCTGTTGGGATAGACCTGCACCTCGTACTTGCCGTTGGAAAGTTTCTCCAGGTATTCACCGAACTTGTGCATACCCACGGTTTCCGGCTCGCCCTCGGGCTTCATGCCGGCGATCTTGATGACCGTCTTGGCCTCGGCCGTGGGGGCGATGGAGAGCGCGAGACCGCAGAAAAGGCCCAGCGCCACGCACATGGCGACAATCCGTTTCATCACAGAAATCCTCCTTTGATGGTGAACCCGGCTTCCGAGCCCCGAAACCGCCACGCACCAACCGGGGGATGCGATGGGCGGGACGAGGCCACGGGCCACCGGATGCGCCGGTTGCGCCCATGCCGCGCCGGGACGGATCGAAGATCCGTGGAGCTATCGCTTGCAGCCAATTTTACTTGACGTGGCGGATAAAATTCAATGCTTTTTTTGAGAAAATTTTTTGACGCGGACTCCCGCGCCCGCCCAGCTTCGCTGAAGGAGAGCCGCGTGGCGTCACCCGGCACGCCCGCGTGCATGTCGGCTCCCCACACGGCCGCAGCGTGCAGCACCACCCGGGCGAAGACATCTTGACGAATCCCGCGCAGCGGACTAGAAAAACCGCTGTGCCGGGATGGTGGAATTGGTAGACGCAGCGGACTCAAAATCCGCCGGTGGCAACACCTTGCGAGTTCAAGTCTCGCTCCCGGTACCAGCGGAATATAAGGGATTGCGGACAGCAGTCCCTTTTTTTGCGGGCCTGATTTGTATCACCATGTATCACCATTTTTGGGGCTGTCCCCTGCCCCCTCCAGTCCGGGCATCAACGCCGCCGCCCGCGCCTGTCCTCCCGCTGTGACATGGGCGTATGTGCCCCCTGTCGTGGCGACATTGCTGTGCCCGAGCTGCGCGGCCACTGAGGCCAAGTCAGCGCCGCGCGCGAGCATTTCCGTAGCCGCGATATGGCGGATGTCGTAGGACCTCAGCTCAACGCAGGCCCGCTTGCATGCCAGGGTCCACGCCGTCCTGAAATTCAGGACGCGCCGCCCGTCGCCCCGGTGGCATACGAGGGGGATGCCCGCCGCCATGTCAGTCTCATACCGCTCTCTCGCTTCCTCCATGTAGGCGGGATGAGGGACTACAGTTTTCAATCTACCGCTCTTGCCTTGCCGGACTATAACCACCCCGCGGCGCCAGTTAAAGGCATCCCACGTCAGGCCGAATAGCTCCACCTGTCCCGGTCGCAGAGCAAGAAAAAAGGCGGTTTTCACCGCCCATTGCAGGTATGCCGGAAGCTCAGGGAAGAGCCGCTTTAGGTCCTCAATTTTCGGTTGGAACACCGGGCGCACGATCTTCAGCTTTTTGAAGTCCCGCCACGGGTTGAAGCGTATGTGCTCCTGATCCACTCCCCATGCGAGAATCGCGCGAATGTAAGCCTGATACTTGTTGATGGTGTTGTTACCGGCGCCGCCTGCTCGCAGCCCCTCGCGCACCCGTTCCAAGTCTTGGCGCGTCAGGCTTTCCGCGTACTTGTCCCGCAAAAACTCCCCTACCCCGGGGATATGCACACCAGCCCTGTCATGCCCGGCCAAGAAGTAGACAATGTTCTTCTTGGTCTTGATATGCTTATCAGGATTTGAGCGGAAATAGAGAATGGTGAGCTCGCCAAGGGTAAGGCGCTCCTCCTCTTGCGTCTTGGCCTGGAGGCGTTCGGCCTCGAAAGCCCGCGCCTCCTGCTCAGTCTTGAAGTAGCGGCGTTTCTCCTTGCCGTTTTCGTCGCGCCACTTGCAGAAAAAAAGTGCGCGCTTGCTGGCCTTGTGGATGCTCATTGTTTCCCCCTAGAAGCCGCACCCCCTTGCGAAGTCTTTGGGGGAAAGTGTTTTTTGCGCAGGCTTGTGCGTCTGTGATGTCTGCGCGACTCCAGTCAGTTCATTGATGCGCTTTTGTATTGCTGCCACCTTTCGTTGCGCTTCTGCGAGTTCAAGGTGCGCGGCGCAAAGCTCGGCAAGGCGCTCGGATGCAAGTTGCTCAATCATGCGATCTCCTTGTTTATGAGGAGCCGTGGGAAGCGAACCATATCGCCGTTCATGAGGATGGGGTGCTCTTTCATGCGGGGTTCTCCGTGACATTGCGCGCTGTCTCGCGCCAGCAGTTGGGGCAGTTTCCCGTGCAATCCGGCCTTTTCATGACAGATGGGCAACCGCCCAGGGATAAGGCAGCCGCGGCGAGCCAGTCCACCTCTTTGTTCAGCCGCTCATTTTCTGCCTGCAATTCCCCCATGATTTCTTGCGCTTCTTCGGCGGAGACCTGGTAGCCAGTGACAATCGTTCCCAACCGTTGCACCTCGGCCCGCAGGCGCAGGATTTCGTCAACGTGCGCCTTGACGACATCCGGGGAGTTGGCGGCAATGTGGGCGGCGTCGGCCGGCCCAGACCCGACACCAGCACCATCGAAAAGATGGGGATCCCGCCTATTCGACCCCTCTGCTACCTTGGCAACAAAGATGCGGCCATTTGGATGTTTGCTCTCCGGATGGAGAGGCCCATAGATGGATAACCCCTCTTGTATAAAAGATGGTGTGGCCTTTTCGGCAATGGCCCGGTGCTTGAGAAGGGCTTCATTGGAAAGGTCGATGTCATTCGGCATTGCCGCCTCCTATCCATTCGCGGATTTTCTTTTCTTCCTCGGGCGTGGGCGCATCGCCAAAGCCCCGTTCAATCTCGCTCAGGCGGCACACAGAGACGCCAATGTGCAAGGCAAGCGTCCGCATGGAGACCTTCCGGCGCTCTCTGGTGGCGCGCAGGGATTCGGAGAAGGGCGTGGGGTTGAATTTGAGGTGGATGTCGGGAACTTCCTCATACCCGCCCACCAGGCCGCTTCCATGACATTCGGGGCACACTTCCCGGCTGATAGAAGGGTGCCCACCTTCCCCATTACAGACGGGGCATACCCTATCCACGAAGGCATAGTTTTTAGCGGGCATCGGCTGCCTCCTGTGGCTCCGGGATAGGTCCGGCCCATTCGCCGCTGCTATACTCTGCATAAAAATCCACATCTTCTTGATGCAATCTGTAAAGGCGTATTTCTTTGCGCTCATGCTCGCGGCACAAATAGAGTCCTGCCACCTTCGGCGGCTCTTGGGTCCACCGCAGACGGCGCGGAAGGGAGTTCCACGCTGCCCCGGCCTCCTCGACAGTCAAGTTCCGGCGACGCGGCCCGCGCATCCCGCACTTGGAGCAGATGATGAAATAGTGGCGGCAGCCGTAGCGGTTCTTCCTGTTGGCCGTTTCAGGATACTGATAACCGCAAGAAGGGCAGGGCTTGAGGGATGGATCACTCATACTCATGGACTTTCTCCACTGCTTCGCGCGCCTTGCTGCGCCAATGGCACGCCTCCATCCATCCGCACTCAAGAGGGTCGCATTGATGAGAGCCTCGCGCGGGGCACCCTTTGCCACTTTTGCATATATTTGCGAGCAATGCCGCCAGCCAGTCTGCTTCTTCTTCCAGACTCACAGCCTTCACGGATTCGTCTGCTGCGTTTCTGGCGGCTGCATCAAAATCTTTCTCCAGCCGCTCATTTTCTGCCCTCAATTCCCCCATGATTTCTTGCGCTTCCTCGGTTGAGACCTGATAGCCTGTGACAATCGCATCCAGCCGTTCCACCTCGCCCCGCAGACGCAGGATTTCCATGATCAAGGCCGTGGTCACGCCGGGGTGGTATTCTGCGATGTAGGCGGCGAGTTTCCCAGATAAGCCCGGATCAACCTTTTCACCCTTGAGATACGCCTCTCGGGCCGCGAGCTTTTCTTCTTCCGTGACAAGGTTGGTGTTGGCGTGGGCAATGACGGAGCCTTTGAAAACGTGGCCGTTATCCAGCGTCAAGTTGGCATAGACCTCACCCCAGTCGGTGAAGTCCTTGCCGAAAAGCTCAAAGGCGTTGAGGCTCGTCCCCCACGGCCCGGCGGGCACAGCTTTTCCCAGGGCCAAGAGATGTTCCAGATATTCCGGCGTCAGGGCGATGTCGTTCATTGGATTCTCCGGCCTTCAGTCGTCAGGATCGTTTTTGTCTTTCTGGACGCCAATAGTGCCAAAATTTTTGTAAACTTTGATTTCATCGACCCACCCGCAATTTGGGCATTTGAAAATATCACGGCCTGGAATTGTTACGGAAAGGGCCAAGAAGGCCATGATAAGAATCAGCCATTTCGTTGCCCCGCAATACACGAGCCAGCCAATCCATGCGGTGCAAGCTATGGAGGCAATATCCACAAGAAGACAAAAGACGTAGGGCATACGCCGCTCCCTTGATTATTCTGCTATTGCTTGGGAAACTCCCGCCACTCCCTGCCGTCCAGCAGGGGAGGAACCTTCTTCGTCCCGCCCCACCCCTTGAAATAGAACGGGACGCCAGCATTCGCGCACTGATCACGCAGGAGGCGTACCCAGTCCGGGTGCATGGGGCGCGCGCCGGGGCCAGACTCGCCGCCGCAGATCACCCAGTTGAGCCACGGAAGAAAGCGGCTCAAATCCACAGGGCCAAGCATCGGCTCCACGCTCAAAAAGTGCTTTGCCGCTTGGGTAATGATAAGGAAGGGCCGGGCTACAACGCCGCCCGGCGGGGCTCCCTGCTGTTACGCGATGACGGAGAGCCCCGGCACGGCATGGGCGATGAAGGCCTTGATGTTCTTCATGGCCTCGGCTCTCCACGCGCCGCCGTCCGCCTCCACAAGGGAGAACTGGACGCCGTTCTCGCCGTTCTGGCGGCAGCGGAAGATGAAGCTGCTGGCGGGCTGTTCGACCTCCACAAAGGTGCGGTAGGGGCGCAGGGTGACGGGATTGGGCAGCGCCTTGACGGCCTTGCTGCTGATGCCCGTTTTCACGGCCACGGCCTGCGTGATGCCGTCGTCCGCCGTGGCGGACTCGTTGATGGCGACGATGCTGCCGATGTACTTCAGCACCAGCCCCTTGTGTGTGGCGGCCAACCCTTCCGGCTCGGCGAAGCTGGATTGCAGGATGATGTTGAAGGTCTCGGCGTCCTTCCACTGGTTGAAGGGGATTTCCAGCTGGTCCAGTTTGGCAAGGATGTAGCAGGCGCGGTCAGCGAAGTTGCCCAGGAGCGCGGAGCGGATGGAGACCTTTTCGGGGCTCTCCACATGGCAGATGAGCTTGCCGCGCTCAAGCTCGTCCACGTTGGTGTTGAGGTAGTCGGCCAGTGCCGTGAGCGTGGAGACCATGAGCGGCTGCGGGCACGGCGCATGAATGGGCTCGAGGTCTTTGTCCACATAGTCGCGGCCGCCGACCTTGACGAGGGTGGGCGCGGCGTCCTTGCGGATGGCGTTGTACAGGGCTTCAAGCATGGTGTGTCCTCCTTGTTATTTCCCCGCGGCGGTGCTTTTGCCGTCCGCGAAGTTGGTGATTTTGCCGGGCATGGCGCCTTCCACGCCGGGAAGGATCTCCTGCCCCGGGTTCTCGCCCTGGCCGACTTCCGCGGCCGAGACCTCGCCGGTCTTGAGGTCCGTGGACATGGAGATGGACGTGGACAGCGGCGCCGCGGGGGCGAGGGATGCCGATGTCTCCACGCCGACCTCGGCGAAGCAGCGGCTCTTGTCCGGCTTGATCTTGAGCTTGAGGGTGACGGTGCGCAGCTTGGTGGCCTCGGTGTTCACGTCCAGGCAGTTCACCACCGCCTTCTGGAGCTCCTCGTTGAGGCGCTCGACCATGCCGCCAGAAGCGAGTGTGGCCGCGTTGAGTTCAATCATGGAATCCGCTCCTTTTCAGGGTTGAGGGAAAAGAAAAACCGCCCCGGGAACCAGAGCGGTCGGTCGCTTCGTTGCCAGCCTATGAGCCGGGCTGGCGCGGGTTGAAGTGGAGGGAGGGGAGGATTGTGCGGGCGTTAGAAGGGCACGTCGTCCATATAATCCCCGCCTGCGGGCGGCGTTTGCTGCCTTCCCGCGTCCCGGCGCTGGTTCTGTGGCTGCTGTTCGCCGCCTTCGCCCTTACGGTCAAGGAACTGGACGCGCTGCGCCTTGATTTCCGTTGTGTAGCGTTCCGCGCCGTTCTGGTCTGTCCACTTGCGCGTCTGGAGGCTGCCCTCCACATAGACGAGGCTGCCCTTGTGAAGGTAGCTGGCGCAGTTTTCCGCCGTCTTGCCGTAGGCGACCACGCGGTGCCATTCGGTGCGCTGCACCCGGTTGCCGTCCCGGTCGGTATAGCTTTCGTCCGTGGCAAGGTTGAAATTCGCCACGGGATTGCCCGACTGCGTGTAGCGCAATTCCACGTCACGCCCGAGACGGCCAATGAGTTGCACCATGTTGAGCGAGGCCATTATGCGGACTCCTTACCGTTGCCGTTCTTCTGCTGCGCCTGATTCAAGTTCGCCTTGAGCAGAGACGCGGTTTCGGTTGTGGCCGCGCTGGCGTTCTTGCCCTCGTCCTGCTGGACGTAGTCGCTCCACTTGGCCTCGCCGGACTTGATGGCTGTATAGACCGTTTGCAGGTTGTCAATCTGCCCCGGGCTTGCCTTGTCAATGGGGCAGCCAAGATACTGCGAAAGGTCTTCCGGCGTGATGCGAATCTGCGCGAAGGCGTCACACACCTTGCGGATGCGTTCCTGCGGGTCGCTAACGTTGCCCTGACGGGCCTTGCGGGCCGTTTCCAGCGCCTCGTCAATGATGTCTTGCGGGATAAGCCGGAGCCCCTCATTGCGGACGACCTTGGAGATTGCCGCTGCTTCCTTCGTGGCAAGCTCGTCCTCTGTGGCGCGGACGATATAGACGGTCCTGCCGGAGGTATTGATGCGCTCGCGCAGGATTTCGCGGCCCCGGTCATTGGAGCGCTCCACGGTCTTGTTGATGGTGATGACGCGCCCGAAGCAGGCGTTGGTTTCAAGGTCGAGAACCTGCACCCTGATTTTGCGAATTTCGTCATTTTCAAAGGTGGTCGTCGTGTCCACCCGGATATTGCCCCACTGCTGGATCGCCAGTTCGGCAAAGCGGATGCTCGGCCCGTTGACGGAGCCGCCGCCCACGGGCTTGGAATATTCCACCGTGGTGGCGAAGGACGGGCGCTTGCAGGCGTCCAGGATGCGCTGCCGGGCCTGCATATAGTTCCGGGGCCGATGCAGGGCCACGGTATAGGCCGCCTGCACAAGCGCCTTGGCTTCTTCCGCCGCGGCCACGGCCACGGGGTCAACCTGCGCGGGCATTGCCGGCGCCGAAATATTCGCCGCGCTGCCGCTTTCCATAATTTCCACTTCACTCATGGATGCCTTCCCCCTCTTGCTTGCTGTTGTCTCGCACCCTTGCGATGCCCTTTTTGTCGATGCTGACCAATATATCCGCGCCCCTGACCTTCGCGCTGCCCGTGGCAATGCCCACGCTGACCAGCCTTTTGCGGCACTGGGCCTCGTAGTCTTCCGCCTGTTTCAGGATATGCCGGGACTCCCGCCATATCCGGGCGGCTTCATTCCATTCCGGCGTGTCGATGGAGACCACTTTCCGCCCGAGCGGGGGCAGGTTGACGAGCGGGGCTGCGGGCGCTGTTTCGGGCGGAATGCCCGTCAGGACGTGCCTCTCCCAAAACTCGCGGGCAACGTCCCACATCAGGCGGATGAGTTCATCGTCCCGTTCCATGCGGACGACAAGGAGTCTGAAGGCATCCGCGTTCCACGCGCAGAAATGCGCCCATTCAAGCCCCGTCACGCCGAGATAATGCTGCATCTGCGCCTGATAGTGAGCGGGTACGCCCCCATCCTCCAGCGCGTAGAATTTCCCGGCGCGTGGGGCCTTGATTTCAAGGATGCCCGGCTGTCCCCCTTCGGCGGTTATCACACCGTCCACATTGGCGATGGCCCAGGTTTCCGTTCTGTGCCGCTGAAGTTCCGGCACGGTGACGCTGTTGCCCGTCTGGCGCATATACAGGTCGCGGATAATGGGTTCCAGGAAGTTTCCGCGCTGCATATCCACTGTTGGCTCTTTGTCCGCCGCGCCATAAACCTTTGCCTGCCAGACTCCATACGGTGTTCCGCCGAAGGGGCAGATGCCGAGGATTGAGGGCATATCAGAACCGCCAAGGCCGGAGCGGCGAAGTTCAAGCCATTCTTTGCGGTTCATGATGCGCGCCGCCCGTCCCTGTAGGGCGAAGGCGGGGCCGGCCGTGCGCCGGAGCGGACCTGATTGTGGAAAAGGCGGCACGACCAGCAGAGCGTGCGCCCCGGCTCGGCGTCCTCGCGGCCGCAGTCCTGGCAGACGCCGTGCGCCTTGAGCGCTTCGCGGCGCCGGCGGGAATAGTCCGCCATCTGGAGGCGCCGCGCCGCCTTGCGCTGCAGCATGACCTCCATGGCGTCGCAGGCGAGCTTCCACTTCTGCGTCACCTCGGCCACGGTGTGCCCCTTGAAGGGCCTGCGGCTGCCGTCAGGCATGGGGAAGGCGCCGATGACGCGGGGCTGTTTGGCGCGCGGCGGGTGGTATTCACGAATCACGGCCATGCGGCCACCTCCAGAAAGTTGAAGGCCGCCAGCGCAAGGATCACGCCGACGGCCCAGAGCCAGCCCCGCGGGTTGGAACGGGGCGAAAGTTCACGCCACACGGGCGGCCACACCGTGAGAGTGCGTTGCGGGATAGTCCACGCCGCGCCGCACGCCGTCGTAGGCGTCCATGTCTTCCGGCGTGACCACCGTTTCCTCGGCGCCGAAGCGCTCCTCCACCCTGATGACGAGGGCGACGTTTTCCCCCTCGTATTCCGCCGCCAGCCTGAGGGCGTCGGTTCGCGTCCTGCATGCCTCGTAGTTGCCGGGCGTGAGCACATACCAGCCGGGCGTGAGGTGGTTGACCACGGTCTCGAGGTCGTCGAAGCCGGCGCGCAGCCGGGCGTTCTCGGCCTGCGCTTCCTTGAGCTGCTGTTCTAGCTCGAGGATGCGCTGCGCGGTGTCCATGTGGGTCTTCCAGCCGGGGATGGTCGTGAGGTCGGTATCGTTTGCGGTCATGGTCATGGTGGACTCCTTTTTCGGGCAATAAAAAAGGCCCTCCGGGAAACCGAAGGGCCGTGGATGTTGTGGATGTACAGGTTTACTTTGCGTTGCGGCTCAAATACCGAGCATACACGGTTAGGCCAATCATGATGCCGGTAGCGAGGATCCAGTACAGCATTTCAATCTCCGTAGAGGCTTGTAACATACAAGCAGCAAGCCACAGTTACGATTCCAGATATGAACCCTGTTCGGCTGTGTTCAAAAACACCGATGCCAAAGGCGATAGCCGCATAATTTGTCATGATTGCCAAAAGGGCATCAAGCCGCCTGTGTACGAGTTTCTTTGGCATGTTCACCTCGTCTTCTTCATAGCCATAAATTCCGCTCCAGTCCAGCCCGCGAGGGAATGGCTCGCGGGCTGTGAGAAACGAAATTCGCTGCTCTCTTGTGCAGGTTGTCACCCTGCGGGGTTAGTTATCTCCCCCGGAACCTACCGCCGGACTCGCGCCCACGGCCTTGCGGAACCACGCGGGCTTTTTGCGTCGCCCGGTGGAGTATAAATAGAGTTATTTTTACTCACTGTCAATAAAAAATATGAGTTTTTTTTACTCAAATTAAAAGCGGCCCCGGATTGCCCCAGGGCCGTCCCCCCTGATAAAGAGAGGTGTCTGACAACCTCTAACCAGGAGAAAATGGTATGACAGATGGAAGTATTACTGATCTCGAAAAGGCGGTACTCGAAGTGGTGAGCGCGTATGCTTCCTCCGAGAAGGATGCGAGCATAAAAACATTATGTTTGCTCTATGAAAACTTACATCAGAGAGTGATGGAAGTCAGAAAGGCTGAAACCAATCAGAGTTGACGGATAAATCACATCCGAAAATGCAGCGGAGGGCAAGGAGTTTTGCTTTGTCCTCCGTTACATTCCACTCAATAACAAAAAATTCTTTGAGCTTTTTTAGATTCTCTATTTTTTCATCCATCTTTCCTCCTCGCCCCACTTCGGGGGGGCTTTTTATTTGCTCGCTGCCTTCACGGCCTTGAGGGCCTCACGGCCAACATCCACCCAGGATAGCCCCAAGGCATCGCAGAGCGTAATCACATCAGGGAAGCGCATATTCTGAGGCTTGCGCTTGCCGGGCGCACCCTGCCCCACCAAAAGGGCCTGCACCTTGCCACGCGGATAGGGCATAAAAGGAAAGGCTGCCTTGCCGAGCTTTTCATCCGAGAAGCCGAGAAGGTCTTTTTGCGCGATAAGCTGCTCCCGGATGGAGCGCTCGAAAACGTCCATGTCTTCTTTGGTAAGCACTTCCGCCACTCCTTTTTTGCCCTCCTTTTAGCATAAATTTTACGCAAAGGGGATTACAATAAAATTTACTCATTGACAACGGTGTAAAATTTCCTCAATATCAGGCCCGGCACCTCCTTGAGTTGCCCCGCTCATTGACAACCGAACCCAGCGATCCATCCAAGCCGGCGCGGCCACGGGTTGCTCCCGCCCTAGCTGTGAGGATGATGAGGGAAACGCGCTTGGACGGCATAAAGACCAGGGCGCGAAACTCCGCTTCATTCCTTCCCACGTCACGGGGACGCGGGAAGTAAGAAACAAAATTCCTTTGATGTTCAGGCCCTGTTGGTCGGTTCGGCCCCCGTCGCCCCGGTGCGCGTTTGCGCTGCGGCCTTCTTTCCAGCCGCTTTTCCGTCCCGCGACCGTGAAGCCGTCGCACGCTTTCCATTATCTCTTGAACCTCCGCCCTTCTCGCGCCTCGTTCCAGCTTGCGGGGGCGGCTCTTTTCCGGCCCCACCGGGCTCTCAGTCCCGGCCTCCCTGCCGCGCAGGCGGGTTGCCGCTGGTTCCTGGCTTTCGGCTACTCCGGCCCGTGGGCGCTGTTCGCCGCCATTCCCCGTTGGCAAGGTCAGTGTCTCAAATAAGAAACTAGCCGTCAAGATAAAAGTTGATTATTTTATACATACCACTTAAAAAGGAATCGCGCCTGAGAGAAAATTTTTATCCCGCAGGCACAAAAAAGCCCCTCACGGGGAGGGGCGGGGGGAATTAAATGGAGAAGCTATCGCTCGGCATATCCTGCGGCAGCGTGGGATTCATCCTCGGATGGGCCTTGCGTGAATGGCTGGCGTTGCGGAGAAGCGAGTGGCAGGAGAGGAAGAAGCGGGAAATGGAGGAGCGGTGCGCGTGGCTGCTCTATGAGGCGCAGAAGACAGTGCACCATGACGGGCCGCCACCGCGTCCGCCGCAACCGAGGATCAGACTGAACGGATAAACTTCAATCTTTGGAAGCAGACTATGTGGACATATATACTATGTGGAGTGGTGTGCTACTTCATTGGCATAATTCATTCGGCATATTACTATGACAGATTTGCAGCAAAGATTTTTAGAGAAGCGTTGGAGATAATTAGAAAAGAACGAGAGGAAATGAGAAAAAAAATCGAATGGGAAAAAGAGCGGGCTACTTTTAACATTTTTTTAAAGCGAAATACTCCTTCATAGCTTTATGAACGAGATTTGCTTCTGCATCATACCCACATGATGCACACTTGTACCAAACTCCAAATTTTGTCATGACCTTGGTACAGTTTGGACATCGTGGCGCAGGGGAGACTATATAATTTTTGGGAAGGAGGCAGAACTCAAGATTTACATATTTATCCCTATCTTCATATTCTTGCAGCTTGGCAGATGTCTTTGCAAGCTCCTCCTCTAAAGATTTACAGCGTATTTTATACTCATCCCGTTCTTCCTTGCAATATTTTAAACGATCTTCGCACAGATGGAGCCTATCACGAGCTGCTTGACCAAAAATATCTTTTATCCATTGCCATACCCTATCAAGCATCTATTCCCCCCCTACACCACCCGCCCGAACCAGCGGACGCGGCCATACACACGCAGGCTGTTCAAGTCCTCGCCAGTAATATCGACGTCGCCCTTTTCCTTGTTCTCGGAGTGCAGCCGCCAGCCGTTGGGTATCTTGATAAGCCGCTTGACCATCAGCTCATCGTCCACGCCTATGACGGTAATCTGGTTATCCCTGGGGACTCGCCCGGCCTCGGATTCATCGACAAGGATGGTGTCCCCGTCACGGATCAGCGGTTCCATGGAATCCCCCACCACACGCATGAGTACACATTTCTCGGGGTGGAGGCCTTCTCGCTCCATGAAGGATTCCCGGAAGGCATACTGGCCGACAGTTCGCCCGGATGTTTCCAGACTTGCCCCGGCTCCGGCCTTGGCCTCCACCATGCGGACGAGGGTGAAGCCCTCCATTTTTTCATCGGGGGGAGTGATGGTGAAGCCAAGCCGGTCGAGCCATTCGAGAAGGGTGTCCCCCTGCGGGACGCTCTGGCCGCTGAGGAACTTATAAAATTTTGACTTCTCGGCATCCGGGTCGGTGGTGGCTATGCGCAGGAGGTCAGCCTTGTTCCCGCCACGCCGGGCGAGGAGATCCTCAACCTGATTCTTGAGATTTTCGTAACTTTTCATAGATTTTTCATACCTCATTGTCTCCAAAAGTAAACTTGCTAAAAAGATTTTTTACTCTTGCTTTTTTGTATCTTTATAGAGAAAATAGCCTCCATGAAGTACACGCCATATATCCGTGGCTACCTGGACGACTCGCCCGAAACGTGGTGCGAGTTTGCCGCGCGGGCAGGTGTTTCGCGGGCTGCTCTCTACAAATTCCTCAGCAGTAAGAACGCGCCGCGTATTGACACGCTGGAGAAGCTCCTGCGGGCAGCCGGGTTTTCGCTCGTTGTCACGCCAGCCACCCCCACCACGCCACCCGGAGACGCCGGGGCTGAATCTGAACCCGCCCCGCAGGAGGCGCAGGATGCCTGACGCGCTCCTGAACTTCGGCGTGGCTGTGGCGGTTCTCGCGCTGTGCATCGTCGGCTTCCGGCGTTGGTAACCCAGGAGGAGGCACTGAATGGCCTTCACCACCTCCGTTCTCGGCGTGGTTCTGGTGCTGGGTGTGGCGCTCCTGATGCTGGACTAGACCAGCGAGGCAACGCCGCAGCACCTGCTCCGCGTCCGGGTACGCCTCGCGCCTGTAGGTGCGCCAGCGGATGCGCCCGGGCGTGATGACGGCCACGCGCCAGTAAGCCGGGCGCCGGGTGAGACGAAGAAGGACGGGCACGGTGTGGGGAAATGGCATGGGCCATCCTCCCATGCTGTAGGCCGCAGGAATACGACAATTCAAGAGGATTGTTTGCCATGAGGGAAATACTGGAATCCGCGCACGGCATCCTCAAGCGCTCCAGCCTGGGCGTGGAAGAGATCGTGGAGCGCGCCTTCGGCGTGGACGAGAATGGCAGCCCGCGCAAGAGCCACTGGACGCTCTACAAGGAGCTCAACCCCAATGACAGCTCGGGCAAGCTCGGGGCCGTGGACCTGTTCCTCCTCATGCAGGCCACTGGCGACGTGGCTCCGCTGGAGGTCATGGCCCGGCTGCTCGGCTATGCGCTGCTGGACAAGCGCACGGTGACGCCGGATCGTTCCACATGGGCGGCCGAGCACGCGCAGGACAGTTGCGACATGGGCGCAATGGCCCGCCTCATGGACGAGGGCGCCACACCTGCCGAGGTGCAGAGCGCCGGATGCCGCCTCATCAAAAACATCGAGGAGACGCTGGTGCAGTACGGGCGCGACTATGACGCGGGCGTGATTACCCGGCGCAAGGCGCAGTAGGGACGTGGGAATGCCCGCGGAAGATGCCCCGCGCTTACGCTGCCGCCACCGGCTCCCGAGCCCGAAACTGGCCGGCTATACCACCTGGGAAGGCTTGAGCAAAGCCGCCACGCGCTCGCCGGATTTGCGGCCCTGCCCGCGGCAGAAGGGCAGCCGGGGAACGTGGAACTGGATCTACCGCGAGACGTGCCGGAAGTGCCCGGACGCGGTAGGGGAAACAGCCAACGAAAAAGCCCCGCAGAAGCGGGGCAGTTCAAGAGGCGAAGGTGCGAAGCTCTAATCTATCGGCAGAAGCTCACATGCGCCCTGATGTTGTAAATCATGCGCAAGGCGTAAATGGCCTGATTGAGCGAGGTGACAGCCACATTGGCCGCCTCATTGGCGTTGTCATACAGCATCTGCTTTTCACTGGAGAGTACCGCAGCACGTCCGCCGGGGCGGGCAAAAAAGTGCAGAGCTTCACGGATGCCCTCAGCATTGCGCCGGAGCTTGTCCACATCATCGAAAAACTGCTTGCCGGTGGCATAGGTTTTGGCATCAAGCGTGATGGCGTTCAGCGTCGATTCCGCTGCGGCCTCGATGGCCTTCTGCTGGGGCATGGCCTTGTACTCACCGCCCTTGCGGATGGCCGGAAGCACCTCGGAGGCGACCCAGTTGGTGAAGGCGTCGGCCTCGGGCTTGTTGGAGCGGAAGGCCAGCTTGTAGACGGCGGGCTCGGAGATGAACACCAAGTCACGGGTGGGGAATCCTTCCATGCAGAATTTCTGCATGGAACGCTTCCACTGCTCCGGCAGAACGTCCAAGCGGTTAATACGCCACGCCAAGCCAAGGGCTCGGCACACATCAACGGCTGCGAACCAAATTTCGTTGTTTTCGGCGACGGTGCGAATCTGGCGGGAATTGAAGGCGAAAACCTGGGACATGGGAACCTCCGATGGATTGATGATGAACGCCTGATGAAGGGCGCAAAAAAATCCGGGTGTTCATCACAGCCATCGGACTGCTGGCCGCCTTTAGCTTGCGCCTGGACATATCGGCCACACCCGGAAATACAGAAGCACTTTTACCCCAAATTTCCGGCTGACAACGGAAAAAGGGCGCAAAAAAAGCCAATGCTTTCGGGTTGGCGTGGCCGCCGATGGAGGTGTGATGAGCACCGTCAAGGCCACGCTACCCGCGCCCTCACGGAAATGTCAAGACTTTTTGCGGCGCTCCTCAATCATTTTGGGCAGTTTGTACAAGTAGGTGAAAAGCATCTCCGCGAAATAGACAGCCTGCTCGGCGTCTTCTTTTGTAATCACAGATTCGCGCTCAGCCTGGTGCGCGGCGTCCACTCGTATTTCCCTGAGTTCCTGCGCCCAGTCGGCAAGACTCTGGGTAATGATTCCGTCATCATGCAGCTTCCTGATCTTTCCCTTCAGACCGCCATCTACCGCCCCGAACTGGACGCAAGCAGTTTCTATCGAACTTCCGGCCATGATGCAGGCAGATTTATACTTACCATGTATCAAATTAAATTTTGCTTCCTCAAAATCCTTTGCGACAGGTTCTGGTGTATATTCTGGCGCTTTATCCCTATCAGGATGAGGGAAATAACCAGATATATCAGAAAATTTAATTCTTCGTCCCTCTAATAGTGGACCACGAAATGCAGCAACTACTGGAGATTGACAATGGCCACACATTAATAACATATAGGTATACTCATTTCTGTAATAAGAATGCACATAATAAAATGCTACATCATGCTGACCACAATGTGGACACAAAGGAAATCCTATGATTTGTCCCGACATGGATGACCTCTCCAATGATAGGTGCCAATTATCGCATTTTTCAGGGCTCATTCTCATGGCCCTCATGAACGACGCAGACCCGATTGAAGGCATCGTGCGCCATTACGATGCCGCAGAAGACAAGGACGCCTTTGTGCTCGCCCTCGCCGGTACTTTACTTTTGCGGCACCGGCAATGGCAAGCGGCGCAGGGGAAGACAGGGGAATAAAAAAAGCCCCGGCTGGGGAAGTCCGGGGCCAGTGGGCAACCGCCCAAACAATCAAAGCGAGGATAGTATGCAGAAAAATCCCGTGGATTGTCAACTTTCGGCCATGCAAGGTCAGAGCGGGGTGGCGTGATGGACTGGTTCCGCGCCTATCATGGCATAACATCCGACCCCAAGTGGCCCATTGTCGCCCGCAAGGCCAAGGTCTCCATCGGCGTGGTGGTGTCCGTGTGGATCGCGCTCCTTGAATCGGCCAGTCAGGCGGAAGAGCGCGGCAGCGTGGCAAACTTCGATGCCGAGACCGTGGACGCCCTCTACGGCTTCGAGGACGGCACCAGCGAGGCGGTTTTCACTGCCCTGCTGGAAAAGGGGCTCATCTGTGACGGCCGCATCTGCGCGTGGGACAAGCGCCAGCCTAAACGCGAGGACGACAACGCCGAGCGGATGCGCAGGTGCCGGGAACGGAAACGCCAAGAGACGCAGGGTAACGCAGGTGTGACGCCTTGTGACGCCGATGTGACGCACGGTGACGCACATGTGACGCAGGGTAACGCAGGTGTGACGCCCCAGAGAAGAGAAGATAAGAGAAGAGAAGAAATATTAAATACACACCCCTTACCCCTCGCAAGCGAGGGGGAGAACGACGCGCTTCCTCCCCCTTTCCCCGTGAGCAGGGAAGCCGGCGCCAAGCCACGGGCGCAAGGCACGAACCCGAGAGCGCAGGGAGAAAACCCTCGCGCCCTGGGAGAAAATCCCCGCGTTCAGGGCACCAATCCCCGTAAGGCCCGTGCCTCGCCGCCCTACACGGCGGACTTTGAGGCCTTCTGGCAGGCCTATCCCCGCAAGGTGGGCAAGGACGCGGCCTTCAAGGTCTGGAAGCGCAAGGAGCACGAGCTGCCGCCGCCTGCCGAGCTTGCGGCCATCCTCGCCAGGCAATGCCACTGCGAGCAATGGCAGCGCGATGGCGGGCAGTACATCCCGCACCCGGCGACGTGGCTCAATCAGGGCCGCTGGCAGGACGAGCTTGCGCCCGAGCAGGCCCCGGTCATGGACTATCCCGAAGGCTGGTGAGCAAGATGGACGAGCGTTTTTTCGACAGCATGCTGGACGAGATCTACAGCGCCTTTCAGCGGCAGCGGCCCACGCGCGGCACGCCCGCCTATCGCAGCCTGTGGCGGCGCGTGTGTGAGGAGCGGGCCGTGCCCAATGAGGCGGCCAAGGCCATAGCCTACGCCCTCACTGACCGGGACAGCCTGCCGCTCAATCTCGGCAAGGCCATCCTGGCCGAGTTCGAGAACTGGCTCGCCGACCACCCGCAGCGGCGCGCCAAGGCCACGGCCTGCCGGGACTGTGACCCGGCCATTCCGGGATTTTTCTGGGTCTGGGATGCTACGGGCTACAGGATGCTTTGCAAGTGCGCCTGCAATCAGGACAGGCGCCTGGAGAACATGCAGGCATGGACACGACGGCAAGCGCAGGAGGCCGGGCTCTTGCTCACCGACCCGGGAGTGGAGCCCGCGCCCCGCACCCTGCCCCCACCGGCGCGCAAGGCCCTTGGCCATACGGAGCCGCCGCGCCGGGACCATGTGGCGCAGAGGGAGTACAGCAATGCCGGGGGCTGGTAGGGGCGCCCCGTGCCGGGATTGCGCCGACGCCATCTGGGGCGATTTGTGCTGCGTTGGCTGTGAAAAACATGAGGAGGGAAAGTATATGCATTATACTTACGAAGAATATAATGTTGTATTAGAAGAAAAAGCATATCAAAAAATATGCCCAATCACCAAAGAAGGCCATTGTTATGGGAAAAAATGTATGGCGTGGATTATTGAGTATGACAGTGAAAAAGATGTACAAGATGGATATGGTCGATGTGGATTGCTCGGGCCAATCGAAACATTTCAAGAATCAGAGTAACGGGCATGAGTGGAAAGCCGGCGGGAAAATACAAAAACGGCAACATCCCCACGGAACACGCGGAGCAGAAGGCGCTCTTTGCCTGGTGGCGTACGCAGTACCGGCACATGGAGCCTTTGCTCATCGCCATCCCCAACGGCGGCGCGCGCAACCTCATCACCGGGGCCATGCTCAAGGCGGAGGGCGTGCGCCGCGGCGTGCCGGACATCTTCCTCGCGTATCCCGCCGGCGGCTACCACGGCCTGTGGATCGAGCTCAAGCGCCGCGCCCACGGCTACGCCACGCCGGAGCAGAAATTCATGCTCGGCGTATTCAGGAAGGCGGGCTACGACTGCGCCGTGTGCCGTGGCTGGGACGAGGCGCGGGAGAAAATTCAAAGCTATCTGGGGGCGAAATGAGCGCACAGCCTGAGCAGTCCATGAGCTACCGCCGGGCGCTTTTGGCCTTCGGCAATGGCGACCTCGGCCGCGGGCAGCAAAATCTTTTCATGCTGGCGCGGCGGCTGGAGGAAGCCCGGAAAAAGCATCGGCACTTCGCCGACGACAGGTTCCATGCCCTGCGCGTCGTAAGTTGCGAGTTCCATGAGCTCTGCTATGCCGTGACCCATGAAAGCCCCGACCGCCAGCTTGATGAGGCGCTTGACGTGGCCTGCACCTGCATGCGGTTCGTCAACCGCGAATACCGGATGAAAGGAGGAAAACATGACTGAACCGGATATTTTGCGCGGCTGGAAGGAGATCGAGCGCTATTTGGGCATGGGCCGCAAGGCCATCCTGCGCGCGGGCTATCCCATCCGCTGCGAGGGTGGCGATGGCGTCACGCGCCGGAACATTTACGCCATCCGCAAGGAGCTTCTGGACCATGCCCGCAGGGGCGCTCGCTTCTTCATCGACGGGGCGGCCTGAAATGCCCTGAATTGTCCACAAATGCCCATAACACCCTGACGGCGTGACAGGCTACGCTTGCTCTCAAATCAAGGGAGCAAGCCAGTGGCAGACATCGACTATATCTCCGACTTCCTGACCCGCGTCGAAGGCCCGCGCCAGCGCCGCGGCTATGTGCCGTCCAATCGCCGTTCCGACGGCAAGGGGCGCAACTATATCGGCCCCGTGGGCACCGAGCCGCTTGGCGTGCAGTTCCCCGCCACGGGTGCCCCGGCGGCCTTCACGGCCATGGGCGCATCCGGCGTGACCATCGCCACCGGCTGCGACCTCGGACAGACAGACGCGGCCACTCTGCGCGGCTACGGCCTTCCCGAGGACATCATCCGCATCTTCACGCCCTACCTGGGCCTCAAGACATCCGCCGCCCTCAACAAGCTCTTTGTGGCACCCCTCGCCATTTCCGAGGCTGATGCCACGATCACTGATCATTGCGTCCACAACGGCTACCTCAACCGCTACGTCCGCCCCGCCTATGACCGGGATTCTTCCGTGCCCTTCGACGACCTGCCGAAGCAGGCGCAGGCCGTGATCTTTTCCTGCTGCTTCCAGAAGGGCTGCACGGGCGTGCGCCGCGACTGGCCCAAGACGTGGCAGTATCTCACCACCCAAAACTGGTGCAAGGCCGCGGACGAACTCCTCCACGGCTTCCGCCAATACGCGCAGCGCCGCGCCATCGAAGGCCGCCTGCTCAAGGAGTTGTGCTGATGGGCATTCTCAAGACGATTGGCGGCGCGCTCGCCGGGCTCTTTGTCAAGAAGGTCACCACCGTGGCCCCGGACGGGGAGGAAATTACCAAAACCCAGGCTCGCGAGGGCACCAAGGGCCTCGGCTGGATCATGGGCTTTCTCGTGGTCTGGCACTTCCTCGCCTATCCCATCCTGTCCTACCACTTCCCGCACTACCAGTTCCCGTCGCTCGACGGTGGCTGGCTCTCGGGAATCTTCTTGGGGCTCTAGGATGGAGCAGAAGGTCAAGGAAACGCTGGCGAAAGGGGGGATACCCCTGCTCTGCGTGTTGCTCTCCGCGGGCATCACCATCGGCGGGGGGCTGGTGAATGACAAAATCCAGACAGCCCGCACCGAGGAGAAAATCGCCATCCTCCAGCGGGATGCCGCCCGGCACGAGATGGAAAAGGGCGAACAAATCAGAAGCAACACCACCAAGGCGGAAGAGCACGAAAAGCGCATCATCCGCCTGGAAGCGAATTTTGGCGTCATCCAGGAAACGCTCGCGGACATGAAGAGCGACCTCAAAATCCTGTTGCGTGGCGCAAAACAATAACCGGCATTTTTCAACTTGCGCGGCGCCACACCCCCCGGGCGCCGATCGGCCCCTGGGCGGGCGTAACGGATAAACGGGCGCGGTCCTGAAAGGCTGGCACTTCGACGACGGGAAGCCGGCGCCCCTCGCGGGGAAGCGGTCGGGAGAGCTCCGCAGGCCCGATAATTCGCGCAAGGGAAAGCCCCCGGGCGGCTGAGAATGGCCGCCGTGATTTCGCCCCTTCGGGGGGCTTGTTGGAGTAGGTATGGCAGCGCGTTTTGACTGGGAAACCATCCGGGCGGAGTACGAGACGGGAAGCACCATGGGTGCCCTTTCTCGGCGCCATGGCGTCACCAAGGCCGCCATTTCCCAACGCGCCAAGCGGGAAGGATGGGTTCAGGATATTTCCGGGGCGGTGAACCGGCTGGCCGAAGCGAAGGTTAACGGCATCGTTAACACCGTTAACCCCCAAAAAAAGGCCGAGGCACTTGACCGCGCGGCCGACGCCAAGGCCGCCGTCATGCGCCGCCATAAAGAGGAATGGGAGCGGCACCAGCAGCTCATCGACGAGGCTTTGGCCGCAGGCGATTTCGACAAGGCCAAGCTCGCGAAAATCACCGCCGAGACCCTGAAGATACGGCAGGAGGGCGAGCGCCGGGCATGGGGCATCAAGGACAGCGCCGAGGAGGCCCGCGCCGCGGATGTCTCCGTCAAGGTGGACTTGGGCGCCGCGTCGCCGGAGAAAATTTCGTCCCTCGTGGATGCCGCCTATGGCGAGGGCCTGGGCACGAGGGTACGGCAATGAACGGCATTTCCCCGCGCAAGCTTGGCCTCGCGCTCCGGCGCGAGCTGGCGGCCCTCAACTTCCGGGCCTTCATCCACGAGACCACGCCCGGCTATGTCATGGGCTGGGTGCACCGTGAGATATGCGAAGAGCTCGACGCCTTCCTGCGCGCCGTGCACGCGGGCGAATCCCCGCGCCTCATGCTCTGTATGCCGCCGCGCCACGGCAAGAGCGAGCTCGCCAGCCGCCGCTTCCCGGCCTATGTGTTCGGGCGCTTCCCGGATATGTCCATCATCGGTACGTCCTACAGCGCCGACCTGTCCTCCCGCCTCAACCGCGACGTGCAGCGCGTCATGGAGCAGCCGGAATACCAGGCCATCTTCCCGGAGACGCGCCTTTCCGCCAAGAACATCCGCACCGTGGCATCCGGCAACTACCTGCGCAATTCCGACCTGTTCGAGATAGTGGACCACCGGGGCAGCTACCGCTCCGCCGGCGTGGGCGGCGGCATCACCGGCATGGGCGGCGACATCCTCATCGTGGACGACCCCTTCAAGGACCGCGCCGAGGCCGACAGCCCCACCATCCGCCGCAAGGTGTGGGAGTGGTACACCTCCACGCTCTACACGCGCCTGGCGCCCGGCGGGGGCATCCTCGTCATCAACACGCGCTGGCACATGGACGACCTCTCCGGGCGGCTCCTCGAGGCCGCGCGCACGGGCGAGGGCGATGCGTGGCGCGTGGTCAACTTTCCGGCCATCGCCGAAGAGGACGAGAAGTACCGCATGCGCGGCGAGGCCCTGCACCCGGAGCGCTACCCGCTCGCGCAGCTCGCGGCCATCAGGAAGGCCATCGGCTCGCGCGACTGGGAGGCGCTGTACCAGCAGCACCCCACGCCCGACGGCGGCAACATCTTCAAGGCCGAGTGGCTGCGCTACTGGCTCCCCAAGGATCTGCCCGCGAAGTTCGACCAGCTGCTCATCTCGTGGGACATGACCTTCAAAGACGGCGACGACACCGACTACGTTGTCGGGCAGGTGTGGGGCCGCAAGGGGGCGGACCGCTACCTGCTCGATCAGGTGCGCGCCCGCATGGGCTTCACGGACACGCTGGCGGCCTTCCGCGCCCTTGCCGACAAGTGGCCCCGCGCCACGCGCAAGCTGGTGGAGGACAAGGCCAACGGTCCGGCTGTCATCGACAGTCTCAAGCACCATGTGCCCGGCATCATCCCGGTGGAGCCGGACGGCAGCAAGACCGCCCGCGCCCATGCCGTGACCGCCCTCTTTGAGGCCGGGAACGTCCACATCCCGCATCCGCAGCATTGCGAATGGGCGTCCGACTATGTGGCCGAGCTCACGCAGTTCCCAGGCGCTGCCCACGACGACCAGGTGGACGCCACCACGCAGGCCCTGCGCGACATGGAGCGCAAGCGGGGGCTCAACATCAATCCCGCCATTTTGCGCCCGGCCATGCCGCCCAACCTCTCGCGCTTCGGGGGCCTCGCATGAGCCGCCGCAAGCGCCGCCTTTCCCTCCCCGCCACGCCGCAGGCCGCGCCCTGCGCGCCCTCCCCGCAGGGCCGGCCCGTCCCGTCGCCCCGTCTGTCACTCCACCCGGACGTGGGCGGCGGGATGCCCGGCGGCGTGCCGCTCACCCCGGACGAGGTGCGCCGGCTCTACGGGCCGCCGCGCACCCTCGGGGCCAGCGAAAAGGTGCGCCTCGCGCTGGACAGCCAGCTCGCAGATGGCGGCGTCTATACCCTGCTCCAGCACACCTTCCAGCTCGGGCAGGCTGCGGCGCCGCAGTTCATGGGCTACGGGGCGTTGCAAAACATGGCGCAGAACGGCCTTTTGCGGGCCTGCATCGAGACCGTTGCCGACGACATGACCCGCGAATGGATCACCCTGCGCGGTGGATCATCGGACACGGAGGACGCGGGTGACGCCAGTGACCGCCTCAAGGAGCTGGAAGCGGCGCTCGCGCGCTACGACCTCCAGAGCGTGTTCCACGAGGCGGCCGAGCTCGTGGGCTATGAGGGCGGGGCCTTTGTGTTCATCGACACGGGCGCGGACGGCGACCAACTCATTGACCCGCTCCACCTCGGCCCCTCAAGCGGGGAACTGGCCCCCGGCCGCCCGCTGCGCTTCACGGTGATTGACCCGGTGAACGTCTTTCCCGGCGAGTACAATTCCATTTCCCCGCTCCGGGCTGACTATTTCCGGCCGCGCTGGTGGTGGGTGCTCGGCGAGCGCGTCCACAAGAGCCGCCTCATCCGTCTGGTGGCCAATGAGCTGCCCATCCTGCTCCGGCCGGCATACAACTTCATGGGCCTCCCGCAGGCGCAGATCCTCTGGGACTACATCCTCCACTTTCAGGAGTGCCGCACCGCCGAGGCGCGCCTGCTCAAGAAGTTCTCCATGACCGTGCTCAAGACGAACCTGCAGGAAATCCTGCTCTCGGCGCAGGGCACGGCGAACCTCGACCGGCGCGTGCGTTACATGGTGCAGACCATGAGCAACGACGGCGTTCTGGCCGTGGACAAGGACAGCGAGGACGTCATCAAGCTGGAGACCCCGCTTTCCGGGGTGACGGACATCGTGCGCCAGGCGCTGGAATTTCTCGCGGCGCTCAACCGCACCCCGGCCGTGAAGCTGCTCGGCATCTCGCCCTCGGGCTTCAACGCCACGGGCGAGAGCGACATCCGCAACTACTACGACCACATCACGAGCCAGCAGGAAAAGGTGCTCCGTCCCGGTATCAGGCGGGCGCTCGAGTGCATCCAGCTGCACGAGTTTCGGGCCATCGACCGTGGCCTCGACTTCGACTTCGCCCCGCTCGGCGAGGAGGACCGCGCGGCGCTGGCCACACAGCAGAAAACCCGTGCGGACACCGTGGCCGTCTATCTCGACCGCGGCGTTATCAGCGCCGAGGAAGCGCGTGCGGCGCTCGTCAAGGACAGCGACAGCCCCTTTGCGGACATCGACCCCGAGGCGGTTCCCGAGGGCGTGGGCGAAGTCGGGGCCGTGCCGCCGGGCATGGAGGACGAGCCGGGGGACGTGGACGACGTGGACAAGGCGGGGGCAGTGTATGGCTAAGGTCCTGCGCCTCGTGCACCCCAATGCGGGCGTCCGCGCCGCCTACCGCCGCCAGTTGCACCGCCTCATCGACGAGATGCAGCGCTCGACAGTCTGGTGGCTGCGCGCGGCCTACCGCAAGGACGAGGCCCGCATCGTGGCCGACAGCGTCATCGACTCCGCGCTGGCCTTCGCGCAGGACGCCTCCCCCGCGCGCATGATGCAGAAGGTGCTCAGCCGCCTCTTCCGCTACTGGATGCGCCGCTGGAGCGAGAAGGCCCGGAAGATCGCCGAGGACTTCGTCCGCAAGTCGGCCCGGCATACCACCAGCAGCTACGAGCAGGCCTTCAAGGATGCGGGCTTCACCGTGAAGATGGACCCGAGCCGCGCAAAAAACGACGTGGTGCAGGCGCTCATCGCGGAAAATGTCAGCCTCATCACCTCCATCCCGAAGCAGTATTACTCCGACGTCACGGGCCTTGTGCAGCGCTCCATCAGCATGGGGCGCGACCTCGCCTTCCTCACCGACGAGCTTGAGAAGCGCTATAAGCTCACGCGCCGCCGCGCCGACCTCATCGCCCGCGACCAGGCCAACAAGGCAACCGAGGCCATCAAGCGCGTGGAGAGCGAGCGCCTGGGCGTCAAGGTGGGCATCTGGGTGCACATCCCCGGCAAATATACCAGCCGCGCCACGCACAAGGCCATGAACGGCAAGCCCTTCCTGCTCTCCGAAGGCATGTGGGACAGCGAGGTGAAGCGCAAGGTGCTTCCCGGCGAGCTTGTGGCCTGCCAGTGCACCTATCGGGATTTCGTGCCCGAGTTCGGGGACGAGGTGACGCCCGAAATCGCGAAGCTGCTCAGGAGGGCATCGGCATGAGGGACGCAAAGCTCACCTTCGACGCGGCCCCCAGCGCCCGCAGCGTGGACGCCAACGGCTTTCTGCACGTGGCAAGCTCGCACATCACCAAGGCCACGGTGAACCCGTACTATGGCCGGGAAATCCCCGGCTGGGAGCGGCTGGGGCTGGACCCGGAGCGCATCTATTACGGCTTCCGGGCGCCGGACGAGCTCAAGGCCTCGCTGCCCACCTGGGAGGGCCTGCCCCTGCACATCGAGCACCACCCGGACAGCGCGGACGAGCCCGAAAAGCTCACCCGCGTGGGCGCCGTGGGCAAGGCCGTGTGGAACGCGCCCTACATCGACGCGCCGCTCACTGTCTGGGACCGCGAGGCCATCGACGCCATCCGCGACGGCTCCTTCCGCGAGCTTTCCTGCGCCTACCGCTACGAGCCGGAATTCACGCCGGGTACACACGAGGGCGTCGAGTACGACTTCATCATGCGCCACATCCGGGGCAACCATGTGGCCCTGGTGGAGGAGGGCCGCGCCGGGCCGGACGTGGTGGTGGCCGATGCGGCGCTGGATGCAAAAGAAGGCGACGGCTGGGCCACAACCGAGAACGGCAAGCGCATCCATTTCAAGGACGGTCAAATCGACAAGGGGAATGTGGGGCAGAAGCCCAAAGGGGAGCCCTACCAGTCGCGCCCGATCGAGTCCACGGCGCCGGATACCGCGCATTTTGACGCTCTGGTGCAGAAGCATGGCGGCAACCACAAGAAAGCCGCCCATGAGTACTATAAGGAGAAATTGCAGGGCAGACACGTTGAGGCGCGGACGGACGCAGGGCCGATAGAAGCCGCCTTCACGGGCCGCGGGTGGCGTGAACTGAAGAAGGATATGACAGCAGACCCGGTGAAGGCAGCGCTCGTGCCTCATATGCCTGAAATCATCAAGTCGGGAGACTACCGCCCGGAGGCGCCGGCTCACGGGCATTCAGAGATTTCGAGGTTCCACACCTACCGCAAGACTGTGGACACGACAGAGGGTCCCAGGGAGGCCATTGTCGATGTGGCAGAGCGTCATGCAGCTACACCGCGGCACAACGTCTATAACCTCAGCCGTGAGGGAACAAAGAATTATGAGGAGAGGACGGGAAAAAACAAAAACGCAGCCGATTCTGTCCCCCTGCCTTACGGGCGGAACCGCATCATGCGGGACAAAATCGGCTGTGACGAAGAAAAAATAATCCCGCAAATGGAAGTTGTCAATGTGCGCCCTGCGGAACGGCCTGCCAAGGCCCCCGCGGGCGACCATGCCACTGCCCAAACCCACAAACCCAACCTCATCAAAGGAGCTGTCATGAGGGTGAAAAACTGGTTCCGGGGCGCGCGCGACGCCAACCCGGACATCGAGCGGCAGGAAGTGGACCTTGCGCAGGCCATCATCGACCTGCACAAGGTAGACCCCCAGACCGGGGAAATCGTGGACATCACCGAGGACGAGGACAAGGCGGCCGAAATCCGCAAGCTCATGGGCGAGCTTTCCGCCAAGCTCGAGCCGGACGAGGTGAAGAAGCTCACCGATGCGCTCAATGGCCTCGCCTATTCCAAGGCCACGGGCGACGCCGACCCGGCCCCGGAAAAGGGCGCCGTGGACGAGGACATCAGGCAGGCCATGGACAAGTGCGGCCTCGATTCCGACGACGAGGACGCGCAGGAGGCCTTTGCCGAGGGCGTCAAGTACGGCGAGGCCCTGATGCGCGACCCGGCCGAGCGGGAAAAGCTCGACCGCGAGCATGAATCCGAAGGCATGAAGAAGGCCATGGATTCCTGCGGGCTGGACGCCGAGAACCCGCAGGAGAGCCGCGCCTTCGCCGAAGGCGTCAAGTACGGTGAAAAGCTGGAGCGCAACCCCGAGGAGCGCAAGAAGCTCGACGCCGAGCACGAGGCCGAGGGCGCGAAAAAGGCCATGGGCAAGGACGAGGACAAGGCGGCCGCCATCCGCCGCATCCTCGACGAGGTGCCCGGCCTCACGCCCGAGCAGCGTGCCAAGCTGGAGAGCAGCCTTTCCGACCTCGCCTATGATCCGGCCACCGGGGACGAGGACCTCACCGCGCAGGATGCCGCCCTGCGGCGCTTTGGCCGTGCCCGCGGCCGTGGCCCGAAGCCGCTCATGGCCTCCGACGCCGCGCTCATCCAGGCGCGCGCCGTGGCCCAGGCGCAGGACAACATGCGCGCCATCGCCAGGGCCGTGCGCGATGTGCGCCCGCTGGTGGGCGAGCTCGACATGCTCACCTTCGACTCGGCGGCCAATGTCTATGGCTATGCGCTCACGCAGAGCGGCGTGGACGCCCGCGCCTACAGCCGCAGCGCGTGGCGCGGCATGGTGGAGATGCTCCTGCGTCAGAAGCAGGGCCTCGCCTCCACCCAGGCCCGGCTCGCGCAGGACCACGCCCCGGCCAAGTATGACGGCCCCTTCAAGGGCCTGAACAATATCAACATCGGCTAAAAGGAGGCCATCATGCCCTTGCAGAACAAGGTGAGCCTTGACGTGGCGCCCGGCGTTGCCGGGGACAAGGCCACGCCCGGCCAGAGCGTCTATACCCCGCAGAACCCGCTGGCGGCCGTGGACCTGCCCGTGGGCGCCTTCGTGTTCCCGGTGGTCGAGGACGGCGTGCGCGACGATTCCCGCGCCACCAACGTGGCCGAAGATGCCACCGAGGTGCTCGGCTTCGTGGAGCGCGTCATCAACTATGTGAACTACGACCTCACGGAGAGCGGCACGCTCACCGTGCCCGAGGGCTCGGCCCTCACCGTGGCCGTGCGCGGCGACTACTGGGCCGTGTCCTCCACAGCGGCCACCGTGGGGCAGGCCGTGCTCGCCTCCACCGAGGACGGCTCCGTTTCCACGGGCACGGCGGACGCCACGCACCTCGACACCGGCTGGGTGGTCAAGACGGCCGGGGGCGCCGGCGACCTCATCCTCATCAGCAACTGGAACCCCATGACCAAGCCCGCGGCCACGCCGCCGAGCGCATAAGGAGGCAGCATGAACCCCACCTTTGAACAGGTCGCCGAGCTCGGCTTCATCTTCCCGGGGGCGCGCATGTGGGCGAGCCGGGAGAACATGGCCCGCATCGCCCAGGACGCGGCCCTCGTGACCACGCCCAACACCACGGTTCCGGCCGAGCTCATGGCCTACATCGACCCCACGGTCATCGAGATTTTGACCGCCCCGCGCCGGGCACGCGAAATCTTCGCCGAGCAGAAAAAGGGCGACTGGACCACGCCCTACATGAAGTGGCGCGTGGACGAGATCACGGGCACGACGCAGCCCTATTCGGACTATGCCGACGGCACCACCAGCGGCGTGAACTCCGAGTGGCAGACGCGCCAGCAGTACATCTTCCAGACCTCCATCACCTATGGCGACCTGGAAGCGGCCATGAGCTCGGCGGCCAAGGTGAACCTCGCGGCGGCCAAGCAGCGGGCGGCGGCGCGCGTCATCGACATCGACGCCAACCGCTTCGCCCTGCGCGGCGTGCTCGGCAAGGAAATCTACGGCATCCTCAACGACCCGAACCTGCCGGCCTCCATCACGGCGGCGGCGGTTGACACCGCAGGGGGCGCCACGTCCACCAAGTGGGCGGACAAGACCACCACGCAGATCTACAACGACGTGCTGGCTCTGTTCGCGCAGCTCTCCGAGCAGTCCAGCGGCATCATCGACAAGGACACGCCGCTCAAGCTGGTGCTCTCGCCCGAGATGGCGGTCAAGCTGGGCGCCGCTACGGACTTCAACGTAAGCGTGCTGGACATGCTGACCAAGTATTTCAGCAGCCTCACCATCGTGACGCTCCCCGAGATGCACAGCGCCACGGCGGGCGAAACGGTGATGCTGGTCGCGCCCGAGGCCGGCGGCCAGGAGACCGGGGCGCTGCCCTACGGCGACAAGCTGCGCGCCGGGCGCATCGTGCCGGAGCTCTCCAGCTTCCGGCAGAAGTTCAGCGCCTCAACCTACGGCGGCCTTATCCGCCAGCCGTGGGCCGTGGCGACCATGACGGGCATGTAACAACAACTGACCGGGCCCCTCGCGCCCAGAATCATGCAGGAGCGCGGGGGGCCGGAAAATGGAGGGAAAACCTATGGCACGAGCCGCCAAGACCGAAGCCCAAGCCGCGCAGAATACAGGCGCAACCCAGAACACCCCGCAGGCCCCGGCCGTCAACACCACGGCTGCCGAAGCCGCCAAAACCGAAGCGCAGGCCGCCAAGGCCAGTGGCACGGCCATGGTGGCCGTGGCCCTCAACCGCGCCACGGGCATCCAGTTCTCCATGCCGGACGGCCGCAAGGTCGTCATCAACGGCAACGCCGCCCACCTGCGCGGCAAGGAAAAGGGCGTCCTGCCCGTGGGCGCCTTCGGGCTCACCATGGTGCCCGCAACGGACTGGGAGTACATCAAGAAGACCTACGGCGGCATGGAGATCTTCCAGCACGGCCTCATCTTCGCGGCGGAGCGCAAGGCCGACGCCGTGGACGAGGCGGCCGAAAAGGCGGAGCTTCGCCACGGCATCGAACCCATCGACCCGGAGAACACCACCACCAAGCCGGATGAAGCAGGGGCGGCGGTAGGGGCGTAGGCATGGCCGTTGTCGTCTTTGATGCCAAGGGCTTCCTCGAGGCCTACCCAAAGTTCGCGCCGGGCGGCAAGCCGCTGCTCACGGACGGCCAGCTCGAACAGGCCTTTGAGGTGGCCTGCCTGCTGCTGGACAACACGGACGCCTCGCCCGTGCCCTACGACCCGGAAAAGGGCATATTGAAGCGGCGGACCCTGCTGTGGCTCATCGTCTGCCACCTCGCCACGCTCGCCCTGTGGCCCACGGGCCAGAGCGGGCCGGTGGCAAGCGCCACCGAAGGGAGCGTGAGTACGAGTTTCAGCGTGCCCACCACCACGGGCAAGGCGTTCTGGAACGCCACGCCCTGCGGCCAGACTTACTGGCAGGCCATCCAGCCTTACCTCGCCGGTGGGCGGTATTTCGCCGTGAAGCATTACCACCCGTGGGGGTGAGGGAGAGGGGCAACTGTTCGGAAATTCCGAAGAGCTCAAAAATGCAGCCGGGGAACTTGTCTGAAATCCTGACAGGTTCAGTGAAGGTAGTGCAGGACGCCCGCATGTGCTGAAACGGCATGTGCGGGCGTCCTGGCGTGGTCGGGCAGGGGGGGGCTATTTCACGCGCTGCGGGCGCTTCATCTTCCGCCACGTCCACGGGGGCACCGGCGCGTCATCGGCCCACAGGCCGCGCCGGGCGGCTTTGGCCTCGCGCTGGTGCAGCCGCCAGAGGTCGCAGACCGGCAACTTGCAAAAGCGGTCGTCCACCCAGGCCAGGCCCGCGCTCACGAGAGTATCCTGGATGACCAGCATATCCCCCAAAAGGACGATGCCGCCGACCTCCCGCCGGTAGCTTTTGCCCTTCTGCGCTGGCACGATCTCCACAGTCTTGCCGTCGAGGATGCGGGCCGTAAGCTCCCGCGCCTCCTCGCCATAGGGCTGGTCCAGTTCCGGGCAGTCGATGCCGTACACCCGCACCTTGTCCGACTTGTGCCGCACCGGGCCCACGCGTCGGGCCGTGATGCTGTCCCCGTCATGGACGGAGAGCACCTCCGCCGGGAAGGCGTGGGCGATACGCGCCGTGAAGAGGGCGAAGCCCACGGCGCAGAGGAAAATGAGGGGAAAAGGAAGATGCCGCATAGGCTAGTCTATACTATGCGACGGAAGTTCACAAGCCGAACAGAAGATTTGCTCTCCGTAAGTGAAAGCATAGGGGCGGGAGACACCGTACTCACAAAAAATTTTTTCGTGCCATTTGACTTTTGGGTTGTGTTTAGCTTCGCCCGTGATACTTGGGAATACGGCAGCCTTCTTCAGGGAGGACACGCAGATGGACTACCTCTGGAGCGCGATCATTCAAATTGTTTCGGGCGTAGTGGTGGCCTTGATTTGCAGCTATTTGCGGAAAAAACAATAAGGACGCCGCCGGGAGTGGAGGCTCCCGGCGGCACTGGGGCAAAGGCCTGATTCACCCTTAAAACCAGAGGGCATGCCGAGGGCGCCGGGTGCGGACACACCCGGCGCCCGACTCATCCGACCATCCGGAAGGACGAGCGGGCTTCCCGTCCATTTTTGTGGCAGGCGAATCGCCGGCTCACAAAAATTGCATTCAGCATAGTGCAAATAGTACAGGGGAAACGGCATATTATTTGTGACGAGGTATTTCTTTTTTTCTGATAAAGATGCCGTTTCCGCTGTACAGGGTACGGCATAATCGGGGGAAGTCAAGCGGCCATTGGGGGGCACGGGAAAAGGGCCGAGATTTCTCCCGGCCCTCGTTTTTCCTCTACCTTCTCGCCCCTTACCTGTTCAGCGCCGTCGCCATGCTGGTCGCCATCCGCATGTGCAGCCGCGCGAGGCGCAGGGCCTCCTTGAAGGATTCGCGCGCCCTGTCCTCGGCGGAGTAGAGGCCTTCCAACATGCACGAGATGCTGAACATGGTGTCGGCGTCCCGGCCGATTGCCGCCACGGCCTGGTGGATGGTGTCGCCCATGGCCGTGTCAATGCCCTCCATGAGCTTCTTGAAGCGCTCCTCGATTTCCGCTTCCCGGCGCGGGTATTCGTAAGACCAGAAGTCCACCATGGCCTTCTCGCGCGGCCCCACGACGTGCTTGTGGTTCCTGCGCATGGGATAATACTTGCCGTCCCGGTACACGAGGGGGCGCTCCTCCGGGGCCGGGGGAAGCTCGGCAGCCGGCGCAGCATTCGGCAGCCCCTGCACGCACTGGTCGATCTTCTCCTGCACGAAGGCGAGCGCATCCGGCAACCAGCTTTCCGGCAGGTCGTCGATGCGCGAAAGCTGGAAGTGCGCCCGCACCTGCGGCCACAACGCGGAATGCGAAATGCCGGACACCTGCGCCCAGGCATGGACGAGACTGCGCAGCGGGGCGCGGCTGGCGGCTGTGGAGAGGCCGTCGGGAATTTCCTTGACATTCCCGCAAAGCGCCGCGCGCTCTTCCTCCGCGAGCTTGTCAAGGATGTCCAGAACCCACTTCCTGAACGCCTTGGCAATAGCGGTGCGGGCGAGCATGGCGAGAAGATGGCAGCCGCGCAGGGAGAAGATGCGGCAACGCCCATTTGCCAGAACCCCATTTTGGGGGTCTGCGGTGATTTCAATGACTTGTGTCATGTCCGGGGTGAATTCGTCCGCATTGCGCTGGTACAGGCGCGAAACTTTGTCCTCGCGGGCGTACCCGAGGGCTCGGGCAAGCTCGGCCGCACGAATCCACAGGCTATTTTGGTAATGGATGGGAGTAATGGTGACGTCGTTGAAGGTCAGGGCCATTTCCATAATGTCAACTCCTACGTTTGTGAATTGCGCTTTCTGAAAAAAGAAAGCGCCGGGTGTTCACACGGCGTAGGACCGCTGCCAGCCTTTAGGACAAAGCCCTGGACATATCTGGCACACCCGGCGTTAGTGCAATGATTATAGCCCTAAATACTGTCAAAATATATCTTGACTTTGGAAAAAGGGCATAAAAAAGCGCCAAACTTACGGGTGGCGTCAATACCGCCTACGGGGTGTGAAGCCCGTAGGGATAGAGAGACACAGATTTCTGAAAAAGTCAAGAGGAAGTTTTAAAAGGGGTTGACGAAGATGAAGCAGGGATACCTTACAACATGGAACTTAATCAAGCGGAAGCCCATTAAGGCGTTTTAATAATTTTCTTCTCGGGGTAAATCCAAGATATTTGAAATTTTCTTCGCCTTCGACATTCGACGGTTTTATATAAAATCTTCCAACATGGGGGATATTAACGGCATGAGCATCAGCTAGAATATTTGACATTTGAGCGCAGAGGGCATCCCACAACTCTGATGATTCCTGAAAAGATAATCCAGTTTTTTCTTGGATTATTTCTAGCAATGTATAATTCTTCATACAAATAAGGCAGTATGCCAAATTATGAACACGAAAAAAGCCATTGACAAACGGAATGGCGACCGTCGTTTGGGGAGTTCTGAGGCTCCGTAAGGTGAGGACGCCATAAAATCTGTGGGATGTCAAGGGAATATTATCTTGTGGGGTCGTAGATGTCACCCTTATCATCAAGATCATACCAATCCTGCCCGTCATACCCCCAAATACTTATTGGCGTAGCGCCGTCTGCTTGGGCTTTGGCCGCAGCGGCACAGGCATCCTCAAAGTTATCAAAATCCGGTACTCCATTTAGTGGACGAACTCCATTCATCACTCTATATTTTTTCATCTCCACCCTCCTGTGAAGTTAATTCATGTGGTATTGAGTTTGGTGAGGGGAACAATTCCTTAATTTGAGCACCACATCTCTTGTACTGATATGACCCTTATGACACGCGCACTCGCTCCCCATTCCTTTTTTGCCTGTTCCAAGGCATCCGTTTCCGGGTTTTCCGCCTCAGATTCATACAAACGGTCAGTGCAGGTACCGTCTTTAAAAAAGATTTCAACTATCACGGTAGCCACAGTCACCTCCCTTGTGGAGTGGCCCCGCTTGCGCGGGGCCTTTCGTTCTATCTGCCTTTCGGCCTGCATTCCGGGTGATTTGTCTTCCACAAGGCGCTTGCCTCGTCCCACGTCTTGGGGGTTATGCCCTCGCAGGGGTCTTTTTTGGCCTTTTGCGATGTGGGCGCCGGGGGCGCAGCTTCGGGCGCGGCCTGTTGCTGCGTGGTCACAGGTTCTTTTTGAGCGTCCTGCTTCTTGGTATCTGGCAGCACAGCCCCGATAGCCGCCATGACCAGAATGGCAATCGCCACCTTTTGCCAGAGTGGCCGCTTCTTTTTTACCGGGGGCAGGCCACCTTGCGCCTGCGCGCGCTGCAATTCAAACAAATGGCCCCGGATGGCGTCCATCATGGGGCCATTGGCACGCGCAAGCCCCTGCTTGCCATCGCGTGTGGTGATGACGACCGTGGTTTCAACCTGGTTGCCGCCGGCCACGCTGCCGACGATGGCACCCACGCCGCCCGTGAGGACGCCGCCGATGATGGCGCCCCCTACGGCTCCCCCGGCCTTCTTGACGTTCTCCCCGGCGCCTTGCACTTCACAGGAGGCAATATCTGACAGGGAGAGCGACTTGCCGAACAGGCCGCTGCCTGAAAATGAATCCTTGCCCGTGTAATAGTATTTCGTCTTGCCGAAGTCCCCAGCGATGAATTGGAGATAGGCCGCCATTATTCACCCCCCTCCTTGGCCTTTTGGGCCGTATCGTATTTTTTCGCCGTGGCGCGGATGCGGTCTGCCAGCGGCAAGATGTCGTCCAGTTTCTCGATTTCCACCCGGTCGTCCTTGGTATCGCCGTCAAAGAGGCCGACCTTCCACGGGCGCTTGTTGAAGTGCAGCCGGAAAAGCGGCTTCGTGATTTTGTCGTCCAGAAGGATATTGCAGAAGTTCACGGCGTCCCTGATTGCCACGCGCTCCGGCTCCACCGTGCCGATAAGCAGGGATTTGACGAGGTAGAAGGCCTGCAATTCCTCGGGCGTGGTCACGATGTTGGGGCCGCTCTTCGCCTCTTCCTGCGCTTCGGCGTCTTCCGCCGGCTCGGGCTCCGGCTTCTGCTGGGTCATGGCGTTTTTCAGGCGCTCGTTGATGCGGTCGTTGAGGAACTGCGCCATGGCTGTCTTGAGCACGGGCGTGAAGCGCTCGCGCACGTTCTGGGTGATCTTGCCGTCATAGACCTTGCCGATGAAGAAGCGCACGAAGTCCTCGTCCGGCTCCTCCATTTGCCTGGCCATGACCTGCTTAAACTCGCGGTTGTATTTGAGCTCATTGGCCGACACCACGCAGGCGTCCCGGTCAAAGCGGCCCTTGGCGAGCTTGCGCAGCTCCGGGATGAGCGACTCCTCCATGTCGTCCAGCGTGAACTCCATGTAGGGCTTGCTGTCCATGCGGTTGGGCGCTTCGAGGTCGGAGAAGAAGCGGTAGCGGTTGCCATCGGTCAGGATGGCGATGGGTGCCTCGGTGCCGTGGAAATAGATCTGCAACTGGTTGCAGTGTTTGAACTCCAGCGGCGTGCCAAGCGTCTTGCACTCGATGATGAGGATGGGCTTTCCATCGGCAAGGATGGCATAGTCCACGCGCGCGTCCTTGTATTCGCCGATGGGCGCGGAAAATTCCGCCACAACTTCCGCCGGGTTGAACACATCGTACCCGAGCGCCTGGATGAACGGCATGACCAGCGTGTTCTTGGTCATCTGCTCGTTCTCCAGCCTGTCCCTGTGCAGCCGGACGCGCTTTGCCAGTTCGAAGATTTTTTCCTCAAAGTCCATGTGTACCCTCCACCCTGAAATTTCCCCTGAGCGACCGCAGCCCACCCCGGGGCCGCGTATATCGGATGCTCTATCAGGGCCGAAAACCGGGGGGAAGTCAAGAAAAAAGCCCCTCCGTGGGGAGGGGCTCAGGGGGCTGTCGGGGAGTGCAATCTCCCCGGCGTAGCGGCCCCGGGGACGAGCCCCAAGGACTTAGGTCACGCGTGCGAAGGTCGTCCTTTAGGACTCATACGCTGAAAGCGGTCATGCGGGATTATCATCAGGATGAACGAGTTCTACATAGCCAAAAATAATGGCCCATTCATCCGCACTCACATCTCTGTAGGTCGCCGAGTAGAGTATGCGGCGAATCTCCTCTTCGTCGAGGTTTCTCCGGCAATTCAAATATCCACAAGCACAGAGAAAAGCGAACATGGCATTCGCGTTCATCTCAGCGCTTGTCAGGCGATCTGGGTTGTCAACAAGAGGCTTCACGGGCCGCATTCTGGCAATCCATTTGAATATGTAGGCCGCCTTTTTGTGCTTCTCTGCCCTGTCGATGGGATGATATGCTTTGACCCTGAGGATGTCTTCCCAGAATGAAATTGATGCCCTCACCAAGGTCGCCTCATTCAAGACGATACCATGCCCTTGAAAAAGGGCCCCCTTCATCTGGTAAAAAACCTTGCTCAGCCGTTCTGCCAGCTCACGGCCGCAACGTTGCGCTTCTTTAGGTAACGCCTTACGGCACGCCCTGAGCTGTTTTAAGTATGCGGGGCTGGCCTTAATCGTGTCCAGCCCCTCCTCCTTGGGCGCTTGCAAAGCCATGTCACAATCTCCACGTTTTCCGAGGGTACTGTGCCCATGCGTTGAGAGTGTCTTTGATATTTTGCATGTAGCTTTCCTCATCGTCCTCTTCCCCGGAATTGGGGAGGCGCCCGCTGATCGTCTCCATGACTTCCTTATTGGCGCATAGGGCGTCAATCTTTCTCAAGCTCTCCTGGTATTCTGCCTCCAACTCCGGTGTAAGACCGTTGGGCAGTGGTGCCATACTGGGCTCCTGCTTGCTCCTGTGAGCGGTGGGGTGGTTGTGGATGGTGCGCCGATTGACACGCAAACATTCAATGCTGGGAGAGTCCACAGCCAGGCATCAGGGGCGTGAGTTCACCCTGGCAGGCCATGGCGCGGAATTAAAAAGCCAGAAATAGCCTAAAATATCCACATGAGGATTGCAAGTGTGCCTACGCCTTTCCCCTTTCCACGCTTCAATTTTCCCCGCCGGGCAACAGATACCCGCGTATGTCCGCAGATATTCACTCCACCATCGCGCCGGGGCGCGGGCGCCTGTGCTATGGTGGTTCCCAAACGGCGCGGCCTGAATTGCCCGCAAATGTCCTAAAATACCCACATGGGAAAAGCAATTCTTCGAGGCGTTATCTGGTAGGATTGGCCGCAAACGTGCGGAGACCGGCATGGCGAACATTTCCATCAAGGGCGGCGACAAGTGGCGCAAGGCGCTCAGCAAGCTCGCGCAGGACAAGGTCATCAAGGTCCGCGCCGGGGTGCTGGAAGACGCCAAGACTACGGATGGCAAGCTCATCGCGCAGTATGCCGCCTATAACGAGTTCGGAGCCGTGGTGCGCGTGACCCCGAAGATGAAGGCATTTTTCCGGCATCGCTTCGGCATCAACCTGAAAAAACAGAAGCTAGTCATTCCTGGGCGCCCCTTCATGCGCCGGACATTGAGAAATCATCGCCAGGAGTGGGTCAACAAGGTCGCGGCGGCACTCAAAGCCGGACGGACGCCCGAGGATGTGCTGGACTTGATTGGCAACGTCATGGCGGCTGACATCCAAGCGCAAATCAAAAGCAACATGAAGCCCAAGAACAAGCCGCTTACGCTGATGATTAAGAACGCGCAGGAGTCAGGGCGTGCAGGGACGCTTATGAATACTGGCGCGCTCATCGGCGCAATCACCTCCGAGGTCGTGAAGTGACCAACCTCCACGGGCTCGTGCGCCAGGCCATCACTGCCCTCCACCCGGACGAGACCGTGACCCTGCGGCAATCCATCGGCCAGCGCAATGAGCGCGGGCGCGTGACGCCCGTCTATGGCCCGGCGCAGGCGGTACAGGCGCAGATCCAGAGCCTCAAGCAGGACGACCTCGCGCAGAAGGAAGCAACGAGCAACACGCGCATCGACCGCAAGGCCTATCTGTTCGCGCCGGATGCCGCCCTGCCGCCGCAAGGCATCGTGCGGCCGCTGGGCCGCACCGGCGACATGATCCAGCGCGCTGACGGCACCTGGTGGCTCGTCACGGCCATGATCGAGGATTTCACGGCGTCCGGCTGGGTATGCGTGGGTATCACGCAGCAGGTGGACGGCCCGGACCTGAGCGCTTCGGAGCCGGAAGGGGAGGATGAGGAGGCTGCGGATGCTGCCAAGGCGTGACGCTCAGGCCAACGCCCCTCTGGACGTGCTCGGCGCCGTGCATGACTTCCTCATGGCGCATATCGGTATCGCGCCCGAGGCCATCATCCGCGGCTGGCAGAATCGCGCGGATCTGCCCCCCATGTCCTCCTATGCGGTGCTGACGCTCATCAACGCGCCGCGCCGTGGCACCAATGTCCACGTCTGGGAGCATGACCCCGCCGCAGCCGACGGCCTCGTCGAGAACGTGCGGATGCTCGTCTGCTACGAAGTGCAGGTGGATGTGTGTGGGCAGGACGAGGCCGTGGTGGGCGCGCAGGCCGCGCGGCTGGTCATGCTTTGCCGCGACGCCGTGGCCGTGGACTTTTTCCGGGCGCTGGGGCTTTCCTGCCAGTATGCGGATGACCCGCGCTCGCTGCCTTTCAGTAACGATGTGGACCAGTGGGAGGTGCGCTATTCCGTGACCCTGCACCTCTCGGCATGGCTCGGCGCGGACATCGCCCGCGCGGCCTTTACGGATGTGGACCTGCGGCTCGAGGACGTGGACGTGCATCACCCCGCGAGCGCAGGGCCGGACAACCAGAAAAAGGAGATCGCCTCGTGAGCATCCCGGCAAGTCAAATCGTCCAGGTCAACCCGCGCCTGCTCACGGCGGGCGGCACGGACCTCGAGTTCAACGGCCTCCTCCTCTCCGTCTCGCCGCTCATCCCGGCCTCGCAGCTCGTACTGCCCTTCCCGGACGCGGAGAGCGTGGGCGAGTATTTCGGGCTCACTTCGCCCGAATACCAGGCGGCGGTGGTCTATTTCCTCGGCTACAACAATTCCTTCAAGAAGCCGCGGGCGCTCTATGTGGCCAGCCGCGTCGCCGAGGCGCGGGCCGCGTGGCTGCGCGGGGCCGCGTGGACGGGCACGCTGGCGGAGCTCAAGGGCGCGGGAACTGGCGGGCTCTCGCTCACGGTCAACGGCGAGGCCGTCACCGTGGAAAACCTGTCCCTCGCCACGGCCACGAGCCCGAGCGACGTGGCCGAACTGCTGCAAACGGCCATCAATGCGGCCGAGGGCGGCGCGGGCGTGACCGTGGCCTTTTCCAGCCTGACCAAGGCGTGGACCATCCAGAGCCCCACCACCGGCGCGGCGAGCTCCCTGAGCTTTGCGAGCGCCCCGGAAACGGGCGCGGACTTCGCCACGCTGCTGGCCCTCACCGAAGAGGCCGGGGCCGTGCTCTCGCCCGGCATGGACGCCATGAGCCACGCGGACAACATGGAAGCCATCCTCGACCTCACCGAGAACTTCGTCTGCTTCACCACGGTGGACCAGCCCACCGAAGCCGACGCGCTGGCGCTGGCGCTGTGGGCCTCCGGCAAGGGCGTGGCCTACCTCTACATCTATTGGGACAATGATCCGAAGCTCCTCCAGCCCAACAACACGGCGACCATCGCGGCCGCCCTCACGGAGGCCAATGTGGGCGCCACCTGCGGCGTGTGGAACAGCCTCGACTACGCCGCCATGATCATGGGCACGGCCGCCTCCATCGACTGGGAGCGCCGCAACGGCACCATCACCTTCGCCTTCAAGGCGCAGGACGGGCTCGCCGCCAACGTGGTCACGGGCACGGACGCCACCAACCTCAAGGCCCAAAACATGAACTTCATGGGCGACTACGCCACGCGAAACGACCAGTTCATCTTCCTGTATCCGGGCTCCATGTTCGGCAGCTGGACGTGGATTGACACCTACTTGAACGCCGTGTGGCTCAACAACGCCCTTCAGGTAGCCTGCATGTCCGGCTTCGAGCAGACGCCGCGCGTGCCCTACACGGACGCGGGCTACGCGCTCGTGCGCGCGTGGTTGCAGGACCCGGTCAACCGCGCCCTGTATTCCGGCATCATCGACACCGGGGTGACGCTCTCCGAATCGCAGAAGGCCGAGCTTCAGCGCGAGGCCGGGCGCGACATCTCGGGCGAGCTCTTCACCGACGGCTATGTGATCGAGGTCAACGACCCGGCCCCGGCCGTGCGCCAGAAGCGCGAGAGCCCGGAATGCTCGATTTACTACACCTATGGCGGGAGCGTTCACCGCCTCGACATCGCCTCCACCGCGGTCGTTTAAAAAGGAGATTGAACCATGAGCCAACTTGTAGGCGACATCACCAGCGCCAACGCCACGCTCGTCCTGACTGTGGACTTCCTCTTCCCCGCGGGCATCCAGCTTGAGCAGTTCGCCACGGACCAGAGCTACAGCATGGACGAGCTCACCATCGCCGAGGACCGCATGGGCGTGGACGGCAACCTCGTGGCCGGGTGGGTTCCCAGCATCAAGCCCGTGACCATCATGCTTGAGGCGTCGAGCCCCAGCTATTTCGCGCTCACACAGCTCTACCGCGCCTGCGAGCAGAAGCGCGGCTTCTACCGCTGCGGGCTGGTGGCGGCGGTGCCCAGCATCGGCAAGACCTTCATCTGGTCGCAGGGCGTGCTCAAGAGCGGGACGCCCGTGCCCGCTGGCAAGAAGGTGCTGGACCCGACCACATGGAAATTCGACTTCGGCAAACTGGAAGTGCAGGGGTAAATCATGCGCAAGGAAAAGAAAATCACCGTCAATGACCGCGGCCGGGAGCTGGCCTTCACGGTGCGGGAAATGCCCGCCACGAAGCTGGAATCCTTCATCGTGCGCGCGGGCCTGCTGCTGGCCGCATCGGGCCTTGCGGACGGCCTGCTCGGCGGGGCGCACGGCGAAGGCCAGGAAGCCGAAGCGCCGGACGTTGCCCACGTCATGGAGGCCGCCGGCCGGATGCTCGGGCAGGATAAGGGCGCGGGCCTCATCCGGGCGCTGGGAGCCCTCGACTACGACAAGGCGCGGCCGCTGCTGAATGACCTGCTCGGCTGCTGCACCCTCGAAGGCTCCGTGGCCCCGCTCTCCGAGGAGACGGCCGACGCGGTCATCGAGGATGTGCGCACGCTGTTCACGCTGCGCAAGGAGGCGCTGGTCCTGAACCTCGGTTTTTTCGCACTCGCCGGGCAGTCCGGCTCACAGGAGTCCGCGAACCCGGCCCCGTACTCGCGCAAACGCGAAATATCAGTCCATTGATGGCGCTGATATTGGGCGAGCGGCTGGCGAGCCTGCGTGAGCTCGAGGAGTATTACAGCTATGAGGATGCGCTGAACCTGGCCGAGGTCATCCAGGTGAAGGGCCATAACGAATACGTGACGGCCAAGGCCGCGCAAAAGGCGTGAGTGATGGAAATCGACTCCCTTGTCATCTCCCTGGGGCTGGACCCGGCCAAGCTGCGCGAGGGCCTTGCGCAGGTCGAGCAGGCTCTCAAGCAGGGGGAAATCACCCTCGCGGACTTTGTGGAGGGCATCCAGGCGGGCCTCAAGGAGGCCGTCGAGGAAGCGGCCGCCGGGAGCGCCGCGGGCGTCGAGGCCGTGGGCGACGCCTCCGGGGAGATGGTGCAGCGCTTCGAGGAGGCGGTGAACCGTTTTTCGGACGGCGTGGACAGGCTCGGCAAGAAGTCGCAGGACGCGGCCAACAAGGCCAGGCAGGCCGGCAGCGAAGTGCGGGCCATGGGCCGCCGCATCGGCGGCTTCCTTCGGGGCATCATCACCACCGTGGCCGCGCCGCTCGCCGGGGCGCTCTCGGCCGGGGCCATCATGGGGAGCTACTTCTCAGACGTGGCGCAAATGGCCGAGCAGACCGGGCGCTACACCAAGCAGCTGGAGGACGCCGCCAAGAAAAAGGCCCTGCTCGCGCGCATCAACAAGGAGGACATCGAGCTCTACCGCAAGGGCAAGCTGGCCCTGCTGGACTTCAACAACGCCATGGCCGGGCTTTCCGCCACCATCATGCGGGCGCTCTCCCCGGCCATCCGCTTCGGCATCGACCTGCTCAACTCGCTGGCGGACTGGGTGAGGAGGAATGAGCCGAACATCATCCGCTTCTTCACGGTGCTGGCGGGGGTCATCGCCGTCAAGCTCATCCCGGCCGTCTATGCCCTCACCAAGGCCATGATGGCAAACCCGCTGGCGAAGATCATCGCCGGCATTCTGCTTGTCACCGCTGTCATTGAAGATTTCATCGGCTATGTGCAGGGAGGCGACTCTGCCCTTGCGGGGCTGTGGTCGCAGTTCGGGACGGCCGAGGAAATCTCGCGGGCGCTCGGGGAGGCATGGGAATGGCTCAAGAGCGTCGGGCAGGCGCTGTTCGACGGCCTCCTCAGCGCCGGGCAGGCCTTCATCAGCAATTTTTCCGGGGCCATTGATGGCCTCAAGGGGATGGTGGAGAACACCATCAAGGTCATCAAGTCTCTGTTTTCCGGCAATTTCAAGGAGGCCGGGCAAGCCCTGCGCGAGGCGTTCAAGAGCGCTCTTGACTACATCGAGGGCATCTTCATGGGTATCTTCAAAACCATAAAAGCCGCCATTGCTGAACTTCTGGACATGATTCCTTCCATGGACTCCATCAAGAAGGGCGCATCCAAGGCGTGGGACGCGGCCAAGGAGTTTGGCAAGGGGCTCTTTGGTATCGGGGACGATGCCGACAAGGCAGCCGCGCCCCAGTCCGGCGTCGTCCCCACCAATACAGAAGCCACGCGGGCGGCTGTTCCCCCTTCTGCCACGGTGAACAACACCAAGAACCAACAAATCGACGCCCGCTACACCACCAATATCTATGCGCCGGGCGCGGACCCGCAAGCAATGGCGGGAGCTTTTGACAACCAGATGCGGCAGCAGAATGCCCAGCTGGGAGCAATGGCCGCCGATGGAGGAGTACGCCTGTCATGAGCCTTCTTCCGCAGCAATCACTCGGCAAGTGGTCCATCAACAACGCCTCGGGCGAGCGGGTGGTGGAGTTCACTTCCTTCATCAGTATGGAACTGCGCGACGAGTACAACGTCGTCACGAGCCCGGTGGAGGAAGGCAGCTTCGCCTCCTACAACAAGGTTGCCACGCCGCTCGAAATCGACTGCTCCCTCGGCATCGAGGGGGACGAAACCACGCTCAACATTGCGCTGGACCAGCTCAACGAACTGGCCGCCAGTACGGAAATCGTGAGCCTCGTCACGCCCGAGACCGAATACTACAACCTGAACCTCAAAAGCCTGAGCTACCGCCGCAAGCGCGAGGACGGCCTGGGCGTGCTCTGGCTCGACCTCAAGCTCGTGGAGGTTAGGCAGGTCAAGGCGCAATACACCAATGAAAAGTTGGGCGAGCGCAAGAACCGGGGCAAGGTGCAACCGAAGGAAGTGCAGGGACAGCAGAAGAAAACCCTGCTGGCGGGTGTGCGAGATGTGGGCAAGGGCATTTTCAAGGTGGGCAAGTGATGCTCGAACTTCCCCTTGAGGCCATGGTCAACCAGGAATTTTTGGTCACCCTCGGCGAGCAGGACTGCACCATCGCGCTCTACCAGCGTGGCGCTTCCATGTATCTGGACCTCAACGCGGGGGGCGCGATCATTTGCCGGGGGGCCATCTGCCAGCCGGGCATGGGCATTGTCCAGCGGGCCACGATGGCCTTTGCGGGGCAGCTCTACCTCCTTGACGAGCGCTCGCAGCCCATGGAGCAGCAGCCGCCGCAATGGCAGGGCCTCGGCACGCGCTGGAAGCTCTACTGGCTCTCTCCCGAAGAGGTGAAAGAGATAAATGCGGCCAACCTCAAGGCAGCGCTAAATGGCTGACACGAGCTTCACCCGCAAGCTCCTCGAGGTGCGCGTCACGCTTCAGGCCGGGCAATTCGAGGGCGGCAACACCAAGGTCATCACCGAGGTGCCGCTCAAGGTGCGCATCGAAAAGACAGGACCGCCGGACTACTGCAAGGCCGTCATCGAGGCGCGGGGCCTGCGCTATGAGGACATGGCGCAGATGTCCACCCTCGCCTTCAAGCCGCTGGCATCGGCAAAGAACACCGTGCAGGTATTTGCCGGGGATGAGCTGGATGAGGAGCTCTCGCTGGCCTTTTCCGGCTCCATCACCCAGGCAGCGGCGGACTTCAACGCCGCGCCGGACGTGGTGTTCCGCATGGAGGCCATGACGGGCTACTACGGGGCCATCACCCCGCAAAGCCCCACGGCCGTCAAGGGCGCGCAGCCCGCGGCGGACTTCATCGCCATGCAGGCCAAGGCGGCGGGCTTCACTTTCCAGAATGACGGCGTGACCGCGCAGCTTGAGAACGCCGTGTTCAACGGCTCGCCCGTGGCGCAGGCGCGCGCGGCCGCGCGGCAGATCGGCGCGGAGCTCATCATCGACGACGGGGCCATGATTTTGAGCCCGGCCGGGGGCGCCGGGGAAAAGGCGGGCGGCGGCCGAGGCAATGCCGTGCTGCTCAACAAGGAAAGCGGGCTCTTGGGATATCCCGTGCTCACCAATGAGGGCGTGCAGCTCAAGGCGCTCTACAACCCGGCCTTCCGCCTCGGGGGGCTTGTCAAGGTGGAAAGCATCGTGCCCAAGGCCTCGGGCGTGTGGCGCATCATCAAGCTCACCCACGAGCTCGCAGCCTTTGATGCCATGGGCGGCCCGTGGGAAAGCCAGATGACGACCTACTACCCCGAGGTCGCAGGGGGGAAGGCATGAGCGACAAGGAAAACCAAGGCCTGCGCGACCCCTACACCATGGCGACGCCGTACAACCAGCTGGAGTTCATCGTCCGGCGTATCGTCTCGGAGATGGTCAACACGTCCGCGCTCGTGCGCATCGACGGCTGCACGTCGCAAGGGCCTGACGGCCCGGCTGGGACGGTTGCTGCCACGCCGCTCGTGGCGCAGACGGACGCGGAAGGCAACGCCCTTCCCATGGTCCCCTTGCCGTCGCTTCCACATTACCGCATTCAGGCGGGCATCGCGGCCATTATCATGGACCCGGTGCCCGGTGACATCGGCGTGGCCTCCTTCTGCAAGGCGGATTCGTCCACGGTCAAGCCGGGCACCACGGAGCCGCAGCGGCCGGGCAGCTTCCGCTCCTTCGATCAGGCCGACGGGATGCTGGTGGCGAGCGTAAGCAACAAGGCCCCGGAAGTCTGGATAGAGCTCAGGCAGGACAAGACCATCGTCATCCACGCGCCCGAGGGCTGCACCATTGAGACGGACAAAACCGTGGAAATCAAGGCGGCCGAGGGCATCGTGCTGGACGCGCCCCAAACCACCATCACCGGCAACCTCACCGCCACGGGCGAGAAGGGCGACGCCATCGGCATGACGGGCACGGTCACTCTTGACGGCAGCCTGACGAGCACTGGCGACCAGGTGGCGGGCGGCATCAGCCAGACCGGGCACACGCACACCGGCGTCGAACCGGGCGGCGGCGACACCGGGAAGCCGCAATAAGGGGGCGCATATGGCAATAGGGCACACCCTCACGCTTGACCTCGACAACTGGGATCTCACGCTGGACGCGGGCGGCAATATCGCTACCTCCTCAGGGCCCTATGCCATCGCGCAAAACGTGGCCAACGCCGTGCGCCTGTTCACCAATGACGCCTATTACGACCCGGAGCGCGGCATTCCGCATTTCATCGTGGATTTGGGCCTCCTCCCCCAGCAGAGCGTGGTGCGCAGCCGCGTGGGCGCGGCTGCCCGGGGCGTGGAGGGCGTGGCCACGGCGCAGGTGGAGGCGCTGGCGCTCGAGGACCGCGTGCTCACCGGGAACATCCGGCTCACCACAACCGAGGGGGCAAGCGCCGATGTTGCATTTTGACCCGCAGACAGGGCTCTCCGCCGATGCCGTGACCACGGTGCGCGAGGCCGTGCGCGAGGACTGGAAAACCGCCTTCCGCCGCGACGGCGCGCCCGAACTCAACACCGAGCCGGAAACCCCGGCAGGCCAGCTCATCGACAGCCAGACCGCTGCCATCGTGGACAAGGACGACGAGGTGCTCTTCCTCGCCAACCAGTTCAATCCGCTGACGGCATCCGGCATCTGGCAGGACGCGCTCGGGAAGATCTACTTCCTCACGCGCAAGGTGGCGCAGCGCTCCGAGGCGGTGTGCGTGTGCAATGGCCTTGCGGGTACGGTCATCGCCGCTGGCGCGCGCATCAAGTCCGCAGCTGACGGCTCGGAGTGGGCCTGCGTGGAGGCCGTCACCATCCCGCAGGGGGGCACGGTTGAGGCGCGCTTCCAGGCACAGACGCCGGGGCCGCTGGCCGCGCAGGCGAATACCCTCACCAATATCGTCACCGTCACGCCCGGCTGGGACAGCGTGACCAACCCCGCGGCCGCCGTGACCGGGCGCGACGCGGAAAGCCAGCTTGAGTTCGAGACACGTCGCTACGCCAGCGTGGCGGCCAATGCCCGGGGCAGCGTCAGCGCGCTTTACGGGGCCATCGCCAACCTGCCCGATGTGCTCGACGTGGTGGTGCTGGAGAATACGGGCAATGAATCCATCGTCTCCTGGGGCGTGACCATCCCGGGCCACAGTGTGTGGATCGCGGTCACCGGGGGCACGGATGCGGCCATCGCCGAGGCCGTCTACCGCAAGAAGGACGCGGGCTGCGGCACGGCCGGGAACACGCAGGTCAGCTATCAGGACATGGAGCTGCCCGGGACGCCCATCTATACCTATAGCATCGAGCGGCCGGAGCCGCTGGCCGTGGGCGTGCGCGTGACCTTGCGCCTGACGCCCACAACGCCGCAGGACATCGTGCAGCAGGTAAAGGACGCCGTGCTCGCGGACTTCAACGGCGCCGGGCCGCATAATTCCCTGCGCGTGGGCACCGCGCAGGAGGTCTATGCCTCGCGCTTTTACTGCGCGGTCATCGGCGCGGGCGTGCAGAACCTTGTGGGCATTGAACTTGCCGCGCCCGCAAGCGGCGCCGCATGGGGCACGAGCGTCGTCATCAACGCGGACAAGGCCCCGGTGCTCAGCGCTGACGACATCCTCGTGGTCATCGAGGAGGCGGACTAGCCATGCTTCTCCCCGGCGAGACCATCCAAAGCCAGTACGCGGCAAGCCCCACCATCCGGGCGCTGGCCGAATCCGCCCGCATCCGCATCGCGCCAGACGCGGACATCGCGCTCTTCTACCGCACAATCTTCGACATCGCCACGGCCGAGGGCGTGGGCCTCGACATCTGGGGCCGTATCCTCGGCATCGGGCGCTCTATCGAGGTGGAGGCGGCCCGCGACTATTTCGGCTTCAACACCGCTGATTACGACCCCTTCGACACGTCTCCTTTCTACACGGGCGACGGCGCGACCGAGCGCTACGCCCTCTCCGATGCCGCCTACCGCCAGCTCCTGCTCTGGAAGGCAATGGCGAACATCGCCACGGCCGATGCCGCCACGCTCAACCACCTCATGGCCGCGCTCTTTCCCGGGCAGGACATCGTGGTGCATGAGTGGGGCATCATGGCGCTGGAGCTCTACATCTTCTTTCCGCTGCTGCCCTGGCAGCGCGCCATCCTGAGAAATTACGGCCTGCTCGCCAGGGGCGCGGGCGTGGGCCTCGCCTGGGTTGAGATACCGTCCCCGGTCTTTGGCTTTGCCGAGGCCGACTATGAACCATTCGACACGGCTCCCTTCTGGGGGACGCAGTACATGGAGGACTGATATGCTGCCTGCCATTCCCACGCCCATCCCCATGCCCTTCGCGCAAAACGGCGAGCGCCGGGCCATCCTCGAGACCAACACCACGCCCGGCTCGGCCGATGCCTCATGGGCCACGGGCTTTCCCCCGGTCACGCGCATTAACAAGCAGGCGGGTGGCAAGCCGCCCTATGGGCTGGACTTTCAGGGCCTCTTTCACACCATTTGCGAGCACCTGTTCTTCGCTCAGTCCGGGAACACCGTGCCATGGGTAGGCGCCAGCGATGGCCAGCCGGGCCTCAACTACCTGAAGGGCGCCATCGTGCAGGGCAGCGACGGCGAGACTTACATAGCCGTAAAGCCCTCCGGCCCGGACACGCCCAATGCGGACGGCGCAGGCATGGTGGGCCCCGTGGACCCGGTGGGAGATGACACGGGGCATTGGCAACGCGCCGTTACGCTTGCGGACGGCGTGACCGTCACGGTGGACGAAGATGGCCTGCTCTCCGCCCTGGGCGGCAACCTGCTCCTCAACGATGAGCTCTGGCTCACCGAGAGCGGCACCTTCACCGCGCGGGCGACGGGCTGGCACGATGTGCTGTGCATCGACGGCGGCCACGGGGCCTATGCGACAAACCAGGGAGTATCTGGTGGCGACAGCGGCAGTTTGCGCTGGGGATTCGCGTGGCTCGTGGCCGGTGAGGAGTACCCGGTTACTGTCGGCGCCGGCGGCAATCCCATCACAATCCCGGGGACTAGCGTCAACACCGCAGGCGGCAAGACGACTTTCGCTTCGGGCGTGTTCGAGGACATGACACCAACCTACCCGGAGGCGTTGTCAGAAGATGTCATACACAACAGCCAAACAGCTTTTCGCGGCCATGAATCCCCCGTTCTATCTCAGACCTCAGGTTCTTACCACGCGAACGGCGCCGGTCTTGGTGGTGGCATTTCCGCTGGGTCGGCCGCGGCGAACGCAGGAAAATTTTTTGGAGCTGGCGGGTGCGGGTGGTGGAACAATGGAGCATCGTACGCCGCCAAGGGTGCCCAGGGAGCCGTGCGCGTGCGCTGGCACGACCCGGCCAAGGCCGCCGGCCCAGCGCCCGCGCTCCTCTCGGCCCGGAGCATGGCCGCACCGCTTGCGGACAAGCCCGCCACGGTCAACCTCTACGACCCCGAGACCGGGCAGGGCAGCGTCTGGCGCGAGGAAGATGCCAAAGCAAAGCTCGCCGAGGGCCTGATTACTGAAGCGGCGTGGCTGGAAATTTGTGCGGCCAAGGCGGCGGAAGAGTACGACGAATGGCTCGCCAGCCCGGACACGGAGGCAGAGCGCTTCGAGTTGTTGCGGCAGGCCCGGGACGCGAAGCTCACGGATACCGACTACCTCATGGCGCCAGACTATCCGCTCGATGACGGGCAGCGCGCCGAAGTCACGGCCTATCGTCAGGCGCTGCGCGATTTGCCGGCGCAAGCTGGCGCGCCCTGGGACGGCGGCGGCGAGATGACGCCGTGGCCGGAAATGCCAGTGGGGGTCAAGGCGTGAGGCGGAGCTTTATGGGGCGCGAGTACCCCACCTGCGGGCATGCCTTGCGCGTGGCCCTGATTGATGGTCGCATCGTGTGGGTGTGCCCGCTGTGCGGCACTGTGCGCCGCTGACCAGTGCGGCGAACTTGTTGAGGAGCGGCGCAAGATGCTCCAGGCATGGGCCGATTGGCTGGATCTTCGCTCCGCATGGGCCATTTTGGGCAGATAGGCAAGTTATTGGCAGAGGCTGTGGCGCGGGAACAGGTCCGGGGCTTGGCTTATGTCTCAAAAAGCGGCGTTTTTGAGACATAAGCCTTTTTGTCTTTAATACATTGGATGACAAATCCCGATCCAATGTGGGGCACAGGATGACAACGAATGGACGGGAGCAATTCCGGCCCTTCCTGATTGACAATCGCATGGATGCCAATGACCATGCCCCATGGCCGCACCCTTTGACCCACTCGCCAAGCTCGCGTCACTTGGGGCATCTGTACGCCCGCAGCCCGACGCCCCGGAAGGCGAGCGCCTGCGCGTCCTTGTCATGGTCGGCATGAGCCCGCATAATAGACTTCAGGCGCGGCGTATCGCCAAAGTCTGGGAGCGCCTCATCCTGCTCCAGTTCGCGGCAGGACAGAACGGCCGCCCCCGCACGGTGCAGCAGCTTTTGGCAAGCGGGCGGCTACGGGTTGTGAATGGACGCTATGTACTACCGGGCTCATTAGAATCTACTGAATCAGTGCCCGGTATTCCACGAGAATAAGTCCTATGCCCTAGACAAGAACCACTGAAGCGGATAAAAATGTGTATCACCACGGAATGGTGATACAAAAGCGGCTAACCAGTTGAAGTGTCAGCACAAGTTACGCGACTCAAAATCCGCCGGTGGCAACACCTTGCGAGTTCAAGTCTCGCTCCCGGTACCAAGCTAGAATCCAAAACAGTCCATAGAAGGCCGAAATCACNAGAAAAAANGTGNTTTCGGCCTTCNCTTTTTGTNCANCAAAATCCAAGTACCCACATGGACACCCTCAAAAATCGTTGGTAGATTCAAGGGTATCAGTCCCAACAAGCCATTTAGGGAGCGCGAAATACCAGCACAATAAAAATCTTCTTTGAATTCAAATGAATATAGAAGAATTTTATTGGTTTTCGCAGGACAATCATGGACGGTTTTGGAGGATACCAACATGAAACTTTCCGATGCCGCTGTGCGGAACGCCAAGGCCAACGGCAAGGTGCAAAAACTTTCTGACGGGGGTGGCCTGTACCTCCATGTGACGGCGAANGGCAGCAAATTATGGCGCATGGCCTACAGATTTGAGGGCAAGCAGAAGCTGTTGAGCTTCGGCGCGTATCCGGCTGTTTCGTTGAAGGATGCCCGCCAGCGGCGCGATACCGCCAGAGAATTGCTCGCAAAGGACCTTGATCCCGGGGAGGAGAAAAAGCAGGCCAGGGAAGCCAGGCTCGCCAAAGAGCGAGAGGAGCGCGATACTTTTGAATATGTGGCGCGTGAATGGTTCGCCAAGTACGCACCGACACTCTCCGAAAAGCATGCCAAGAAACTGGGGCGTTATCTGGAGAATACCCTTTTCCCGGTCATTGGCGGAAAGCCNCTTATCCACCTTGAGCCTGCCGACTTTCTGCGGGTTGTGCAGCCCGCTGAGCGGCTTGGCCATCACGAAACCGCCCACAAGCTTATGCGCCTGTGCGGGCAGGTTACGCGCTATGCCCGCATCACAGGGCGCGTCAAATATGATGTGGCTGCCGGGCTGACGGAAGCCCTCGCCCCCGNCCAGACAACACATTTCGCGGCCGTCACCCATCCGGACGANATCGGCCAGCTCTTGCGGGACATTGACGCCTATGTAGGCTANACTTCCGTTGTTTATTGCCTGAAAATCCTCCCCCATGTGTTCACCCGCCCCTCGGAATTGCGGCTTGCCCACTGGAAAGAATTTGACTTCAAAAGCGCGACCTGGATCATTCCGGCATCGCGCATGAAGATGCGNCGCGAGCATGTGGTGCCGCTTTCCAGGCAAGTGCTTACCTTGCTGAAGGAGCTCCACGACTACACCGGTAACGGGAATCTGCTTTTTCCCAGCGCCCGCGCTCTTTCCGCACCTATTACAGATGTTGCCCCGCTGGCCGCNCTCCGACGCATGGGCTATGGGAAGGAGACCATGACACTGCACGGCTTTCGCGCGATGGCAAGTACACGTCTTAATGAACTTGGTTTCCGGGCGGATGTCATTGAAGCCCAGCTTGCCCACAAGGAGCCGGACTCTGTGNGCCTGGCTTATAATAGGGCGGAGTATATGGAGGAACGGCGAAAGCTCATGCAGCGCTGGTCCGACTATCTGGATGAATTGCGGAAGTCTGATGCAAGGGCATCCAACCGCTGATTGCTGAAAACCTATCCGTGATAGAAAAATGACCTCAGTATTATTATATTACTGAGGTCNTTTTTGATGTTGGAAAAGAAAGTATCGAGGCTCTNTGTGCACCACCTCAAAATTTAGACGCCATCAACCTTAGACCTTGAGGTTCCCGAAAGTNCTATCTNTATCTGTTGCTGACCAATAGCCGCCGANTCCTCAATGGTCCGCCTCATTTCACGNAACCTCGTCAGCCGTCAGAAGTCATCANGGCGATATGTACCGGGATGATCCGCAGATTGCGCGAAATAGCTTTGCAAGGTCCGTATGCACCCTGAGCGCCTCATCTAGCTGGAAACATAGAGAAGGAACGATGTTTCGTGCATTGATAGTAATATGCACTTATAAACTCAAATTACTCTTTTAAAAATTGATTAATGGCCGTCGATGAGACGGGNAAATTATCAAGGAATGCTGCGTGTCCTGCATNTGGTACGATGCAGAGTNAGGNATGGGGGATGAAGTTTCTGGCCTCCAATAAAGTCGCGGGGGGAGCGTGAGTATCTCTGTCCCCACCAATGAGCAAGACNGGGCATTCGACTGCTGACAACATATCCTTTCCCACCGTGGCGCCATTCCAAAANTTCATATAACTATTGAGAAATTCTTGCAGCCTGTCCGGTTNAGGCGCAAGNGAACGCATTTGGGAAACATAGGCCGGGTCGGCCTTTTCAAGCTCAGACAATGGAAGCGAATCCGGGAAGAAGCCNGGCTTGAGCGTTCCCGCGCCTACGGCAANGATCTTTTCAACTGCCTCAGGATGCATCGAAGCAAGCTTGAGAGCGGTGTAAGCNCCATCACTGAAGCCAAANACTGGTGCCGGCTTATCTGTCACCGCCTTCATTACGGTCAGCATGTCGTCGGCCTTCTGTTCAAGAGAAATTGGCGAACGGCCAATCTCTGAATGACCGTGCCCACGGCTTGAAATCACCACCANCNTATANTTTTTTCTTAATTCGTCNANTANNTGGCCAAGCTCATATGGCGANCCCACTCCACCACCGTGAAAGACAAAAAGTGGTTTTCCCGAGCCGTAGGTTTCATAATAAATCTTCGCATCGCCAGATTCGATATATTTACCCGTATCCCTATTATCACCATATGGTGTTTTGCTCCCTTCGACGCNAGCAGGCTGAGTAAAGTACCGCAGNCGGTCTGGTTGACCCAGCGCGCTGGATACNGCAACGAGCATGAAGCCCGTAACGACAATAAAANACAGAGAAAAGTTTTTCATATGTGCCTCNTTTTTTAAGAACGGATTTTGATAGACTCAGTTAATAATTTTATATCTCCCAGGCTTGCGAGACTTTTCATGCGGATATTCACCCTCNCAGTAGCCAAGTAATACAAAGCAGCAGCCTGAATAATTNTCGGGAACANCCCATTCTTTCATCAGAAGCTGGCCTTCAGGCATCGTGAANGTTTCCTTTCCTCTGGCAATTATGCATGAAGAAATACCCAAATAGGTAGCCATTAAAACCATATTTTCAGCACAGCAATANGCGTCAGCCTCGCTATNTAAGAAATTATTGGGGCCGAATATGGCGCAAACTGTCGGAGCATCNTAGAAAGCATTTTTTATGGANGGGTCATCAATAATGCTTGGNTGTTCCTTTGAAACATAGACCNCGGCGAGATTTTGCCGATTGAAAGTCGCCCGGTTCAGTCGGCCAACCTTGCGTGCCAGCTCAGGGTCATGAATGGCGACTATATACGAACCTTGCCTGCCCCCTGCATTGGGGGCATAGAGACCCGCCTCAANAATTTTCTCCAAATCATCATTGCTAATCTGCTTTGCTTCATACTTGCGAATGGAGCGGCGCTTTTTAATCAGTTCNAGCATGTNCATCAGTTGACCTCCTTCCAGCATTGAGGNTCNGNTGCATAAAAATCACCGTTTTGGGNACTTGCCACAGCGGGACACCCCCGACACCAGGCTAGCAGTTCGCACTTTCCGCATTTCTTAAAATTTTTATATTCTCTGAAATTTTCCATTTNATTAAGCCATAAATGTGACAGATCATCTTCAAATACACTCCCAACGCTGCTATTTTTCACNCGTCTGCAAGNGAGNACCTGTCCATCAGGCAAAATCGTTAAATGGCAGTTTCCGCAATTGCAGCCATCGTAAATTATATCTGGTACACAAGAATCTGGAATTGTGAATTCACNATTTTCGTATTCAAATAATTTCCANAAATGATCCTTTTTGTTAAAGTATGTCTGACAGCCTGAATTTTCCAGGCGATTAAATGTATCGCTGCATGTTTGGAGAAATTGNCGATACTTCATTGGAGGAATAGCCAGTATTCCCTTTTCCGGACAAAAGCGGGCAAAAGAGAACACATCNACTTCAGCAGCGGCAACTACTTCGATAAGNNNAGGNATTTCTTCCAAATTNAGATCAGAAACGGTGGCCATGATTACAGAGGTTATGCCAGCGTTTTTTATGCAAGCAATTTTGGCAAGCGTACAATCAAAGGAACCGGGTTTACGGATAAAGTCATGGGTGTCGCGCAATCCATCCAGCGAAAGCTGGTATTTCTGGCAGCCACAATCTTTNANTCGANNGCAAACTTCATCNTCNAAATGNAAGGGATTTCCAAGTATTGCAAANTCGATTTCCAATTTTTTNAAATATTCCAGNAGATCCCAAAACTTGGGATGGAGGAGTGGNTCACCGCCNGTCAGATAAAAATANGGGGTTCTCCCGAAGCTGTCGGACATGCNNTGGCAATTTTCCACGACCGTGAGCATTGAATCCCATGACATGCNCCGTTGNGNTTNCAATTCCTTGCCAGAATAAATATAGCAGTGCTTGCACCGCTGATCACACTCATCCGTGATATGCCATTGGAAGGAAAAGTACGGCCGCATGNCGAGAACTCCCNAAGGAACGATTCGGCCCTCGCCTCATAGNCCGTCNTCAGCTGGGNACGGNCTATGAGGCGAGCCGCAATGTCTAGNCTTTGCCGCCTGCGCCGCAGGCAGCCGGCTTGTCCGCAGGCTTGTCAGAAGCGCCGCATGANGAGCCGCAGGACGCGGGCTTTTTTTCCGGCTTTTCCTGCGCCCCGCAGGAGGAACCGCAGGCAGCGGGTTTTTTCTCGGGNTTGTCTGAGGCNCCGCAGGAGGCCGAAACACNGTGCACCGTGGGTGGGATGCGGGAAACGCCGGACCATTCAGCAAGGTTTTCGAGTGCCATGTTTTGCTCCTTGAGGTAGGATGAAAGGATAAATTTCGANATGCCCGGGACGCAATTTTTTTGANGGTTATCCACCTCCGGCTATGGTTTGATGTCGAACGCGCACGAGAAAAAACGCGTTGACGCTCAAGCCCTTATAACTGNCCTCTCGGCATGGTGCTGGATAAAAAGGCAGGCGGCAGCGTTTTCCTTTTCGCTTCAAGATAGGCAATCATGCCTTCCTTCTGGGAAAAGAGGCCACTCACCGGAAGANCATTATAGGGGTGGCTGCCAAAAAACAGGCAATCATCATCCATATCCAGAGATTTCAGGAGCATCAGTTCTTCGTCCAGCATCTCACCTTCGGTAAGCTCGACATACTCACCTGCATCCCGCATACGCGCGAGCGCGCTTTCAGGCGATACTGCCGTGGCAACAGCGGCAATCGTGAACGGCTTGTACCTGTTCAGCAGCTTNGCNGTTTCAGTTGCATTGATGGCGCTGTTCCCCCGACCGCCAGCGCCCAGCATGAGAAGCGCGGCATAACGGAAACCGGCATTCAATAACCGCTCAAGGTGGTGATGGGCCTCATCAATGGTGAACCCCTTGCGCATACGCGATATGGCCGGGCCCCAGCCGGACTCCAAGCCCATGTANAGATCATTGTAACCCGCCTTGCGCAATGCNTTAAGGTCGGCATCACTCTTGTTGNTCAAATCATTGATGGAAGCGTAGCATGTGAGTGTGTCGANNGCGGGAAAGTAGTCGTGCGCCAGCTCNGAAATTTTNAAGAGCCGTTCGGTGGGGAGAACGAAGGGATCGCCGTTGAGCAGGAAGATGCGGCGCACATCCTCGCCCANCGTGTGCCGCAGCTCTGAAAGGTCCGCTTCAATGTCTTCAAGTTTTGAGGCACGGAAAGGNGTTTTATTGTACATNGTACAGAACGCACAACGATTGTGCGAACATCCTGCCGTTATCTCAAGCAACGGCGTGTCGCTTTCCATNGGCGGCCTGTAGACTTGTCCNGTATAATGCATGGATTCTGCGCTCCAGGTGGTATAAAGAGAGGATCGTTTTTTCAGCCCATCATGGCCTTGTATTGTCGTCCCCATTCCTCCAATTGGCCGATAATNGGACGCATGCTCTCGCCAAGTTCGCTCAATCGGTATTCGACCTTGGGAGGCGTTGCGTCATAGACGGTTCGCACCAGAAGNCCGTCGGTCTCCATNTGTTTCAAATTTTCAGTCAGGACTTTNGGATTGATACCNTCAAGACTNTTCAGCAGTTCACCGAACCTTTGGGGCCCATTAAGGATGTTCCGCAAAATAAGGAGCTTCCATTTATTCCCAATCAGGTTGACGGTGGTTGCAACAGGGCACTCTGGCAGTTCTTTCTTGGCTTTCATCNGACTTTTCCAAGTTATAAACGAACATTCGTTATGCGGAAAAGGAAAACGGTGTTTTCCCGTCACCAGCATAGAACATGATCACTTCCGCGGGCTCATCACCACGGTTCTCTCCATGGTGAACCTCGCCGTCTATTTCCACTACAGCCTCNCCGGTGTGAATGGTTTTCTCCNTGCCGTTTCTGCAGACAAGGGTAAGTTCGCCGCTGGTGACAACGCCGCAGTTGATGATTTTGTGGTAGTGGTCGGCTGTCACCGAATGGGGAGGAAAGACATACTTGTAGATGGAAAGGAAAGGCTTGCCTGCGGGATAGTTCGGCAGGGGTGAACCGTCCCAGCCGTTTGAGGTTTCNACCAGGCAGTCAGCGNTGATGCCGCTGGAATCGAGTTCCGCAAACTTGCNGGNCTCTTTGCCCATGAAAAAGCTCCTTTTGATATTTTTTTATTATATACCCGCCTGTACGNGCTGTGTCAATGTTGGGGCCTGATGCTTACAAAAAAGTAACTGGTTGATTTTTTGCNTCCAAGGTGGGATAGAATGAACAGGCGGTGTGNAGCCGTNGAAAAGGAGGTTTTCGTGAAAATCGTTATCATCACCGGTAGCCACAGGCCAAAGAGCAATTCCGGCATTCTGGCGGATCATTTTCAGAAAGGCGCGGANGAAGCAGGCCACACAATTTTCAGGTTCAATTCAGGGCACAAGAAGNTTCATGGTTGTATCGGNTGTGANCAGTGCGGCATGAATGGTCCATGTATCTTCGATGATGATTTTACAGCTTTGCGTGAACCATTGATCGAAGCAGACATGGTGCTCTTTGCCACCCCCATGTACTATTTTGGCATGTCATCGCAGCTTCGGGCTACCATCGACCGTTTCTATGCCATTGACCAGCGGATAATGGGCGGCAAGCAGGCTTCGCTCATCGCAACCTTCTGGACCACGGATCTTCGAAAGGCATCCGGCGTCGTAGAAAGCTACAAGAACATGCTCGCCTATCTCCGCTGGAGTGACAGGGGCATTTTGCTGGCTGGCGGCGTGAACGCCGAGGGCGAAGTGCTGCGGACGGAGTATCCGGCTCAAATATATACCTTTGCAAAAACTCTGTAATAATATGTGAGGCAGGCACAGTGAAAAATATCGAAGAAACCTACTTTATCTATATAGCGGATGTTTTCTGTCCCTGGTGTTACGCCTTTGCACCCATCATGAAAAAGCTCGCGGCCGAAAATCCCGATATTCCTGTACACGTGCTCGGCGGAAACCTCATTTCTCGCCCCATGACGCTTGCTGAAGACGCCGCACAGTCTCCGGGGCTTGTGGAGTTCTGGCACGAAGTCGAGCACACCTCGGGCCGCTCCCTTGCAGGAGCCATCAATGCCGTTGAAACAGGCCGGGAGGTGCGCCTGTATTCCCCCGGAGCGGATGAAATTTTGGCGGTGCTGAAAAGAATGGTTCCAGGCCATGAGCTCGACCAGCTGTTTGAGCTGGAAGAAATGTTCTATGGTCAGGGCCGCGATATGTTTACCGACACTGCGCTTGCGGAAATCGCAGCGCATTGGGGTATCGAACCCGGCCATTTTGCATCGGCGCTCGATGAGCCGGGCGCTCTCGCAGCGACAGAGAGAAACCTCGAAATGGCGGCAGAGCTCATGGGTGAGATAACGTCCTATCCCAGTGTGCTGCTCGTGCGCGGTGACAAGTATGACGCTGTTTCTCGCGGCTTTGTGCATTATGAGACCGTTGCAGACCGCCTTGCGTACGCCATGCGGGATTTGGGCGTACCACTGGAAGAATCGGCGTTTTGTTCGCGGCACAACGGCTGTTCGTTGCGCAGAAATTAATTCACAATTCGAAGGAGGCGAAGATGGCCCTTAAAGTAATCATCAGCTATGACGGCACAGGAAAAGACCGTTTCGACCGCGGTTATTATTGCAAAAACCATATTCCTCATGTCAGGAGGGTATGGGAACCTTTTGGCCTCCTCGATATCCGCCCCTTTTTCCCGGGGATTGAAAGGGAGGCACAAGGCACAATCTGCATAAGCCAGTGTGTGTTCAAGGACAAGGCGGCGATGGAAGCGGCTTTTGCCGCGCCCGGTACTCAGGAATTAATGGATGATATCCCCAACTTCACTGACCTTCCCATGCAGGCAGGCATTCTGAGTGCCATGGAAAGCTGATTTAATGGATGAATTCCGTGATTCATAAGACTGAGATGAGTTGTAATTCCATATTATCATTCCTGACTTATGAATCACGGATATTTACATTTCATAAAGCAAAATATGTATAGAGAAAGATTCATGATGAAATTTACAGAACCCCCCATGCGAGCGCCACAGGAAATAAACTCCCTAATTTTACAGGTCACCCAAGGATGCACCTATGGAAAATGCAATTTCTGCTACACATCCCGTGGTTATCCGTTTTTGGCAGTCAAACCCGAGGATATGGAAAAGGCAGCGATTGCTCAGAAACCTTTTTTCCCGTCCAATACTCCGATCTATTTGACTGGGGCGAACCCATTTGTGCTGCCAAATTGGAAACTTAAGCAATACATAACTGTGTTACGTCGCCATTACCCTAATTTTTACCGTATAAGTTTGCAAAGCAGGATCGATGATATAGCGAGGAAAAGTGATGAAGAGTTGGAGGAGCTTGCCAGACTTGGTCTGAGTCATTTGTATATTGGTACTGAAAATGGCAATGACGAAGCTCTTTCCCTCATGAATAAAGGCTATACGGCAAAGGATGTTATAGAGCAACTGAAAAGGCTTGATAAAGCTGGCTTCACTTACACCAATTTTTATATACTCGGTATGGCCGGAAAAGGTAAAGGGCAGGAAAGCGCCAAGGCGACCGCTACCATGTTCAATCAGGTTCATCCCCAGATGATAACCTCAACCGCGATCACGCCTTTTGAAAAAGCGCCTATAGCCTCGATGGTTCAAAATGATGAATTTCAAATGCCCACAGAAAGAGAAATGATTGAGGAATTGCGAACATTTCTTTCCGAACTCAAAATAGACACCTTTTATGACGGCGTGCACTACCTCAATCCACTAAATTATCGCTTTCGAACAGGAGACCCAGTACAAAAACGAAAAGTGCTTGAAGATATTGACAATATTTTGGCAACTTATTCTGAAACTGAACTTGAATTGCTGGTCAATAGAAAAGCTAAAACTTCATTATAATCATGTATCCTAATACAATTGTAACAAATTACTTTCATTTATAATTCATAAATTATGATTATCTATGAAGAAGAAATTTTCTTATTAATACTTTCTGAATATTATCTTATTTTTTCCGTGATAGCTGGTTTGATCCGGATTTTGTGAGGAATAACATACAGAAAGCTTCGAACATTATAAATAGAGATGAATGAGGAGCTGTTCCGAGCCCATGTGTCTGGGGTTGTATGCTATAGCGTGGAAGAGGCGCTAAAAATTACAAAGAACGGCTCCAGGATGAAATATTAGTTCGGTTATAGTTCCAAGGTATTATTATAGTAGTTAAGATTATTTCTTGGCCAGTACGAGTATATCTGTATTATCTGAGCTAGTTTCGACTTGATCTAACAATAGCCCCTTGAAAAGCAATCGGGGAACTCCGTTTTGATGGAAATGTGAACCAACCCATCACCCGTGCGCCATGCCCACGGAGCTCCCGATGGAAAGCTTTAACCAAAGCGTCATTAAGCACAAGACCGGCCTTCTCAACCTTGCCGCCGAATTGGGCAATATCTCCTAGGCTTGCCGTATCATGGACTTTTCCCGTGATACGTTCTATCGGTATCACGCAGCCAGAGATGCCGATGGTGTTGAGGCCCTGTTTGAGGTCAGCCGCAGAAAACCCAATCTCAAAAACCGGGTTGAAGAAGCGACAGAGCAGGCGGTGGTCGAGTTTGCCACAGCCTTCCCGACTCATGACCAGGTCAGGGCCAGCAACGAGCTGCGCAAAAGGGGCGTCTTCGTGTCGCCGTCCGGGGTGCGCTCCAGCTGGCTGCGCCATAACCTTTCGTCCATGAAGCAGCGGCTGAACGCCCTGGAAAAGATGTCGGCCGACCAGGGCAACGTCCTCACCGAGGCGCGGGTCCAGGCGCTGGAACGAAAGAAACAGGATGATGAGGCGTGCGGGGAGATTGAAAGCCATCATCATGGCTATCTCGTTAGCCAGGACACGTTTTATGCGGGAACGATCAAAGGGGTTGGCCGTATTTACCAGCAAACCTTTGTGGATACCTACTCGAAGTGGGCGACAGCCAAGCTCTACACCACCAGGCCGCCCATCACCTGCGCCGACCTGTTGAACGATCGGGTATTGCCCTTCTTTGACGCCCAGAACATGGGGCTCATCCGCATCCTGACGGAGCCGTGGAACCGAATACTGCGGCAAACTGGAAACGCACGACTATGAGCTGTACCTGGGCGTGAACGCCATCGAGCATACGCGGACCAAGGCGCGTCACCCGCAGACCAACGGCATCTGCGAACGCTTCCACAAGACTATCTTACAGGAGTTTTATCAGGTTGCGTTCAGGCGTAAACTCTACCACTCTTTGGAGGAGCTTCAGGCCGACCTGGATGTCTGGCTGGATGATTACAACACCGAGCGTACCCACCAGGGCAAGATGTGCTGCGGCAGAACGCCCTTGCAAACCCTGCTTGACGGGAAAAGACTCTGGGAGGAAAAGGTCGGACAGCTAAACTAATCGGACAGGGATATCCACCAAGACGGAGCAAACTGTCAGATCAAGTCTAAACTACTACACGTAAGTCCATCTTGAATGGTTAAAGATTTTTTGTGCCTATAGAAAATGCCAAGGCGTTTACGCCTTGGCATTTTCTGTTAAAGATTTCTTCCAGCGTCGTATCCCTGCGTGGTCGCGTCCATGACTTTGCCGGGCTTGAGCGCNTCCCCTATGACCTTAACATTAAAGCCGGCTTCCTCGAGGGGCTGCTGCAAGGGATTGTANGCCTTTGAGCCCGTGGCAATCACGACTGTATCTGCAGGAAACACCTCCGTNTCTCCACGAGAGTTGCNCGCTATTACCGAATCNGNTGTTATTTCGCTCACTGTCATTTCCGGGCGCAGGGCNACATTGCGCATTTTCAGATTCTTCAGNAGCTTTATGCGCGGCCCGAGGGGCTCGTCTGCAGCGATNTCCGGNAGCTTTTCCAGAACGGTCACATTTCTCAGCATCTGCGCGAGAAAATGTGCCGTCTCCACCCCGACCTGGCCGCCGCCGATGACCACACAGTTCTTNCCCGGCAGGCATTTGCCCAGAAGCACATCCTTGAAGGATTGGACATTNCTGTTGTCAATGCCCGGAATGGGAGGCATGGCAGGCTGAGCGCCNGTTGCCAGGATAACCTGATCCGTCTTTTTTTCTTTCAGCATNTCGGGCGTNGNCTCGGTGGCATAATTGATCTTTACGCCCAGTTTTTCACACTGCTTCTTTTGCCAGCGGATAAAATCGGCAATCTCNCCCTTGCANGGAGGAATNGCCGCNAGATAAAACTGACCNCCGGCNCGNTCCGTTTTTTCNTAGACNTCCACCNNGTGNCCAGCNNGCGCNGCAGTAATCGCCGCTGTCAGGCCNGCNGGGCCNGCGCCGACCACAGCCACCTTCATGGGCTTGTCCGTCCGCTTCACGCCNCCNTCATGCTCGCGNCCCANCTCGGGATTGAGNACGCAGCGGATGGGGTTATCGGTAAAGAGCACGCCCACGCACCCGTCGTTGCAGGCGATGCAATGGCGGATATCTTCAAACTCGCCGGCCTGGGCCTTGCGCGGNAGCGCCGGNTCAGCGAGCGATGCNCGGCCCATGGCCACNAGGTCGCATTTTCCNTGGCGGAGCAGNCTCTCAGCAATATGGGGATCGTTGATGCGCGACACCGTGGTGACCGGGATATGGCACACGCTCCTGATTTCCTTCGCCCAGTCCGAAATGAAGGCATGGGGTGTGGCCGCNGGCGGGATATTGTCCTCCACCGANAGGTANACNGCGGCGGAAACATGGATCATGTCCAGTCCAGCCTCCTCAAGCAGCGGAACAAGCGCCTTCATGTCTTCCAACGTCAGGCCGCCCTCAACCAGTTCCTGNCCGGAGATGCGCATGTCGATGATGAAGTCCTCGCCGCATTTCTNGCGGATACCCCGGATTATCTCCAGCGCAAAGCGTGCGCGGTTCAGGAAATTGCCGCCGTATTCATCGGTACGCTTGTTGGTGTAGGGNGAGAGGANTTCGCNGANCAGGTAGCCATGGGCGCCGTGGATCTGGATGCCGTCAAAGCCGCATTGCTTGCAGCGCCAGGCCGTGTCNATGAACTCCTGGATGATTGCCTTGACCTGCTCCGTTGTGAGCTCGTCAGGNACNTCGGTTCCGAATGGGCAGGCAATGGCGGTAGGCGCNACNGGTGCGGCATTGATGGCGCCCCTGTTGGTCTGACGNCCGCAGTGATAGATTTGCGCGAGGATGACCGTCCCGTGCTGATGGATGCGTTCCACAAATTCCCGGTGGCTCGGAATCTGTTCGTCGTTCCAAAGNCCGGCTGTGGCCTTGAATCCTCTGCCCCTGGGGTCAATGCCGTAGTCTTCGGTGATGATGAGGCCCCAGCCGCCNTTGGCTTTTTCTTCATGGTANCGNATGTATCTTTCNGTCGCCTTGCCGTCGGGCGTNCANTAGTCGGTNACCATGGGNGGCACNACAAGCCGGTTCTTGATGACCTTACCGCGAATAGTNAGCGGTTTAAACACATTGTCCAGCATGTTACCTCCATGCGCATGAGTGGGTATACAGAGGGCAACACAGGGGCATAAAAAAGAGGGAGGGACTGCCCTCCCTCCCCCCGAGCCTCTACTTCAGGACCTCCCTGATTTCCTGCGCGAGCTTCCTCATGTTGTCGGGCAGGGTGTCGTACATGGGGCGGCTCTTCTCTATCCAGCGCTGCCGCTCCTCGGGCGAGAGCCGGATGACCTTGCCGTTGTACTTTTCCNCGATCTCCTTCAGCGTCCGGTCAATCTGGATGTCATACTGCTCCACCAGCACCTTGTTGAAGGCGATAACCGCTTCCGCCACGGCGTCCTGCACTTCTTGCGACTGCTTGTTCAGCCAGCTCTTGCTCGTGAAGAGCAGCCACGCGCAGGGCATGTGGTCGCTGAGGGTGACGTTCTTGGCGGCGTCGATGAAGTGCCAGGAGATGATGCTGGGGTATTCCGTATCCGTGCCGGCGATGACGCCCTGCTGCAGGCCGGTGATGATTTCCGTGGGCGCCATGGGCGTGGGGCTCATGCCAAGGGACTTGACGGCCTCCATGTGCCACCTGGAATTGGTTGTGCGGATCTTCTTGCCCTGGGCGTCTTCCAGTGTGTAGATGGGCATGGTGGAGCAAATCGCGCGATAGGTGCTCAGCCAGAAATCCAGCACGTCGATGCCCTTGTCCGAAATCTTGCTGAAAAGCCGCTGGCCCACCGGGCTCTTAAATACTTTGGTGAGGCTTTCGCGGTCAGGAATCAGATAGGGCAGGTCAAACACGCCGAGTTCCGGATTGAACTGCGAAAAATTCGCCAGGCTCTCGGTGGCGAACTGCAATGTGCCGAACTGGATACCCTGCACCACCGCATCGCAATTGCCCAACGCACCCCCGGTGAAAATATCGATACGGTATTTGCCGCCGGTTTTCTCCTCAAATATTTTTTTAAAGCCGTCGCGGAAAGCGATGACCGAGGGGTCGCCCTCGGGCTGGAGGAGAGAAGCTTTCAACACGATGGGCGCGCCTGTGGCATCCTGGACAAAAGGCAGCGACAGAAGCAGAGCCACTGCGAGCAGACAGAAGCGGTTAAAGATACGCATTGCGTGACCTCCGACAGTTAGGGTTGCCTTGTGGGCGCATGGCGAATCCGCGCGGCTCCATGCGCGTATATGCAGATGCTGGGTTAGAGCAGCGCGAGCGAGAACCAGGGAACATAGGCGATGAGCAACGCTGCCAGGATCATCGCTCCCACGAAGGGGAGGATTGCCCGGGATAGCGTGATGACCGAAAGCCCGGTAATGCTGCTCCCGACAAAAAGATTGGTGCCCATGGGCGGCGTCAGCAGTCCGATGCAGGTGCAGCAGATCATCACTATGCCAAAATGGACCGGATTGATGCCGTAGCTCACCACCAGCGGCACCAGGAGCGGGCTAAGGATGAGGATGATTGCCGTGGCTTCGAGGAAGGTCCCGATAAACAGGAGAAAGGCGATCATGATGAGCATGAAGATATAGGGATTGGTCGTCATGTCGCGCATGGCGGTGATGATGCTCTCCTGGATGTTCAGGTAGAGCATGAACGTGCCCAAGGCGTTTGCCATGACAAGGATAAGGAAGAACATGCCCAGCGTGTTGAGGGTTTTTACCAGCACGCGGCGGCATACGGTGCGGTTCAGGGAACCGGAAAGGCCCTCCACCAGCAGGGAATAGAACACGGCGAGCACGCCGGCCTCGGTGGGAGTGACAAGGCCCCCGTAAATGCCGCCAAGAACGATGACGGGAACGCCAAGGGAGGGCAGGGCTCGCCGGGCGGCTTCCCATTTTTCCCTGGCAGTGGCACGGGGCAGTAGGCGTCCGTAGCCTTTGCGGGCAATGATGATAGCCGCCGCGACCATCAGACTTAGGGCCACCACGATGCCCGGAATGACACCGGCGATGAACATGTCAGATACCGAAACTCCCCCGAAGGAGCCATAGAGGATAAACGCAATGGACGGGGGAATGATGTTGGCAAGGCAGCCGCTTGCGCAGTTCAGCGCCGTGGAGAAGGCTGGAGGGTAGTGATCCTTTTCCATGGCCGGGATCATCATGCCCCCCACCGCCGCCACGGCGGCCGCAGCGGAACCGCAGAGGGCTCCGTAAAACAGGGAGGTGATGATGGAGATATGCGCAAGGCCCCCCCGGATGTGCCCACACATGGCGCGGCAAAAATTCAGGAGCTTGTCCGCCAAGGTCCCCTGAGACATGATCTCCGCGGACAGCAGGAAGAAGGGGATGGCCATGATGGGGAACGAATCGAAGGTGTTGAACAGCCTCTGGGTAAACAGGATGAAGGGCATGTCGCCAGCCCACAGCCCGGCGAGGACGCCAAAGCCGATGCTCACACCCAGGGGCACGCTGAGGAAGACGAGGACGAGGGAAACTATGGCGGTTACGATGACGGGATCCATCTTATTCCCCCTCCTGCTCCGCTTTCCGGGCCCTGATGCGCACAAAATCGCGCACAGACTGGACAAGGGTAACAGCGCAGCCCAGGGGGATACCTATCCAGACCAGGTACACCGGCACCGGGATGGAGACCGCCACCTGGCCCATCTCCTGCACTTTCAGCGTCATATCCAGCGAAAGCCAGGTGCATACGGCAAAGAAAAGGATGTTCAGTCCCATACAGAAGAGATCGATATATCTGGCCGCCTTTTTGCTGATGAGGCTTTGAATGAGGGTGATGCGCAGATGGCTTTCGTCCTTCATGCAGATGCTGATGGCGAAGTACGTCGCCCAGACAAAGGAGAACCTGGCGATCTCCTCCGGCCATGCCATGGCATTATTTAACGCATAGCGGGCTACGATCTGCAGGAGGATGACGACGCACATCACGCAGAGAAAGAACATGCCGATCCAGTCGCTTGCGGCATCGATGTAATGAAGAAACTTTTTCATGGAGGCCTCCATTTGCAGGGGGGCACATGGCTTTGCGCCGGGAATTTCCCCTGCGGCGAAGCAGGGTCGAGGCTGGGAACCTTCGCCGGATTTTTCAGGCAAATCCGTCTGCCGGCGGTAGCTATCAAAATCTTGCGCGGTTCTGCGCGCGGGGCGCCCGGCATGGCGCGGACTTCCCCGCATCCGCCGGCCCGGATCGGCCGGGCCGACGGATGGTTAAACGATTAATTAAAGGTAGGCTGCGAGGTCAAGACGCAGGGCGCGTGCGATATTGTCGCACATGATCTGCGAGAGGAGCTCTTTCTTCACGCCCATCTTGTACCAGAGTTCCATGGCGTCCTTCATGGGGATGAAGGGGTAGGATGTGCCAAAAACGAACTGGCGTGAAAGCATGCTGTTGGCCGCATCAATGTAGCGGCCCGTGAACGGGGTGTTGATGAGATACATATCCGCACTGAGGTACAGGTTAGGCCGCCTGTATGCGCAGAAAATGGTGGCATCCACATAGGGGGCACCGGCATGGATGTCGATGACAGTGAGCTTGGGAAAATCCGCAAGCATCTTGTCCAGCCGTTCCGGGCTGTTATAGCTGATGTCGGGGCCGATGACGCCCCCCTGCTGCAAAAAGACCGGGATTTCCTTTTCCTGCAGGAAATCGTAGAGAGGGTAGACGCGCTTGTCGTCATAAAGCATGGGCGTGCCGCCGTTGGTCGGCTCCAGGTTCACGGCGATGATGGGCCCGTTGACGACATATTGGTCAATCATCTGCATGGATTTTTCCATTTCGCAGGGATTGACGGCAATGGCGCCGATGATCCTCTTGGGGTTCTCCGTCTGGACGCGCACAACTTCCTGCGGGCTGACGATGGGGTCAGGCCCGGCGCCCCAACGGGCGGGCGCGCAGGCGACGGTGATGCCGGCGTCGTTCATTTCCTCCCAGTACAGATCCATGGATTCCTTTTTCACGGATTCCGCCTTGGGCACGCTGAAACCGCGGTGCATCTCGCGCGTGAAATCAGCAAGGGTGATGGTTGAGGCAAGGTATTCCTGCGTCGGCGGCCGGTTTCGGGAGTCAATGATCATCCTCTTTCTCCTTTCAGATGTATGTCGCCCTGTATGGGCTGTTTGTGATTTTTTTATACATCTTCCACCTGGCTGACCAATTTCTATTTCTTTTTGGTCAATAAAGGATTTTTATCGCGTGCTCTTGGCGGCCGATCGCCCGGTACCCCGCCACGAACTCCGGATGGCACCTGATTCAAGTACGTGCCTTAATTGGTATTTATGTAAATGTTTTCCACATGATACATGAAAATATTTACTGGAGTCGCAGCCATTGCGCCCTCCGCGCATTTTTTATACCGTTGAGCATATTTTCACATAGCCGCCAAGGAGGGAGGGATGGAATATCGCCTCTTGAATTCCTTTCTTACGCTTGCGGAAATGCTGCATTTTGGCCGTGCGGCCCGGTTCCTCAACCTTACCCAGCCGGCGTTGAGCAACCAGATAGCCGCCTTGGAGCGAGAGCTGGGAGGAACATTGTTTGTTCGTACAGCGCGGGGCATTTTTCTCACTGAGGCGGGGAGACTGCTGCAGAGCGAAGGTCGCAAGCTACTGAAAGATACCAATAATCTATCAGCAAGAGTGAGTGCCTACTTCCGGGGGAGTGAAGGCACCATCAGGATTGGGTATGGCGACGTGACGGAGCTGAAGCGACTGTCACGGCCATTGCTTCTTCTCAAGGAGCGTCACCCCTCTGTGGAGGTGCAGGTAAACGAGCTCTATCCCGGTGAGACCATGGAGAGCGTCCAGTCAGGCAGTTTGGACGCAGCGCTGATCACCGGTAGGGAAAACATGGAGTTTCCCCAAGGCCTGCGGGCTATCCCTATCATGATGGGCCCCATAAAACTGGCCATGCCAGCTGGGCATCCCCTGACAAAACTTAAGGAAATCAGGCGCGAAGACCTGCTTCGGGAGCCGTTCATTAAACGCAAGTTTGGCGAAACAGATGAAACGAGCGAGATGGTGAAGCTGCTAGAAGACTGGTGGGAAAATTTTTTTGCAGGTGAGGGAAATGTCCTCATGTCTGTGCGACGCCGCTCAACGGCATTCTGGTTGGTAAGCTCAGGTGTGGGTATGGCCCTTTTGCCCAACTGTATGGAGCTGTTTTCCTGTTCTCCTGCAGAATACTCCTTTTATTCAAATGTAGAATTTCGTTATCTGCCAGGCTTGAATATCCTGAGTTACACTTGGTTTGTCTACCGTGATCAAACGCCGCCTGCGCTTGCAAATTTTATTGATTGCATCGAATCCTGCCTTGAAATCCCTGAAAGCGTCAGGAGGGAGTTGAGCGAGTACGCAGTTCTCTCCGCAGGTTCTGAGACCTCGAGTTCCTGAGAACGGCCGGCCTTTGCAGCCAAGCGTGAAATACCACATATCAACGAAATATGTATTACACTTTGCATTGATATAATTAATACTCAATTAAGATTCGTTTCCAATTATGTCATTTTACCAGATTGCCAATTTTTCATTCTCTGATTTTCCGAATCTACAGCATATTTAGAGTAATATTCAATTATTCCTGCCTCCTTATTGAACCTCTCCACATCCGGCTTTCCAATGTGGTTATCAAGGATAATTTTATCTCCGTGGGCACCAAAGGCATAGTCGAGTACCCTTTGCAGGTAGGTAAGTTTTGGCGCAAGTGGATCAGACTGGAGAGGGACGAGGGTGTGTCTCTGCATTTCCTCCTCCACCTGCTTGCGGAGATACCCGGCACAGCGCAAATGCAGTGCGAGCATGACCTCCAGCCTTGACACGCCAACTTTCATATCTGCATAGCGGCGTCTCACCATTTCACGATAGGGTACTACCGGCCTTTGCAGTTTCCCAATTCTGGGGAAATAGCCTTCATGAAAATGCCCATACTCGGTGCCTGGCTGGAGGGTACGCCGTAACCGCCATATGTCCGCAAGCCATGGGCTGCGCTGTCGGAGCCAATCCTTGAAGCGGCCGCAAGCCATTTTGGGCATTTTTGCCAATTTCCGTCTCTGGTCCATGAGCTCTTGGCTTTGCTGGAATGGCAGAAAAAACTTGGCAATGCTGACAAATTCCTCGCCATGGAGGGCAAGATTGGCGTATGCCTGTTTACGCCTTTCTTTCTGCTTTGCCTTGAATACGGCAATCTCTGCCGCATTCTGTTTCAGGAACTCGGCTTTTTGCACTTTCCAGCGTTCAGCTTCTATAAGCCGCGCTTTCCTGTATTCCCTCCATTGATCCTCTGCTATTCTGCTGACCGGCTCCGGCTCAATCTTGGGGATGAGTGCGTCATACTCGCCAGCTATGAACTCCCCAAGCCTTTTGCAGAGCTTTGCCATGCTGAACCGGCGGTCAATGGACGAGGCTTTTACGGCCTTGTCGCCAACAAAGACAATGCCGCCGGAGCCTTTTCGTTCAAAGCGTAGCCCAACCTCTCTTAATCCGTCGTGCAGTTCTTGCCATGACCGGGCCTCCTCCAAGATTTTTCGGCCCCGCTGCTGGGCAATTCGCTGGGCCGATTTTTCGCCCGTGAAATTTTCAAAATCCTGCGCCTTGCTGGATGGCGGCTGCTTCTTCCTCAGTTCGTTGCGGACCACCTGATTATTTTCGTCCACACGATACCTGGCCTCCTTCTGCGGCTGCCATCCCTGCTTTTTCTCGATCAGCGCCACAATCTTGTGGGCTGCTTCGATGTCAAAGCCCTTGTGAGGCTGGATGACTTGCAAGGTGTCTGGATGAACTCGGTTGA